>NZ_JAZHRV010000001.1:622250-1244500 GCF_036924595.1 Bradyrhizobium algeriense | reverse complement strand
GACGGCGCCGGCCCGACGACAGCGGAACTGATAGGAACCACACCCCTGATCGGCCGTTTGTCCTCCAGAAATCATTTGGTCGACTTATTGGGCTTTCGGCTGGATCATTTCGTCGATCGGCGCAGCAAGTCACTTTGGATGGACGTTGCGGTCGCCCCAAACGCGACACCGCTCCAGGGCAGCAAGGAATGCGATGTTGTAATTATTGGCGCGGCTATTGCCGGGATTTCCACGGCCTATGAACTCGCCCTCGGAGGTTCGCGGGTCATCGTGGTTGATCGTGGGAAGATCGCAGGCGGCATAACGGCGCGCACCACCGCGCATCTGGCGCCGCTATGCGATGATCTGACCTCGGCGATGATAAGCTTTCGTGGCGAGGAAATGTCCCGCCTGTTCTACGAGAGTCAGGCGGCAGCGGTAGATCGCATCGAGGAAATCCAGAAGCGGGAATCCATCGACTGCGATTTTCGGCGGCTGGACGGTTATCTGTTTCAGGCGCTCAACACCGACTCCAAGATCATCGAGGATGAACTGGAGGCGGTCCGCAAGATCGGCGCGCCGGTTGATCGGCTGGTCGGCATCCCCCTCGCCCATTGCGGGCAGCAGCACGCGTTGCGCTATACGCGCCAAGGCACGTTCCATCCGCTCAGATATCTCAAGGGTCTTGTCGCGGCTATCGAGGCAAAGAGCGGCAGCTTCCACTCTGACACGGTTGTCGAAGGCTTCGAAGAGCGCGACGACGGCAAGGTGATTATTACGGCTGGCAGCCGGACGATAACGGCCCGGGCTGCGGTCGTGGCGACCAATGCTCCAATCGTCGATCGATTTGCGCTGCATACCAAAATGGCTCCCTATCGCACCTACGCGATGGCCTTTTCGATTCCGAAGGGAGCCATTCTGGATGCCCTATATTGGGACACGCTCGATCCCTATCACTATGTGCGGCTGCAGCCTGGCGATGGTCGAACCGACTTTCTCATCGTCGGCGGCGGCGACCACAAAAGCGGCGAAGCCGATGACGCCGAGGTCCGCTTTCAGGCCCTCGAAGCCTGGACGCGCAATCTCATTCCAGCCGCGCAAAACGTCACCCATCGCTGGTCGGGACAGGTCCTCGATACCATCGACTACGCTGGCTTCATCGGCAGAAATCCGGGAAGCAACAAAATCTACGTACATACCGGCGATTCTGGCCAAGGCATGACGCACGGCGTGGTGGGCGCCATGATCAACTCAGCACTGATCTTGGGGCGGGAAACCAAATGGGCCGACGTGTATGAGCCTTCGCGCAAGACGCCCGCCGCGATCGGCAACTTCCTGAGGGAGAATGTAACCGCCGTGAAGAACTTCGCCGAGTACCTCGCGCCGGGCGAGCTGGCCGATGTCAGCGACCTGAAAGCCGGACACGGCGCCATCATCCGGCAGGGTACAAGCAAGATCGCAGCCTATCGTGACCCTTCCGGCGCGCTGTACGCCCGATCCGCAGCCTGTACGCATGTGGGTTGCCACCTGCACTGGAATTCCTTCGAGACCTGCTGGGATTGTCCCTGTCACGGATCTCATTTTGCAATCGATGGAACACCGCTCAACGCCCCCGCCATCGGCCCGTTGGCTGAGGAGCATCAGGCCGGAACAACGCCGTGACGAAAAGCTGCAGGGCGAACCTGGGAACCTCAATCCGTTCGGTAGTCTCAATCGCCTCACCTAGATCCAAGGGGTAGACAATCCGCCCACCCGACGTTGTGCTATACGCTCCCCGGGGACCGCACGCGGGCGCTGAGATACTGAATGAGCACGACTGTTTTTGCATCGATGATCTGGCTAGTCGCAACCATCTTCGCAGCGTTCTCCAGGGTCGTCTCGACGACCTCTATATCTTCCCCCTCCTCTTTGAGTCCGCCGCCACCGGAAACTCTTTGTGCGGGCGAATAGGAACAAGTGAAGAAGAAAATCTTCTCCATGATCGATGCGGGACTGACGTAGAGTTCGAACAATCGTTCGACCTCGACAATTCTATAACCAAGTTCCTCTTCAATCTCTTTCCGGATTCGCTCTTCAGCCGTTGCACCGTCAAGCTTCCCGGCGCAGGCTTCCAGCACGTTCTCTTCTCCATCTTGAAGGAATATGGGCAGCCTCAACTGCCGGGTTAGCAATACCGTCTTGCGAGCCGGATCATAGGGAAGAATGACAGCAGAATTTCCACTATCGTAAATCTCGCGCTTGCGCTGCTGCTGATCGCTATCGCGCCTGCGCTGGGTATAACTGACACTCATCAGCTTGCCCTTTTTTGCTTTGCACGAGCGCCTCGATGTTTCGGATATGCACTGTTTCGCCGACCGTTCTCATGGCCAATAAACGCCGACGAGCAGGTTTCGATCCAAGCGGTACCCTCTGTCCGGAACGAGCCGACGCTGCTCGCGTTGGCTCGGGAGCGAGGAAACAATCGCCATGGCATTGAATGCCCATATCGATCCAATGACGGAAGCTCAGCGCAAGGAACTCAAGCGCCTCTGCGACGAAGCGGACGTTCCCGATAAGTCCGGCGAGTTACTCACGCGCACGGGCGCGCAACAAATGATCGACGAACTTCGTCACAAGGCTGCCGAGCATCGATCAAAGATCTAAGTCACACCATGCTCGGCTCAGGAACCAAGCCCGGCCCTGCAAGTTCGTGTCGAGTGCCGGCCGCCCCGGCAGAGACCAGGGCGAGATGGTCTCAGTTCGCCCCGCTGAGGCCTCCGGATGGGAAGAAAGAACCCGCGATGAAGTATTTTGCACTCGACTTGATCGTACTGCTAGGCAATCAGTCGGTTGCGCTCGCGCAGAGCGGCGGCCCAAGCGGTCGTGGCTCAGATCCCGCCGGAAGCTCGGAAAACCCAAGGGCAGCCCGATAGCGATATATCGGTTAGGCCCGCGCCCGGTAAACCGGCCATTCCACCGCCACGCCCGCAATAAAAGCGTGGCCGGCGGACCGGGGCCGCCTCTCGCACAGGCGCGCGGCATGGATGCGCCGCCGACCTTACCAACGCGCGCCACACGACGCTGCGAAACAGTAAGTCATCGGATGCATCGGATGCCTGCTCTATGGAAATTCAAGCTGGGCTTCCTGAGCGGTCCAAAGAACCTTCATCGCTCATACTTTCCAGACTCATTAGAAGCTCGGGCAGATCACCTGCAACGATGGAGCATCCAGCCTCCAGCAGAGCTTCCTTGGCGAATCCGCCAGTAAGGAGACCGGCGGCTGCCACACCGGCCGACCTCGCGGCCTCGGCATCATATGGAGTATCGCCAATCATGATAGCCTGCTTGACCGACACACCTAACCTTCGAACCGCCAACCCCACCAGCCGAGGGTCTGGCTTGCCATGCTCGACATCGTCCCCACACGCCACACAGGAGATAAGGTCGTCAACATCCAGAAGCGATCGGTAATGTTTGAGTTCTGGGCCTTTGCAATCCGTAGCCAGCGCAATTCGTCCGCCAGCTTTGGCTATCGCCTCAAGTACATCACGCACGCCCGCGAAGGACTTTGCCATTGCCAGATATTTGCCGTCGTAAACTTTCTCCTTGGCTTCAAGCACCCTTTTGCGCTCTTCAGCGCTCATAGCGGGAGCAATGAGCTGAAGCGTCTGGTCGCCGTCCAATCCGGAATAGAGTTGCAAAATTTCATAGGGTACCGTTGCGCCAAAATTGGCCAATGACTCCTGCAGGCTCAGCAAATTCTGGCGCACACAGTCGACTAGCGTACCTTCCACATCGAATATGTAGCCCGAAAACAGCATACAGCCTCCCACACCTTACACCGCGAGCGGCCTGACGATGATAAAGCTGTGCGGTCGAAACGGTTCCTAGACAAATGGCAAAGCAATCATACTTCGATCTGAAGCGCCCTTTGTCGCGTTAGATATTGGGGTTCGGGCGCCCCCTGCCGCGATATCAAGGCACCCGCGGCGAGGGCCAAGCTCGCAAAACATCGATTGTTCGGTCAAGATCAACTCCCAACCTGGCGTTAGATGCTTTGGAGTTGTTCAGTAATCCACGATCCCTGCAATTGCCGACATCGCAGCGGAGTCGCAATAGTTGATTGATGACCGGAGCGGATGGAACACCAACCATACCTCAAAAGCAGCGCCCAGAACGGGGCTGATGCCGAGACCTGTCCTCGTGCGCAAGGTCGACCCAGCAAAACTGGCTGCACTCTCGGCGTGGGACCAACAGCTGCTCGAACTCGTAGGTTGCATAGCACGTTTTGCTTCCGCTTTCGCCAATGCAGCGAGCGCGGCCGTCGAAACCACCCGGTTACGCTGCCCGTCAAGAGGGCCGAAACCAACGGTTGCAAATTTCAATTCGACCGCGGCGACAACCACTACTCGCGATCTAATGTTGCACGAGCGATCACCTGGTTACGGATTCGAAGCGGTCCGCAGGGCGAAGATTGGAGGTGGCCCTCCAGAGGAACGTTTGTGGCGGCTGCCGATTCATCCGTCCAGACGCGTTGCACAGGAGGTTTGATATGGGGCCTGACGAGGTCCTGCGGGGAACGTTAATGTATTTCGTGCTGCCGCTTTGGCTTGCCGCTGGCTTTGCCGATTATCTCTGTCATCGCGCCGCCCATATCGAAAAGACGAGCGGATGGAGAGAGTCGATCCTGCACCTTCTTCAGTTCGGCGAAATGGCTATTCCGGTGCTTGCTGCGCTTTGCTTTGAAATTACATCGGGCGTTATTCTGATTATGATCGTGTTTCTGATTCTTCATGAAGCGACTGCCATTTGGGATGTCCGCTACGCATCGGCAATGCGCGAGATCCAGCCGGCCGAACAGCACGTCCACAGCGTTCTCGAAATGCTTCCCCTAACGGGCTTGCTGCTGGTGATTGCACTTCACTGGCCAGCCTTCGCAGCATTGTTCGGCATTGGTATGCCGGATTTTTCATTCACGCTGAAGCAGCAACCGCTACCCGTCCCTTACATCTTCACGATGCTGGTCTTGACCGCGCTCCTCGAAGTTTTGCCCTACCTGGAGGAGTTGATCCGTGGTCTGCGTCACCGGAACCAGCCAGCACAGGAATAATCTATGCGCATCCTGATCGTTGGTGGCACGGGTTTCATTGGATCTGCTATTCACGCACGGCTTTCCGTCGAGGGGCACGAGTGCATATCGGTGTCGCGCTCCCCGACGGGGCTGCGCGGGGTGCGTCACGTAGCCGTCGATCTTGCTCAGACGACGGACCCTGCCGACTGGAAACCAATTCTCAAAGGCATCGACGCAGTTATCAATGCAGCGGGAGCGCTGCAAGGGCAGGATATGCATGGCGTTCATATCTCGGGCAGCGGCGCGCTTTACGCCGCTTGCGAATCGGAGGGCATCCGCCGCGTCATCCTTCTTTCCGCCATTGGCGCAAATCGTGATACCCCGAGCGTCTTCTCGCGCACTAAGCGGGAGGGCGAAGCGGCACTGACGTCACGCGACCTCGATCGGGTTGTTCTGCGTCCCTCCGTTGTGATTGGCAGAGGCGCCTACGGGGGCAGCGCTTTGTTGCGTGGCCTTGCGTCGTTGCCGATTTTGCCAGTCATGCCCGACACGGCGCTCATTCAACCAGTGCATCTGGACGATGTTGTCGAGACTATCGCCTTTTTCACGAGACCCAACGCCCCCTCGCGTATCGCGCTGGATTTGCCCGGGCCACTGCAGATGACTTTCAGCGATGCAGTTGCTCTCTTCCGCCGCTGGCTGCGATGGCGACCCGCTCGCCCTTTGAAGCTGCCTTCATGGGCTGCCTCGTCCTTTTATCTAATGGGGAACGTCGCCCAGACATTCGGCTGGCGAACACCCATCAACACGACAGCCCAAGCCGAAATGCGACGCGGTGCCACCGGCGATCCGGAGCCTTGGCGTCGTGAGACAGGAATCGCACCGCGCGATGTTGAAGCCGCGCTCGCAAGCGAACCCGCGTCAGTTCAGGAGCGTTGGTTTGCGCGGCTGTATTCACTGAAGCCACTCATATTCGGCGTCTTCGGCCTGTTCTGGATCGTCACCGGCGTCATTTCGCTCGGTCCGGGCTGGAACCACGGCATGTCCTTGCTCCAGGAAGGCGGGCTGGAAGGAAACTTCGCTGCCCTCACCGTTACCGCAGGAGCCCTCGCCGATATCGTCATTGGCCTGGCCATCCTTTCGCGGCCGTTAAGCCGTTATGGCTTGTGGGCTGCGCTTATCATCTCGTTAGCGTACATCGTGATAGGGACGGCCCTGGTCCCGCGATTGTGGAGCGACCCGCTCGGTCCCATGCTCAAGATCTGGCCGGTGCTGATGCTCAATTTGGTGGCGATGGCGATCCGGGAGGACCGGTGACGTTTTACCTCCTCCTCAAGACGGTACACGTCATCGGCGCTGCCGTCCTCCTCGGCACCGGCGCCGGCATCGCCTTCTTTTTGCTTGTGGCGTATCTGCGCGGCGAACCGCGTGAGGTGGCCGGCGTTGCGCAGACCGTGGTACTGGCGGATTTCCTGTTTACCGCGACCGCCATTGTTCTTCAGCCAATTACGGGGGTCTGGCTCGCCTGGTTGAGCGGCTATTCTCTCGGGGATGGATGGATCGCAGCTTCCATTCTGCTTTATGTTGTGACTGGCGCTTTCTGGTTGCCAGTGGTGTGGATGCAGATGCGCATGCGGGATCTTGCCATCCGCGCCGTCAAGTCAAACTCATCGCTACCCTACGAGTACACGCGTCTTTTCCGTTGGTGGTTCGCCTTCGGTTTTCCCGCGTTCGCCGCCATACTCATCATCTTCTGGCTCATGATCGCCCGTCCTGCCATCCCCTATTGGGACTAATCTCTCCTCCGTTTGGTTCGTCCGTTCTTTTCCAGCGATTCGACGAAGTGCCTATCGGTGTGGCGACCTTCATAGGCGTCATCAATTTCTTTAAGGACCGCCTCTGCTTTCTTGGAATCAACAGCCAGCAGGATCGCATCGATTTTCGCTTCCATGCGATCATCGCCTTCTTTCGACTGCGGTGACCCAACGTGCAACAGTATCGCGAGTCCTGCGACCTGCCAGAGCAACTGCAGAAATTCCGACTGCCAGTTCTCAAGCGTGTCTCTCATCATTTGGATGAAATAGCCGCTGAATTCAATGGTTGCGCTGTGGTCTTGCTGCTCGCGCACAAATGCAACCCATCCAAAGATCCAGTGGCCTGACAAACTGATCAGGAAGAGCGAGAGCGTAACCCAAAGAAAGCCGTAGCGGCTCCAGATCGACTTGCGCGGCATGGCATTCTCCTGCGTTGCCCAACATTCAACGCGACTGCCGCCCCTGCAGTTGCCAACGTGGTTCGCGCCTCCATTGGAACCTAGACGAGAGATGCTAGGTACGCAGGTGAGGGAAATGCGCCCTGTCAAACCAGGGATAATCATCTCCGAATGATCCAGCGCGTGTCTCCAGAGGTATTCCGGCGGCGGCGTCTCGGTGCCACCTGGGACGCGTTGATCCCGCAAGTGGCGATGGCCCGCCATGAAGCCGAACCTCCCTCAGGTGGGCCCCCCGGCCAGTTGGCAAATTCGTTAGGAACGATTTACGTCCGATAGCGTAGGAATCTCGTGGCGTCTGGCGTCGCCTGGACTAACTCCATGAAGAGCTCTAGCTCTTTGCGCCGACGACGCTGGAGGCCACCTCGGGGGTTAAGCAGGCGTCCCTCTGCGCGTCGGTTATGGGCTTTTCGCCGTCGCTGTTGGGCACTTTGCGCTCTCCTATACGGGAGGCCGATCAACGTTCCTGCCCAAGACACGTTCCACGGCTTGCAAAGAGATTGCATGTCCGGCGTTGTGCGAGTGGATGTTCGAATAAGGGTTTGGCAACATGCATATGAAAGTGACGGCAGAGCAATTCGTATTGAATGGAGACAGGCTCACGCATGGCCCGACTGGCGCGACGTTTTGGATGGGAGACAAAGACGTCGTGTGTTGCGAACCGGGCCGTTTAACTCTTGAGACCGGCGATGACTATCAGCTCGACGAACTCAAGGACGAAGCTTGGCGCATTATGGCAGTTGAGCGGAAATCATGCACTTAGGCGCCGGACTGATCTCGTTCGATTAGTTTGACGGCACGGTGGATGGCCAAAATCGTCAAACCCGCGGTTTCGCGAATTCGATTTCTCAGAAATTGGATAACGACCGTCTTGGCGTCGATGATGTCGCCGGCAAACCCTATCGCTGCGGCCTGCTGCAGTAAGTTTCATATCTCCTCCCTCATCAGCCAGGCCGCCGCACTCTGACACCTTGTCCGCCGCTGAGTAGGCGCAGTTGAAGAACGTGATCTTCTCCACCACGGTGGCGGGCTGACGTAGAGTTTCCATCTTAGGTGCTTCGTGATTGGAGCCTCGGCATTCTCACTGTCGAGCTTGCCGGCACATACTTCTATAAAGTGGTCCAGGCCGTCCTGTTCGCGGGTGATTAGAACGGTGTTTCGACTGGCGCAAGACGACGGCCGAATTGCCGTGAGATCTCCCGCTTGCGCTGTTGCCAGCCGCCGCCCCGTCTGCGCTGTTCGAACCTGACACTCGTGGGCTTGCCACTGTTCTTAGCGAGCGTCTGCATATTCCTATGCGCACTGCAAAGCTGTCTTTCTTCATGACAACTCAACGCAGGAGACCCCTTGTGGATCGGCTTCGCGCCCGAGACGCGCTCTCGCAAGGCGGCCGATCAACGTCGAATAGCTGCTGCTGATCGGTCCATGCAAGATGACCGCACGCAATGATCCGACGCATGGCCTCGCCGATTATTCTGCGACGCTTCCCTGGGACGATTGCCGACCAAAATTCCGCTTCAGGAAGGAAAGGCCGCTCACGGTCAAGCGCTCCTCATCGGTTTCGCCTTCGGCAACCAAGCCCTCAAGGTAAGTCTCGGGTTCCGGAAGCCTCCGCTCAAAGTCACCGACGATCCCCATGAGGTCGCAGGTGTCTTTGATGCGCTCGATCGGCTTGTCGAGAACGTTTATTTCCGTGCGCATGTTGGTTCTCTCGCTCCGGCGCGGAAAAATGACCGCGCTCCATCGGTTGGCGAACTGCGACCCGAATCTTCCTACGTAACTGGTCGTGCCCCTTCCTTGACAGCCTGACTTGTGGTGGCCATCCCGGCCGCATAGGCAGCGCCGGCGCCAAGCAGCAGCGCGCAGACGCTTGCAAACATCACATAGGCGAAGTGTTTGCGCGCCTCTTCGATTTGCGCTTGCGTCGGAGACCGGGCAGCCGAGCCGACGGTTTCGCGGTTCGGCACACCCGACAAGGCCGCGACGCGGGCGCTTGCCGCGTATGACGGGCCGACCAGGTTGCTGGCAACGCTGGTGGCGGACGCCGGGATCATTGCCGCTGCCGCTACTACGACCACGGTTGCGACCGACCAGGCGGCCAGGGCATGTCCCACTCGCCCGAGACCCGTCTGATCGGGCGAATTGGCCGCTGCGACCGCGCCGCCCGTAAAGGCGGCGATGATGCCCGATACCGCCCACCATACGAAGGCGGCCCAGCTGGCGCCCGCAGGCGCGGCCTGAGCGGTCGGGACATCAATCGCGAGCAGACCGATGCCGAACCCCAGCATCGTCAACAGGATTTGGACAACCAACGAAGCAAATACTCCCGCCAGTACGGCTGACCAGGTCCAACCGAAAAAGGCATTAGGCACTGTGCGCGAGGCCATGATGAACTCCTCCAGTTCAACAATACTGTGGTGCAAACGCACGGTTCAAACTTCTGTTCCCTTTCGGGAACTGCCGATGCGCTTTTTCGTTTAGAATCCTAGAGAGACCTAAAAGAGGAGTTGACGATGACGTTTGGCAGAGGCGCCCTGCTATGGCTCTTGGGCATTCCTCTTCCCGTCATTCTGCTGCTCGCGTTGTTCTGGCGTTAGCTGCAAACGGCGAGAACTGGTGGCAAGGAATAGATGTCCGATGGCCCCCGCCGGACGAGCCACAATTATGTGGCTGCTCCGCGTTGGCCCGCCTTCCCAAGACTCTCGCAGGCAGCGGGCATGATTTTTCGTGTGGCAGCGGCCACCGGATGGTGGTGAGAGCGCGATAGGAGCCAACAGGCTTCGCGATCATGAAGGGCGGGTTCTTGCTTGGATATCTGCAAGGAAGGCCACCAGCGCATCATCTGCGCACGCTCCGCTTTCGGGCGTCAACAGCGTAATTCCCCAGCGAGCATCGCCTCTTGCACGGGGTTCGATGAGGGCATGAATACAAACGAGCGCGGACGATGATCTCGGTGACCTGATCTTTCCCAAGTCTGCCAAATGCCGTGCAATAACAGGCGGATGTTGGGGTCAGACATGCTATATCCAATGAACAAGATGATACGACCCAAGGCGTCCGCGCGAAACTTGATATCCAGAGGGGAGTCGAAGGATAATCGGTCAAGAAAATCGGTCTCGGTCAGAACCAGCGACGCATCGTCGTCGAAGTCGCCATGATACTTAATGATATGCGTCACGCCATCCGCAGCATCGGCCATCTGCTTCGCATTCGCGATCTTTGCGTAAGGTTTATTGTGGACTTCGAACGCCGTTTCGAGGTTGCGGTCATAGTTAGTGGTGTAAATGGCTGGAAAGTCGAGCTCGACGATGAGTTTATGAAGCTGCGACTCGGCGACCCGATCCGGAGCGACTTTCCAAGTTCGATCCAGCCAACTTCGTAAAGGACCCATTCCACCCTGCTTCAGGCGATAAAATTCGGCCAGCAGTTGATAACCGTCGCTCATTCCATCGATCACGTCGGGACTGAGATCGAGCTCTTTCAGCAGGTGATCGACGAGGCTTTGCCAAGACGGCAACCCACAGCCATCGAGACGCCTGCGCCAACGAATAGAATCGCGTGACGCCGCTTGATTGCATCTGCCAAGACGTCCCTGGAAGATGATTTTCGCTTTTCCACACTTGCTTCTGAAGTTCTCATCCGTTTTCAATAGGTCAGGGCTATGCCGTTCTCTATTCGCATCGAGCTTTTCTGGAATGGGTCCGCTGGAGCGCCTGAGTTAATTGCGGCTTCGCAAGATTGCGGCGCACTTCAGCAGAACGAGCAACGGCAGACTTCTTCATCTGCAGCTCCTTAAGCGGCTTCCTTGGGGAGCTGCTCAGATCGCTATAGGCTCGCTCGATTGCGTCACAGAGAGTCAGCGATGCGCATTGGCGAAGATTTATCCACGTTACACAACTCCTATTGAGCCAAGTTCCACAATTCATCTTCCCCGACCTTCGGGTCGGCCGGGGCTCGTTCCCAAAGTTGATACGCTCGCGCCTCAACCTCCTTCTTTGCTCGGCTCGGCCATACACTGTTTCTCCGACTTGGAGCACGGCCCCACCTTGAGGTGGTCATGGAGCTTTATCGGCGGGACCGTGCATGGCCAGCATTTCTTTGTGACTGGCCTATGGATTTAATTCCATGTGAAGCGGCTAGTTCCTAGCTTGATGTTCCCATTGCTGCGGGACGCCCGCATCCAGTTCGCGGTCCGTAGTTAGCCGGTGTGAGAGGACCTTATTCGATGCCGATCTCCTTGATTGCGAGGGCGGAAATCTGAGCCGGATCTCGGACGTCGGCTTGTGCAATCTCGATGAACTTCCTCGTTATATCAGCGATGGCGCATAGGGCGTCTCCGCAAGGGCCATCGGAACTTTCCTGCCAGAGATGTGGAACACAGGCCGCCCTGAACTCCTGACCCTTCCGTCCGTCGACTCCGCGACCTTGGCCATCGGCTTGGCTTTTGCGCCCTTTGTGCGTTGGAGTTTCCGTGCCAGCGTGCCGACCCTACTGGAAGGGCTATCTGAAGCTCTCCTTCGTCTCGTGTCCTATCGCGCTCTATTCCGCAATCTCGGCGGCCGAGCGGATCTCCTTCCGGCGGGTCAACCGGCGAACAGGCCATCGCCTCAAACAGAAACTCATCGATTCCGTTACTGGCCAAGCCAGACGCAGCCGACAAGGCGCGCGGCTATGAAGTCGGCGACAACGAATTTCTGCTGGTCGAGGACCGAGCCCTTGAGCAGGCGCGACGCGAGCGCCCGGCGCCTGGTGAGGCGGAGCTGGCCGCCCCGCCCCGCCGTGAAAACCCGCCAACCGTTCCCGCCAGCCTTCACAACGAGCCCGGCAAAGAGGGTGCCGCCGATTATGACGGAGGATCAGGAGGAAGCCGTCACTTTCCCGCGGCCGCAGAACACGTGCACAATCCAAATCGAGCATTTCCTTCCCGCCGGCAGATCGACTCGCGATATTTCGAGAAGCCGTACTACATCATGCCGCGCGAGGAGATCAGTCAGGAATCGTTTGCGGTGATCCGAGATGCGATGAGCCAAGAGGGCCGTTGTCGGCTTTGCGCGCGTGGTGCTGTCCTCACGCGAGCGGCCGTTTCTGCTCGAGCCGACGGGCCGCGGTCTTCGCGGCGTAACGCTGCGCTTCGCACACGAGGTCCGAAATGAGTTGGAATATTTCAGCGAGATTTCAGAGATGAAGCTGCCGCCCGAAATGATGAAGCTCGCGCAGCACATCATCCGGACGAAGTCAGCCGATTTCGATTCTGCTATGCTGGAGGATCACTATCGCGGCGCCTCGTGCGCATTCTGCGCGGGAAATAGGCGAAACGTCCCGCGCAGGCCCCGCCGTCACGCCGTCACGCGAGAACGTCGTCAACCTCATGGACATGCTCCGGCGAAGCATCGCCGCCGGGCGCCCGGCAACTCCTACCCGCCGGAGCGGCGCGGCGAAACTGGCCACAGGAAGGCGCGGCGGGCGCCACCGCAGAGCCGGTTGACCCAAGATAGCTTCAGCGGCGCCCGCTCTTTGAGCCCACCGCTAAACAGTGGCGTTGTTGATAGCTTATGCCTTTTCTGCCTCTTCAAAACCTCAAGGAACCTCCCTTGATCAGAAAGGTTCATTTGGAGGCAGGATAGGAGGCGTGTTGCTGGTCGAGCCACCGGATAGCGTGCAGGCGATCGTCGACCCGCGGGATGCCGCCGAATCCGCGGGCCTGAGATATGTTTCCGACGAACGGCCCGGTATTGGGCGCAAGAAGGCGGGGACGGGATTCAGCTACAGACGACCCGACGGCTCGAGGCTCATCGAGCCTGACGCGCTGAAGTGGATAAGAGCACTCGCGATCCCGCCCGCCTGGACTGACGTGTGGATCTGCCCGTTTCCGGATGGCCATATCCAGGCAACCGGCCGTGACGCAAAGGGTCGCAAGCAATATCGTTACCATGCGCGCTTCCGCGAGGTGCGGGAAAGCACGAAGTACGAGCACGTGGTCGCATTTGCAGGCATGCTGCCTTCCATTCGGGAAACAGTACGCGAGCACATGGCATTGCGCGGCCTGCCGCGGGAAAAAGTTCTGGCAACCGTCGTGCATCTCCTGGAGACCACGTTGATACGTGTAGGGAATGACGATTACGCCAGGCAGAACAGCAGCTATGGCCTGACCACGTTGAAGAACCGACACGTGGGCGTCGAGGGAAACGAGGTTCGTTTCCGCTTCACCGGTAAAGGGGGCAAACAATGGTCGCTGCGCGTACGAGACCGGCGCGTCGCAAAGATCATTAGGGCCTGTCATGAGCTCCCCGGGCAGGAGCTACTTCAGTACATCGATGAACCAGGCAATTGCCAGGATGTCACATCGACCGACGTGAATGAGTATCTCAAGGCAATTACCGGCAAAGACATTACGGCAAAGGATTTCCGAACCTGGGCGGGGACGGTGCTGGCGGCCATGGCCTTGAGCGAACTCGAGAGCTTCGACAGCGCGGCTCAGGCGAAGCGCAATCTTCGCGGCGCGATCGAGAAAGTCTCCGCACGGCTCGGCAATACGCCGACGATCTGCAGGAAGTGCTACATCCATCCGGAGGTGCTGAATTCCTACATGGATGGAAACCTGGTCCTTGAGATCAAGTCACAAGCCGAGAGCGAGCTTCGGAACGCTGTCGTAAATCTGAAGCCGGAGGAAGCCGCCGTGCTCGCGTTACTGCGCGGCCGGCTCGCCAAAGAGGCGGAGCAGCCGGCCAGCGCCGATCCCAAATTGTTGTCTGGCAAGCGGAGGCGCCCCACAACAAGGGGCCACGTGCCATGCCGAAGGTCGAGAGCAAGGAATGCCCCTCCGGCTCCTTCACCAAACGGCGATGCATGAAAGCCTTCCGATGAAGAACCAGGCTGTCTTTCCTCCTCAAGCCGCCGATCCAGCAAGCGAAGAAAACGCCGCGCCTGATTGCCGTTGTGTCCAGGGCGGCGGAACATGGGAGGCCGCTGACTTGCTAATTCGGAATCCCTGCCCTGTGTTAGCAGCCCGGAACGGGCGACGGGCCAAAGGATTCGTCCGGCAGGAGTGATCTCGATGCTGATGATGAACGAACGGTTGCCGGCCGTCCCGACGCTACGCGGCTGGGCAATCTCGGGCTCCAGGAGGCGGGCGCCATCCGTGGAGTGCGAGGAGCATGGCTGGATGAAGGACCGCGCAGATCCGCATTCCCGCGAACTGGCGCTAGTCGTCGTGTGCCCAGGATCCGCGGTTTGGCGTTTCACCGGACGAAGCTGTTACCGCGATCAAGGACGTCCTTTGATACCTGCCCGGAGTGCCCACCCGATTGCGGCTAGGCTGCTTCCCGCTTCCCACGGGACTTCCCAGGGCTTCGACCAGCCGCTCACGATTGAAACTTTCGGATACGCTACCTAGCGTTATAAGCCGCCCCGCCCTTCCCAGTACGTAGGCATCCCGTAGTACCGGTGGGTGCGCGTTTCCCAGTCTCTATCCTGCCATGAGTCATCACTGAACTCAGGCGCATCCTTCAGCTGCTGCTCGGTGATACTGGTTCGAAAACCAGCAAGCGAGGTATCGTATGTCAGAGCGGCCCAGGGGATGGGATAATGGCTGTGGCCTAACCCAACAAATCCGCCAAAGCTCATGACGGCATAAGCCACGCGACCTGACACCTTGTCGATAATAAGGTGATCAATCTCACCGATGTTCTTTCCATCTGCTCCATAAACCTCGGTTCCATGAATGTCTTCGCTTGAGATGCATTGATGATCCGGATGGGCTGTAGCGCGGGCCATTGGCTTCCTCCCTCAGTGAGTTCTGTCGACTTAACTCGGCCGCTACGGGGTCGTTCCTGGCGCTCCGGAGGACATTTCACAACGAAAGCACCCGCCGTAGCGCTCATCATCGATCTATCGTCGCCGACACTGGCTCTAACGACCTCCAGTCCGCATGACCTGTTGCTAAGCTCCCTGTTGACGCAGCCCTGATCTCAAAACGTAGTCGAAGAGATGTTGAACGACGCGCCGGCCCCAAAAGCCGGTACCGCCGAGGAAAGTCACTTTTTGGCTGGTCATCCTGGTTCAACCTGACCGTAAACTCGGCTCGACGCCCCCGCACAAGGTTTTCGACCCTTGCTTCTCAAACTTGCTTCTCAAACGATCGCGCAAATTGGTCGCATCTTCTTTTTTGAGCGCAGAGGTCGCAGCAATAATAGGTGCCATCCCTTTTCAAGGCGGTGCCGAACGGACCTGCCGGGGCGGCCTGACGTTCGTGAGAGTATAACGGCACCTGCTGTTCAAGCAGGGAGACTTCCGAATTTGACCGCCTCCCCTTATGAAGGCGTTTTCGCTGACACTCGAAAGCATGATACGAGCAGCCCCGCCACGGCATCGTTCCGCTCGCAGCGCATCGTACACGCGCGTTAGTTCGTAGTCGTGCTGAATTCAGGGGCTTCTTTTCGTCCGCCCTAAACTGTCCTCCTCCGGACGTACCCATTTCCTGCACGCCACCCCGCGGCCGCCGCGGGTCGGAACCAGACGATGGTCTAAGCGTTGCGGTTTCCGAAGCCGGAGGATCATACCATGGACTGGAACCGAATCGAAGGGAATTGGAACGAGGTCAAGGGCAAGGTCAAACAGAACTGGGCCAAACTGACGGACGATGACCTGACCGCCATCAACGGCCGGCGCGATGAGCTCGAAGGTCGGCTACAAAAGCGCTACGGCTACGCCAAGGATCAAGCCCGTAAGGACGTTGATGATTGGTTTTCGACATTGCCCTGAACGCTCACGTTTAGGACAAACGCAAACTCGTTCGGTGTCCTTAAGCCGCCTTGCCACCCTGCAAGGCGGTTTTTGCTGCGACCGGATTTGGCAGGCGGACAAACTATGCTCCAGTAATCCGGACAACCTGTCCGCGAGTAATCCGGACAACCTGTCCGCGCCGGTAAACTGCAAAAGAGCTTGCCCGAAACGATTCAGATTCTGCCCAGCAGAATCAAAATCAGCAGGATAATAATTACAAGGCCAATCCACCGCCGCCGTAGTAGCCGGTCCCATAAAATGGGCCGCCGCCAATGCCGCTAAAGCCACCCAACAACGCAATCACCAAGATAATCAGTATGATCGTACTGATCGACATTGAACTCTCTCCATTCCGCATGGGCGCCAGACTGGAGGGATAAGCCAATGCTGGAACATTTGTTTCAACACGTGAGAGGGCGCTGGGGATTTCGAGCATGGTGAACGCATCCAAGGAACGTCATAATTTCCTTTTCGTTAAATCGCCGAGGGCAGTGCAAACTGTGGAGGAGATTCCATGACTAAACGTTTTTTGATCTCGGTCGCCGCGGCGACTCTGATCGCTGGAGCCGGCTTCGCCAATGCGCAGGGAACCGGGACGGGCCGTGACTCGCCGTCGGGCGGTGCCGCAACCCAGCAGCGTGGCGCGGCAGAAGATAAGTCCGACATGAAGTCCGAGCAGAAGTCGATGGGCGCTGAAAAGAGCCAGCGCACTGAAGACCAGATGAAGGGCGGCAAGGACATGAAGGCGGAAGGCCGCGAAGAAAAGGGCATGAAAGCCGAGGGCAAGGAGGACCGCGGCGGCTTGAAGGCCGAACAAAAGGGTGATCGTGAGCAGACGACCGGCCAAGGCACGACCCCCCAACGTGACCAAGGCCGTGATCAGAGCACGACGCAGCAACGTGATCAGAGCACGACCCAAGGCCGCGAGCAGACTACGCCTCAGAAGGACCAGAAGGCCCAGGGCAAGGAAGACCGTATGCAGACTCAGACGCAGGGCGGAGCCGCGGGCAAAGACACGACCACGACGGGCCAGGCTGGCGCTGCCGGGAAGCTCTCGTCCGAGCAACGCACGCAGATCACCAGCGCGATCAAGGAGACCCGCGTTGAGCCGGTGACGAACGTGAACTTCTCGATTTCGGTCGGCACTAAGGTGCCGCGCGACGTGACCTTCCACACGCTGCCGGAGCGAGTGGTGACGATCTATCCGGAATGGCGGAGGTACAAGTACATCCTCGTCAAGGAGCAGATCGTGATTGTGGATCCGAACACCTACGAGATCGTGGCGGTTCTGGAGGCCTAAATCCGACGGTTGACTGCGAGTTCACGGCGGGCAGAAATGCCCGCCTTTCGCATGGGGCATGCCTGCTCAAAACCGTGGCCGGGGACGCTTAATCTAGCGCAGCGCGGACTCAGGGATGAAAGCGCGGCCTTGATTTTTTCGAACGGGCTAGTCCCGCATTCATCGCATCAATGCTGTATTTGGTCTGAGACCCGCTCATGGGCATTTCGGAACGCTTGGCTATCCAGCGCTTACGCGAATTATCCATGAATTACATTCGCGAGGCCGAAAGACTCGAACGAAAACGTGTCGCCACGCGGGGCCAAGCAAACAACCTCCGCAGCCCCAGATGCGATAGCCCGCGACTTTTTTCCTCGGCTCTGCAAAATATCTCGAAAGAGTAGTCCGTCTACGCGCCGGTAAGCCGTCGTTATCTGACCTTAAGCCGGGAGAGAGACCGAGAGCGATCAGCTCCTAGGCAAATCGGAAACTTCCGAGTGGCACCAAGCGGACCTGCCAAGCGCACTGGTGGATGTCCGCTTTCGAGGTGAATAAAGGACTTTAACTACTTCTTGCGACGCCGCACGGATGCTTCGGCTTCCTGATGGAGTAGGAAGGCCAGTTTCGAATTCGCTGCCATCGTGGACATGCTCGACCTACCCGAGATCGCGTATAGCGATCCACTGCCCAGCTGTTAGATGCCGTCAAGTGTTCGCGCCTAGATATTTTCCGCCTGGAATTTCGGCCATGCAGCGTCCAACACCTCGTATTCGAAGGCGACACTTCGGGATCGTGCTTAACAAGCCATGCGTCGGCAGCGTCGCGGTTCGCAAAGACTTTGAGATGATCACGGTCGCCGACTGTCTTGCTGGTATCGACATAGACCCAGACTGTTGCCATCAGTGTTCCGCACCCAGCGTTGCAGCCTGCGCCGTTTTCATCCGGGCTGGCATCGCCACCGCACGGTATTGGCGGACACGGCCCCGCGCCCTCTCGGGGGCATGGGGTTGAGGCGGGGGCCGCGCCGGGCCACTGATACGCGTACTGAGTGGCCCGCAAACGAAACGGGTTCGCAGACAGAGTTGTTCCTAGCGATCTGACGTTGCCTGCCTGGCGAATAAGGTTGCGGCGGGCAGGTCAGGACGTTGTCAGCCGTCGCCTTTACGTGCAGGTGACATCTCGCCCTCAAGCCAGTCCTGTTCGTCGGCTAATGCTCTCCAAGCTGCTTTCATTCGCATGTACTGTTGGCGGGTTGGCTCGTTGGGAGCACCTTCCGCGAGGTAGGCGCAGTTCTCCGCATTTTGCCGGTATTATTTCAGTTGCTTCATGATTTCCGCGACGCAACCGGCCGAGCTTTCCTTATTGCTGCTCCTTCGGAGTAGTTCCCGTCTCGGGCGACGGCGTCGGCGCTTTATCTTCCGGCGTGGTTGTTCTCAGTTCAGGCGCCGCCGTGCAGTCACCGGCCCAGAGCTTTGTGCCCTTGACCGTTCCGACGAGCTTGCAGCCTATCGGCGCGCTCGGCTTTATTTGCATAAGCGGCTTTCCTCCGACGTTGGCTTCTTCTGGGTGCGGCTTTGCGCGAGCGCGACGTTTGACAATGAGACCAGCACAAGCCCCAATGCGACAGTGGCGCCAATAGCACTATGGATGGTCATCTGTCGTGCCTCTCTCAGAAGCGGTGCCGATCGTGGGCTCGGAGCAAGCTATTGTCTAGCAGCATCACGAAGGCATGATTGTCGCCGTGTCATCTTTCTCGCCAGCCGCCTGCCATGGTCTTTACGAAACCGGTTCGCCCCTTCCCTATTCTCTAGTCCAAGAACGCCTGCTCGAAGGATCGCGGTATAGCTTGGCGTATCCTCAGCGCAGTTCAGTCAAGAGCATCGGCTGCACCATCCGCGATCAGCAGGCGACCAACATGTTGCAATGCAAATGTTCTTCTCTTGAAAGAACACAACTTCGGGCGCGAGCACTCTTCATCAGGCACGGCGCCGAGGGCACGCCGGAGGGCCGGTCGCTGCGGCTATTGCGAAAATGGCTGTCGCCGAGCCAGCTGGAGCAGTTCGGCAGACGGGGCTACTTTGAGGTCGTCGGAAGCGACAGCGGAAAGCGGTACAGGATCCACGCCGGGGCCTCGGTGAACGTGTGCGAGATCGACGAACGAGGTCGCCTGCAGGAGGGGTTGTGTTTCATGCCGATCGGCGCTCTGCCGATCGGAGATGTCATGCTCGCCCAGAAGATCGCGCTGGAGACATGCGAGGACAAGGCGCGCGCCGTGGCCCGCAGGTTCACTCCGAACGGCTTCCATTTCAGACAAACCCGACCTCTCGGCTGACGCCGCGGACCTCATCACGGCTGCAGCGGAGCGTTCTATGCCGACTTCCGCTGCGGCTTCGGCGTCGTCTTCTTTGCGGCGTTCTCCTTCGCCGGCTTCTTACCGGAGATCGCCAGCAGCATCTCCTTCTGTCCGGCGGCTTTCCTCGGCTTCTTCGTGGCCTTCGAGGGCTGCTCCTTGCCGACGCTCCGGCGCAGCGCCTCCATCAGGTCGACGACGTTGCCGGCGGCGGGACGCTCCTTCGGAGTGATTGGCTTGCCGGTGCGCTTCTGGTTGATGAGGTCAATCAAGGCCGTTTCGTACTGGTCCTCGAACTTCTCGGGTTCGAACCGGCCGGCCTTCTGGTTCACGATGTGCTTGGCGAGATCGAGCATGTCCTTGGTAACTTTGACGTCCTGGATTTCCTCGAAATACTCCTGCTCCGAGCGCACTTCGTACGGGTAGCGCAGGAGCGTGCCGATTGGTGAGGACGACACGTCCGATCGCGACCTTATCCATCTCGCGGATGGTCTCGCGGATAATCGCGAACGCGTCATGGCCGACCTTGCCGTCGGGCCGCAGGTAGTAGGGGCGAATCAGATAGCGAGGGTCGATCTCACTGCGGTCGACAAACTCGTCGATCTCGTGCGGGTGGATTCCAGTGCAACGATTTCGAGTTCCTCCTTTGCCGGATTCAAGACGATTGAGGGACCGTAGTTCCGACGGCACCCGCCCGACAAAATCTGCAATGCGGACTCGACTCGCTTGTTCTCTTTATGTTCTAATAAGGCAAATGACCGACCGACCCGCGAGCTGGCGCATGCCAACCCCGAAACAGATGGAAAAACTGGCCGCGGAGGCGGCACGGAAGTTACCGAGCTCCGCTGCGGCTCCGGACGCGGCACTCCCGGCCGAATACTGGGGTTCGGTCCTCAAGGATCCTCACGCTGGCACGAATGGTCTTCAGCTACGGCAACGACATCTGTCGGAGATCCAGCGCCACGTTCTGCGCGTCTCCTGCCGACGTTGCCAGCGTACCGTAGAGATCCAGCCCGCGGATGCGGTCCGCCTGTATGGCCGTAACGCAATCTGGAACGACGTCGCGCAGCGGCTGTTGGACGACACGTGTCGGCAAAGAACAGGTTCCCATGAAGACGATGGCTGTTGGCCGGGATTCGATATGACCTAGCCTACATCTTACCCTTGGATGTCCGGATGGCGCCGAAGCACCACCCCACGCCGCTGTCGGAAGGCTCCGCAAGACGAAGGAGCTTGGCAAGGCGCGCGCGACGACCGGAATTCTGGCTGCGCAGTCAGTGGAGATGCGTGCCAAGGGCGCTGCGCTGATCCAGCAGGCCGATTGATTTACCTGCGAAAGCTGGTACGAGCGGATGTGGAGCGATGGCGAGCGATCGACCCGTCGCCCACAATTGACCAGGCCATCAACGGCGGCTTTCCCTGGCTGGAAATCCAGTGTTTTCACGGTGCAAGACTCCCGAACGATGTCGACTCGCAGCCCTCAAGCACCCGCCGACTACCTTGGTGCACGATCTCGCAAGCCGTCTGCGCTGCCGCAAGTGCGCCAATACAGGACGGCGCCTGTCGGCGACCGTGCTCCAGCTTACCTGGCAGCCGCGCCACCCCCGAGCAGAGGTCTAGGTTGCGATTACAGCAGGAATCATCGACCGTCGTTCATTCCGACAATGAATGGACGCCCCGCGTGCAGACGGCAACCACCTACCTCGAAATCCTCAATCCCGAGCAGCGGCGTGCGGTTGAGCACGGGGCAGCAGGAGGATTGGCGGCGCCACCGCTGCTGGTGATTGCAGGAGCAGGGTCTGGAAAAACCAACACCCTCGCGCATCGGGTCGCCCATCTGATCGTTCAGGGCGCCGACCCGCGCCGGATCCTGTTGATGACGTTTTCGCGGTGGCCGCCTCCGAGATGACCAAGCGGGTCGAACGCATCGCGCGCAAGGTCATGGGCGACACCGCCGGAGTGATGACGGACGCATTGACCTGGGCCGGAACCTAGGATCGGCGCCCGGCTGCTGCGAGAGTATGCCGAACAGATCGGCCTGGACCCCGCCTTTACGATTCACGACCGCGAAGACTCCGCCGACCTCATGAACCTGGTCCGGCATGAGAAAGGTTTCTCCAAGACCGAAAGTCGCTTTCCGACCAAAGGGACGTGTCTCTCGATCTACTCGCGCTGCGTCAACGCCGAGACGCCAATCGAGCAAGTTGTCAGGTCCTCGTATCCCTGGTGTGCTGGGTGGGCGGCGGAGCTCAAGGAAAGTTCGCGGCCTACGTCGAGGCCAAGCAGAAGCAGAACGTGCTCGACTACGACAACCTCCTCCTCTGCTGGGCACAAATGGTCAGCGACGCCGGCCTGGCCGATGACATCGGCGGCCGATTCGAGCACGTCCTTGTTGATGAATATCAGGACACGAACCGCCTGCCGTCCTCGATCGTGCTGGCCCTCAAGCCCGGCGGCCGAGGCCTCACGGTAGTCGGCGATGATGCCCAATCGATCTATTCATTCCGCGCCGCGACCGTGCGCAACATCCTCGACTTTCCCGACCAATTCTCGCCGCCTGCGAGCATCATCACGCTCGACCGCAATTATCGATCGACGCAAACGATACTCGCCGCCGCCAACGGCGTTATCGGTCTCGCCAAGGAGCGTTTCACCAAGAACCTCTGGACCGAGCGCACCTCTGCAGCGAAGCCGCAACTTGTTACCGTCCGCGACGAGGCCGACTAGGCACGTTTTATCGTCGAAATTGAGGAGGAACGCCGACTGCTCTATGTCGCGATGATCCGTGCAAAGGACGACCTCCATCTCGTCGTGCCGCAGCGCTTCTTTGTGCACGGCCAGCACGCGCAGGGCGATCGCAACCTGTATGCCTCGAGGACGCGGTTCATTCCCGAAAAGCTCCTCGGTCTGTTCGAGCGGACTGCCTGGCTGCTTGCGCCGGCCGGTACCGCGGCGCGCACCGCTGGTCAGGGACCAACGCTGGATATTGGCGCCCGCATGCGCGGTATGTGGCGATAGACGAGATACGGGGAAGGCTGTGTGCAATCTCTATTCGATCACCACCACCAGTCTGCCATCATCGCGCTGTTTCGCGTCGTGAACCGATAAGTCAGCACCTTCCCGACTATCCTGCACCGATCGTGCGCAAAGGGCCCGCCATTGGCGCGATGAGGCATGCCCTCCTCCCATCTCGCGGACCGAAGTTGAGACCTGGACGACGGCATCCTCTGACGAGGCTCTTCTGGCTGGAGCCATGTTGTCTTCTGGCTGGAGCCATTGAGCGCCACAAACCGCAAGCTTGAAATCGAATCCCCGAGCGCATCGTCGTTCCTAAAGAAAACGTTTCAGGCCTGTTGGGCTGGCATCGGTCCCCCTCTCCTAGGGTCCCATTCCAAGGCCGCGAAAAATTCGACCTCGTTGGAACGCAAGATCTATTCTCTAGGTTTTAACTCGACAGGTGAGGCGCCCGGGATTGGCCGATGAAGCGCTATTACTTTGACTTACGCGACGGCGACGCCGTTTCCGTGGATGAGGAAGGGCTTGAACTGCCCGATATTGAAGCCGTGCAGGAAGAGGCGGCGCGCTCGTTGGTTGATATGGCAAAGGATGCGGTACGAGGCAGGCGCTTCAACGGCTTCGGCCGTGGTATGGAAGTCGAAGTCCGCGATGAAGATGGTCCTGTACTGCAAGCAAAATTCACGTTCGAGATAGATTGGAAAAAGCAATAAAGCGCTGGCGTAAAGCTGGCGCTGGAGCTCCTCGCCAATTAGCGCGCAATATCGCATGAAGGAATCGCACCATGGCAGGACATCAAGCTCGCGATCGAGAGCGGCTGGCTTGTGATGTACGAATCCGCGAACCTTCGCGTGGATGGCGCCTCCTGGGTCACATTTGGCGCGATTGACGCTTACTTAGGTCCCAGCATGTCTTTGAGTTCCGCTGCCTTCTTCATGCACTCCTGCTCGTCGCCGGCCTCGGACATCTTACGGGCTTCGACGATCATTTGGGCGGCATGATCCCCGCCCTCGACGCTACGTTTGCCGGTGACTTTTTCCTGATGAGGTGAAACAGGCTCCACAGCACGCGCCGTTGTTCCGGTGGTTTCCGGCGCACCGCTCTTTTGCTTTCCCGTTAGAAGCTCCTCTTGGTGCTTGGTCACCGCCATTCCGGTTTCGCTCGTGCTCGCGCCTGTCTCCGCCGAAACGACTTTCTGTTCCAGTATTTTCAGTTCTTGGTTGCAATCAGCAAACGCCGGCGATGCGGGAATAAGGGTGAATGCGACTGCAGTCGCTATGCGAGTGGTCATCTGAACCTCCTACTCAAGGTTCTCCCTGTCACGAAGTGAGGAATGCAAGGGAAACAGCACAGATATGAAGTGGTTCCTTGCTAGAAACAGCGCTCGACCAGCCAGCTTCAGTCTACTACCCAATTCGCCGGTCAATACGGGCGGACATAGATGAACGGCCGCGGAACGCGCTCTACGAGTGCCCAACAACGCCTGCACCTGAAATTCGTCGCAAGTCGTCGCCTCTTCATGATTGTCAATTGGAGGCGGCGGTTCACGACTGCCATGCTGCGACTTGCCACCCTACCACCGATGGCTGTTGTTGCCTGCATATCTGCAGCCCGGTCGCGTTGCCATGCGTCGTGTCGAGCAAAGAGAATCCTCATCTCGCGAATGCCTGGTGCGACGTCTCGTCGGCGTCCTTGCGGCCGACGTCGCTGGTTACAGCAGTTTCGGTTGACCGTTTTTCCAGGGGGAACCGATATAAATCCACGTCAATCGTTTTGAAAATCGTGGGCAGAGGGATCCGACCAACTGCGGGGTTTCTGATAAAAGCCTAAGGCTAGCGATCAACTTAAGTTAAAGTTGAACGGTTGGGAATACCCGGCGCAGATCATGACTGCTCAGGGGAATAGGGGCGCCGCTTAAGTCCGGAGCGGCCCATGTCGATAGTGCACGTAGTTGGACGGTTTGCAGCCTCGGTCGGTGCGTTTGAATACGTCGTTCGAGGGCTTCCCACGCGGCAAATGAAGTCGGATTTTGCAGCACGGGCAGGGATGCCTGACCGCACCTTTTACACCGCCACGACCAGTGCGCGTTTGCGTGCCTATGAGGCCATTCATCAGGTCAAGCTGATAAGGATTCTGTACTGGCAACCACCCCGATATCCTGCCAGTGGCGCTGACATTGTCCACGTCCAAGCAACCGATTTATTCGCCAACTTTCTTGCCGTAACGAAAGCATCTCATCGCCGCAGATCGCTTGTATCGACGCACGGCGGGCTCTTCCATACCTGTTTTGGTTCTTCCTTGAACCTGTTTGGTGAAATTACACCGATGTCGGTGAGAGTTTACGCTTCGATCGCTGTGAGCCACACCGACCACGAGCCCTTCAGCCGTATTCGCCTCAGTGGTTCGTTCTGTATCGAGAACGGGGCGAAGATTCGCAAGCTCGCGAATGTGGCCAATGCGTTCCCCACGAAGGCTATGACTTGCGTCCGACGAGTGGATGGTGGCGTTCGAGCTGGTAGAGCGCCTTTCGCAGCACCAACTCGTGGGCGTTCAACACGGATGCGCCGATCTCAATTCGCCCGCTCCACTCCGACGCATTCGATCCGCAAGGCCGTACCTGCGGCTTGTTGCCTTAGGAGATCCGGCCCAAGAGCTTCGCCTTACGGGAAATATCGATGCGACTGGCTGCACGCTAGGCAACGCTCTCGGAGGATTGCTTGATTGTATGGGCCGGCGAACTTCCGCGCTCCGTTGTGGATTCGCTCGGCTCATTTGGAATGGCTCTACCGGCTCAGGTTGGAGCATCGGCGTTCGGCTTCGTGCTATCAGGTAGGCGACTCTCCGTTTTCTTGGGAGCATTGCGCTGTGGTGGTCCGAAGCAAGGGGCGAGATCCGGTAGAATTGGAACAATAGTGCCAGAACGAACTTGATTTTCGCCGGAGGCCAGCGATGCTACAATCAAATTTTTCTGGACCGGTGGCGAGTTCGAAGGAAATTGCTCAGAGCCACGACGATCGCCTAGTGCTCGCTGCAATGCTGGCCCTAACCGAAATGGCGGCCGTCGCAATATCGACCTACCTAGCTTTTGTTGCATATCATCTAACTGTTTGGGGCAGACTGCCCGGTACGATTTCGTACGGATGGATCTGCACGCAACTGGCGCTGATGTACGGCATAATCTGTCTGGCCGACAGACAATACGATCTTCATGGTGCGGAATGGAATCGGCAAGCGCTTCACCGAGGAGTGCTCGCATTGGCCTTAGCCTTTGTTTTCCTTCTCGCTCTCATGTTCATTAGTGGGACGGTCTTGAGTTACTCTAGGGGAACGTTCCTCGCGCAGTTGGCCATCGCCTTACCAACGCAGATCATGATTCGAGCACTATTATTGCACGCTATCGAAGTCGGCCGAAAAAGCGGCCGTTGGACCTCACCGGGCGTCGTGGTCCTAGTTTTCCCGGACGTCGAGAAACCGACCCTACTCCTCGAGCAATTATCATCCACGCAGGAGGAGATACGTCAAGTTTATCGTCTGGACTCGACCGATATTTGGCTTCAGCTTCAAACGATCCTGCGCGACACTCGGACCCACCAATGTGATGCGGTGTTGCTGCTCTTCCATTCGGACAATATGGAAGCAGTCACTCGTGCAGTGGATATGCTCTCCGAAATGCCGGTTCGGATTCAACTTCTACCTGTTGGCATGCTGAATTTCATGCGCTGTAGCCGAATTGGATGCTTCGGCCATGCCTCCGTGTTCGAGAGCGCGTCCGGACCCGCTTGGGTGATGGATCGCTTCCTCAAGCGGAGTTTTGATCTGTTTGTTGCTGCAGCCGCCGGCCTCTTACTCATGCCGCTGATACTGATGGTGGCCGCGTTGATAAAATTGAGTTCGCGAGGTCCCGTTCTGTTCAAACAAACTCGCCATGGTTATAACAATAAGCCCATAACGGTTCTAAAGTTTCGCACGATGGTAGCGGGCCCAGCGATTGCTCGTCAGGCAACCCGGGATGATCCTAGAGTCACGCGCATAGGACGGATATTGCGACGAACGAATATCGACGAACTCCCTCAGCTCTTCAATGTCATCCGGGGGGACATGTCGATTGTCGGACCACGTCCTCACGCCGTCTGGCACAATCAAATGTTTGAAGGTCAGATCGCCCGCCTATCTCGACGTCATAACGTCAAGCCAGGCATTACGGGCTGGGCTCAGGTAAATGGGCTCCGTGGTGAGACCGACACTTTCGAAAAAATGCGCGCCCGTGTGGAGCACGATCTGTACTACATTGATAACTGGTCTTTTGGCTTCGATCTAAAAATTGTCGTGATGACGATATTTTCAAAGAAAAGTTATGAGAACGCCTACTAGCAACGCCAGGGGCGCTGCGAATGGCGGCAACACTATCTTCTCGGGAGCCGCAGTAGCTGACCAACGAGATAGCCGACCTGCAGCGCACATGCCGTACCGACGCTAGCCAGAAGAGAGTGCATGAGAGTTGACTCGCTACTCAAATCGTAAAGTAACGAAACCGCGGCACAGACTATGCTCGCGACGGTTGCGGCCAAAATATTAAAGCGCGCCACGTACACACCCAAGACGAAGCTGACGATCATTAAGCCGACCACTGAGGGCTCCGGACCTAGGATGATTCGCTATTCGCGATGCACTTTGGATGATAGAAGGTGTGAGCACCACGACAAGCCAAGTTTTTATTAACCAAAACGTGCATTGCAGCGCCGGTCGCCTGCAGGCGCGTGTATCGCTCCAGTAGTCACCTTAAGCAGTGCGCTTCGAAACTGTCTGAAGTGCCGGCTGCACCCTGTTGCTGTCCTCTGCTCCTGGCGAGCTCTAGCAACAAACGTTGTGCGCTTCCGCAATTCGAGCAGTTCTCGATCAAGGTTGCTCGTATCCATCCACCGGATTCGAAGGAGTTGGCGCATTCGCGCGGGTGAAGCGGTCGAGGCAGCGTCCGATGGTCCAGTTGTGATGCAATGCCGCCAGGAAGGTCATGGTGCCAACGACCGTGCGGAACCTTGGCGAAGAACCTGCAGCCGCGTGGCGCGCAGCCTGCAACGGGGCCATGTCGATCCTGTTCCAGATCATGTCGATGAAGACCAAGCGCTCAGGTCCGATGCGACCTTCCTATTGGATCCACGCTAACGATCAAAGGAATCGAACTCAGTAGCTCGGGATCAATGTCAACAGAAACTGGCTCAGTCTTTCAGCATATGCGGGCGTCACACGCGTGTGCGTTGGCAGGGTAACGATCGACCGCACCAACTCAGAAACATTAATGGTACGGCCCGGTATATCGGTGAACTTCTCCATTTCATGGACATTCGGGTAAAGTGACAAAGCTACATCGTAGTTATTGGCTAGCAACGTCCTGTAGATCTCATCTCGCGAATTGCGACCGACGATGATCGGATAATTGACGAAGCCAGCCTCCGCGCGACATTCTTCGGGTGTCTCAGCCGATACACTAATCTGGCGAAAATAACGATCATAGACCGCGGCGATGGAGCGACGGTGGTTGAGTATGTCTGCGATATCGCCAAATTTTCGGCTCCACTCACCTAAGGCAGCGAGGGCCGGCCGGCTAGTAATCGTGTCGTCCAGACTAGCCGTCTCAATGCGTGACAAAGGAAGGACGTCGACAATCTCACCCGACTCAATAATTGAGCGCCGCAGCCTAAAAAACAACGGAAACACCAAGCGACTCGTGACAAAGCGGTACGTTAGAATTTTTCTTGCTTGGAATTGATACTGCCAGAACCTCAGCCGCGGCCAAGTTTCAACTTCAGCTTCGATAGCCGTTGCAATCTCTCCAGGAGCCATGACTATCGCTCCGCCCCAAAAAAAATTTAGTATCTTAAATCCCGAGAAACTGAACACGCTTGCTTCGCTGACAGTACCGATTGGCTTGCCTTCGATACTAGCGCCCAAAGATATGGCGCAGTCATCGAAGAACTTCACGCCTCTGGAGCGACAGAAGTCAGCTATCGCATTCGTTTCCACTTGGGGGACGTGATAGTGAGTGACCAGAACACACGCGGTCCGCTCATCGATGAGCGACCGGAGGTGGCCAAAATCAACGTTGGTCGAATTTGGACGAAAGTCGACGAAAACAGGCTCGCCCCCTCCAAACTTCACCATGTTAACGACGTCGGGTATAGTGTACGGCGACATAATTACGTTGCGCCGCGTTTTTGTAACGACCTGCTTGACCAATAAAAAGATTCCGGAGCGGGCTCGCCCTAACGGTATTGTGGCGCTTGCTCCGCCCAACAGAGAATTCAGTCTAAATCGAAAGACTTGATCGGCCTCTTGGTCGGACTTAAGCCAACAAGAGATATATCGAATTTGATAGATAATTTGATGCGGTATTTGCATCCGTTTTGGCCCTTAAGCGCCGGTAGAAAAGCCATCTATTACAAATACCCCTCGGGCAATGGACGAAATAGAATCGAGAGAGCCTGCAGATGGGGACGGTGCACATTTAGGTCCCTGACCACTGCGAGATCGGCAACGACCGCGCCTCTATCTGCTTTTTAGAAGTGCAGAGATCTTAGCTGCGAGTTCTGGTGTCGGGCTTTTCGCCGCAAGTGAGCAATTGCGTTCGATATGTTGTGCGCTAAACATCGATGTTATTACCACACCATTCGGATTATTAGAGAACGCAAAATGCAACAAAAGATCTCCTACAATCTCCGTTGCATGTGGGTCGTACTCTTGAAGCCAAAACTTGAGAGTTTCTGATGCTCGGGACGACAGCATAGATATTTCGTTCGAGTTCTCTTTCCCGAATACGCCATGCGTGACGAACTGAGGTCGCCTATCGCTTGGCAGCTCAGAACGCAATCTAACGGCGACGCCACTATGCGGTGCATCCTGAAACTGCGCATAGTCGACGCGGAGGCGTCGGGATACTGATGCGATAATGCTGTCGGGCCGCCCGGCAACAGAAATTGCTCGGATAAGTCCGCGGTCTAGTAATCGCTCGAGCACATCAAAAATGCGCTTATCTGCTGCCTCCTCCGGCGTTGGCTCGTGAAGTGCCAAGATATCCACATGATCGGTCCGCAATGATCGTAGGCTCTGCAGAAGGGACGCTTCGATCAGGTCTGGATGAATGGCTGTACGGCGGGGAAACTTATGAGCGTGCCTTACAACCGAACGTGCAGCCGGAATGCCCGACACGACAGTTCGCGCTAAAGGCCGTAAGAGGCGCTGTGACAAAGAAAGGCTAGGACGCGCAATACCAACTTTGGTGCAAATAACAACTCTATCGCGCTGACCTTGCAGGCAACTGCCAAGCAGCTCCTCTGCCTGTCCATCCCCGTATGAAGGGGCAACGTCAAACCACCTCACGCCGTATTCGAGAGCCATTTCTATGGCTCGGCGACCGCCGCTTGGCGAAATCCGAGAGCCAAGGGACGCACACCCGAAGCCAATTGCCGACACGTTGCGCCCCAGCGCTTTTGAATAGACCTGTCTCATGGAGCAGGACGATGTTTGCTGCTGCCGGCAACTCTTTCCCCGGCTATTTGGCTTGCGAGATGAGCCGACAATCTGAAACCTAGAGCCACCATGGGAAACGTTGGATTGGCTTGGCCGGTTGAAGAAAACACTGAACTGGACGCAATGTACAAATTTTCAAGGTCGTGCGTGCGGCAATCAGTGTTCACAACACTTTGCTGAGGATCAAAGCCCATGCGCGTCCCTCCGATTTGATGAAAGCCATCCTTTGCCTGGCGAAGCACATGCTTAATGCGAGAGTCCGCTCCGTGTTCACGGAATTCGAGATAGCCCAATCCTGATTGCCTCAAGGCTGCGTCAAGAATTGAATGAGCTCTGACGACGCTTTGTGCATCCGCTTCGCTAAACCGAAGCCGAACGCGCAAGTATGGCAAGCCAAATGCGTCAAACCTGGAGCTCAACATGACTCGCGAGTTCGGATTTGGCGATTGCTCGGCATGGTAGTGAAGAGAATATCGCCCGCGCTCATTGAACAATAGAAAACCTGGCTTCCTCGGAACGCTAAAGTACCTCTGATTCAGAATGCTTACAATGCTCGTCCACGTTGCTACAGGCTGCAACAACACATTTCTAAGGTGTTGAAACCACCGATAAGGTGCTGGGCCTAGGTGACTGATCCGTACGCCTTCCGATGCAAGTAAGCGTCCTAGGATCGGAGTTGCTAACGCGAGCCACGCAAGTGATAGTACGCCGTCGCGATGGTCGGCAGAATGGAATGGTGGGTTGTCTGCATAAAGCGCGATATTGAGAAGCTCCTCGCTTCGTTGGACCTCCGGAGGAAATGTAAACCGCCTGCGCACGAAGACGCCTGAATCGAGGAAATAGTCGTGGGCGGCAAAATGGGCGGGGTCGCCCAGGACCAAGTTGGCTATCTTGCCGGAAATATGGCCTGAATAATACCGCCCCAACGGGCCGTCGGGTCCTCCAAAGAGCTTCGGGAACTTGCATTGCGTCCACAGCAGAAGACGTGTCGTTTCCAGACCGCCGCAAGCGAGAACGATGTATCTAGGCGAGATGGCGATTGATTTCTCACGACTGCGAACGGTCAAGCGGCTGACGTGTCGAGCATCCTCCGAGACGTGAATTTCGGTTACGGTAGTTTCGGCAACTAATACAATGTCTTTCGAGGTGGAGAGGCGCTCGCGATGGCGCTTGCTGACATCCCTTTCGGGCGTCCATCGCTCCAGATCTTCAAATCGCACGGCTTCCAATCGCCCCCATGGCGGAATCGGCGCAATAAAGTCCGCGGGCGCAACACCAAAGAACTCGGCGGCATTTTCATAGCAGATTGCCAATTCTGCATAAGAAATAGGCCAGCTCGCTTGTACGAAAGCTCGTTTCGCAAAATCAATTTCGTCGAGGGGCGTGCACCTGCCTCCCCACCATTTCGAGGCGCCACCAAGAGCACGACAGATAGCCAGATGCGGGGCCGCATGCGTCTCCAAGTCAATGTCATGTCCGGTGCTGAGGCCAGCAAAAAAGGCGTCGACCTTATCCTTTCCGGATTCCAGAAGGAGAACCGAGAGCCCACGCTCCTCGCAAGCAAGCGCAACCGCGATACCTGCCGGTCCACCGCCCACAACGCAGACGTCGCGGTTTGCAAGTGAAGGAAGCTCGGAGAAATATCCGAACATTAGCTCGCCTTTGTTGCGCGAGAAGCGTGCGCCCAGCCAACCGTAAGGGCGGCGATGACAAACAGGGGCGTCCAAGCCGGAGCAATCACGACGGCTCCCATGGTTTGCCCCATAAGTGTCGCCCCAAGCAGCACAAAGCCAATTTCGCCCACGCCCAATTCCGCCAGCGCAAATGCCATGATGGCGACCACGATCGCGCCGCCGAGAATGCCAAGTGAAATCCAAAACTGCCAAAAAGAGTTTGTGAGTAGATGACTTGCCTTGCCCTCTCTGAAATTGAGGCCCATGCCCCGAACGCTGTCGACGTCCGCTGCGTCGATACCCGCGATCATGTTTTCGATGACGGGCGAGAAAGCGTCGATTGCGTAAGGTGTCATTTCCGCGTCACCTCCCAATCCGAAACCAAAGAAAGGACTGGTGTCGGCCATGCTGGACGCAAGACGGTACGGTCCAATCTGGCGAGAGTAGAAGCTGTCTCCCTTGACTATGTTCTCGATCAATCCTCCGAACTCGTCGGCGGCATGCATGAGCAGCGAGGTCGAGGCGATGACCACGATGAAGCAGGCAAACAGTGATACCGATTTGATCAATCGCACGCCGGGATTAGGGCTTCTTCTCAATCGGTCAACGATCAACCCGATCACGCAGATGGTGACGGCATAGAATATGGTGGGCGAGCGAATTACAAAAACCGCAGATGCGGTCAGCAGTGAAGCGATGACAAGCCGTCTGATCCCAAACCTGTCCACATCGGCGAGAAGCCACCCGCACAGCGAGAGGCCCCAGAAAATGCCTACGAGCGAAGGTTCCGAAGCAAAGACACTTGGTCGCACGGCACCGTAGAGCGCCAAGTCTCGTGTCGTGTCGTCGTAATACTCCCGATGAATGACGGACCGGACTGCGTCGACAAACGGCCTCAGCCCGAAATACACCTCCAATGTCGCGACTATCAGCATGAAGACGGCCACAGACAGGAACAGGCGGGAAATCGTTCGCGAGTGCAACGAAGATAATCCGAGAAAAAGTCCGTAGTTGGTGATGAGGGCCACGTATAGTTGGGCTAGCGAGAGCAGGCGACGTGACGGGTCGACCGCGTACGGGATCGACAAAGCGAAGAACGCCACGGTTGCAGTCAATAGAAGAAAGGCGGCGATGACCAACCCCGTCGAGATTCGCCGCGACTCGAGACAGATCAGAGCGAAAGATGTTGCGAAAGCCGCAACATAGGGGAACACAAGACTTCCTGAGACCGAAAGATGGATAGACAGGAAGAGCGAGAGTAGCGCGGCAACGCATAATACCATGCGAAGATGCGTTCCGCCGAGACGACCGGTGGTTGTCGTGCGTGGTGGCGCTCGAGCGTGCATGTGCCTTTCCGGCATACACTGAGTTGCCCGGATCACGGGGCCGGCCGAACTGGTGCAAGATGGCCACGCGCCGCAAACTGAAAGGATCTCAGCAGCGACCCGCCGCATATAACGGAAGCGGTCGGTATCGGTTCCTTGAGTCCTCAAGAAGCGACTTGCGCGTGAATCCAGGGATCGAAAACAGGCGCCGGCCTTAATGTCGGGTTCCACCAGCGGCCCACCGAGCCGTCGGGGATATTTCCAATAGAACACTGGCGCCGGAACTCTGCGGCGGCGGGCCTCGTTGTAGCAACCAGCATCCCCGGGCCACGGTGGAGGGCAGGATGAACGCAATGAGATTGCGCCTGTTTGGGTCCGCTCGGCGATCCCTAATGATCATCGCGATCCCGTTCGCCCCTGTCGCTGCGTGCGGCGAGAATCTTCTGCCACCCCTCGACGTGCTCGAGACAGTGGGTCTTCGGGATTTTCGGCAGGAGATGATCGATCTGAATGGCCGGGCCTCATTTCCATTGATCGGAGACATCAAGGCGCCGGGCAAGTTGACGGTGTGCCTGGATATACTACGCGACATCGACATTGGATCCGTAGCGAACCACCTCGCATTTGTCTGGTCATCATATGCTTCCACAATGCTCAAGTCTCTTCGGAAGCTGCGGCCCGGGCATTGCGCTTGGATCGACGCCGATGCCCCGCTTGACATCGAGATACTAATCCCCTCCTGCCGCCGCGCTGTGGGCGAGCCGAACCGGGGACTAAGGAGATTGTCGTGAATTACGCAAATCCACTGTTGATCCAAATACGAGCACTCGCGCAGCAACTGCACATTCTTCGTCCAATGCTGAGGATCTACAGAAGGATTTTCAGCGAGGCCTATGAACAAAATTTTCGCGATCTGCTTCTGACCAACATAAGGGAAGGCGATCTTGTCTGGGACGTAGGCGCGAACGTAGGCCTGTACACCAGGCTTTTTGTTGATCGCGTGGGCCGCGATGGTAAGGTCATTGCGTTCGAACCATCGCCTCGAGCCTTTGCGCAATTGCGGTCCTCGTTCGCAACGGAACCGAGTGTGATTTTGCAGGAAGTTGCCTTATCTGATTTCGATGGAGAGGCCGACTTCTTTGTAGCTGAGAGAGGCTCAACCGTCACAGACAGCTTAGTTGTTCATTCCGGGAACAGCGCAACCATTCCAGCCTCGGTAAAACGTGGCGACTCAATGTGTTCCCTCAATGCACCGGCAATTATCAAAATTGATGTCGAAGGAGCTGAACTCGAAGTGCTGAAGGGCATGACGGAAACGCTGCGGAACCCCGAATTACGCGGCGTCTTTGTGGAAGTACATTTTCTCGCTCTTGCGCGGCGCGGAATGCGAACTGCTCCGCTTGAAATTCAGAAGATTTTGGAGCAGGCCGGTTTTGATGTGGTTTGGACCGATGCTTCCCACATTGCGGGTCTAAGAAAATCGACGCTTAAATGATCAGCGCGATCTATAGCCTCATCGCCATCGCCAAGGTCAACGACATCGATCCCCAGGCTTGGCTCGCCGACGTGCTGGCCCGCCTGCCGGCTCATCCGGTCAAGCGCATCTACGAACTCAGCCCCTGGAACTGGCGCCCTCCGAACGTCGCTCACGCAGCTTAAACGCAAACAAGCATTGGCGGCCCAAGGCGACCGAACCAGGGCCGTCGCCGGATGCGTACATATTCGGGTGGGCAATCGCACCAGCGGCAGCCAGCACGTACACCCAAACAACTTAGGATGCTCGCTGTACTGGACGCCCTTAAGGGAAGTGACACTTACCTATGTCGCGCGCGTGTGTCCTCATTTCTTTCTGGCTACCGCAATCATCGATTTCGCGAGTGCAGGAATACGCCCAACCCGAACGAATTCGATTGATCTGAATCCGGTCTCCTCCAGGAGAGTTCTCAGCGTTTGTACCGACCAGAACTTAGCATACCCATAGTCCAATAGAGGGTTGACGTGATTGTCAAAGCCCCCAACAGCGGCGATAGCCAGGTTCTTGAAATAGCCATGATATGGCGTGCTGATCATAGCGTAGCCATCATCTGTAAGAAGCTCGCAAATGGTTCTGGAAAATGGCCTCGGATCATGGACAAGCGGGATGACTTCAAGGCTCATGACGTACGAGAATGTTCCAAACTGTCCCTTGAGGTCATCGTATGAAGACCCGATTCTTAGATTGAGATGGGGATAGTGCCGCTTGGCCATCGCGATGCCTTCGGTTGAAGGATCGACGCCGGCAACTCGGAATCCGAGTTTATGAATTTCGTTAGCCACTGATCCATTACCGCAGCCCAACTCAAACAGCGATTTCTCCAGAACGCTTGAAGATGTGTTGTGCAAGATATTCAGAATGGCGGGCAACAAGTAACGATGGGAAGCGTTCAGGGAGCCGCCGCTATATTTGAACTCTGAAATGCCAACCACTGTACCCCTCCTTCTTGTTGTGTAACTGGGGCTTATTCGACCTACACAAGCGTGCAAGACGGCGCTCTTAGTGCAAAGTTCGCATCATGATTCCGGCGGGAAACGAACTCTTAAAAAACACGCCGATATACTCCAAGCTCTGTCTCGTCAACTTGGATGAAGTCAAAGAGCAGTTTGCGCTCATGGCTGGCAATTAAGAACGGCCTTTCCTTGTCCGTCAACCGCTACGTCGGAAACCCACCGCCTGCGCCTAAGTGTTCCAGGATACCGTGACCCGGTGGTCTGCAATGCCGGCGGCGAGCGCGAGATGATCTTGACGCGCTCGGCATGCCGCCACCGCGTCGCGCCGGCGGCGCGCCCGTGACGAACATTCGCAAGACGGCATAACCACGTCGATCACCCCGGTGATCCGCATCCGAGCCCGGCCGCAAACTCGATCTCGATCGCCCCGCTGCTGGCCTGCCCGACTGGACCGGGCGTCACCCCCGAGTCCGGGGACGTCCTCGCTGGTACGAAGCCCATTTGTTGCCCGGAACATCCTTCGGCTTGGGGTGACCGTCGCCATCGGAACAGTAACGAGTGCGAAAGGCCTACCGCCGCGGCTGCGACGTGGCGCGGCGCCTGAGACGATCCTAAACTTCCCATCCTCGGACGAGCACCGCCGGCCCGTCTTCACAACTTCGAGCCGTCCGATCTGGGAACTGTACTTATCGCCGTCCATAATAGTTCTCAATACCGCGCTTCACTTGGCAAGGCGCCCGCCCCCGCACGGACACTCGGGCGCTCCACAAGACTTCGACGGCGCCCCAGCAACCGTGTGCAGGAGCGCTCTCAGCTTGAGAAGGCGTTCTCGAAAGCGAAAAGCTGTAGCGCGGCGATCCCCCGCGAAAGTTGCTGCGACAGTTGGCCCTGCGACCGCCCAAACACGGGCATCTAATCCATGTACGACAGACTGCCCCCACTTGCATTTAACGGGTTCCCCTGCTGACCGCGTTCGGTGCAAGAGCGGCTGTTACCCTCGAATCGACTGAAAGAGATCAATTCGTATGTATAAAGGAACCTTTTGTTACCCCATGCGTCGAACTGACCATTGATGTACCGTTCACCTCGACGGTCAATCGCGAAATTGGGGGGTGTCACAGGTTGAGGACATAATCCGCTCTGCATCCGTAGAGGCAAGGGCGGCGCTGACGCAATTTGGTAAGCAGTTTGGTAAGAAAGTATGCAAACTGGATTTGCGTTCTCAAGGTTCGCCGATCGCTTGGCAAGCATCGTCGAACTATCGCCCGGTGATCTTGAACTGCTTGCGAATATGCCGAGCAGCATTTGCCACTATGGCTCTTGTCACCATGTCCTTAAGAAGGGCGATCACCCGAACCATTGCTGTTTACTGCTGCAGGGTTATCTTTGCTGGCAGGATGTCGACAACCACCACGGACAGATCACTTCAATTCACGTGCCGGGCGACGTGCCAGACCTCTACACGGTCCACGATCCTCGTATCGACTTCGATCTGGTCACGCTCAGGCCAGCTGTGGTCGCATCCGTGCCGCACAGGTTCTTTCGGGAGATTTCCGCGCTGTCGCCGTCGATGTCGCGAGCGTTATTGTTCTTGCTGCTCACCGACGCCGCCGCCTCGCGCGACTGCATTATCAACCTGGGAAGCCGGGATGCGCTGGCGCGCGTGGCGCACCTGCTATGTGAGGTCACAGCGCGCTTGCGCGCAGTTGGCCTAGCCCGGGATTTTCGGATTCCCTCACCCTTCATGCAATCGGGCCTCGCCGCCGCCTGTGGCATTTCCGCGATTCATGCCAACCGGGTCATCCGGGAGTTGCGCCGCGCCAATATTCTTCAGTGGCAATCAAAGACGATTACGATAACCAACTGGAATGAGCTGGTTCGTCTCGCCGAATTTGCCCCCGACTATCTGCGGTTACGTGGACAGGAATCTATTATCGACCCACTCATCCACGGACACAACGCCACCTTGACGCGCCCGAGTTGGCGGCCGATGATTGTGTGAGCACTTCGGTCATGCTCTCAGCCCTAAGAGCCGATCGCGCGCGTTCTCGATCACGATAACGGTTTGGCTCGAAATCAAGCAGCCCTTAAGATCGACCTACCTCATGCCAGCCTTGCTCTTAACAGGCACTTTCCTTCGGGAACTCTGATCCTGCGGCGTTGATCTCCAAGTCGTCTTTTAAGCCGGAGCCAGGTCATCCTGTTGGTCCTCCCTGCCCTACTTCGCGTTTCACGACATCCCTCGCCGTTAGAAGGATGGTAGCATGCTGCCGACACTCACATTTGTCGCGAACTCGCCAGACCCCGACATTTGCAGTTGAAGAGGCATGACATTGGCGAAGGGAACGAGTAGACGAAGCGCGCTCTATTTTACTGCGGTGATCAACAGGTATAAGCCATGCCGCTTCAACAATCTGCGGATCAGCCAGCGAGGCCATAGCTTCTTTGCGATGGTGAGCAGCGGACCGCGGTGTCGTCGGCCGACCTCACTTTGGAGCAGGTCGCCGTAGTTCACTTGTATGGCGATGCGAACGTCGGAAAATTGCTCAAACAGTTGGCGTGCTTCGTCGACGGTGTAGGCTTTGGTGCCCGGACTTTCCAGAAAATTCGCGTAGATGTACTCGAGTCCCAACCAAGGTCGCCCTCGCATAAGGCCGTAGCGCATCCAGAGCATATAGCCAGTCAGCGACCATTTGTGATAGATCATGATCTTTGCGGTTCCACCAGGCCGTAGCACGCGGTGGGCCTCTTGAACCGCCTGCCGGGTATCTGGGGTGTGATGCATTACCCCCCATGAATAGACAATGTCGACGCAGCCGGAAGATAGCGGCAGACATTCACAATCGGCCAATATTAGATCGGACTTTAAATTGAACAAATCGAACCGCTCGCGCGTGTAGCCAATGGAACGCTGGCTCAGGTCGGTGCCGAGCAGACGTCTCGGGCGCGCTTGTGCCCATTGTTGATGGTCACACCCCATGCCGATGCCGATCTCGAGCACGACCCGATCCGCCGCGGCGGCGAAGTCGGCGAAAACGGGTATGAAAGGTTCAAACTGATAGCGCGACTTTTCCTCAGTAAGGAAGCGCAACTTCGCCTCCGATCCGACAGCCCAGAATTCGCCAGCGGAGCCTTGGTCCCAGAAGCTGCGAACGTCGCTCTTGAGCATTTCGGGTCCGCTCCTGGCGCTCTTGAGGAAGCGTCGTTACTTCAACTGAGCCGCCCGGACCGCGGCCATCGATTTCAACGATTGGAAAAGGAAATCGGCTAACACAGGCCCCTCCTCCGGATCGCAGTATTGGTTGAAGGTGCCCCGGAGAGCGAAGCCAAATTCTCCCAGCCGACGCAGTATTTCGTGAGCGAGCGCCTGACGCGCATACAACTCGACATAGCAGCATTCGACGTACAGATAATCAACGAGGGGCAGTACCTCACGACAGCCATTTATGACCTGCAGCTCATAGCCCTGGACATCAATCTTGAGCAGGCAGGGCGGACGTATGCTATCGAGAGGTAGAAAGTCGTTGAGTCGGCCGACACGAACCGTCTCCTCCCCTGTTTCTCGCGAGCCGAATATCTGTGACTGCTTGTGCGCTTTCAGGATCGACGACGAGGCATGATGATCGTTGGCAACAAACATTTTGGTGTCGCCCAGAGCCTCGTCGATGCCCACCTGGAAAAGATGCACATTAGCGTTATTTGCAAATAGCCCGCGGAACTGTTCAGCAGGGCGCTGAAGCGGCTCGAATGCATAAATGGTCGCCGCGGGGTAGAGACATCGGGCAAGCAGCGAAAATTGGCCTCTGTTGGCACCGATGTCGAGCACCGTCCTTACGTTCAACCGCTGCAGCGCCAACCTGTGCTCGATGGTCGGAGCTATCCCGTGTCGCAGTCCGCTCCAGTAACTCGGGCTTGATAGCGCTTCCAGCAACTTGCCCATCTTCTTTAGCATGACTCCTGCCCCCGCTGTTGCCGTGCGAACAGCGCTCCGATAGGAAGACCGCGGGGCATGCGAGACACTTTCATGCGTGAAACTGACCGACGAATTCGCGCTCGACCGGCTGTCCGGTGGTCACCGTGTTGATCTTCCCCCGCAAATTCGCACCGGGTCATCAGGACCGAAAAAAAAGCCGCAAACTGGTGGCTGTTTCGTCGGAAGAGAGGTCAATGCATGTTCCTCCATGCCAGGAGTGGGAACACGCTGGAAGCCAACGAGTTCCAGGCAGCGCGCACAAAACGCAAGCGCACGAACTTGCTACCGCGCGGTCACTGTACTCGGCCGGCCCCAGACGGTTCAGGCCTGGGCCAAAGCCTGGCGTTGTGCCGTTTACGGCCTCACTATCCAAACCCACCGAATCCCGCAGCGGGGCCTCGAATGCCGCCCGCTCCCGAGACGGCCGCAGACCGATTTTTCGTTCTGATTACGCGTAGCGACCACTACGCTAACTGGAGTAATCTCCGCAGATTTCGGAAGTTCAGTCAGTCTGGCTGACGCGATTTTGCCGACCGAAATAGTGCAAGAAAAGCGGAACGTGCAGTATTGCGCCAACCCCGTAGACCAGAACATACATTCCAAGAAACAACGGGAAAGACAATTCCCATAGGTAACTTACAAGTGCAACCGTGCCCAGTGCGGTCACCACGGTCACGTACAACTTTGCCATCGGTTCGAATAAGCCCGAATTGATGAGTATTATCTCGAGCGTAAGCTGGAAGAGCTCCAGGAGGAGCATTGCCACCATCATCAACACGATCGCCTGGCTGATCTCCACTTTTCCGTTGAGGAGCACTGGAAAGATCCGATCCGACCCGGCTAACAAGCAAATTGCACCAACCAGGAAGATGACGAACTGAAAGGCCAAGACCATCCCAACCGACGACATCAAATCTCGTGTTCTGCCCTCGTGCACTGCCCGTGTCTGCATTGGCAGGAAAGCATCTGCGGCCACTCGGTACGCCGTCGCGCCAAAGCGACCGACCTTGTAAAACGTATCAAATACTACCAGAGCATCCCTGGGAAACGACATGGCGGGAATTATGAAATATGGGAAGACATAGATCGTGAATGCACTCACGTTGAAAGCAGCGGCGGCTTTCATGCTGGCCAGCCGATCACGATATAGACGAACGACGGCCGCGGCGATCGAGCCTTTGCCGGCGCCGAACTTATCAAATAAGCGGCGACCGTAGAATGCCGCGATCATGAAGCAAGCCCCCCAAACAACGTTTACCGCGATCAGATATTCTCTGACCTCAAGTCCCGCCAACAGCGTTATCAAGAATGCGGTCACCAGCAAGTGGCGGGTCAACTCGAGAACCTCAAAAGGGACATAAAGGTCGACGGCATTTGCCGTGGTCCTCACTATGTTCCACGGCAACAGCAGCAGCCAAAACAGCAAGTACAGGATGAGATTCAGCGGTCTACCATGGTTATCAATGACGTTAGCTACAATCAACGCACCGACGACGAAAAGCACGAGAAGAACTACCGCGCCATATGTAAGCAGCGCCGCCAACGCCTCTTCCAACCCTGTCCCCAGATGTTCGCCATCCAAATACGCCTTCCGCATACTAACATAGATAAGATTTGAGCAGCCAAGATCGGCCAAACTCGAATAAGCGCCTATAGCAGAAACCAAAATATATGCGGCAAACACATCGGGTGAGAGGATCCGCAGGAAGACGTACGTAGTGAGAATTCCAAACGCGAGCTGGAGACCGGTATTCCATGCCTTTAATGTCAGATACGTATAAACGTTCATCTTTACATTCCGGCTCGGGTCTGGCGACGATGCGCACAGTCGAAAAATAACCGCAACGTCCGCACATCCGCGGTATGATCCTGCTCGCTGACCGCTAGTCGCGGTGAGCAGATTCCTGTCCGCCGTTGCGACCAGTCATGCCTGAACGGGCGACCGCCCCTTTTGCATGGGTGGAACTATATTGGCGGCTAAAGGTTCATTATAGTCCAAAATGCTCCTGACCATGCAGTGTCGCCTGGAGCGTAGTCGTGTCGATAATCACTTGCATCTACTGCCGTTTAGAATTCACCACCATCGGGCATCCCCCGATCGTCGGTGAGCACCGGCTGCTTCGTTCATACGCTGGCATCATCGGCCTACCCCAAGAATGCTGGTCGACACCTTTGAGCGTCCCCGTCGTTCGCGCCGTTCGAGGGCGCCGCGCCGAGCGCTCACGCTTGCGGAGGTTACCGTTGGCGTGATTTTCGAGCTTGACCAGATATCGGCCATGGAGCTGCCCGCCTGTGACATCGTTGTTGTCGGAGGCGGCCCGATCGGAATTGTTGTAGCCGTTCAGCTTGCGCGATCCGGGCATGAGGTGGTCGTGCTCGAAGCCGGCGGAAGAACGGTCGACCCGGTCGCACAAAAACTGAACGTCGGAATCAATGACGGGCATCCTCACAATGGACTCTCGCATGCCCGCATTCGCGTACTCGGCGGAAACAGTATCGTCTGGGGCGGAACGCTACTGCCTTACACTCCGATCGATTTCGCGCACCGAGAATGGGTCGAGAACAGCGGATGGCCGCTGAAGCTTCAAGACATAGCGCCCTATTATGACCGTGCGGCCGACCTCCTCGGGGTCAAGCCTGGTATCGACTGCGACGGAGATGTTTGGAAACAGGCCCGCGCCGCCGCTCCGGTGTTTGATGACGCGATCGAAGTCGTTCTCACGCGGTCCCTGCGCGAGAGAAATCTGGCGCGACTATTTCGGAACGAGCTGACGAGCCGATCGAATCTGAAGCTGTTGCTTCATGCGATCGTCACCGATCTCGTATTTGACAACGCGACAAATTACGTAAAGACGGTCGTGATCAAATCGATCACTGGGCGGCAAGCTCGAGTGTCGGCCAAGCATTTCGTGATCGCCTGCGGGACTATCGAGGCCACCCGGCTCTTGCTGAGTTCCGCGCAGAATGATCGAGAAGCTCCCTGGGGCCACAACAGGTGGCTCGGATGTTGTTTCCAGGATCATCTGGAAATCAGTGCAGCCCGGCTGGTTCGCAAGAGAACCGAGAGCTTCGACAACCTCTTTGACTCCATCCTGCTTGCCGGCCACAAGTACCAACCCAAATTGCGCTTGGCAGAGCGCGTGCAAACGGCCGAAAAGCTGCTCAACATCAGCGGTGTTTTGCAGTTTGACTCTTCGTTGCAGCACCACATCGATAACGTAAAGCTATTCGTCTCGTCAGTGTTACGCGGAGCCGTCCCGCCAAACCTGAGAGCGATCCCAAGTCATAGCCTGGCATTGGTCAAGATCTGGGGTCCGCTGATCCGCCGCTATTTTCGAGAGCACAGGATTTTCAATCATTCTGATAGGGGCATTCGACTGCTGATAAATTGCGAGCAGGTGCCCCTCCGCGAAAGCGCGATCAGATTGGATAGTGAGCGACGTGATTGCCTGGGGATGCCCGGGGTGCGCCTCGATTGGAGGATTGATGGGCGGGAGATCTATACGATAGCCCGGTTCTGCGAGATTGTTCGGGATGCTTTGACGAGGATGGGGATCGCGGACATGCAGCTTCATCCGAAGATCGTCGCGCGCGACATTTCAATACTGGACGAATGCGTCGATAGTTATCACCAATGCGGGGGGCTGCGGATGGCGCCGACCTTCGATGGCGGGGTCGTAGACCCCGATCTTCGGGTTCACGGTACCGCGAACCTTCATGTCGCGGGCGCGGCCACCTTTCCCACGTCAGGATATGCAAATTGCACGTATACCGCCCTAGCGCTTGCACTTCGCTTGTGTGACCGGCTGACGAGTTACCGAAATGCATAAGGTCAAGATACCCGCTTCGGCTGCTGAAGTTTGCCGGATAGGATTGGGCGGCGGAGGATTGATCGGCGGCGCAAGCCTACGGGAGAGCATCGCCGTGTTCGAAGCAGCTTACGAAGCGGGAATTAGATACGTCGATGTCGCGCCGCTTTACGGGCTCGCCGAAAATGTCGTTGGCGATCTTGTTCACTCGCATCGTGACGACTTCATACTGGCCACGAAGGTCGGAATTGCCCGGCCCAAGCTCCCCGGTCTGTTTTCATTGGTGCGCAAGACCTTGCGCCCCGTCGCGCTGCGGCTCCCGGCGGTCAAGCAGTTCGCCTTGCGCCAGGCACAGGCTCTTGCAACGACCGGGCTGTTCCGTCCCGACCAAGTCCGCTCCTCCCTCGAGGACAGCCTGCGAAGGCTGAAGACCGAATGGGTCGACGTCCTGCTGTTACACGAGCCTACGACCGGCGATATGACGCCTGAACTGCTCGGAGAGTTAGATCGATTTGTATCCTCGGGAATGGTTCGTCTGTTAGGTACCGGGACGCAGGAATCTGCCGAACACTCGATTCGCTACGGGGATGTCTGGCAGCATCGCTACGCGCCAGGTGATGCCCTGCCTGCCAATAACTTGGAATTGCGTGTGGTTCATGGCGTGCTGCGTTATGGTCTCCCGCTGTTGCAAACTGCGATTGCCACCAGGTCCGCAACGGCAAGTGCTCTATCCAGCCGTTATGGATACGACTTCTTTGATTCCGAGGCCCACCCGGCCATCTTGGCAACGCTGGCACTGGCCGCGGATCCGCGTTCGGTACTTCTCGTTTCATCCCGTCACGCGGCGCGGATCGGGCGTTGCGTCGCTCAGATCAATTGGTCGATTGCGTGCGGCGACACTCCAGACTATGTCGACAACGTCGTTGCATTCCTGAGCAGCGAAAGTGCCGCAGGGGCCTAACGCATGCTGAATGCTTGTGTACAGCCGGTTGCTTCGACCGATTGCCGATGAGGGGTTAAGCTGCGGACGCGGTACGTCGCGCGAGGCGACGCGGTCCCGCTTTTGGAAACAACCCCCGGGGCTAATCGCGTTAGGGCGTGGCACCCCGACTGTCGCGCGGAGCCGAAATGCCTTGAAAGATCACGCGGTCGCTGCGAGACCACGGGAAGCCATCGCCAACATCTCAGACTCGAGTTCGGAAAACAGCTTCTCCCATGTCCAATAGCGCTGGATAAACTCGCGTGCGCTCTTTCCTAGAGCTGCCCGCATCTCAGGATTGCGCAGAAGCGCGACGACAGCATCCGCGAATGCCTCGGCACCGGCGGCTTCGAGGAGATGCGTTCCGGAACTCGCATGAATCCCCTCATTGGCCACTGGCGTTGTTACGACCGCCTTGCCGCAGGCCATGTACTCGATCAACTTGTTCTGCATGCCGGCCCCGATCTGCATAGGATTGATGCAGACTGTCGCGCGCGCAATGTATTCTGCAGGATCGGGAACCTCGCCGGTCACCGTAATTGCGCAGTCCGACGCAGCAAGGCGGACGACCTCGCGCGCCGGCCGCCGACCGACAATAAGGAGGTGCGCGCCCGGGATCTCCGCTCTTACGCGCGGCCAGCAGTTTTTGGCAAACCAGGCGATCGCGTGAATATTGGTGTTGGTCCCCATCACGCCGGAGAAGACCAGCGTGGCTGGATCGGGGTCGATGTCTGGACGAGGCCGGAATCGGCTCGTATCAACACCGTGCGGAGAAAGAATGTAATTGCTTATCTCTGGCACCGACCTTTCGCGACAGGCCAAGCAGATTTCTTCCGCGTCTCTCTCGCTAATTAGGACCGTCCTGAAGAAGTCGCGCCATATAATGGCCTCGTAGCGACGTACCAGGCCCTGCTCCACCGCATATATGATCTTGTCTCTCAGCCTGCCGGAGTCTTTCGCAAGCCGCCGCGTATTCAGTGACTGCGACAGCTGCATGCCAAGTATCGTGGGAGGCCGGCCTAGATCGGGTTCCGCCCCAGCGGGGCAGACCGCGCGGAGCGCTTCGGCGCTGCGGATGTAATAGGCGTAGGCGACATCGTATTGCCTGAGGGAGATGGCCTGCTGGACGGCACGGATATGAGCGCGATTGGTAAACCATCCGACCTGCATCGGCTTGCCGACTGCGACAGCCCGGATTAGCCCGAGAATGCTGCGCGCCATGGGTTGTCGGAACACAAGAAGTTGCCGGCAGTTCTGATCCAGCCATGCCCTCTGCTCAGGCGTCGGCTTTTCTCCCGTGTCCAACGTGAATAGGTCTAAGGAGTGACCGCGCGCGGCCAAGTACGAAATCAGGTGTGCGACGGTCAATTGATCCGCACGGGTCATCGGTAACGGCAACCGGCTGCACACAAGAGCAATTCTCAGCCGATGGGCCGCTGGTAGGACATTCATGGATGAGGGCAATGTTGTGTTGGGTGCCATGTTCTCCACCATTTGAACTCCACGGCGGGGGCCATATTGCAGCCGCCGTCCGCAACATTTACAAACCTCGCCAACCCCAGCCGCCCAATGAATTGCCTACAAGCGATAGAGATTAAGAACCTGCTTGCCGGTCGGCAGTTTGATGCCAGGCATCGCCTTTCCGAGTACGATGAGGTCCGCCCTTGCCGCCGCTCGAGCGAAATCGGTGACCAGAAGTCCCGGCAGTCGCGCCAAATTCGCGCGTACAAACGCCAGGTTGGCGCCGATGAGCTGCTCGGGCTTGAGGTCCGGTTCGAACAGAGACAGATCGTATCCTTCCTCGAGCAGAGTCGCGGCCAGTTCAACCAGCGGACTTTCGCGCAGATCGTCCGTATCGGGCTTGAACGTAAGTCCCAACTGCAGGATGCGTGATCCTTTCGGCGCGCGCGCTAGAACCAAGCACGCTACAAATGACTTGTGAGCCGTATTGCTGGCGATCACACTCTGCAGGAGCGGCACGTTCACTCCGTGCTTTCGCCCAAATGCGCCGAGAGCACGAACGTCCTTCGGAAGACAGGATCCGCCGAACGCATTGCCCGGTCGCAGGTAGTAAGAGGAGACGTTGAGTTTGGTGTCCGACAAGAAGATGCGTGTTACGTCTTGCGGGTTAACGGCGGCAGCGAGCGCCAATCTCGCAATTTCATTGGCAAAGGAGACTTTGAGTGCGTGGAAATAGTTGTCCACGTACTTGACCATCTCCGCCACGGCAAACGGCACTTTGAATACGGGCGCATCGATCCCATCGTAGATGCCATACAGCTCCTGTGCTGCGCCAGGAAATCGCTCGCCGACGACAATTTTCGGAGGGTTGAAATAGTCTGCAATAGCGGTCGATTCGCGCATAAACTCCGGATTGTAGACCGGCTCATAACGATGACCGGCTGGCTCTCCTGCCGCTTCGCTCAACTTGGGCACGACCACCGCGTCCATGGTGCCAGGCAGCATTGTTGATCGGAAAAGGCACAGCAGCGGCCGGCATTGGGATGATCGATGCCGGACGGCCATACCAATTTCCTCCGAAACCGAAGAGACGTAAGACAGTTCGAGCGAGCCGTCCTCGCAGCTCGGAGTTCCGACGCACGCGACCACGACGTCCGCGTCCGCGAGCGCACTGCCGAGCGTCGTCGCAGCGGTTAGTCGACTTTCAGCTCTAGCCCTCGCAAAGATTTCGTGTATCCCGGCTTCTTTCACGGGAGAACAACCCGCGTTAGCGATCTCTACTTTTTGGGAGTTTACGTCAACGCCGACCACCGTAGCGCCCTTGCGTAACATGCAGGCTGCAACTGTCACGCCTACGTATCCTAGCCCGCAGACGACGATTTTCATGGCAAATGCCCTCGGCAGTGTGCAAGCAAGGTCCTTGCTATGGCGCAAGCTTCAGCAAGCCTTGCCGGTGCTCGTTCGCCCCAGGTCCACAAAGTCGCCGCGACCGACCCATCGCAGTCCGGTGATGGATGTATGAATACGCTGTGCGCAGATTGCGCCTCACCGAATTTCGGCCACCACTTGGCGCTCTCGATATGTGGTGCTTTTCCTAAGAGGACGCCGAGGCTTACCTGCACTCCGTCAGCTGCAAATGCGCTGGACGGCAACGCTGACCACGTCCCCGGCACCAGGAATCGAACACCTGCACGTGCGCATTCAACACCGCGCCAGACGTCGACGATGAGCAAAGCGCACCCGGGCCACAGTCCAACCCAGCGCGCCACATCAGCCCCTGCCGGACGAAAGCCGTTTTGATATCCGGCCGCCCACAGTGGCGCTATACCCTCGAGCGTCGGATCCTCTAGGGGACGTGCCGACCCTCGGCGTCCGACACGGAATGACCCCCAAAACTCGATCGGCTCAGTGTCGATGACGTGCGGACCGTTATGACGGGAAGAGGATCGGCAATCGTCCCGCGCAGAACCCTGAGAGTATGTTGGCACACCGAGGTCCACAAGGAACCGCTTGCCGGCGACCGAAAGTTCAACACTGAGAAAATCTGCATGAGCGTGCCCCGGATTGGACTCAGGACCACAGGGGCCGCAATCAAAAATGGCGGCGTCGTTCTGACCGGACAGTCGAATGTATCCCGTTTCCGGTAACGCGAGCCGCCCGTCCGCCGGCGGCGGTGCAAGTTCGATCGCCGATGGAGCCTCGCCGATCCATGAATCGTTGAACAGGCCTATATCGCCGTCCGGATGGCACATGACGCCAAGGGCCGACTGCATCGCTGAAATGGCTGCTTCCAGCCAAGGGGCATCAGCCGGCGAGCTGGCCGCCTTCAACGTTCGGAGGTCGACCAGGCACAGTGCGTGATACATCGGCGATCTTTCGGCGTGGCCGCCATCGCTCAGCACGACCTGATCCAGGGTCTGTCGTATCGCGCGGTCCAAGAATTCCAAGCGAGGCGTGTTCTGCGCGAGAGCCGCGCGATACATCGACAGCGCCACGTAGTTCTTCAATAGATGATTGAACTGGAGGTCGCGCTCCAGATTGCACAGGACGAATGCAGCGCATAACTTTGCGTGTTCGAGCAAAGCCTCGAGGTCGTCGGACTGGCGCCCGCCCGCAGCACGCAGGAGTGCGTATCCCGCAAGCAGGTTTATCAGGCGGTGACTTGCAGAATACGGATGCCAAATGTCTCGGAATACACCCGGCACGGCCCACTGGTTCTGCGCCACGAGGCTGTCGATTGTCCGACGTATCATAGCTACGTCGCTCGCAGCGCCTCCGGCGAGGAATGGCACCGTCCAACCCAGATACGACAACGTCATCCGCCAAAGACGATTGTTGCCCTCGCCCATTTCGATGCGCCACGCGATGCGATCGATTCCGCCGAAATCCATCGTCCTGCCGAGAAAGCGGAATCTCCCTTCTGCGATCTCTGCGAGGTGCGCGCCGTAAAGGCAATTCTGCATGTGAAGAACATGCTTTGCCGCGTGAAGCAGCGGATCGCGAAATTCTGGATCAGGAAGCTCTCGGGCTGTCTTATTAACCCATCTATGGAATAGCGTGGGAAACTTCCCGGCCATTGCCCACTGCCCGCGCGACCATACGCGATAATACAATTGCTCTGCACTCAGGTGTCGCCCCGTTCTGATGATGCGACCGGGCTTCATAGGAACACGACCGAGCCGGTTCGAAGCGATTCGACAACAGCAATCGTTGCCAGGCTCGTTTCCACAATCTCTGGTTCCGGAATAGGCGGGCCGGTGTTTTCCACGACCGCCGCGACGAAAGCGTCGAGCTCACCCTGATGACCTTTGTCCTGCTTCAATCTGCTCCACCGGCGTCGGACACTGCCGTTGGCGGCGATCTCTAGCATCCGAAAATTGTCGATGCTGGCCACTGTGCCGCCAGCGTAGCATTCAATTCTTTCCTTGCTGTAGGCTGGATCGCCGAGTGCCGTATAGACAAGGGTACAAAGACTGCCATCGCTGAACCGAATGGCAACGGTGACGTCCTCGCACAGCCCGCGAACAAGGCGCGCCGCATCAGCTCGAACCGCTACAATCGGCGCCCCGATCAGGAAGCGGGCCAAATCGACGAAATGACAGAGCTCACCGAGGATGCGACCGCTTCCCTCGTCAGGTTCTCGCTGCCAGCTGTCAGGTGCGAGTTGCCCCGCATTGATGCGCATGAGAACGTTTTTTGGCCCAGACAACGGCGCCAAGTGGCGATGCAAGGAAGCGATCATCGGCGCAAATCGTCTGTTGAATCCGACTTGAAAAAATGCGGAAGACATATTGCGAGCTTCTATGACTGAATTCATTTCGTCCCGCGTCAGGGCCAACGGCTTTTCGACGAGGACGGCTTTGCCCGCGGACAGCGCACGAGCGGTGAGAGCCGCGTGGGTGCTGTGCGGCGTGGTGATGACAACTGCATTGATCTCGGGATCGTCGAAAACTGCCGATTCGTCTGTCCCACAATGGCAAAAACCAAATTTGCGCTGGGTGTCGTCAGCCGAAACGCCGCGCTGCGTCACGACTGTTTGCAGCACCACCTGCGGGTGGCAGGCCAGTGTGGGCAGCAATTTTGATCGCGCGAAAGACCCCGCGCCGATCACCCCCAAGGAGCACCGGCGGCGGCCCGGATCCGGATTCGGACGAGTCCGCATTTCGATAGTCGAGATCGGCCCGACTCTTGCTTCCTCGTCGGCCGGATATTCTATTACGACCCCCAGATGCGGCTCCGCCCCTTCCGTAACCAGTTCATAGGCTTTTTCCGCATCCTGTATCGAGAACCGATGCGTCGCGAGTGCTGTCGGAGTGAGCCGGAGCGTGCGGCTCGGACTCATCAGACGAACGCACTCAGCCAAATTGTCTGCCTCGGTCCAGCGTATCCAGCCGACAGGGTACTTGACGTTGCGTTTTTCGAAGTCGTTGTCGTATCTTCCGGGCCCATAGGAACGCGAGACGACGACCGAAAGCTCTTTCTTCATAAACTCGCGATACGGAAACGCGGTCCCGGTGATGCCCACCAGACTGATCTTCGCGCGGTCGCGCGCAATGTCCGCCGCCGTGTCAAATGGTTCGCTTGAATTCGTAGCAGCTGCGATCACGACGCCATCGCAACCGACGCCGTTGGTGTGAGATCCGATGAACGCGGAGGGACTACCGTCAGCAAGATTCCAGGTAAATTCGGCACCGATGGACCGGGCCAGAGCAAGCCTTTGGGCGCTGTAATCCAGGCAGATTACGCGGCACCCGTGGATCGCAAGGAGCTGAGTGGCCAATTGGCCGACCAGACCCACACCGATGACCCCAACCACGTCGCCCAGCTTCGGTTCTAACAGGCGGATGCCGTTGAGCGCTATGGATGCGAGGGTACCGAAGCACGCCTCGACGTGGGATACGTCCCCTGGGACAGAGGCTGTCAGGTTGCCTGGAGCAACATTATACTCAGCGTGATTGGCGATTCCCGCTCCCGCAATGGCGACCCGATCGCCAACCTGAAATCTGCCTTCGAGCCCAGGGCCCACTTCCAGAACAACGCCCGAAGCGGAATAACCGAGCGGCAATGGCTGGTCGAGACGCGCTCGCACAGCATCCAGGGTGGCCAAGAGGCCATCGCGATGGATCTTGGCTACTACTTGTTTGACCAGATCAGGCCGACTCTTTGCTTTCCCGATCAGGCTCTTTTTTGCAAATTCGACGACCATTCGCTCTGTGCCAGCGGAAATCAGGCTGGCCGCAGTGCGAACCAGGAGATGCCCTGGTTTGACGCGCGGCACGGGTACGTCCCGAACCGACAGGGCGCCAGTACTTGCACTTTGGACGATCTGTTTCATCCTCGCGCTCTCCAGCAAGGACCGTTACGCCGACGTGCGGGCGCCCAGTCGTACGACTAAGCAGCATTTCTCGCATCTGTGCTCGCGAGCGATGGTTGGCAGCTCAGCTGACGGCACCAAATCTCAATGCACACGAGCGTGAAGAGGATGAACGCCACATCGCTCCGATTCTGGTCGAACGCATTGCGCAACCGAGCGACTGCTGCGGGATCAAAGAGGCCTCGCGCTGTAACGACGCGCGGCGATGTCATTTCCACAATCAGGCCGCGTGCGGGACCGGCCATCCAGGCCCTGAGAGGGACGCCAAAGCCTTGCTTCGCGCGATGCAGAACAGCCCAATTCAAGCGGTCCGCCATGGCCTTCCGCAGAATCCGCTTCGTTTGCCAGAGCGCGATCTTTTGTGAGATCGGAACTTGCATGGCAAACGCCACCAGCCGGAGATCAAGCAGAGGCACGCGGAGTTCGACCCCCTCCTGCATTCCCATCTTGTCCGTGTAATTCAGATTGAGGTCCGGCACGAATCCATGAAGATCCAGTTGCAGCAGTCGTTCCACTGGATGCAATTCGCGCGTGTTGCCCAGCAATCGGCCAAACAGGGCGCTATGACTCTCGAACGATTGGTCTGGGGCCGTCGCAACGAGCGAGATCCGCTCGGCCGCCGGCCAGTTCGAGAAGCTCATGGCTTCCGTCAGCATCTCGTCCTCGCTCAAGGCCAACAGCTGACCAAGGCGGCCGAGCCGACGCCCAAGAACGGAACGGCTAGGGAACCCCCTGATTAGGCGTGAGGCCAATCCACGTGCGTAAGGGATCTGATCGAGCGCCGCCCAAATGAACGCTGCGACGTGCCTACCGTACCCCGTGAACAGATCATCTCCCCCGGTGCCCGTCAGCAAGACCTTGATGCCGTGTCGCTTCGCTTCTGCAGCGATCATCCGGGTCTGCAGGGCGGCAAAATCGCCGGTCGGCTCGTCCAATTCCCAGAGCATTCGGGGAAGCTGATCGATAAGCTTCGCTGTAGTCGGCACTTCGACCAGCGGGACCTCCAGCCTTCTTGCCATCTCGCGTGCATGGACAATATCGTCCCCGAAATTATCGGCGTGAGTACGGTCCTTCGGCACGCTTGCACAGAATGTGACGATCCGAGCGGGATCAGTCGCTCTGCACATCGACGCCACAACGGCGCTGGAATCAACGCCTCCGGATAAGCAAGCGCCGACCGGCACGTCGGCAACCATTTGATCCGCGACAACCCGATCGAACAAACTCAGAAAAGCCGCTGATTCAACTCGCTCGCAGCGGGGGGACGGCTGGGGAATTTCGTAGTATCGCTCGATCCTCAGCCGGGCGTTGGCGTCGATCCAGGCGCAATGTCCGGGCCGTAGCTTCCGAACAGACTTTAGCATGGTGGAAGCAGAGGATGACCAGACGAATGCGAGATGGTTCGCCACGCATCCCACGTCGATGTCGCGGGATACATCGGGGCATACCGTCAATGCCTTGAGTTCTGATGCAAACAGAAACCCGTGAGGTAGCGCGGCGTAGTACAAGGGTTTCACGCCGAGATGATCGCGCGCAACGAAAAGGTGCCGCGACGTACGATCCCAGACCGCAAAAGCGAAGATGCCGCTTAGGCGACTGAGGCAGGCTTGGCCCTCGCATTCAAATAGACGAAGAAGCACCTCCGTATCGCTCTTGGTGCGAAATACGACACCGGCGCTTTCGAGTTCACGGCGCAATTCCTTGAAATTGTAGATCTCACCGTTGAATGAGATGACGTAACGTCCATCAGCTGTATGCATTGGCTGGTTGGCGGAAGCACTCAGATCGATTATCGACAGGCGCGCGTGGCCAACCGCGAAATTCGCTTCCGAATCCCGCCAAAGGGCGCGGCCGTCTGGGCCACGATGACTGAGTCGATCGAGCATCGCATCAAGCAGCCGGTCACTCCAGGGACCGAGGAAGCCTGCAATACCGCACATGTGAGGGGTATCTCCCACCGGGGTGCGGAACGCCCGATCCGCACTTGCGTTCCCGCGTTGGTGGAGCTGCATGGCATCGAATAAACATAGGTTTAAATCAGGTCCGGACAAAATTGGGCCGACTCGTCGGAACCTGCGACTGACAGCAGCGTTTAGCGCCTTGGTCCGAACCAGGAGAAGCACGTGGCCGACACGACCGTTCCTGCTAAAGACGCGAGTTGGTCCTCGGGCCTGTCGCTCACGGCGATCATCCTGACTTACGATGAAGAATTGCACATAGAACGCTGCATTCGCAGTCTCAAACCTGTCGCGTCGCGCATCTATGTCGTGGATTCCTTTTCAACAGATGCGACAGTCGAGATCGCCCGGCGCGAGGGCGCCGAGGTGGTGCAACGAAAATTCAAAAATCAAGCCGATCAATTTCAATGGGCGCTCGACAACCTGCCGACCGATACCGATTGGGTCATGCGTATTGACGCAGATGAGTACATTTCGGCAGAGCTCGCCACATCGATGACGACACGCATTCCGCGCGCACCCGCCTCCGTCTCCGGCTTTTACGTTGACCGCCTTGTCGTATTTCTCGGGCGCCCAATTCGCCACGGGGGCTTCTACCCGATGAGAGTCCTGAAAATCTGGCGGACAGGATTGGGCAGAGTAGAACAGCGTTGGATCGACGAGTACTGCGTCGTCAAGCAGGGACTGGTTGACTACTGCCCAGGCGACTTGATCGACGAGAACTTACGGGACCTCACTTGGTGGACGGACAAACACAACAAGTATTCGAGCCGCAGGGTGATTGACCTACTCGACTATGAATTGCAGCTGGGACTGTCGCAGCATGCATTGAGCGGCAATGTGTCCCGACGACAAGTTGTCTACCACAGGATCAAAGCCAGAATATATCCCGCTCTCCCACCCTACTTTCGAGCTTTGGCGTACTACCTGTATCGGTACGTGTTTCGACTGGGGTTTCTCGACGGGCAGCAGGGTCTCGTTTTCTGCTTCCTGCAGGCTTTGTGGAACCTCTTTCTCGTGGACGCCAAGCTATACGAGGCCCGTCGGATGATCGCAGCGAAGGGACTGGAGTCGTTCATCGAACATTTGCGGGACGCGCAGGGGCTCGACGTCGGCCCTCCTCGTTTGGAAAGCGAACCTCGCCGGAGCGCGTAAAGCGCGTAAGACGTGTTGCGGCCGTCTGTTGCCGTGCCTTTGGGCCATTTGGGAACGGATGGATTCGGATACTCGGAAAAAAGACCTCAATTCAAGGTTCGCGCGCGTGCCGAAGTGCCCAGTGAATGGAACGCGAGGGAGAGAGACATGAACCGCCGTGACTTGCTCTTCCTGGGCGCTGTGGGCGGCTTTTCAGGTTCAGCTCGTGCGCAGTCAAACAAACCTAAAACCATTGAAGCCCGACTAGACGTTCGGAAGTTTGGTGCGGTCGGTGATGGTGTGCACGACGATACAAATGCCTTTCGGCAGGCCATCGATTACGCCTGCAACAACAAAATGCAACTGGTGATCCCCGGTACGCCGCAATCATATTTGATCTCCGACTCTCTACCAATTCCACATGGCAAGCACGGTTGGGCGATCACGGGAGAGGCTGGGCGAGTCACCATCACACAAGCCGCCAACAACAAGCCAATCTTCCTGTTCTCCAGCCACGGTCACGACTATCGAGATACGACCAACCGTGCTTTCAGCCTGAAAAACCTGCGAGCGGCGTGGACGCGCAATCAATCCATCGCGAACAAAGAGTCAAATATGTTCCTGTTCGACGATGGCGGGTACGCGGATTTTCAGATCGACAATTGCGAGAACCACAACGGATGTCGACTTGTTTCAACTCGCGAGGTGCAGGCACCTGGTCGCCCTCTGAACCTGTGGGGATGTATTATGTCGCATCTCTTCAGCGGTTACGTGGCGAGTGGCGCGGCCATTCGCCTGAGGACCAACCCGGTCGAGGGGATGCCGAACATCCTGATTTCGCATGTCTACGCGCTTCGGCAAATGGCGGAAGAGGAACTCATTCATTTGGCGGGTTGCTCAAGCGTCAACATCGACAATGTCGAGATCAATTTCGGCCGCGGATCTCAGCTCGTCTGCTGGGGTGGAACGACCGAGGTCAATGTGCGCGCATGGCGAATGGAGCAATGCACAGTAGCCGACACGCCGCGGAACGTCATTTTTGACCTGAGCGGCAACGGGCCGACTCAACAAGGCACCTACCGCTTCCAAGGCGTCGAGATGCGATTCACGACGATCGACAGCACACGGCCCCACTCCGTGTTTCACGCCAGCGCCGGCGCGCAAGTGACCATTGACGGCTATCAAGAAGTTGCGACCACACGCAAGTCAGGTGAGCTGACGGTGGCCACTACACATGACGCACGGGTCCAGTTCCGCAGTGTTGCCGACATCATTTCCCCCCATGTCTTTCTATTGGACAACCAGCAACTGGCGGACATCACCTTCGCGACTACGGAAGTCCTGCGCTTTTACAAAAACGGCCTGAAGTCGCGCATGGATCGCGTGACGAACGACTCACCTAGCGCGGTCAAGGGCCAACTCGTGGGGGCTGCGGGTTGGATATGGGCGATCGAGGTCAGCTTGGACGCGGACGTAACAGCAGGAAAGATCGAGCTGGTGGTCTTCAAGAACGGACTGCTAATCGATTCCGGAGCGATGAAGCTTGCCATCAAGAACGGTTCTAGGAGCGTAAAGGTTGCAACCGTGATCAAGAACACTAATCATCGGGATTATCATGTAGTCCCTGGGGATCTTGTCCACTTCGAGATCTCGACGGACCAATCGTTTGCTGGCCCGAAGAACGCGCTTTTCAATCTCATGGTTGCGAACATCTAGACAGCGCTCGCGGCCCCGGCAGGCGTGAGGGAGTCGGCTGCCACCCACCACTCACCTGCCTCTATTGCACCGCTTTTCATCTGGTTCCGATGCACAGTACCGACGCAGGGATCGTCTGCCATCCGACTTTGCTGCAGCGAAGGCCCGGTACCCTCCTCTTCCTGCGAAAGGACGCGAATCGCTCGGGCGCTGAATTCTGTGGCGCAACCCGAGAGGCGCGGCTCATTCGTCGTTCAAAATTGGGACCCATTCACGACGGGTGTTCGCGGAGCTTTTCCGCCAGCTCATGCACGAGAAATGCAAAGGAGCTTGCTGTCATACTCATCCGGGGCGCCCCTCCGCGCCACGCGTGGGCCCGCTACACTTAGCACCAGATGCACCCAACGTCTTCGTTCCCGATCGGTAGCGCCCCCGTCATTGGTGACTATGTCACGCGGAACATTGGAACGTGAAGTGCGTTAATGATTAAGCGTAGTTTGTGTCTTTGGCGTTTTGGCCCCAAATGTATCGACCCGACAAGTCGACAGCTCTGCTCGGGGAGGTGGAACAAGCGCCCGCTGTTCCAGCAGAGAGAGTCGCATTCCTCCGCCGCAACCTACGACTGATCCTGACATTTCTTGCCCTGAGCATCGCATCATCCGCAGGCTATCTTCTCTTTGCTGCCCCCCGCTTTACTGCGGAAGCCGTTTTATACATCGAGAAGCCGCAAATCCGCCCTGTTCAACTGGAGTCCGCTAGCAGCGACAATTCTGTCGATTCTAAAACGGTCGACAGCCAAGTCGAGATTCTGAAATCAGATGCAATCGCGATGTCAGTTGTCAAAACGCTTCAACTGGCGGAAAATACGGCTTTCACAGGTACGAGGACCGCAGGTTTGACTGCCGAACAGGACGCGATGCGCATCCTGCGACGAAATCTATCCGTGTCGCGGGTCGGCCTTTCTGCGGTGATCAAGATCAACTTTACCGATACTGATCCTCGGCAAGCCGCCCAAATTGCGAATGCCGTTACTGCCGCGTATATCGAAAATCGGATCAATGCCACAAATCAGGCCGCAGATGCCGCCACCAATTGGCTGGAAGCTCGGCTGCGTGACCTCGAGAAGAAGGCAGCCGATGCAGAGAAGCAAGTCCAAGAATTTCAAGCAAAGAATGAAATCGACGAGCAGGCAAAGCTGAGCGAGCTTCGGGCAAACGCAAGGACGTACCGAAGGCTCCACGACAGCTTTGTCCAGCGCTACGCTGAAGCCGGTCAGCAGAAGTCGTTCCAGTTCGCCGAGGGTCAAGTCGTCAGTCCAGCTTTGCCGCCAGCATTCAAGAGCAAGCCGAATCCTGTTCTCGTGCTGCCGATTGCTGTATTCGGCGGACTTTGCATCGGTCTTGCGGTTGCTGCTTGGGCAGAGCTGTCGGATCGGACGTTCCGGACGCCCGAGCACGTTGCGGAACGCTTGAAGACGAACTGTCTCGGCGCGCTCGAATGGATTCGAAAGCCACACTGGCGACCTCTGGCTTTGCGCGCGCGGTTCCGGAACAAGTTAGCGGATTCCAAACTGATACCTTCGAATGGCCTCTTCTCGTATGTGTTGATAAATCCCACCTCGCATTTCGCCGACACAATCCGCTCGATAAGACCCTTGTGCGATCTTCTTCTGCCAGAACAGCCGTCGAGGATTGTCGGATTTACATCTGCGCTCGACGGGGAAGGCAAGTCGACCGTCGCTGCGAATTTTGCGCAGCTTGTCTCGCGTGGAGGACGCAGAGTCCTGCTCGTTGATGCGGACTTCCGCAAGAGGACGCTGTCGCGTTCCTTGACGCCGCGCGCCTTGAAGGGCTGGTGCGACTTGGCCCTTGCGCGCGCTGCCGCCGAGGAAGTCCTCCGGACCTCTGACGCGAGTAAAATGCATTTCTTGCCTCTCCTGAAAATGCCCGAGCCGTTCGAGCCGACGGAGTTTCTGGCATCGGACAGCGTCCGCACGATGTTTGAAGGACTGCGACGGCAATACGACTATATTGTCGTGGATTTACCGTCCCTTGCGCCACTTATCGCCATCCGGGCTTCAACCGTGACGATCGACGCCTACGTCCTGGTGGTGGAATGGGGCAAGACCTCGAACGAGACGGTGCAATGCGCTTTGGCATCAGCCCAAGGAGTGCATCGCAAACTGCTCGGTGCGATTCTGAACAAGACCGACCTTCGCTCAATGCAGCGCTACACACCCCACCACAACAGCGAGGAGTGCTATTTTCGCGCCCCGACGGCCTCCTCCTTTTGACCTTCGTCGGGCGCCGCGGGCGATCCAGAATCGGTGAATTTCGGGAGGCCCTCCAGTCGCAGCCGCACCTCAACGACGTCGCCGGGCATCAGCCTGGTCTCTTCATTGGCAGTCATATTGCTGGAGGTCTCATTGTCATTTCTGTACACTTTGATATCTGGCTCACCACCGGCTCCGCGGGCGAGTTGAGATCGCACCACGCCCGCGTATAACAATTTGTCGCCGACAGCCTGGAGTCGAGCCCGGATGGTGGCGAGTCGGACGTTGGCGTCCTGCAATTTTGCCAGCAGGTTGTCGCGCCTCTGGTCCTGCACACGCTCCAATCGTCTGGCGAATTCGCTCCGCTCGCGCGCCACCTGAGCTATGAGCGCGGTCGTCTGAAGCACTCGAGTGGCTGAAAACAGCGTCATTCGGCGGGAGTCCGAGAGCCGTGTCATGGGCACCAGCCCCCTGCTAAATCTGGCTTGCACGTCCGCGAAATCGGCAGCATCAGTGTCCGCGTCCTTCTGTTCCGTCTCTCTTTGATGCTGGAGTGTCGCGATACGCCCGTCCTCCTGCTGGACGGCGTTCTCGAGATATTGCTTCTCCTTTTGATGATCGGAATTGTCGACGCTGAGCCGTTGAGCCTCAAGATCCAGTATCTTCGAAGTCACCACCAATGGGAGCGGCAGATCGTCCATGTTCTGTTGCCCGAGTGCGCTCTTACCGTCGAGTTCGGCTTGGAAACGTTCGGCCTGTGCCCGCACCTTGGCAAACTCTGTCCATAGTTCGTAGTAATCACTGCGAAAATCCGATGAGTCCAGAAAAGGATCACGCCCCCTGAACCGCTTTGTGTCATAGCCGCCGGCAAGCGCGATGCCCTGGCGCACGGTCATTCCAGGCCGATACGGCTGAGTCCCAGGATTGGCCACGTCGCCATTGAGATATATCGGCCGATATTCCGCCACGGTCATAGTAACCTCATCGGGAGACACGGTGACCACCTCGTCCCGCGACATCAAGCGCCCCTGCTGATCTGGCACCCGAAGGCGAAATGCCTTGGTTGAAAGTATCAACTTCACTTGTTTCCGCAATTCAGCCACGCTGAGGCCTGCCGCCTTGACATCTCCGATCAATGGAAATGAGGCTTGGCCATTCAGATCGATCATGACCCGATGCCGCAAATCCGGAATTCCGACTGCTTGGATCTCGAGCACATCTCCTGGTGCCAGCAGGTACTCGCCGCGCGCCGCTACCGGGGCGAGCAGGACCGCCATGAGTATCAGGAATCGCTGAGATTGTGCAGCCGACCCAAACAGGAGCTTGAGCAAGCTCATTGCCTTCATCCTGTCCTCCACCGTGGCCCGGGGATGCTGCCCGCTACAACGAGGCCCCCTGTGGGAAGTTCCCTTGCCAGCGCTTTCTTGGAAGCATCCCACGACACCGCCCGGCGACGGAGCCGGTCGAATCCGATGTGAAAAGGTCGCCGGGCGTTCTGTTTTTCCATCCCAGTATTCATGCGCAAGCCGCCGTTGGAGGTTCTCCGTCAGAGGGAACCGATCCCGGTCGCCTCCGTTATAGGCGTGTCCCACTCAGTGTATGTCGGAAGGGCATATGCGCGCTCCAGCGCAATCAAACGCGATGAGCGGCCGTCGTCACGGCAGAACGCCTCTCCGCATCAGAAATGCCGTTGAGGATATTGCCGGACGATTTGCGCATGATGGTTCTTATCGGCCCCTCCGACTCGCATTCCTGTGGGCATACTGGACCGGCTATATCGACTCAACGGTGCAGTACATTCGGTCCGAGCATCACGTGATGGTCTTTCGTGCTCGTCAGCAGGGACACGTCGGGACTCTCAATGGCCAATATAGGTTTTCCGAGGAGAGCTTCGGGCCTGTAGAGGCTGAATTGACCTACGGCGCTGAAATCGACGTCGACGCTCTTGACCATGCCCTGCGTGAGTTTGAGCCGGACGGAATCATCGTTCTGTCGTGGCGCAGGCGCGCGTATCGCCAGTTGATGAAGCGGTGGGCCGGAAGAGCCGTGCGCATCGTGTGTCTCGACAGCCAATGGCGCGGGCATTTGGGAGCTCTGAGGAGCGGGAGCGAGTTTCCGCTTCTCCTTAAACAGTGGGGAGGGCGGGCCCTGCGGCGATACTTCTTCCACACGTTGTTTGACGGCGCCCTCCTCTCCGGCCCCAAGTATCTCGACGGTCACGGATTTCCTCCGGTGCGGCAGTCGAGACAGATGAAGTTCGCGCTTAAAATGGGCTTTCGTCCAGACGACATCTGCGAGGGCTTTGCTGTTTGTGATTGGCACACGCTGGCGCACGGACGGCATCCCGCCAACGCTCGCGAACGCAAGAGATTCCTATTTGTGGGCCGTTATGCGCCTGTGAAGGGCGTTTCGATCTTGGTGGAAGCGTATCGGTTGTACAGCCGCCACAGCTCCGAACCCTGGCCTCTGATTGTTGCCGGTGACGGGCCCCTCAAACATCTTTTTTCCGGAGTGCCTGGAATCCAAGATATCGGATTCGTCCAGACGAAACAGTTGCCCGAGGTACTGGCGGAAGCGGCATGCCTCGTCTTGCCCAGCATTCTGGAACCGTGGGGTGTCGTGATCCAGGAGGCCGTTTCGGCAGGACTCGGAGTAATCTGTACCGATGAATGCGGAGCCGGAGACGTGTTCGTGCAGCAAGACGTCAACGGATTCATCGTGCCGACCGGTAATGTTGATGCGCTGGCAGGTGCCATGAGGACGTTTTCCGAATCCGAGGATTTGCTCGAGCGCGTTCCGAATGCCAGTATCGAGATGTCGAAACGGTTGCTGCCCTCGAGCTTTGCTGAAACCGTCATTCCATTTATTCAAACAAGAAGGCAGTTCGTCTCATGAGATTGTGTGTCACGGGTAGTGCGCCCGTTGCTGCGCTCAACCCGTCGACCATTCAATGGATAGATCGCAGATACGCAGGGTTGCCAGTTCTCTCACAGCATCGAGATAGTCAGCGTCCCACGCAGGCGCCGCCGTCACGCCGTCACGCGAGAACGTCGTCAACCTCATGGGCGCGCTCCGGCGAAGCGTCGCCGCCGGGCGCCCGGCAACTCCTACCCGCCGGAGCGGCGCGGCGAAACCGGCCACGGGAAGGCGCGGCGGGCGCCACCGCAGAGCCGGTTGGCCCAAGATAGCTTCAGCGGCGCCCGCTCTTTGAGCCCACCGCTAAACAGTGGCGTTGTTGATAGCTTATGCCTTTTCTGCCTCTTCAAAACCTCAAGGAACCTCCCTTGATCAGAAAGGTTCATTTGAGGGCAGGATAGGAGGCGGGTGTGTTGCTGGTCGAGCCACCGGATAGCGCGCAGGCGATCGTCGTCGACCCGCGGGATGCCGAATAGCGGGCCTGAGCTATGTTTCCGACGAACGGCCCGGTATTCGGCGCAAGAAGGCGGGGACGGGATTCAGCTACGCACGACCCGACGGCTCGAGGCTCATCGAGCCTGACGCACTGAAGCGGATAAGAGCACTCGCGATCCCGCCCGCCTGGACTGACGTGTGGATCTGCCCGTTTCCGGATGGCCATATCCAGGCAACCGGCCGTGACGCAAAGGGTCGCAAGCAATATCGTTACCATGCGCGCTTCCGCGAGGTGCGGGAAAGCACGAAGTACGAGCACGTGGTCGCATTTGCAGGCATGCTGCCTTCCATTCGGGAAACGGTACGCGAGCACATGGCATTGCGCGGTCTGCCGCGGGAAAAAGTTCTGGCAACCGTCGTGCATCTCCTGGAGACCACGTTGATACGTGTAGGGAATGACGATTACGCCAGGCAGAACAATAGCTATGGCCTGACCACGTTGAAGAACCGGCACGTGGGCGTCGAGGGAAACGAGGTTCGTTTTCGCTTCACCGGTAAAGGGGGCAAACAATGGTCGCTGCGCGTACGCGACCGGCGCCTCGCCAAGATCATTAGGGCCTGTCAGGAGCTCCCCGGGCAGGAGCTCCTTCAGTACATCGATGAACCAGGTAATTGCCAGGATGTCACATCGACCGACGTGAATGAGTATCTCAAGGCAATACCGGTAAAGACATTACGGCAAAGGATTTCCGAACCTTGGCGGGGACGGTGCTGGCGGCCTTGGCCTTGAGCGAACTTGAAAGCTTCGACAACGCCGCTCAGGCCAAGCGCAATCTTCGCGGCGCGATCGAAAAAGTCTCCGCACGGCTCGGCAACACGCCGACGATCTGCAGGAAGTGCTACATCCATCCGGAAGAGCTGAACTCCTACATGGATGGAAACCTGGTCCTCGAGATCAAGTCACAAGCCGAGAACGAGCTTCGGAGCGCTGTCCAAAATCTGAAGCCGGAGGAAGCCGCCGTGTTCGGCGTTACTACGCGGCCGGCTCGCCAAAGAGACGGAGCAGCCGGAAAACGCTGATCTTAAAGAGTCGTCTGGCAAAGCGGCGGACGCATGTTGCTTGACTGTTAGTGCCCGGGCCTGTCAACGGAGCGCGCAATCGCCACTCTGTTGTTCCCGATCACCTTTGCTGACCTTACTACCGTCCGGACCTTGTTTCGGATTTGCCAGCCGATGCGCCAGCTTCTCATCCTCAAGCTGCTGGATGGGCTGTTGGGCTGGCGAGCGTCCGGTTTGCGCCGCCAATAACGCCTGGTTCGATGAAGTTGGATGTGGCCCTTTGGCGACCTCGTCATCAGCTCCAATGTCGGCTTTGCGCGATTAGGGCGGCGCGCGCCCCATCATGCTGGATTTGACCGAGCGCTTGGTGGCGCAGTCGATACATGCGATCAGTAGAAGAGCGTCGACGCCAGCGGACTCGTTCGAGGCTTGGAGCTTCCTCGACGAACCCGCAACCGCCGCCGCTGCATTGCCCCACACACGCGAAGCCTACCCTTCATTCCGGTTGCGTCTGTACGATACTGACCACAAAGGAACGGAATCCGCATCAGCCGGAACGCCGAACGTCTACATTCGTCGGGCGACGACTGGGCCAACCGTTTCAAGAAGATTGCCGCCGACGCCTGGCACATCGACGCGGCTCCGCGATCTCGACGGCGAGATCGTGGTGCACGCAGCCGACGGCACCACCGACTCCTCCGTGCTTCAGAATGAGCTGATGGCACGAACTCGCAAGATCGTGCTGGTAGCCTTCGACCTGCTCTATCTCAACGGTTACGATCTGCGGAAAGTGCCGCTGTTCGAATCAAGGCGCTGCTGAAGAAGATCATCGCCGATGCCGAGGTGCCGTTTTCCGAAAGCTTCGAAGTCGACGGGCCGCATATGTTTCGCGCACGCCTGCAAGGTCGGTCCGGAAGGCGTCGTCTCAAAAGTGCGCGACAGCCGCTACACCTCCGGCCGCATCGCATCAATGACTGAGTGAAGAAAACCTGCGCTCAGCGCAAAACGCTGACCATCGCCGGCTTCGCCCTCGACGGCAACAGATGGGACGGCATCTATGTGGGGCCTCGATAGAACTCCCGCTTATAGCCGCGGGGTAATTATAGCATAGCTAGGAGCCTAGATCTCGATCGGCGTCCTTCGGGCAAATTCGGGGTGACGATCTCAGGCCTACTCCGGGCCGAATGATACGACCATGACACCGTCGATCTTGATCAGGAATGTCATTGTCGGCATGTCAGATGCCGGGGCCTGCCCGACCGCATGCCGGAACGCCGCGATCTCCTCTTGTGCTGCTAGTCGGGGGACCAGCGCTGAATTTGGCGCGCAGATCGGAGCGCCGTTCGATGTGAGCGCAAAAAGATCGGTCCGCAGGTCGGCGTCGCGGCAGATGTCCTGCGCCTCTGCAAGGTCAAGTGCTTCAAAGGCAAGCGTTGGCCTACGATCGACGTCGAGGACGAACACTTGAAGTGAACCGATTTCCTTCGGCCGCTGCAATGGTCCGCGTGCTGACACTGCAAGAGATCCTTATGATCATCTCTTCCTGTGAGCATAGAATAAGGCTGAGAAGGACATGTTCCTAGCGGAACAGACCTCTTCCTAGCGGAACAGACCTCGAACGACCGGCATAACCAGCTCGGGGAATTCCGTATTAGGAAATCTCGTTCTAAAGCCGGCAAGATCGTTGGATTCGGCTTCTCTGAAGCCCGGGTTCGCGTGCCGTTGGATGGGCTCCGTCGGCCAATAACGCTGCATCGTCGGTTCGACGCGTCAGTATACATGGGTTCGGAAGCGCCACAGCGAAAAATCAGAAAAATCATCAAACAATTACAGTGGCTTACGAGACGGCCCGATTTACTCTTGCACAGTTCGCAGGGCGGCCTCGGTTCAGCGACTAACCCGGGTCCGCTCGCCTGCGCTTCGGGACGCCAGCGATCTGCGCTAGTGCCGGACCGGCAATTTGTGGCCAAAGGTTAGCGTCACGCGAACGCCGCGGTCCCGCTCGGTTTCGACGACCAAATCCGTTTTCGTATTCTCGTGCAGCGTCTGCACGATCAGCGATCCTATCTTTCCGGGAACGGGCCATTGGCCTCCTTCCGGCAAGCCAACGCCATCGTCTGCTACCACGACGCGATATCTTTCGGGATCTTGCCGTAGGCAATGCAGCGTAATCGTTCCGCCGGGTCGGCCCGCAAAGGCGTACTTGAATGCATTGGTCACTAGTTCGTTCGCGATCAAACCAACGGGCAACGCAACGTTTATGGAAGTTGGTGTGTGGTCGACCTTGACGTCGAGCCGGATGCCTTCGGCCGCATGCGCATTCATGACAGCTGATGCGATCTGGTTCAGGTAATTGCCCAAGTCGATCTCGCTCTGCTGTCCGTCCGGCGAGAGGGCCTGATATATGATAAACAGGGATTCGATACGACCAGCAAGCGCCGCCAAATTGACCTTCTCGCCCCGTCTGTCGGCTCTCGCTTCAAGTCGGATTAGAGCAACGATGAGCTGCAGGTTGTTTTTGACGCGGTGTTGCAACTCGCGAAGGAGCAGATCCTGCCCCCTCGCCTTGCGCTCGAGCTCCTCGCGCTCGTTAAGCCGGCTTGTGACGTCGATTAGCGCCGCAACGCGGTAGTTCTCTGTCCCGTCTTCCTTCTCGATCACTCCGCAGAACGCTTCGACTACCAATGGTATTGGCTGCATTCGCCTGAATGTGCCCAGAAAGTCGTCACCATTATTCAGCATTGATTTTGCAAGGGTCTTGTTTTGATCCTTCTCGTCTACGAACGAAGCGAGTATCGACCAGGAGCGGCCGGCAAACTCCGGCAATTTCATACCGATCACCCCTTCGAAGGCTTCGTTCGTATAGCAAATGCGGTGATCGCCTCGCACGAATTTGGCGATGATGATCGGGATCGGGATGCGGTCGAGGAGTTGACGGAACTCCTCGCTGTTGATCGCTTTGGCCACATCAACCGCATCAAAGAGATCGTTGATCTGCGCTGCCGCGTCAGAAGCGAGGTCGTGCGGATCTGGCCCTTTCATGGCCTACATCTCCCCCGATGCAGAACCGTGTGCATCGCTTTGCTAAGGCCGACCTCGGGAACCGGCGAAACTGCCGCGGCGACCTAAAGCAATGCTCTACAGTAGCGATGGTTCCTCCCGTCGATTAGCCGGTCTGGGGGACGCTCTCAGAAGACCACGATCTGGTATTTTCGAACTGATCTAAGGCTCGGACTAGTGGCTCTGCACAGTTATGACTCTTTGGAAGTGGCGGGATAGGCGCGGCCCCTTTGGCGCGGGGCGTTGTCTGTTGTGAACATCCATCTGATGCGTGAGCGGGCGGCATTTCGCTTCCGTTCCCAGCGGCGTTTTTCGCGGCGCAGCCGCTTGGGATCGTCGATCCTGCGATCCAGGCACTGGCCCCGCAGGACGCCGATTTCGATTTCAACCATGTTGAGCCAGCTTGCGTGCTTGGGGGTGTAGTGGAACTCGAGCCGCCGCAAGATCCGCCTGGCTTCGGCAGGTGGGAACGCCTGATACAAGGCGCCCGCGGGGTGGGTCGATAAAATTATCCTGGACGACCCGAACGCCCTCCGCATCGGGATAATGGACGTCGACGAGGTCGCGCATGCATTGGGCGTAGTCTCGTGCCGCGTGCCGCGCGCCGTGCGGTGATTTTGACTTTGCGTCAGGGACGATGCACGTCGAGGAGGACGAAGAGATTGACCGTGCCATTGCGACGGTACTCGTAATCGTAACGTTCGAGCCGGCCGGCCTGGCCGGGATGAGCTGACGCGCCTTGCCGATGAGTTGCACCGGGCTTTCGTCGAAGCGCACCACCGGCCTCTTGGGCTTGATCGCTTCCGAGCCAACGCAGCTCGCTACCGTCGGGATCTGCCAGGGCGGCTGCGGCCTCGACTTCAAGAAAAGCGCCAGAAGGCGGAGACAGAATCCAAGACAGCCGCGGGGTTAAAGTATCCTCTCAAGAAAAGGGATGATGCCCCGCAGACATACAAACTGCCTGAGCGCCCGAAGGCCCTCACACCAAAGCCAGCAACAACCCGGACGAAGGCCGAGCAGGAGTTCACCCTAGACGAGGCTGACTACCAAGAAATCCTCCGGATTTGTGAGAGTATGTCGCTGGTCATAGAGCGAAGCCCTACCGTTTTCGAGAAGGCCGAGGAAGAGTATATCCGGGTTCACTACCTAGTTCAGTTGAACGGCCAGTACCAAGGGAAGGCCACGGGCGAGACTTTCAACAACATCGGCAAGACCGACATCCTCATTAGGCAGGAGAACAAGAACGTCTTCGTTGCCGAGTGCAAGTTTTGGGGTGGGTACGAGGTGTTGAAGGACACCACGGACCAACTGCTAGGCTATACGACTTGACGGGATCAAGACCGCTCTCATCATTTTCAGCCGCAACCAAGACTCCACCAACGTCATCAACGAGGCCTAACGGGCCATAAAGGATCACCCGCACTACAAGTCAGGGCCAAAAAAGGAGGGCGAGAGCCGGTTTCGATACGTCTTTATCCATCCCGACGACAAACGGCGGGACATCATCGTGACCCTTATGCTGCGAAGAAGTGAGCAACCGTGGCAAGACGTCCGCCGAAAATCTGAGAGTCGGATGAATTCAACTTTCTAGGTTACAAGGCGAAAGTCGCGGCGTGAGTCGCCTCACTGTGCCATCGCCATCTTGAATTCCGTGATCTTCCGCCCGCCGTCCCATAGCTCTACGTCGTGACCGTCCACGAGCAATTTGGCGCGCTCTTTGGCTGCTTCGTCATCGTCGCATTCAATGTCCACGCGATGGACGATATGGCCGTTCCAGCCGATCAGGTACGCTCGATAGGCGTGCATGGGTGCGCCTTTCATCACCTCGGCGATTGCAGCCCAGGCGACCGCAGCCAATCGTTGATGTGGCTCGCTGTGTCTAATTGCCTGACCTTCGTAGCAAGCGCATCATGCTGAGGCCCTTGCGGGGTGGCGGCTAGCTGCCCTTCGGTTCTGGCTTTTTCGGCTGCGATTCGATCCTCAAAAGAGTAAGCTTTGGAGCGGACGCGGCGCTGCATGACTACCTCTCTCGATTAGGGGTCCTAGACAGTTGTTCAACTGAGAACGCCGTGATTAACGAAACTGATCCAGCGTTCCGTCTGGTACCCGACGCTAAAAGTGAATTTGGAGACGGAACCAGGAGACGGAACGAGCTTAGCCCTTGCGCATTCATTCCCCGTGCCGGTCCGACCCCGGCACATTCCCCGTGACGCGACGGCCTCGGTCACCCCCGCCGAGGCCATTTCGGTTCGGCAGTTCAAGCGCGCGCCTTCTTCTTTTCCCGGCCTTCTTCTCGACCCGTACGCCCTTAAATTTTTTCGCGGACTTTTTCTTCTTCGCCGATTTCTTCAGTGCCGTGAACTCTCCGGACTTCTTGCTCCGCTTGGTCCATGCCGTCGCGCCGCCCAGCCGGGCCTTCACCTGCGATCGCTTCTTAACCGCGCCTTTCCTCGCGTTGTCGCCTACCGGTTTATTGACTGCCACACTCATCCTCCCGTTGCTTTACATCTGGTGACGAAGGGAGAATCTTTGTTGCTTCCGAATGTTCCCGGGCGCCGGAGCAGCACAGCAATTCAGGAACGAATACGGGAGTATTGAAACGATCTAATTTGTTGAGTTGGAGTTTTGGGCGTGGCGTTTCAGCGCAAAAAGCGGCGGTGATCGGCGTGAAGGCGCCCTTCCCCGGTTTCGTCGAGCCCGCGCTGGCGGTCGATCGAGAAGGTGCCGTCCGGCGCCCGCTGGATCCATGAGATCAAGTTCGACGGCTACCGCGTCCAGCTCCATATCCACAATGATGCGATCAAGGTTTTCACCCGGCGCGGCAATGATTGGACCAGACGCTTCAGCAAAGTCGCGGCCGATGCCTATCTGATCAACGCCGGCAGCGCGATCATCGACGGCTAGGTGGTGGCACCGGCCGCCGATGGCACCACGGATTTCTCGCTGCTGCAGAACGAGCTGCGCCGCAAGTCAACACGAATCGTCATGGTTGCTTTCGACCTGATCTATCTCAACGGCCAGGACCTGCGGAAGCTGCCGCTGATCTAGCGCAAGGCGCATCTTAAAAGTTAATCGAGAAGACGGCGATCCAGTTCGGCGAAAGTTTCGAGGTCGACGGCAAAGAGATGTTCGCGCACGCCTGCAAGGTCGGCCTCGAAGGCGTCGTCTCCAAGGTCCGCGATAGCCGCTACCCATCGGGGCCCGGCCGGGACTGGGTCAAGAAAACCTGCACCCAGCGCGAGACGTTGACCATCGCGGGCTTTGCACTGGACGGCAACGATTGGGATGGCATCTATGTCGGCCGCCGTAAGGGCGATGACCTGATCTATGCCGGCAAGGTCGATCACGGCTTCGACAAGCAATCATCCGCTGAGCTGCGCAAGCGCCTGACGCCACTGATCCGAAAAACCCAGCCCTATACCAAGCGGATCGCGCCCGAGGGCATCTGGGTTGAGCCGGAATTGCTCGCCGAAATCGAGTACCGAGCCAAATCGGGTGAGGGCAAGGTGCGCCATCCCTTCTTCTTCAGAAGCCTAAGGGAGGACCTTTGATGGACGATTTCGATCGCTTCTGGGAGTGGGCAAACAAGCCGCTCGACAGTGGGCTGACGATCCCGGCCGACATTCATCACACGGTCACGTCGCTACCGCCGGAAGCGCGGCGCGACCGTGCCAAGGTCAATGAGGCCCTGCGCATGGTACAAGAGACCGCCGTTGGAAATTCCGCGCTACACCGGCCGTAACTCGGACAGACGAGTACGCCTCAGCCCGCCATCGGGCCACTGGGGACGAGTGGTGAAACGATCGCAAAAAATCACGTTCAGCGAAATGCACGAATCAGGTTCGTCGCGTCTTGGTCTACTGTTCCGATTACAAATGCAGCCACTCATAAAGATGAACGCTGATATGTGGCCGGTGGTCGCAACATTGGCGCGGAACATCCGCGAGCACCGGCCATTGTCCTGTTCGCTTAGCTGGGGCGCTACCGGAGGAACGAATTCATGGCATACCATCCGAACGATGCCCATCGTGCGGGCCGGAGTGAAGAGGAAATGCGGCGTCGCGATAACGAGCTGCAAGCCGATCCCCAGCTCGTCGAAGGTCCCGCCAGCGGCATCAAGGTCGCAATGTACGCCATCGCCATCGCAGTTGTGCTGGGTGTCGTGTTCTACGGCCTGAATAACAACAGCGTGGACCAGGCGGGCACCACGCCGCCCAGCGAGACCGCGCAGCAGACCCAGCCGGCCAACCCTGCGGGGCCTTCGGGCAAGACCACCAACACCGAGCCCGACACGACCACGGGCGCGGCGACGACCAACCGTCCGACGCCGCCGTCTCCGAACCCCACAGGTACGGAAGTCGATCGCAGCAAACAGTAAAGGTCAATAAAAATGGCCCCAGCGCGAGGCATGCGCCGAGGCCATCCAAAGTATAACCTTCCTAACAGTACCCCATCCGGCGTTCCGATAGAAGCGGGAAAAGATGGCAGCGTCTGCCCAATAGTGAACAGAACGTGGAAGATCGTTGAGCCCGCAGCCTGCGTCGGGGCCGTTCTAAGGAACCTGCAGCGTTGCTGAGAGTCGAATCCATCGCTCCCGGGGAATCGTGGAGACAAACCGGGAGAAAGTGGCGGCCTCAGCTAACTCCGTGCTGGGGCCGTTTCTCATTCAGAGCGGTCAGATACACTCTACCACAACTTCCAATTAATTTGGTTCAAGTCACGGGCTGACATGTGCAATGATCCGCGAGCGCGGATAAACGCCCTCGCCGACCACCCGGCCGTGGTTCCCTGAAATCACGATCGGGTCGCCGGCAGGCGTGAAGCCTGAGACGAGACCGACGTGACCGCCGCCTCGGCGTCTTGTCACCACCATCGCCCCGACCTCTGGTCGATCTGCGCGACCTCAGCCAAGTGATGGCACATATTGACGATCAGGACATCGGACTATGAGCACTTCACCGGATGCTCGGATGGGAGCGGCGATGTCAAAGCTCAACTGGCTCGCTGCGCCGTGTGTTACTTGCCCGCTAATAATTCTGCGCCGGTCCAACGCTACCGGCCATGCCAGCTCCGCGAGCTCCCAATGGATCAGCCGCTCCTGTCGTCGTGTCGCGTGCGGTCTGGTGCTCCATTTCGGCGTTAAGTTCGGCCCCGATCAGGATCACGATCGCAGACAACCAAATCCAGGTCATGAAGCCGATGACCGCGCCCAAGGACCCGTAGGTCCGATTGAAGCTCCCAAAATTCGCAGCGTACCATGAGAATAGCATGGAGACCGCAATCCAGGCGAAAGCGGCGAGCGCGCTCCCCCACGTGATCCACCGCCATCGCGGCTTCTCGCGCGATGGTCCGTAGCGATAAACAAGAGCAAGTGCCAATGTGAGGACGGCAACAGCGCCGGTCAGCGACCGGCCCACACAAGAAATTCTGCTAATTCCGACAAGCCTAGATATTTGAGTGCGGACGGCAGAACGACCAAAGCGGCGATGGCTACTAGCACGAAGACAATGCCGGCAGCGGTGAACGCAAGCGAGATGGCGTTCAGCTTGATGAGGCTTTGCGCCTCTGTTTCGGCGTACGCGACGTTGAGCGTGTCGAAGACCGACTTCATTGCCGCGTTCGCGCTCCACAAGGATACGGCAAGTCCGACGATGAAGGTCAGCCCGAGCGTGCTGCCACGCTGGGATGCGACCCGGGGTGAGTTCGTCCCGGATGACATCGATCGCGCCTCCTGGCAGCAGGCCCGACAGCTTCTCCAGATGAACGTGAGCGTTGCGGGGTCCGAGAACAGCCCATAGATCGCGACCAGGGCCGCGATGGCAGGAAATATGGCCAGCCGAGTGTAGAACGTCACGCCGGCGGCCAGAGCAATGATCCGGTGTTCGGAGATGTTGTGAAAAACCCGGAGCAGAATGTCCTTCCATCCGCGCGCCGAAATCTCCGAGGGCGCGCTTGCGAGACGGCCGCGTCCTTCATCCGGTGCCCCCATATGATCGACTGGTACCGGCGACAGCCGCCGCGGCCGAAAGCCGGCTACGAACAGGGCTATGGTGGTCACGGTAGCCCAAATCGGCGGGCGGTCGTCTATCCGCGGAAGTTGCCCTCGGTCAGAGAGGCGCATTTTCGGCCTTCCATGGCTGTATCATCAAGTACCCATGGCGATTTCGATGACGATGCATCGCTGGTCCTTACCGAAGCCGATTTTCTGAATCGACTATCCAGGTTGATTACCACCTGCACTGGAACAGTTTTGAGACCTGCTAGGATTGCCCGTGCCACGGGTCGACGTTCGATGTCGGCGGTCAGCCGATCAGTCCTCGGGCCATCGGCCCCTGGCGACGGTTGAGCGCTGACAACTGCTTCTGCGGCGGTTTACGCTAAGCACCTTCCTATTTAGCCAATCGATCCCGTCGGCGGCCGATGGAGGAGCCCCGTCTCCTTACCGGATTGGAACAGGGTTCGCTCTCCCGAATTGTGCTCTTTAGAGGAAGCGTATGGAGACTGCGCTGAAGGCGTGGCCCACGATGTGCCGCGCCTACATTTCCAGCCAATTCAATAACCAGGAGCGGGACATGCACCAGCTAATCTATCTCGTTGGACTGATCGTAGTAATCCTCGCCATCCTTTCCTTCTTCGGGCTTCGTTGAGCAATTGCCATGACCACGATCGAAGAGGAACGGATCTATCCGGGCCATATCGCAGCTCCCAGCTATCTTGGCTGGACGCCTGCCATCGCAGGAGCGTTGATCGCAACGGCGCTTTCCGCCGTTCTGATCGCCTTCGGAACGGCCATCGGATTGGGCGTGGCATCCTCCGCGCCGACCTGGCGCGACGCCTCGGTGGCGCTTTGGCTGCTATCGGGCATCTATCTGATATTAGTATCGCTGGTCAGTTTCGGCCTCGGCGGCTACGTTGCCGGCCGCATCCAAACGACCATGCCTGCCGCTGATGCCGGTGAGGTCGAGTACAGGGACGGCCTCCACGGCCTGGCTGCCTGGGCCATCGCCGTCGTCATGACCGTACTCATCACCGCTCTGCTCGGAAGCGCGACCCTTGCGCGTGCGCCTTCCACCCAAACCGCGCCCGCCGCCAGTGCGGCGGAGCCGATGTTGAGTTACGAACTCGACCGGCTGTTCCGTCCGGCGCGACGAACACCCAATGCCGAGACGGCGACGGAGCGTGCGGAAGCCGGACGTGTTCTGCTCACCTCCTCCAGCCACAGCGGCGTCGCGGCCGAGGACCGCGCCTATCTGGTGCAGTTGGTGAGTGGCGTTACCGCGCTGGCAGGCCCCGACGTCGAACGCCGCGTCGACAACATCATCGCCAGCGCCAAGACCGCGATTGTCCGTTCGCGGCGCAGCGCCATCATCGCGGCATTTTCGGTCGCGACTTCAATATTGCTTGGAGCTGTCGTGGCGTGGTTCGCGGCTTGCGAGGGCGGTCGCCATCGCGATGGCGCGGAGCCGGCCTGGCTGACAAATCGTCCTTTGACAGCAAGAGAACAAGGTATCCCTTGAATGGAGGCTGCCGCCACGCCGTCCACCACGCGGCTGCAAGGCGATGTTCATGAGCCAGAACACGATACGATTCGCAGAGGTGATCGGCTCCGGCGCCCTTCATCTCTGGCCGGACCTGTTGCGCGAAATTCAGGAACGTCTATTCGAGGAAGCCGTTCTGGACGATCAGGCGTTTCGGCACGCATTGGCGCTTTACCTGCACGACCATCATCCTCGCACGGCGCGTCGAGCACGTGCTCGGCCCGCTGACGCGCGGCTTCAGGATTGCGGATTGGATTGTAAGCCGAAGGCGCTTGAATCAGACCGGCGAGCATGGCGGCTTCAGCCAAGGAAAGCGCGGCCAGCCCCTTTCCAAAATACACGCGAGCAGCGGCCAATACTCCGTAGGCTCCGCCGCCAAGATAGACGCGGTTCAGGTATTCGGTGAGGATCGCGTCCTTATCCATGTGAAAGCCGAGCCATAGCGCTGCGAATGCTTCGCGCAGTTTGCGGTTCATCGACTGTTCGCGCCCGACAAGACCGCGCAGCCTCACGAGCTGCTGGGTGATTGTGCTCCCGCCCTGGACAACCCCGCCGGAATCGAGGTTCACCGTCGCTGCGCGCAGCATTGAGACGGGATCGATCCCGACATGCTGGTAGAAGCGGCGATCTTCGATGCTCAGCACCGCCTTGACGAGCAAGTCCGGGAAGGCGTTGCGCGCAGCTGCGTCCGCGAGAGGTCCGGCGCGTCCGAGCGGGCGGCCGTCCGCCGCTTTCATCAGAAGGGAATGCCGGTCGAAGCGCGCCGGCGTGTCAGCGGACGGCGCACCGTACAGCGCCCACAGGGATGCCACCGGTGATCACGGCCCGCTCGCCCTTTGAAGCTGCCTTCGTGGACTGCTTCGTCCTAAGGCGTGATCGCGCGCGTCTCAGTCAGCTTGATAATGCGCACTGGTGGCGCGAAGCGGCCTTGCCGGCATGAACGGCATTTGGGGGCTCAACTGGATCGTGGAATGGCCCTGCACTTCAGCCGCATCGCTCCCGCGACAGAGGAGTTAGAGATATGGAGCGCGACCGAACGCGGCTTCTCATTCGTAATCAGCAACGAAAGCAGCAGCGGTCCCGGCCTCCACGGGCGGCTGGGTGTGCTTTGTAGCTTCCTGGCGCCCCATCAATCTCAACCGGACTGCCATCAGGGTAGGCGGATCACCCTTTAGGACGTTTGCCGAAGCCGAGAAGGCCTGTGAGGCCATGCTGGTGAACCTGACCACGTAGCCCTTGCCCCGACTAGTCGCCTCGGGTTGGATGAGCCCCGGGGCGAGGGAGATGTCGGAACGTTCATCAGAATGGAGCCGCAAGTTTGACGCGCCGATCGCGCTGAGCGACGGGCGCAAGCTTGTCACCCTGCATGACGCCGCTACTTACATAACCGCCTTACCCGACGAAGAACCCTCCGCAGCCGAATGGCAGGCCGCCATCGAGGCGCTGATACTGGTGGTCGAGCTAGGCGGTCCAACCATGTTCGCGCGGATCGGCGTGATGCGAGCGTTGAACCGTAGCTGTGTTCGGAAGTTCAATCCATCCCGCAAGCAACATCATTGGGGCCGACGCAAGCTGAAGAGAGACCAATGAGCATTTTCGTTTACGTCAACACGAGCAGGTAGGTCGGCGACAAAGACCACATCAAGGTATTCGCAAACGTGGATGCCGCGGAAAAGTGGTTCGAGGAGAACGATCCTGAAGGCGTGGCTTTTGAGTATGAGGTGTTGGAGTAAACGGCGGCGCATGATTAATCTGTGCGCCTCTGCCATTCGCACCTGCTGGTGCTCGACGGCGAGCGATTGATAGTAGCTCGGTGTTGCATTTTGGTAACCCATGCTTCTGCTCACAAGCGATAAGCTCTGGCGCTTTGGGAGAGACGCACATGGACGTGTATTTCAACACCAAACGTGATCTGCTCGTTGTGAAGAAGGGATTTCCGATGCCGCCTATTGCGGCGCAGGGAAAATGGCGCAAGAGCAAAAAGAGAGTTGTCAAAGTCAGCGACGAGATCAGATCAGCGCTCCAGCGGCAGGGCTACTACATGCGCAAAGTAAGGGACCTGCATAGTAATAGAGACTAGTGCACCAGATCATCCAGTCGGCCGCTTGCGCAACGTCTGCATGCGCGTCCCAAAGGATGAAGAAGGCATCGCTGCGACCGTTTGCGACGCGGTGCCGACAAGGAAGTTCAGTAGCGCGTAAAAGCAATGCGTTACGCCGTTTCTAGGCGTCTGATCTCCACGCCGCGACATTCACGTACCCTTTCCCGCGGTTTCCTCCATTGGAGGGTTGCGTACGCCGGCCCCGGTGTGCGCCGAGCCACCGTCATGGGGCCGGCATCCGAAAACCTTCAGAGAAACAGACTCGTTGCACCGTAGCTCGTCGGTCATCTCGTCGGGCGCAGCAACACTTCCCGCCCAGCTCTGGCTGGGCGGGACCGTATGGACTGAGCAGTACGGCAGCGTCAGCCGCGCTTAGCGGCCGCGACGTAGCCGGCCGTAACCTCGTCCTTGTGGGCGGCGAAGGCTGCCAGTACTTCAGCCTTCTCGCGTTGGGGGACCTTCGCGAAGTCCAGCGTCCGTCCAAGTTCGGCTGCAACCTCATCGAATTCGGCCGGAGAGATCCTCAGCTTCCGGTGTGCCTCCTCTAGGCCAACAGGCGTCTTGCCGGGCTTGGTAGCGGTGAACTGAAAAGGCCCACCGGAAACGTTGCAGACCCACAGCGTGCGCATGAACTTGAGACCGGGCAACCTTTTTAGGTTCTTGGTGTGCCATTCCCGCAGTTGCGGGTTCTTGGACTTCTGGCCGACGATGGGGTTCTTCACGATAGCGTCGCTGAAGTGATCGATCACCGCCGCGATGGCGAATGCGCCTCCAAGCCGCTCATACAGACTTTTCTCAGACGTGGGTTCCTTCGTGGTTTCCTTTGCTTGCGCGTAGGCGTTATCAGCCCCCGCTAAAGCGACTGGGACGGCGCTCAGCGCCAGACCAGCGACCAAGCAGCTTCGTCTTGTGACGGAATTCGAAAGGTTGCGTGTCATTGGTTGTCCTCCTTGGTTATGTTCGAAGGCATTCCCATCTCGCGCCGCATGCGCGCCGCACGAACTCGGTATTGTCCGGTGCCAACGGGTTCATCCGCAGGTCCTTGAACCTGTCGCTTCGGCGCTTGGTGCCTCGCTGCCCACCTTGGATGGTATTGAAAGGAAAAGGTTCCCGTCAAAAACTGGAGGCGCGTCGCATCCACAAGGACTGCAGGACGCAATGGCGAAACGTTCGAGAACGTCTACGTTGGCTCAGTTTCTGGCCTGGCCGTCGTCCAGACCAATGGCCGCTTTTTCCATCGAGAGCAGACATGAGCGGCAGGCCGATCCAGGTCTGTTTGGATGCCACAAGCTGCTATTCGCCTACCCGCACTCGGCGCCAGCCTCGGCATCCGTCGGGTTGGCCGCGGCTGTTCGGTTCACGAGTCGCAAAGTGCGGTGTCGGATCGAATTATCCGCAACGCTCGGTCCGCCCGAAAACGCCGCGCTCGTTGAAACGCGACGCAGTTCTGTACGTTGACCCATCTGTGCGGTGAAGACGGAGCGCGGACAATGGCATCCATCCGATACGTTGTGACGGACATAGATAGATCGGTCGAATTCTATCGCGATAGACTCGAGTTCTCGGTGGACATGCACAATCCTAGCAAGTTCGCGGCGCTTATTCGTGACGATCTGACGCTCTACTTGAGCGCCCCAGGGGCGGGCAGCGGAGGAACTGCTGGCAGCAATCCGGAGCCTGGTGGATGGAATCGGTTCATGATTATTATGAAAGATATAGATGGTCTCATCGGCCGGTTGAACGCTGGTGGGGCCAAATTTAGAGGAGAAATCAGCGAGGCGGGAGCCGGTCGCGCGAGGCTTCTGGAAGATCCATGGGTAACCTGATTGAACTGTTTGAGTTCAAGGAAAAATAAGTAATGTGACCGCCTGTCTACTAGGAAGCCCGAGGACGACGGCGCGGTTTGGGTATAGGAACTAACGCGGCCAAACGCCAAACGTCGGCTTAGGGTTAAGTCCGGGGCGCGTAACTCGGCAGTTCGCTTTACCCCCGAGAACAGACATGCTCAGCCGGGCCTATTAGGTCCGGAAAGTGCGGACATCGATCTCCTCCAGCCCTTTCTAAACAGATGACTTACTGCAGCCGCGGTCATTGCCGCGCGATTGGCAAGCTTTGGCGAAGTAGAATAATCAGTTCCAATGAGTTTGTTGCTTGCATCCTGAAGTGAACCGGCGGCTCGCGCAGCCGGTCTACCTTCGTGCCTTCAAAGCGCGCCGCCATTGCCTCCGGCTTACGCCGCAAGAGGTTCTGCGTATCGTCTGCTGGCACTTCGGACTCGACCTCGTGACGATCAGGCGCGCCGACCTCCGGCTACTCTCCCCTGCGCTGGATTGTCGATCGCCTGATCTGCGGACGTCCGGGCCCACCCGCTCGCGTATTCTCTACCCCAGGGGAACCCCCGTCCGACAGCATCGTTTTCTCCTTTTGAGGACAGCGCCATGAACGTACAGGACGAGCACACCCGATCGCTCTGGATGGATATCCCGGTCGCCGAAGCCCCAGCGCTGTCGGGTCCGGAACGGGCCGACGTCGTCGTGGTCGGCTCCGGAATTGCCGGGCTATCCGTGGCCTATGAGCTTGCCAACCGCGGGCATTCTGTCGTGGTGCTGGACCGCGGCAAAATCGGCAGTGGCATGACCGCACGCACTACGGCTCATCTCGCTTCGGCGCTCGACGACGACTACAAGGAACTGATTAGCGTGCGCGGGGAGGACTGCTCCCGGCTTTGTTACCAGAGCGTCACAGCCGCGATTGATCGCGCCGAGGCTATTCAGTCCACCGAAAACATCGATTGCGATTTTCGCCGATTGGACGGCTACTGGGTGCTGGCGCCGGACACGCCCGCATCTCACTTGGACGAGGAATTTGATTGCTGCACCAAGCTCGGGATTCCTGTCGAGGACTGCAGGATACCGACGCCCCTCCACGCTGAAGGTGTTGTGCGGTCGTTGCGCTTTCCGCGACAGGCGCGTTTCCATCCCACCAAATATCTCGCCGGACTGGCAAGTGCGCTGCAGCGTCGCGGTGCGAGGCTCTACGCTGACACCTGTGTCGAAAGCATCGAGCAAAAGCAGGGGGACATTGTCGTGAAGACCACGTCCGGGTACGACATCCGCGCGAGCGACGTGGTGGTCGCGACAAATTCGCCAGTTAACGTGCGCGTGGCGATCCATACCAAGCAGGCACCTTACAGAACCTACGCGATTGCGGCGAAGATTCCGGCTGGTACGCTCGCGGATGCGCTCTATTGGGACACGCTCGACCCCTACCACTACGTTCGTCTGCAGCCATTCTCCGACGATGAGGACATCGCGATTATCGGCGGAGAAGACCATAAGTCCGGCGGAGCGGACGATGGCGAGCAGCGCTTTGCCGCTCTTGAGCGCTGGGTGCGCGATCGGCTGCCAAACGTGCGCGAGGTGACCCATCGCTGGTCCGGGCAAGTGCTGGAACCGGTAGATTTTTTGGGTTTCATCGGTCATAGCCCCGATGAGGAACATGTCTTCCTCGTCAGCGGCGATTCCGGACAAGGCATCACGAACGGGCTGGTCGCCGGCATTTTGATTACGGACCTGATCATGACGGGATCGAACCCGTGGGAACAGATATACTCGCCGTCTCGAAAATTCCAAAAGAACATCAGCGAGTTCATCAGCGAGAACATCACTCCCCTGAAGAATTTCGCTGAGTACCTGACAGCCAGCGAAATCGCATCCGTCGAACGGCTTCGGCAGGGAGAAGGACGCCTCGTCCGCAGCGGGTTAAAGAAGATAGCGGCTTGCCGGGACCGCGAGGGCACGTTGCATTTGCATTCCGCAAGTTGCACCCATCTCGGCTGCGTGGTGCACTGGAATTCCCTGGAGCAATGTTGGGACTGCCCCTGCCACGGCTCGCAATTCGCGCCCGATGGGACCGCCCTCAATGGACCAGCCGTTTCGCCCCTTGCCGGCATCCAGAGGCCGGCCAAGCTTGAAGCGGCGGAATAGCGCGGCGGACTCCGAGTCCAGGCGAAGTCACTCTCGCCAGCTCTCGATCCGTGGAGGGCCCATGCGCGCTCCACCGGCCTTGGCTTGCGCAGGCCAAGCATGGCTTCGGCGGCCTCACGAGGTAGTGCTGCTTGGTTTCGGGTCCGCCTGGAACGGTACCCGCGGGCTCACGTTGTAGGCTTCAAGCACCAAGCTGGTGCCGAGGTTGCGCCCATTGAGCGCCCTCAATAGCGCTGAACAGTGAGTGGCGCGACCCCTCAATGCAGAACAGAGGAGGTTACGCCATGGATGCATTGCGCATTTCCCGCCGGCAATCGATCGCCGGCCTATCGGTCGCGGGACTAGCGGGATTGCTCATTCCGCCTGCCCTTGCCCAGCAGAAGCGCGAGACCACCGGCGTCGGGATCGGCAAGAAAGGAGCAGCGATCGACGACGAGGACATTTTCACCTTCGCGCTGAACCTCGAATACATGGAAGCCGAGTTCTATCTGCGCGCAACGACCGGCAAGGGCATCAGCGATACCGATGCCGGTATGGACGCCGGCAGGGTCGTTGGCGGCCATGAGGCCCAATTCAAAGAGAAAGCAATCCGCGAATTCATTGAAGAGACGGCGGAGAACGAACTGGCCCACGTTCGCTTCTATCGCAAGACGCTTGGCCGAAGCTCCATATCGCGACCGGCGATCGACTTCGACGCCGGTTTCAAGGCTGCAGCTCAGGCTGCGGGATTGCCTGCCGATTTCGATCCGTTTGCCGACGACATGTCGGTCCTGCTCGGTGGCATGCTGTTCGAGGACGTCGGCGTGACCGCCTATGCAGGCGCGGCCCCGCTGCTCAAGAAGAAGGAGTTCGTGGAGGCGGCGGCCGGGATCCTTGCTGTGGAGGCCTACCACATGGGAATGGCCCGCTCCCAGCTCTACATGATGGGCGAGAAGGCGTGGGATGCCGCCAACGCAATATCCGATGCGCGGGATAAAATTGACGGAACCCCGGAAAAGGAAGACGAGGGGATCAGGGTGGACGGCAAAGCCAACTTCGTGCCTTCAACGCCCGATGCGATTGCGTTCACGCGTACGCCACAAGAGGTTCTGCGCATCGTCTATTTGACCGAGAAGGCCGGCGTCAGCAAGGGCGGGTTCTACCCGAACGGAATGAACGGAGAACTCAAGACCACCTGACTGCAATACGCCCCCTGTTGCACCTCTTCGGATCGGCCTCGCAGGGAGGCCGATCCGCGCACTGCTGGACTGAAGGCGATATCCGGTTCGGGTCCAAAATCGGAAGTGCCGCGGCCGACACGGCATGTCCGTTCTATCAGACAGCAGACGTCGGTACGCGGACCGCTTAGGTGCCTTTCGTGCCAAGAGGCGCCGCCAAAGACTGTCAAAAAAGGGGATCAGAGCCCGCCGGCGGGCGCGACTGATGACTGCTGAGGCTTGCATGGCCAGCTTCGCTGTTGCTCTGGCGACGTAAACACGGGGCGGAACGACGATCATCGCCAACTCCATGGGAACGGACGAGTTGATGACTGACACCGAAAAACGGATGGCGGACTTCTTCACCTTGGCGGAACGCTACTGCGAGTTGGGTCGCCTGCTGCCGAGTGAGGATGACCTTGCTCTTGATCATGGTGAGGCAGCGATAGCAGAGGCAAAGCTGGTGCTCGACGAGATGGCCAAAACCAAAGCCGAGATGGATGCATTGCTAGAGAGGAAGAATTGACGTGCATAAGAAATTTAAAACCCGCAGCGATGAGAACATTAGCTGGATCGAGTTTCACTGCCGCATCCCATTCGGCCCGGATCGTGGTCGGCGGGTAAGGTTGACTGATGAAGAGAAATTCACGGTTCGCCAGATTTACGATCGTGAAGCGAAAGATCTAAATTTTAGGTCTTCACTGGAGGACGAAAATCTTGCCGCTTACATCATACTGTTGCATCTCTGCGGTCCCATGGCGCTGGGCAATGATCCGCCGATGGTCGAGGCAGACCCGTGGACGGTATGGCATTCCGCAGGGGTTACTCTGCATCAGTTTTTGAAGCGCGAAGGCGGAGTTATTGTTTGTCGTCGTCTGCGCACCCGATATCCTGCGGCGGCGTGACAGTCGCGATGTCGGCTCATTGGGGTAAAGCGGACCTCTTGCTTGGACTTCTGCGGCCTGCTTACTCCGGTCCGCCGCCGGCGTCTTCACCTTCGTCCTATCTTGTATCTCGATCGAGCACCTTGCGCTCCAGCTCTTTAACTGCATGAGAGCGGAACCTACGTGATGCCGACACAGAGTGGGGCTGATCTGTTCACGTGAATTTGCGCGCGCATTTGTCGGCTAGCGGACTGACGCAGTTATCCAATTACGATAGGCCGCCGCACGGGAGGCGCATGTCTTCAATTGGAGTAGCTGTTTGAAAGCTGGGAGTATTGAGTTCGGCGGGCGCGCGGTTGCCTGTCTCATTCGTCACCAGTCCGAGACTGGAGCAGCGCTGGATGTAGTCAGCTCGATCGGCATCCCCGCGCAATTTACACTTTTGGTCGCTGCTGATCGCATCAAAGTCGGATGCATCCTGATATGGCGAATGGAAAAGTTGATCGGCGTCAAACTCCATTTGGAAAAAACGGCCCCTGCGCGGGTTGGCTTGCGCCAGAGCCGTCCCCTTGCGGCGCGCCCATCAGGGCGCCGGGGAAACTGGCATAAACCAGCTGAACTTAAGCGAAAGGCCCAGCGCTAGCGCCGGGTTCAAGGAGCTGCCTTTGCGCGCACATTGGAGTGTTGTCGCGATGCCCCGCTCGCCATCGATCGTGCCGCAAGATGCGGACCATGACATGTACATCATACTGGACGCCTCTGGGGCTTGGGTAGGCCGCGCCTGGGGCGAGACCGAGGATATTTACCGCGAGACGGTAATCCGCGACCTCTTGGACGGCGTGTACAGCTATCCGGTGCGCATCGTTGCGTTCAATACCGCCGAGGGATGGTCGCGAAATATCACCTTCGAGATTGCCGCTGAGCTGAAGCAGCGCTGGGTCGAGGGGAAAGATATCCCCGCATGTGTGCAACATTTGCTAGCATTGAACGGCCGACGCTGAGTGCGGCTCCCCAGCCAGCCGGGTGCCCAAGCCAATACCAATAATCCCAAAATCTCGCTAGACCGCACGTAGTAGTCCCTGTGCGAAACGGTCGGGCTTCGGTCACTCACATTTCGGACCTGACAGGCCCGGTTGACGAAGCGGACTTCGCCGCTATGCGTCATCAATATGCCAAGAGCCCAATGCAGAGTTCTCGATCAGTAACCTAGTGCGAGATGCACATATGCAGAAGCCGCCGCTCGCTCCCGATGTCGCCGACATCGCGCCCTCCGATGCCGTGCTGACCGCTTATGACGAGGAGCACATCATCACCTATCTGCGCCTGCTCGACGCGGATGCGAAAGGAGCTGACTGGCGCGAAGTTGCCCGGATAGTGCTGCGTCTTGATCCGAGAGATGAATCTGATTGCGTTCGAAGGGCGTTCGACAGCCATTTGTCGCGCGCCAAATGGATGACAGAGCATGGTTACCGGCACCTGCTATGTGGTGGTGCGTCCGCTTAGAGCGACCCTGAGCCGTGGCGGCGGCTCCTGGCAAAGCAGGACTGTCGATACGTCAGGAACATCTAGGTTTCCTAACAGGTGGATCATGTTTCCGGGAGAAAGTGGCAACTTTTTCGTTGCGATCGAATTGAAGTAGGAGCGGCATTTTTGGAGTTCAAAAATGGACGAGGAATTTCCGCTGAGGGTCGCTGTTGATCAGGCTTGGACCGTGCACTTAGCCGCGCACAAGGATGTTGACGCGGCCGATCCGCGTCGTTGCTCGCTTGAAAGATACCTACGTGGGAAATGGCAAGCTGGTGAGAGCGATCCAGATGAACTGATATGCTACGGCATTTCTTATCTAGCTCGCCTAGGGTCTGAGAGTTGGTGAGGGCGGGATGACAATCTTTGCAAAGGCTCTGACCGACCTGGCTACTCGCAGTGCTCGACCGGATTGGACATTGGCGGCGATTGCAAGTCTCATTGCAGCTGGTATCGCAGCGTCGGTTCGATATGTGTTTGGATGACAGACGAAAATGACGGACACTACCGGGTTGAAACTCATCGGACTTGCTTTTGCAGTCGTAACCTTTGCCGTCACCGCTACAGCGGGGTGGTAGCGACGACCGTTGATGCTGAGCGGCTCGACGTGCAAACACGAGTTGTGAGGTAAGTTGTGGAATTTCCTGTGCGGCGCTTGAGGAACGGCCATTCTTTATTTGTTGAGAAGAGGAGAAAGCCATGCCGTATTTATTCTTTGGGCTGATCCCAACGGTCCTCGTGATCGGCGGCGTCGCTACTATTTTCTTCGTGTAGTGCACTAGCAGATTGCATTGAGCCATTTCCGGCGATGCTAGTGGTGCTCTATCTGATCGACACTAGCACTGACGGAAGCCCAGCGCTGTGCCATATTGCCCCGCGGCGCTGGGCCTTAGCCGTGGCACTGGCGTGTTCTAACCCTAATGGCCTAAGTTGAATTTCGTGGTGGCCGTTTTGGTCTGGTCTCGATTTGTTTCGATTTGTTCTCAACGTGAGCCGGTGTCCTCCGGGGGCGGCCGCGCGAGCGAGCTACCTCTTATTCCTGCCCCTCCCAAATTCCCCCGTGGTATGATTTTGCTTGCGTAGCCTTGGGGGACCGGGGACCGAGCCATGCCCATTTATTGCTTACTGCAAAACATGCCGATGGGACCTGAGGAAATCAGCCGCCTGACGACGGCCTACGAGCTAGCATTGCGGACTATCGGCCTCGTTGACCGGAACGACCCGATCGCCGAGATGGTCGCCAAGAAGATAATCCAGATCGGGCAAACTGGCGTGCGTGATCCTGCGGATATTTCGGCTCTGGCGATCAAGGAGCTTGGAGTGCAGTAAGGCCGCCTCAGTTGGCGGCCTTTCTGCTAGCGTGCCGTCGGCGGCACAGGGTTCGACACATAAAAGAAAGAACCGCTGGTCATCTCATCCGCTAAACCTAGCCGCCTCTGTAACTCCGTTCAAGTGCCACTTGTTCCCGATTTTATCGGTGGCCTATTTTGCATCTGCGAGGGAAAGTATTAGGAGGCGAAGTTGGTGAAGCACTTCTAAGACGACCCCAATCCGCCTGCGTTTATCAAAGCGCTTGCGGAAGTTCGGCGGTTAGCTCCGCGCGAAGGTTGGTGTTATCAGCACGTCCAAGCGATCACCGTTGCGATTGACCAGTACGCCGAAGCGGCACTGGGTAACCGCGACTACTTTCTAAACAAGCCATACAGCATTGGTGGTGGCAGAAAAGATCACGTCCCCTGATTGGTTCGGGATTCCACTGAAGTAGGCAAGAATGCCCGTCGTTGCCCTCCAAGGTGCGGCGGGCATTTTGTGAGTTGCGTTATTGCCAAAGCGTCTTTCAGCCATGCCGGGGTTCATTAAAGCCCAGCTTGCAACCTTGAAGTCTAAGGCTCCCAAGGGTGACCAGTGGCTTCATGAGATCAAGTTCGACGGCTATCGCATCCAGGTCCATATTGACCGGGGACGGAAGAAAGTCTTCACCCGTAACGGCCTGGACTGGACCAAGCGCTTCTCTGTGATTGCCGGTGCGCTCGATATCCCCGGAGAAGCCATCATCGACGGCGAAGTAGTCGTCACCCATGAAGGTCGCACCAATTTCTCAGAACTACAAGCGGAGCTGGCGGCAGGCAGGCAGGACCGGCTAGTTTACTACGCCTTCGACTTGCTGTGGCGTAACGGGGACCTTCGCAAGCTGCCGCAAATCGAGCGTAAGCAAGCATTGCTAGAACTCCTCGGCGAAAACGACATTCAGTTGCCAATACTCTATTCAAAGCATCTCACCGGAGACGGGCAGAAGATGTTTGAACATGCCGCGAAGCTGAGCTGGGAAGGCATCATCTCCAAGAATGCGACCGCCCCCTACCGCTCCGGTCGCAACGAAGCCTGGCTTAAGGTGAAGTGCGTGCAGAAGGGCAAATTCCCGGTCATTGGTTTTATCAAAGAGCCCAGAGGTGTGGCCGCGCTCTATCTTGGAAAGCAGGAGGGAAAGGACCTTGTCTACATGGGCAAGGTCGGCACCGGATGGTCGCGCACTATCTCCAGCCAAATCAGGAAGCAGCTTGATACGGTCGTTAGCCCCAAGTCCAAGCTTACCAAGCCCGTCAGGAAGCCGAAGGCGACATGGGTAGAGCCAACCTTCGTCGCCGATGTCGAATACCGCGACATCACCTCAGAAGGTCTCTTGAGGGCGAGCTCGTTTAAGGGGTTGTCTCGGAAATAGGAGTGCCTTGGCTGCTCTTATCATGGCAGACCGCCGCGCCGCATTTGCAGCTCTAGCAATGCGAACAAGCCATGATCAAAATCTGCAACCCCGACCGACCCAGGTTGCAGATGAGGGAAAAAGCCGAGGCTTATCAATGGCGATTTTATTAGATGGCGCTCCCTAGGGGAATCGAACCCCTGTTTCAGCCTTGAGAGGGGGCCAAGTCCGATCCGTCTGATACGAGTTCGATGAGAAAAACCTTTGCTGTCGACCTCGAGGCGGTCGAACTCCTAACTCCGAGATCCGCAGTCAGGGTGAGGCAGGAACCAGCGAAGCACCGATCGTAAATCGCCACGGGAGCCGCGATCTGACGTGAGTTGCAGCGCTCGCCCTCGACCTGCGATCACAATTGAGTCATCGCTTCCGTCCTCCCTTGCCGATTTTACGCTGCGACTTTCGTCCTGCCGCTTCCACGGCGCTTCCACGCGCGAAATTTTCAGCCAAATCTTGAGCAGCAAAAAGCCCTCGAAAACATATCGTTCTCAAGGGCTAAGACTTGGTTGCGGGGATAGGATTTGAACCTATGACCTTCAGGTTATGAGCCTGACGCACGAACGTGGATGCCGGCTTCAGCGATCGACACTGATCAGTTTTTGTTAGAAAGCTATCCAGTTGCCGACTGATGACGTTTTGCTCGAAAGCTTTTCAGCCCACTTGCTTGCATACGAGGCCCGAAATTGTCGCCGTTACAAGTTTACGCTTAGCCGGTAGCCTTTGCTTTTCGAGCGACCCACTTCGCATTCAGTTCGTGCAGGTCCGCGTACGTGTACTTGTTCTTCTCCCGCTTCGCGAGAAAATCGAGGACGGGCTTCGCATCGCCGTAGTGGTTCGTGAGCGTGTCGCCCCAATAGAAGTAACATACATCGGCGTCAAGGACCCCTTCTCGGAGGCCGACCGCAATGAGTTCGTGGATATTGAGATATTTGCGGATGCAGAAGTAGTGGTCACGCGTCTCTTTGTCTTCGGAGGTGCAGAATACCTCAACACTTGATGCTTTCCTCATTGCCAGTATGCCGGCGTGAAACTTGTCGAAGGCAGTCAGCATCTTTTCGTCGGTTTCAGTCTTGAGAAACATGTCGAAAGCTGCGCGGCGTCGCGCAATGACCCGCTGCGACTGAAGGGAGGTATACGCCAGCAATCCTGCCGTTGCGGCGATGCCCGCAGTGATCCACTGCGGGACGTTTCCAAAATCGACAGCCATTCTTTCCCCGGCCATTAGAAGCGAGGACCTACCCTAGAATGTGCCCACAGCAGTAATCAACCATTCATGTGGTCCGTGGCGCCCGGGAAGTACGGCGCCCAAATCGGGCTGGCGGAGGGAGAGAGATTCGAACTGACAGTACGCTTGTTGGGCGCGGGCAACTAAGGGGCGATTTCGAATAATCAAGAAGCCGCTGTTCGAGCCCCGTTGTGGCCCAACCCTGTCGATCACATTGTCGCGAATAGATGGCCCGCCGGCTGCCAAAAAACACCGTTTGAAAAACCGTTTTAGTTCGGCCGTCTCAAACGGTTTCTTTCGCTAAGTCCTTGCGAGGCTTGGTGGGCGCACCAGGGCTCGAACCTGGGACCCGCTGATTAAGAGTCAGCTGCTCTACCAACTGAGCTATGCGCCCGGATGCTTAGCTTCCGGAAAGCTCTCGCGAGAGGGCGTCGTTTAGCAAAGCGACCCGGGGATGTCCAGCAAGCCGAAGCGAGTTTTCCCGGGGCTTTGGCTGACCGGCAGAACGGCAAAAAACCGCTGGATTTCAGCGGCTTCCGCCGATGTTTCGATCGGGCCCCGATTGAGGGGGCGCGTCAGAGCCGTTCGGGGCCGCCCCGGGCCGGTCCATCGTCCCGGTCATCGCGATTTCGGCCGTAGCCGCGGTCGCGGTCAAAGTCGCGGTCCCTGCCCATTTCGCGCTCGAACCGGTGATGGCGCCAGCCTTCCCTGCCCCCAAACCGGGTCAGAACGGCGAGCCGGCGCTTCTGGCCGTCATCGAGCGTCTTGTAGAGCGGGTCGGCGGCTTCCGCGATCTTCTTCATGGCCGCCGCGGTAGCTGCCATATTCTCGGCCCGGTCACGCAGCCGCGCCACCGGATCATCCGGCTTCTGCTGGCTGGAATCGTCCTTGGGCGGGTTCATCCGCGCGTTGGCGCGATCGATTCTGAGCTTGGCGAACTCCCTGACCGCGGCCTCGACCGGCGGCCACAGCTTTTCCTGGTCCGCCGTCAGCTTGAGGCCGGCATGAACGGCCGCGATCCGGGCATCCGCATAGGCCGACCGGTCCTCCGGGCTCATCCGCGAATGGCCGTAGCCCCAATGACGATGCTGGGCATAGACGGCGGTCGAGCCGGCAATGGCAAGAACCGCGACCGCTGCGATGGCGAACTTCCTCATGCGAACCTCCTGTGAAAGGTTGCTTGAAGATGGCCTCGCCTCAACCGGCGTTCAACTTAAAGGTTGGCAAGAGAGGCATCCCTTACCAAGATGTAATGTGACGCCGCTTGATCCACCGCAATGCGCGCGAGGCTAGAGCATCCCCAGCGCGCGCGGCAGCCACAGCGAGATTTCCGGCACATAGGTGACGACGCCGAGGAAGATCAGCATAGTCAAAAGCCACGGCCACACCGCGATCGTCAGCTCGGTGATACCCATCTTGGCGATGCCGGAGGCTACATAGAGGTTCAGCCCGACCGGCGGATGGCACATGCCGACTTCCATGTTGACCACCATCAGGATGCCGAGATGCACCGGATGGATGCCGAGCTTGACCGCCACCGGAAACAGGATCGGCGCCATGATCAGGACGATCGAAGACGGCTCCATCACATTGCCTGCGATCAGCAGCAGCAGGTTGACGATCAGGAGGAAGATGATCCAGTCGACGCCGACCGAGGTGATCCACGCCGCGATCTGCTGGGGAATGTTTTCATTCGCCATCAGGAACGAGAACAGCACCGCGTTGGTGATGATGTAGAGGATCATCGCGCTCATATTGGCGGAGCCGAGCAGCACCTTCGGCACATCCCTCAGCGACATGTCGCGATAGACGAATACCGCGATGACGAAGGCGTAAACCGCGCTGATGGCGGCGGCCTCCGTCGGCGTGAACAGACCTGCATAGATGCCGCCGAGCACGATCAGGATCAGCAGCAATCCCCACATGCACTTGCGGAACGCCACGAAACGTTCGGTCCAGCTCGCCTTCGGCAGTCGCGGATAATCATACTTGTACGCCCGATAGAAGGTCGTGACCCCCAGCAGCGTCGCCAGCATCAGGCCCGGGATGACGCCCGCCATGAACATCTGGCCGACGGACGCCGACGAAACACGTTGCCCGGCGGGATCCAGCGCAATGCTGCCGCCGGTCGCCACGCAATAGATCACCATCACGATCGAAGGCGGGATCAGGATGCCGAGCGCGCCAGAGGTGGTGATGACGCCGGCCCCGAAGCGCTTCGGGAATCCTTGGCGTACCATCGCCGGCAACATGATGGCGCCGATCGCGATCACGGTCGCCGGCGACGAACCGGACACCGCGGCAAACAGGGCGCAGGCCATCACGCCGGCAAGCCCGAGGCCGCCGTACCAGTGCCCGACCATGGAGGTCGCGAAATTGATCATGCGGCGCGCGACGCCGCCATGGGTCAGGAAATTTCCGGCGAGAATGAAGAACGGGATCGCCATTATCTCGAAATTGTCGATGCCGGTGAAAAGCTTCAGCGCCACCGACTCGGTCGGCACGTTGGTCATGGTGAAGATGAAGGTCAAAACCGTCATGCCGAGCGCGATCGAGATCGGCATGCCGGTCAGCATCAACGCGACCAGCAGGGAGAAGATGATCAGGGCACTCATCGGGTGACTCCCGCCGCGCCGATGCCGGGCTCTTCGATCTCGACGCCCTCGACATGGGCGTGGTCATGGTGCGGCAGCTCGCCGGTGCGCCAATAGCCGTAGGCGACCTGCAGGAAGCGGAAGCACATCAGGTACGAGCCCAAGGGAATGCAGAGGTAGACGAACCAGCTCGGGATCTCCAGGTCAGGCGAGACCTGGTCGGTGTGCATCAGGCCCCAGACGAATTTTGCGCCCATCGTCCCGATCACGGCGGTGAAGAACGCCCCGCAGAACAGCCCGAACAGCACCACCGCATTGCGCCATGGCGATCTGAGCTGGTTCACGACAACGTCGACGCCGACATGGATGCCGGTGCGCACGCCGTAGGCGGCGCCGAACTTGGCAACCCACACGAACATGTAGATGCAGAGTTCCTGCGCCCAGGACAGGTTGATCGGAAACAGGATGGGATACAGGAATGGAACGCCGACGAGATAACGGTGCATCACCGCGACAAAGATAATCGTCGTCGCCAACGCCATCAGCGTAGCGATCAGTATCTCCTCAAGCCGATCGAGGATCCGAAGCAGCATCAACTTCCCCCTGAAGGATCGGCCTTGCGGCCGGACCCTGCGCTATTCCAGCGGCACCGGTTGCGGCCCGCAGTCCCCACTCGGTCATAGCATATTTCAGACAGTCAAAGGGCTTCCGTGCCGCCGCACGGAAGCCCTGCAACCCCACTTTAGTTCGTCGCGCCCCTCGTCTCCTTGAGGAATTCGTCGATCAGCGGCTGGCCGACGCGGCTGGCGACGTCCTTGTAGACCGGCTCTACCGCCTTGCGCATGGCGGCGTCCTGTTCAGGCGTCAGCTTGAGGATTTCGCTCTTGCCGGTTTTCTTGATTTCGGCGAGCGCGTCGTCGTTTTCCTTCGCCGACTGGCCGTTGCCGTATTCGGTGGCTTCCTTCATCGCCTTCTCGCACTGCGCGCGGACGTCCGCCGGCAGGCCATCCCAGAACTTCTTGTTGGTGACCACGACGTAGCCGATGTAGCCGTGATTGGTTTCGGTGATGTACTTCTGCACTTCATGCATTTTCTGGGTGTAGATGTTCGACCAGGTGTTTTCCTGGCCGTCGACCACGCCGGTCTGCAGCGCCTGATAGACTTCGGAGAACGCCATCACCTGCGGAATCACGCCGAGCGACCGGAACTGGGCTTCCAGCACCTTGGAAGACTGGATGCGGAATTTTAGCCCCTTGTAGTCGGCCGGCGTCACCAGCTTCCTGTTGGCGCTCATCTGCTTGAAGCCGTTATCCCAGTAGGCAAGGCCGGTCATGCCCTTCGAATCCAGGAGCTTCAACAGCCTGGTGCCGAGCGGGCCGTCGGTGACTTTGCGCAACGTCTTCAGGTCGGGAAGGATGTAGGGCAGATCGAACACCTCGAATTCCTTGACCCCGATCGGGCCGAACTTCGAGTTCGAAGGCGCCAGCATCTGCACCGCGCCGAGCTGGAGCGCTTCCAGCTCTTCCTTGTCCTTGTAGAGCTGCGAGTTCGGATAGACTTCGACCTTGACCTTGCCGGCGGTGTATTTCTCGGCCAGTTCCTTGAACTTCTCGGCCGCCAGCCCCTTCGGCGTATTGGTCGCCACCACGTGGCTGAACTTGATCACGATCGGCGATTGCGCCGCGGCGGGGCCGACCAGAGCGAGTGCCGCGATCGATGCCGCGGCCAAAATCAGCTTGCGCATGTATCCTCCCGTTATTTCCCCGGAGCGCGCGAACGCAGGTTCCGAAGCTTGCATGCCAGTTGCACCAATACAGACAAGCCATCCGAATTGCCATTGCCCGTTAGCAGGGTGCCCTCGCGAAAGCTTTGCTGCACCGCAAAAATGCAATATTCCATTCCGTCGGGTGGGCGAGCCGGTACGCTGCGGCCTATCCACGTCATTGCGAGCCATCGGGCGGCGCTTCGCGCCGACCCGTTGGCTCGCAATGACGTGGATATAGTTTCGCCTTCTCGCGGCGCATTGCGTCCGAGGTTTGCATCTTCGTTTGCCCTCCTCGAAAATTAGAGGGCGCAGGGAAGACCGGGTGCTTGCTGCACCCGCGGTCTCGCGTGCGATTTGCGCAAACAAAACTGCACACGAGCATACAGGGCAGCGGGAGCATTCCGGCCTTCCCTGCGCAATGGCTTTACGGCTTACTTCGTGCTCTTCCTGGTGAACGGCTTTCTTGCCACCATCGCCGGCGGGACACCGCGCTCGATCCAATAGGATCGATGCGCAACCGCCAACTTAGCGCCAGCACCGCGGCGTCAGAACCACACGACTTCGCCGTACGCTCAAGCCACACACGTCAGTCGCAGCTCTTGCGTCCATCGCATCTCACCGCACGTTCGTGACGATGGCCAACGCCCCTCAATTGGGTGAGACAAGCGGAGTTATGCGGGTGATTTGGGTGAGAACGAAAGCAGAATATTTTTGATTCCTGGGGTTGACACGATTTCGGAAAATCAGAAGTATTTTGCCGTCGTGCCGGTATGTCGCAGGCGGGCAAAGCGAAGCGTCCGCTTTGGCGGCCCTCGGTTGCGATCAAAGAATGCCTGGAGCATGATCCGGAAAAGTGGGTTTTCCGAAAAGATCATGCGTAAATCAAAGAGATAGAGTGGGATGACGATTCGAAGAAAAGTCATCCCGCTCTAGCGGACAGATTGTTCTGCTACCCGCCAAGCCTCCGATCGCATTGGACGCGCTTTCCCTCGCCGGTCCGGGCTCAGTTCGCGAAAAAATGGAAATAATGTCGGGCAGTGGACAGTCAATTGCGCCACTTGCCCAAATCATAGCACGCGTACTGCCCGGCTATCCTTCCTTCACATGAACGGAACGGTCGGCCGGATCTATTAAGTAAACGGTATTTTGGAGCCATTGCCATGACAAAGCTGGATGAGCGCACCATCGCCAATATGGATGCTGCGCTCGAGAATGTCTGTCGCGGGCTGCCGAACAGCGGAGGCGATCACGCAACGCGGAAATACGTTGCGCAGAAACTGGTTCAAGCCGCGAAGAGAGGCAACACGACGCTCGGCGGCCTGGAGGCCGCTGGCCGTCGCGCATTGCAGGAGATCGCGCAGGGATCGATAACGCCGCACGCGGAGCATCGGCGGGACGCAGCCGGCTCGAACAATCATCGTTCGGGGAACGGCTTACACAGGTAAAAGAAGACGGCCGCCAAAGAAAAACGCGGCGCCAAGGCGCCGCGTTTCACGGGTTGACTTGTCATGCGCCGCGATCAGCTTGCTGCTTGTGCCGGCATGTCGCGCTGGTGCTTCATGACGATCTTGTTCAGCGCACCGAGATAGGCTTTCGCGGACGCCACCAGCGTATCCGGATCGGACCCTTTTGAGGTCATCGAGCGGCCTTCATGGGCGAGCCGCACCGACACTTCGGCTTGCGCGTCGGTGCCTTCGGTGACGGCGTGGACCTGATAGAGCTCCAGCTTGGCCTCGTGCGGCACCAGCGCCTTGATGCAGTTGAAGACCGCATCGACCGGGCCGTTGCCTTCGGCTTCCTCGATTCTGGTCTGGCCTTCTACGTCGAGCTTCATGGTCGCGCGCTGCGGACCATGGGTGCCGGCGATGACCGTCAGCGAGACCAGCTTGATCCGGTCATGCGAGGCCGCGATCTCCTGATCGACCAGCGCCTCGATGTCCTCGTCGTAAATGTCCTTCTTGCGATCGGCCAGCGCCTTCATCCGCACGAAGGCGTCTTCCAGCTGGTTGGCGCCGAGCTTGTAGCCCATCTCCTCCAGCTTGTGCACGAAGGCGTGGCGGCCGGAGTGCTTGCCGAGCACCAGCGACGACTTCTTCAGGCCGATCATTTCGGGCCGCATGATCTCGTAGGTCGATGCGTCCTTCAGCACGCCGTCCTGATGGATGCCGCTTTCATGGGCGAACGCGTTGCGGCCGACGATCGCCTTGTTGTACTGCACCGGGAACGAGGTCGCCGCCGATACCAGCTTCGAGGCCCGGGTCAGCATGGTGGTGTCGATCTTGTTCCACCACGGAAACACGTCGTTGCGGACGTTGATCGCCATCACGACTTCTTCCAGCGCGGCATTGCCCGCCCGCTCGCCGATGCCGTTGACGGTGCATTCGATCTGCCGCGCGCCGCCGGCGATGCCGGCCAGCGAATTCGCCACCGCCATGCCGAGGTCGTTATGGCAGTGCACCGAGAAGATCGCCTTGTCGGAATTCGGCACACGCTCGATCAGTGTACGCATGAAGTTGGTGTATTCCTCCGGCACGGTGTAGCCGACCGTATCGGGGATATTGACCGTGGTGGCCCCGGCCTTGATGACGGCCTCGACGATCCGGCAAAGAAAATCCATCTCGCTGCGGGTGCCGTCTTCGGCCGACCATTCGACGTCGTCGACCTGGTTGCGGGCGCGGGTGACGTTGGCGACCGAGAGCTCCATCACCTGCTCCGGCGTCATGTTCAGTTTGACGCGCATGTGCAGCGGCGAGGTCGCGATCACGGTGTGGACCCGGCCGCGCCTGGCAAATTTCACCGCTTCGGCGCAGCGGTCGATGTCCTTGGGATGCGCGCGCGACAGGCCCGCGATGACCGAATTCTTCGAACGGCGGGCGATCTCGCTGACCGCCTGGAAGTCGCCTTCGGAGGTGATCGGGAAGCCGGCTTCGATGACGTCGACGCCCATGTCGTCGAGCATTTCGGCGATCTCGAGCTTTTCCTCGAACGTCATGGTAGCGCCCGGGCACTGCTCGCCGTCACGCAGGGTGGTGTCGAATACGATTACGCGGTCCTTCTCGGACTTGTTGGCTGACGTCATCTGCAAAGTTCCTTTGGGTGGTAGCGCCGCTTCTCGGGCGCTGAAGGGTCTGGTGATCTCGCGCGAACCCCTGAGTGCCCAGGCGCAAACCGCCCAGACGGCCCTCAGGGGCCGATAAGAAGCAGAAGCCCGCCAAGAAGGAGGGTGGGCGCGGATGCAGCCGGACGCGCGAGGGCAGCCTTGGCCGCTCCACCCCGAACTCCGTACTTTTTGCTGCGAATCAGCATTGCCAGACCCTTTGGACGGCCAAATCCTCAGCCAAAACCATTGACGGTTCGTTGCCGGGAATACGTCCGGAGGTCGTTCTAGACGAGAATTATGGCCGGCCGCAATGCCAAAAGATGGTCAGGACGGGTGACCTTTCGAAGGAGAGTCATTCCGGGATGGTGCGCAGCACCAGACCTCAGATGCGCAATTGCGCATCGGGGAATCTCGAGATTCCGGGTTCGATGCTCCGCATCGCCCCCGGAATGACGGTTCTGTTTGCTGGCCGGCACTTGGAAGCGCCTTCCGGCGTTATCAGCCTAGTCTTTCAGACGAGCATCAGATGGGCGTTGAGACCGAAATCAAGTTCCGCATGCCCAAGCGCAATCTCGGGTCCTCTTACAAGTTGACGGTGCCCGGCTGCAAAATCGGCGAGCGCTCGGAGAGCGATCTGCTGTCGACCTATTTCGACACGCGGAAACACAAGCTGAAGCGGCGCGGACTTCTGCTCCGGGTCAGGCAAACAGACGGCAAGCACGTACAAACGATCAAGAAGACGTCCGGCGCGCAGTTCGGTCGCGGCGAATGGGAAACAGAAATAGGAGGTCGCGCTCCCGATCTCGACCAAGCGAACGGCACGCCGCTTCAGCGGCTGGCCTCGAACAAGCTGCGGCGCAAGTTGAAGCCGATCTTCGAGACCTCGGTGCATCGCATCACCCTGCCGGTCCGCACCAGACGGAGCGAGCTGGAGCTTGCCATTGATCACGGCAAGATCAATGCGGCGGGGCGGACGAGCCGCATCGAGGAGGTTGAACTCGAATTGAAAAAAGGTCCAGCAAGGGATCTGTTTCGCGTCGCGAAGGCGCTGGAGCGAAAGCTCGCGGCCGAGCTTTGTTTGAGAGCGAAGGCAGATGTTGGCTACGATCTCGTCAACGGAAAGCGCGCTCAGGCTGTGTTTGCCGAACCGATCGAACTTAAGAAGCGAATGAGCGCCATTGAGGGTTTCCAGGTGATCGCCCGCTCCGCCCTTCGCCATTTTTCCGGAAACGCCGATGCCGTCCGCAAGCTTGATCCGGAAGGCGTGCATCAGATGCGCGTAGGCTTGCGCCGCTTGCGTGCGGCCATCTCGCTGTTCTCGCAGGCATTGGCGGCTGCGAAAACCGAAGAGATCAAGGCAGAGCTGAGGTGGCTGACAAGCGAGCTTGCCCACGCGCGCGAGCTCCACGTCTTCCTGGAGGAGAAGATTGGCCCTGTCGCTCGCGAAATAACACCGCGGCGGGGCGGCAAAGCCATTGCGAAGCAATTTGCCGATAAACGCGCCGAGGCGCTCGAGCGGGCCAGGAAGGCTGTCGATTCGCCGCGATGCCGCGTGCTGCTCGTCGATGTGCTCGAGTGGATCGAGGCGCAGCCTGGCCGGACGGACACCGCAAATACCGAACTTGGCGAGTTCGCCGGGAAGCTCCTGGATCGGCGCATCAGGAAGGCGCAAAGGGACGCAGGGAAGCTGCAGGAGATGACGGCGCCCGAGCGGCACAAATTCCGGATCAGGATGAAGAAGATCAGGTACGCGGTAGAGTTCTTCGAAAGCCTTTTCCGCGCCAAACGCGATCGAAAGGCGCTCGCGCGTCTATCCAAACATGCGAAGAAGATCCAGGATGCCCTGGGTTCGCTCAACGACTTCATTGCGGACCGAAAGATGGCGGCAGAGGCCGCGCTACAGGCCCCGCCGCAAAACAGACGTGCCCGCGCCTTTGTTTCAGGCATTATCGTTGGCCGCGAGGATGAGCAGGCAAGGCCGCTCATGAAAGCGGCTGCAAGGGAACTGCGTGCGCTTCGCCATCTTTCCGCACGTGGCTGATGCCGTCGTTGCCCGCATTCGCGCCGACGGCCCGTAGGATGGGAGAGCGTAGCGAAACCCATCGCTCTCCGACCGGGAATGGAATGATGGGTTTCGCTTCGCTCTACCCATCCTACTTCTTCGTCCCCTTCCCCTCCGCCAGCAACGCCTCGCGGACCTGCTTGAACTCGCTGCGGTCGGCCTTTTCGACATCGGGGAAATGCAGGTCAAGTCTGTCGAGCGCGCTGACGATGGCCGAGCCGATCACCACGCGGGCGAACCATTTGTGGTCGGCCGGCACGACATACCAAGGCGCCGCCTTCGCCGCAGTGTGATGGATCATGTCCTGATAGGCGGCCTGATACTTTGCCCAGAGCTTGCGCTCGCCGATATCAGCGAGCGAGAACTTCCAGTTCTTGGCCGGCTCCTCCAGCCGCGCCAGGAAGCGCTCGCGTTGCTCTTCCTTCGAAACGTTGAGGAAGAATTTCAGAATGACCGTGCCGTTGCGCGCGAGGTGGCGCTCCATGGCCGTGATGTCCTCGAAGCGCTCCTTCCAGATGTCCTTGGTTACCAGCCGCTCGGGTAACTTCTGCTTGGCGAGAATCTCCGGGTGGACCCGCACCACCAGGCATTCCTCGTAATGCGAGCGGTTAAAGATGCCGATCCGGCCGCGCTCGGGCAGCGCGATCATGCTGCGCCACAGGAAATCGTGGTCGAGCTCCTTCGTCGACGGCTGCTTGAACGCGGTGACTTCGCAGCCCTGCGGGTTGACGCCCTCGAACACGCTCTTGATCGCAGAATCCTTGCCGGCGGCGTCCATGCCCTGGAAGATCAGCAGCATCGACCAGCGGTCCTGCGCGTAGAGTTTTTCCTGAAAATCGGACAAACGCTCGCGATTGGACTCGATGATTTTGGTCGCTTTTTCCTTGTCGAGGCCACCCTTCTCATTGGTCTTGTGCGACTTCAGGTGAAATTCGCCCGAGCCGTCGTAGCGGAACGGGGCGACATAGGGTTTCAGCTCGTTCGCCAGTGGTTGCGAAGGTTTTTTGCTCATTTCGTCCCGGAGGGCTTGGGTCGCGTCTTCAATCTGTCGAGAACGCTACCAAGAATGCCCTTGGGAAGGAATATGATGAAGACGACCAGCAGCACGCCGTAGACGAGGTTGTCCCAGCCAACCGCGCCGGTGCCGAAGCGGATGCGCAAGACTTCCGCCAGCATGATGGTGATGATGGCGCCGACGGTCGGCCCAAGCGAGACGTAGAGGCCGCCGACGATGACGGCAAACACCATCTGCAGCGACACCGCGATGCCGCTGACGGTGTCGGGTGAGATGAACATCTGGTACTGGCAGTAGAGCGCGCCGGCAAGCGCGGTCATCAGCGCCGAGATCAGCGTGATCTTGAGCTTCTCGGCCGTGACGTTGACGCCGGCCGCAGCCGCTGCGTCCTCGTCTTCCGAGATCGCCTCCATGGCGTAGCGGCTCATGCTGCGGTCGACCCAGCGCCAGATCAACAGGCCCACGACCCAGACGAACAGCGCGATCAGGTACCAGGTGATCTTGTCGTCAAACTGCAGCGCCATCCATCCAGAGCCGCTGCGGGCGCGGTTCGGCGTGTAGCCGAGCGAGCCGCCGGTGTAGTCGCGGGTGGCGGTGATGACCTGCAGCACGATGCCTGACAGCGCCAGCGTCACCAGCACGAAATAATGCCCGGTGATGCGGAAGCGGAAACAGGGATAGGCGACGATCAGCGCCAGGATTCCCGCCGCCACCATGCTGATGGGAATGCCGATCCACGGCGAGACGTCGAGATGGTTCCACAACAGCGCGGTGACATAGGCGCCGACGCCCATGAAGCCGCCATGGCCGAGCGATACCAGACCGAAGCGGCCCATGATGGACCACGCGGTATAGGCGAACGACCAGATCAGGATCAGCACCAGAATATGCAGGTGATAGGGCTCGCGATAGACAAAGGGCAGCGCGATCAGTGCGGCGAGGCCAACGCCCCAGGCGGCATGACGGAGATTCACGAGCGCCTCGCAAACAGGCCCGCGGGCCGGATGAACATCATGACGATGAAGAAGGCGAAGGCCAGCACGTAACCCCATTCGAGGTCGGAGAACAGGCCGCCCAGCGAAATGATCTGGGCAAACACGAACGCCGCGATGAAGCCGCCGACGAAATTGCCAAGGCCCCCGAGCACGCAGATCAGGAAGGTGATCGGCCCGAACGACAGCCCGACGAAGGGGTGCACGTCATACTGCAGCACCAGAAGGCAGGCGGCGAGGCCTGCGAGCGCGCCGCCGAGCGCCGAGGTGATGAGATAGATGCGCTTGGTGTCGACCCCCATCAGCGACATGATCTGGCGGTCCTGCGCGACGGCGCGGATCGCAGTTCCCGTATAGGTGCGCTTCATGAAGAAGTAGATCGCCAGCATGCCGAGCAAGGCAGCGAGGAAGGCCAGGAGCCGCGAATAGCTGAAATGCATCTCGCCGATCGCCAGTACCGGCAGGCGGATGCCGAGATTGCGGAAGTCTATGCCGAAGGCGACGGTGGCAAAGCTCTGCAGGATGAACAGCACGCCGCCGGTGGCGAGCAGCTGGTTGATCGGCGGCGCGGTCAAGAGCGGTGCGATCACGATGTAATGCAGCGCAGCCCCAAGGGCTGCGACCAGCAGGATGGCGAACGGCGCGGCAACCCAGTACGGCAGGCCGAACACCTGGACCATGTAGTACATGCCGTACATGCCGATCATGACCAACTCGGCGTAGCAGATCCAGGTGACGTCGATGACGCCGAAGATCAGGTTGAGCCCGAGCGCCAAAAGCGCCAGCACGCCGCCGAGCAGGATGCCGTTGACCACGGCCTCCAGCAGATAGATGTCGAAGATATCGAGGAATGCCTGCATCATTAAACCCCGAGATATGCCTGCTTGATCGTATCAGTCGACAGCATCTCTTCCGACGTGCCGGAGGCGCGGATGGAGCCGGCCTCCAGCAGGTAGGCGCGGTCGACCACCTTCAGCACCTGCTGCACGTTCTGCTCGACGATCAAAACCGTCAGCCCGCTGGCGCGGATGCGTTTGACCAGTTCGAACACCTGCTGCACCACAACCGGCGCCAGTCCCGCGGAAGGTTCGTCGAGCAGCAGGAGTTTCGGGTCCGACATCAGCGCGCGGCCGATCGCGCACATCTGCTGCTCACCGCCGGACATGGTGCCGGCCATCTGGCTGCGCCGCTCCTTCATGCGCGGAAACAGGTCGAACACGAATTCCAGCCGCTCGGAATATTTGGCGCGCGCGCCCGGCATGTAGGCGCCCATCTTCAGGTTGTCGTCGACGGTGAGGCGCGGAAACAGCCGGCGGTTCTCCGGCACATGCGCGATGCCGAGGTCGACGATGCGATGCGCCGGCGTCGCCAGCACGTCGTGGCCTTCCATCGAGATCGCGCCCCTGGTGGGGCGGATCAGGCCCGAGATCACGCGCATCAGCGTGGTCTTGCCGGCGCCGTTGGGGCCGATGACGCCGACCGCCTCGCCCGCCCTGACGTCGAGATTGATGCCGAACAATGCCTGGAAGCTGCCGTAGCCCGCGTCGACCGATTTCAATTCGAGCATGCGTCAGACCTCCGCCTTGCGGCGCGCTTCCGCCGCCGCAGCCTGGCTCGAATCCGCGTCCGTGCCGAGATAGACCTCGATCACCCTGGGATCGCCGGCCACCGCGCTCGGCAGCCCTTCCGAAATCTTCTCGCCGTGATCGAGCACCATCACGCGGTCGACCACACGCATCAGGACGCCCATGATGTGCTCGACCCAGATGATGGTGATGCCGAGTTCGTCGCGGATCTTGCGCAGCATGTCGGCCGCCTGATCCATCTCGTGCTCATCGAGCCCGCCGAGGCTTTCGTCGGCGAGCAGCAGTTTCGGCCCCGTCGCGAGCGCCTTGGCGAGTTCGAGCTTCTTCAATCCGGCGGCGCCGAGTCCATCGACGCTGGCGTGCCGGTCCGTCGGCAGGCCGACCATGCCGAGCGCCCGCTCGGCCGCCTCATCCGCCTTGACGCGGCTGTGGCGGCCCTGGCCGTAATAGCCAGCGAGCGCCACGTTCTCAAAAATGCTGAGCCGATGAAACGGCCGCGGGATCTGGAAGGTGCGGCCGATGCCGCTGTTGATGATACGATGCGGGGCCACGCCCGCGATCTCCGCGCCGTCGAACAGGATCGATCCCGCGGTCGGCACCAGCGTGCCCGACAGCATGTTGAAGATCGTGCTCTTGCCGGAGCCGTTGGGACCGATCAGGCCGAGAATCTCGCCCTGCTCGACCCGAAACGACACGTTGTTGACAGCGGTGAAGCCGCCGAAACGTTTCACCAACCCTTCTACCGTCAGCACGCCAGAACCTCCGCTTACTCGTTTGCTGGCTTTACTGGTTGCTGAACGTGGTTCCCTTCGGCAGCGGCAGCACGGCCTCGCGCTGCGCCTGGCTCTTCGGCCACACCACGTAGGACTTGTCGTCAATGTACTGGATGACCACCGGGAACGAGCGCTCGTTCTGGCCGGCCATCTGGGTACCCTCGCCGTGGAACTTGACGCCGAAGCCGAGCATGGTGCCACCCTCGGGAATGTCGACTTCGAGCGCGGCCTTGCGCAGCGCATCGGGATCGACGCCGCCATATTTCTTGATGGCGCGCGGCAGCACGTCGGTGAGGAAGAGGTAGGTGTTCGACGCCGCCATGCCGACATGGGCGGAACGGATCGCAACGCCCGGCTTCGCCTTGTCGAATTCCTCGCCGACCATCTTGATGACCGGCGGCAGCTTCGGATCCATCGCTTTCTGGTTGGCGAGCCAGATCGAGATCGGATCGGTGTTGAAGACGTAGTTGACGTCAGCGCCCAAGCCTTCCTTCAGCTTCTCGTAGACGCCATAGCCCGCGCCGTGGCCGACCAGCGCTGCGAATTTCAGGCCCTGCTCGCGCGCCTGGCGCCCGAACAAGGTGATGTCGGGGTTATAGCCGGTGTGGAAGATCACGTCAGGCCGCGCGCGCTTCAGCTTGGTGACGAGCGCGGAAAGATCTGGCGCGGTGGCCGAATAACCTTCCTTCATCACGATGTTGAAGCCGGCCTTCCTGGCGCCGGCCTCATTGCCCTTCGACACGTCGACGCCGTAGGCGCCGTCCTCGTGGATGATGGCGACGCGCAGATCCTTCGGCTCCTTGCCGAACTTCTCTTTCGAGTTCTGCGCAATGAAATCCATCGTCATCATGCCGAACTGGTCGCCCGAGGCTTGCGGACGGAACACGTATTTGAAGTTCTTGTCGGCCAGCACCGCCGAAGAAATGCAGGTGGTGATCCACATGAAGTTCTTGAGCTGCTCGACGCGCGCGGCCACCGGCACGCATTGCGCCGACGAGAAGAAGCCGAGCAGCATGTTGACCTTTTCCTGTTCGATCAACCGCACGGCCTCGTTGATCGCAACATCAGGCTTGCTCTGGGCGTCGGCATAAACCGCCTCGACCTTGTAACCCTCGACGCCGGTCTTGGCGTACTGGTCGAGCATGATCTTGGCGCCGATATATTGCAGTTCCGAACCGCCGCCGGCGAGCGGACCGGTCAGGTCGTAGATCACGCCGATCTTGATTTTCTTTTCCTGGGCTTCGGCAGTAAACGCCATGCCCAGCACCGCGATTGCGGCAGACAGCCCAACGAGAAGGCGTGCAGCTTTGCGCCCCGGCATGGAATCCTCCCTGGATTATTTTTTGTGCACTGCGTTTTTCTTGTTCTTGTTGCCGCCTATCACATTGGTAGCGCGACCAGATGTCAAGCGTATTGCTGGCGTCAGGGCTCGGAAGCGAGCTGCGCCTCGATGAACGCCGTGACAAAACGCGGCATTGCGGAGGTGAGATCGTCGGCGCCGCGCACGAGGTGGATGGCGGCTAATTCAGGCTGACGCTGCAAGGCGAGATTGGCCACGATCCGGTCGCGCACGACGTCACCCGACATATCGACCCGCAACATGCGGATCATCGCCAATGCAGGTCCGGTATAGATGCAATGCCAATCCGGCTCGCTCTCGTATTCGCCCGGCGCCAGCCCGGTCTCTTCCTCAAGTTCGCGCACGACACTGCCTGATATGTCGACCGCGCCGTCCCTGATGTCGTCGAGGTCCGGCGTGCCTGACGGAAAATAGATGCGCCCGGCGTTCGACGTGTGCTGCCCCATCTCGCCGAGCACGAAGGCGCCGTCGGCGCAGCAGAGCGCGCCCATGCCGAAGCCGTTGAACACGCTTGGGTCGGGAAAACCCCAGTCGCGCCAGGCCAGAAAACTTGCGAAATCGGTTTCGAAATAGCTGGCGCTGAAGCGGTCGCCGGCAAACACCGGATTGCGCCCGAGCAGGACGCGGCCGTTCCACAGCGCGGGCTTTTCACGCTGCTTGTCGGCGAAATGCGCCGCTATCTCCGCGCGGCGCGTTTCGGCAAACGGCCACGTCCACGCTTCGACAACGAGGTCGAGCGCGCTGACGCGATGAATGACCAAGGGTTTCGTGTCACTCATCGCCTGACTTCGCTTGATTTCACGCCGATCCCGCCCTGCCCTTATTTCGCGCTCGTGCCGGTGGTCTTCTTGACCTGCTCGACATATTTGTTGGTCCAGGTCTTGGTCACGTCGATATTGGCTTTCGCGACCTCGGGCGAACCTTCGCTGAACACGGCGAGCACCGCGTCGGCGCCCTTGGGGTCCATCTTGCCGGTCTCCGAATACATCGGGATCGTGTTCTTCAGCGCGGCGAGATAGAGCTCCTTGTTCTTGCCGACGATTTCATCGGGCATCTTCGCCATGATCTCTTCCGGCGAATGCGAGTGGATCCAGGCCAGCGTGTTGACGATCGCATTGGTCAGCGCCTGCACTTCCTTTTCGTGCGACTTGATCCACGCCGTGGTGGTGTAGAGCGCCCCGCCCGGATACTCGCCGCCGAACAGCGCGAGCGTGTCTTTTTGCGTGCGGGTGTCGGCGAGTATCTTCAAATCGGGATAGCTGCCCTGCAAAACGGTGACGGAGGGATCGAGCATCACCGCTGCGTCGATCTGCCCCTGCTGCATCGCCGCCACGGCGGTCGCGCCGAGGCCGACACCGATCACCGCGGCGCTGGTCGGATCGAGGCCGTTCTTCTTCAACAGATACTTCAGGAAAAAGTCGGTCGAGGAGCCCGGCGCGCTGACGCCGACCTTCTTGCCGGCCAGATCCTTGATCGACTTGATCTCATTGGTATGGGCGGGCGATACGACAAGCACCAGGCCGGGGTAGCGGTCATAGATCACGAAGGACTGCAATTCCTGCTTCTTGGCGGCCAGATTGACGCAGTGGTCGAAATAGCCCGACACCACGTCGGCGCTGCCGCCGAGCACGGCCTTCAGCGCGTCCGAACCGCCCTTGAGGTCGACCAGCTCGACGGCAAGGCCGGCCTTTTCGTATTCGCCGAGCTGCTTGGCCAGCACGGTGGGCAGATAGCACAGGCAGGAGCCGCCGCCGATCGCGACCGTGACCTTGCTTTGCGCTGCGGCAAGACCTGTCGTCAGCACCAGCGCCAGCAGCACCCCGGCCAGCCGGCCGAACAGTTTCTTCATGGGTTCCTCCATTCGTTGGCGGGCAAGATAGAGCAGCGCGTGGACGTTGAGAAGGCGACTTTCCGACCGCTGGCCAAGCGCGGAAGGGCGGCATAGCATCGCCTCTACAATAATCAACACAGGGGGAGACTGCCATGAATCGCCTGGCCATCACGCTATCGCTCGCCGCCGCCTTCGCCGCCGGTTGCAGCGTCACCCATCTGCTACGGCCGGCGATTGCCGCCGAGAATATCACGGCGCAGGTCATCCACACCGGCGAACTCGAAGGCGATGCGCTCGGCATGCCCTCGGGCGCCGGCATGCGCTCCAAACTGTTCGTCGCCGCCGACGGCATGACCATCTCGATCCAGGACGGCAATGTCGGCAAGCACATGCATCCCAACACCAACGAGATCCAGTACATCCTCGACGGCACCGGCACGATCTGGCTGGGCGACAAGGAAGTGCGGGTGAAGCCGGGCGATCTGGTCGTGATCCCCAAGGGCACCGCGCATGGCGGCACCAAGCCGGACGGCCGCACCCTCAAGGCGATCGCGATCAAGACGCCGCCGCAGGCGCCTGACGATACGAAGATGTTGAATTGACGCTGCACGTCGCAGCCTCGTAGGGTGGGCAAAGGCGCTCTTCGCGCCGTGCCCACCATGTTCTTGCTGTGGTCGTGATGGTGGGCACGCTTCCGCCTTCGCTCGTTGAGCTACGGCGGACAGGTCGCTTTGCCCACCTACGATTCCTGGAGGATCACGTGGCAACAGGCAAAACATACAAGTCCTTTCGGTACAGCAACAACCTGGTCTGGGACACCGCTCGCCGCGGCCGAACGTCGGCGCCCGGCAAACCCGACATCGAGATCGGCAGTCCTCCCGAATTCAAGGGAGAGGCGGGCGTCTGGGCTCCCGAAGAAATGCTGGTCGCCGCGCTGAATGCTTGCATGATGCTGACGTTTGTATCGTTCGCGCAAAGCAAGCGGCTCGAGTTTGTCGCCTATGAAAGCGCCGCAGAAGGCGTGCTGGAAAACGTCGACGGCAAATATCGAATTGTTGAAGTCAGCGTTCGGCCAACCCTGGTCCTGAGAAGCGAGGCTGATATCGCCGCCGCCCAAACGATCATGGCTAAGGTTAAGGAAAACTGCTTCATTTCCAACTCGATCACCGCTGACGTGACATTGGATCCGCAATTTCAGCTGGCATCCGATGTCGCCATCTAGGCGCAAACGCCGTGGGGTGGGCAAAGGCGCGCTCTTCGCGCTGTGCCCACCATCCATCCGCATCGCGAGCTTAATGGTGGGCACGCTTCGCTTTGCCCACCCTACGATTCTGAATCCATGTAACAGTCACGGATATCTGAACCCGTAGATTGGTGCTCGGCTCGCAACCTTCGTTCCCACCTGAACGTTAAAACATTGGCTATCGGTAACTAAATCAGGGTGCCGGCACCTCAGGCATCGTTGGCTTCCGCAACTATTCCACTATTGTCTGCGATGATAGGTATCGACGGCAAACAAGCGCAAGGAGCATTGCTGATGACCACATGTACCGAGAAACACCATGCCAACCACACTCACAAGCATGGCCCGGATTGCGGGCACACCGCGGTTCGTCATGACGGTCACGTGGATTATCTTCACGACGGCCATCTTCACCATATGCACGAGGATCACGTGGACGAACATGCCATCACGGTAAATGCCACAAATCCAGTGCAATGCACGCCTCAAGTCCATTGCGAGCACACGCACGGTCCAAACTGCGGACATGAAGCGGTGCCGCATGGTGACCATGTCGACTATCTTGTAGACGGCCGGCTGCACCATCCGCACGGTGATCATTGCGATGATCACGGGCCCGTGCAATTAGCCTGAGAGACGCCGGCCGATGACGCCTGCGACGATATCGCAACCGCGCGAACGAAGTAGGTCGTGTTCAGCACCTCGAAGCGCATTCTAGTGCACATATTTGCCAAGTCGCGGAAATTGGGGATGCAAAGTGGCTCATCATCAAAAAGCCGTCGCCGCTGCAGTGGCGATAAACACTGCAATCTTTCTGGTGGAGGGTATTGCTGGCTATCAGGCATCGAGTCTGAGCCTCCTGATGGACAGCGCGCATAACCTGTCGGACGAGTTGGCTCTGGTCTGCCTGTATGCAGCATTCCTCGTCACCAGAGGTCCTTCGCAGCGGCTGTTGCGAGCCGGAAATCTCTTTAACTCAGTCGGGCTGATTGCGGTCAGCGGGCTGCTTTTGTGGCAGGCCGGCGAGCGTCTGTTCAATCCGGTGCCGGTTCAGGGCGTCGTTCCGATGATCGTCGGCCTGGCTGCCGCTGCCGCCAATTGGAGCGTGGCCCGCTTGCTCCTGGAGCCAAGCCGAAACAACGCTGCAATCCGGCTCGCGTATATCCACAATCTTGGCGACGTATGGGTATCCCTTGCCCCGGTGGCCGCGGGCTTACTGCTTCTAGTGACGGGTTATCCAATCTTCGATCCGATCATCGCAGGAGCCGTTGCATTGTGGATCATTTTCACGACTGGCCGGGAGGTTCTTGAATCGCACGATGAACTGATATGGCCGGAGAAAATCATCTGCTGCCATACCGACCACGATCAACCGGTCGTGACGCCACAATCAAATTGAAACGGTAGCAGATGAATCGTGCCGCTTTCCGCACGAGCGTGAGATGATTGGCGCATGCTCGAAAAATGCCGCGTGCAGTTCGCCAATGCATCGACGATCAAACGCGGCAGGACTCAAATCCGTTGTTCATTTCGAAGTTCTCTTCTTCGGCGTTGACGATGAGGTCATTGTCGATTCCGACCTCGCCGAATTCATTGACGACGATGGCGTAGTGCCTGCCGTGCGTCTCCGTGAGGATACGGTAAGCGGCATGGTCTTTCCGGCCCCGAGATAGCCGGTAATCACCGTGACCGGAGTCCGGTTCAAAGCCATCTGCATGGGATTGTCCTTTGCTGATGCTGCAATTGGTCTGCGCCGGCTAGCGTCGATCCGCGGGTAAGCGATGGTCATTCCGTTTCGATGGAGATTCGGGCAGGCCGGCTGCTGCGGCCAACGGCGCCAGCGCATCCGCAAGGTCTGTCTGCGTGATCTGCTCGAGCGGCTTGTCGATCGTGATGGCCTCGGTTGGCCGTCTTGGGTGCATGATGAGCACGATGGTTCGGGCGCCGCCGCAACCGGGATCACCGCGTTCGCTTACGGTGATTATTGTTTCATCATCGGCGTTGATGGCTGTCCGGGCATGCTCTTTCAATTCGCGCACTACGTTCCATTGGTGGCGCGGCGACCTTGGGAAGAAAACAACAGTCATTGTCGACACAGCCAGAAGGAGCAAAGGTTTGCGTAACGTTATAACATTACACATCTATGTCAAACAGCTTGTAGTGCACTCTGGGCATCGGCTGGTTCCGCAATAAGGAAACGGCGGATCGAACCGCCTGACTTGGTTACCGGGCATCAAATCATGCGTACGAACTCAGCGATTAGGCCTGCGCCTTGCAATGCCGGAGGCGGCTACCCCCTGCCCTCCGCCGCGACCGGCCGCCAGATCAGAAGCCGGCGCTCGACCAGTGTCACGCCCATGTCGATCAGAATGACGAACGCCGACAGCACGAACATGCCGGCGAACACGGCGGCGACGTCGAACACGCCTTCGGCCTGCTGGATCAGGTAGCCGAGACCGGCCGCCGATCCCAGATATTCGCCGACGACAGCACCGACCACGGCAAAGCCGACCGCAGTGTGCAGCGACGAAAACATCCACGACAACGCCGAGGGCCAGTACACATGCCGCGTCAATTGCCGCTCGCTCATGCCGAGCATGCGGCCGTTGTCCAGCACGGTTTGGCTGACCTCCTTGACGCCCTGATAGACGTTGAAGAACACGATGAAGAACACCAGCGTCACGCCGAGCGCGACCTTGGACCAGATGCCCAAGCCGAGCCACAGCGTGAAGATCGGCGCCAGCACCACGCGCGGCAGCGCGTTGACCATCTTGACGTAGGGATCGAACACCGCGGCGACGCGGGGCTGGCGCGCGAACCAGAAGCCGACCAGCACGCCGCCGACCGAGCCGATCACGAAAGCCAGCACCGACTCCCACAGCGTGATCATCAGATGCTTCCAGATCACGCCGGACGTGAACCATTTGACGATCTGGCTGCCGACATCGACCGGGTTGGAGAAGAAGAATGGCGGCAGCAGGATGCGACCGAACACCGGCACGGTGGCGAGGAACTGCCACAGCGAGAGCGCGACCACGGCCACCATCAATTGCCAGAACAGCAGTGTCAGGCGCGACATCAGCCGACCTCCGCACTTAGCGTCGACTGCGCATAACCCTTCATCACTTCGTCCTTCAGCACGCTCCAGATTTCGCGGTGCAGTTCGTGGAATTGCTTTTCCATCCGCACTTCGGAGATGTCGCGCGGGCGCGGCAACGGCACGCGCCAGTCGCCGATGATGCGCGCCGAGGGACCTGCCGACATGATCACGACGCGGTCGGCGAGCGCGATCGCCTCTTCGAGATCGTGGGTGACGAACAGCACGGCCTTGCGGTCGGCGTTCCACAGTTCCAGCAGCAGATTGCCCATGATCTGCCGGGTCTGGGCATCGAGCGGGCCGAACGGCTCGTCCATCAAAAGGATTTTTGGATCGCGGATCAAAACCTGCGCAAGGCCGACACGCTTGCGCTGCCCGCCCGACAGCATGTGCGGATAGCGGTTGGCGAAGGCGCCGAGCCCGACGGAGGTGAGCCAGCCCTGCGCGCGCTGCAGCGCCTGCTCGCGCGGCGCGCCCTTGATGTCGAGGCCAATGGCGACATTGTCGATCGCGGTCTTCCAGGGAAACAGCGCATCGGCCTGGAACAGATAGCCGGCATCGCGGTTCAACCCCGTCAGCGGCTTGCCGAAAATCTTCACCGACCCCGCGGCGGGCTTCAGGAGGCCGGCTGCGACATTGAGCAGCGTCGATTTCCCGCACCCGGTCGGGCCCACGATGGCGACGAACTCGCCATGGGCGACGGACAGGCTGGCCCGCTCCACGGCTGTGTAGACGCGATCCCCGGCAACGCGAAATGCCACGGTCGCATTGTCGAGTGCGACCGCCGTTGGCTGAGCCGAATCCGCCATGTTTCTCCCCAAAGGTTGGAGAGATGCCTTAGCGGTTACCAAGGATAAGTTCAACGCGGCGGCGTGACGTGGTAGTTGATCTCCACCCTCCCCTGGAGGGGGAGGGTCGGCTCGCATCGCAAGATGCGAGACGGGTGGGGTGATCTCTCAACTCGGACACTGTTCGAGGGGAGAGACCGTCACCCCACCCCGCCGCTCCTTTCAGTCGCGTCGAACCTCCCCCTCCAGGGGAGGGTGAGAGTCGAGATCGCATGGCCGCTCCCCTGATCGCCTATACCCAAGTCGGCAAGACCTTTGACGGCGGCCGCGTGGTGGCTGTCGACGACGTCTCGCTCGAGGTCGCCGAGGGTGAATTTTTGGCCATCGTCGGCGGCTCCGGCTCGGGCAAGACCACGCTGTTGCGGCTCGCCAACCGGCTGATCGAGACGGATTCCGGCTCGATCACGGTCGAGGGCGAAGACGTGCGCAGCGTCGATCCGATCCTGCTGCGGCGGCGGATCGGCTATGTCTTTCAAAGCGGCGGACTGTTTCCGCATCTGACCGTCACCGACAATATCGGCATTACGCCGAAGCTGACGGGCACTCCGCCTGCGGAGATTTCCGCGCGGGTGGATGAACTGCTCGACCTTGTCCGGCTCGACCGGGCGGAATACCGCGACCGGCTGCCGCACGAACTCTCCGGCGGCCAGCGCCAGCGCGTCGGCGTGGCGCGCGCGCTTGCCGCAAAGCCGCGCATCGTGCTGATGGACGAGCCGTTCGGCGCGCTCGATCCGCTCACCCGCGATGCGCTCGGCGACGATTTTCGCGAGCTGCATCGCACGCTCGGCCTGACCACGGTCATGATCACCCATGACATGACAGAGGCCATTCTGCTCGCCGACCGGATCGCGGTGATGGGCGGCGGCCGGCTGCTGGCGCAGGGCACGCCGCCAGAGCTTTCCGAAAGTGACGATGCTTATGTCGGCGAACTGCTGCGCACGCCGCGGCGGCAGGCCGAGCGGCTCGGCGCCCTGCTGCCGCGGGACGGTGCGGCATGAGCATCTTCGCCGATCCGCGCTGGAGCGAGGCATTCAGTCGTCTACCCGATTATCTCGGCAGCCATGTCCGCGTCAGCGTCACTGCGCTGGCGCTGGGCCTCCTGGTCAGCCTGCCCCTCGCGATTGCGGTACGCAATCGTCGAGTAGCGCGCGGCGCGCTGCTCGGGCTCGCCAGCATCGTGCAGACGGTGCCGGGACTGGCGCTGCTGGCACTGTTCTATCCGCTGCTGCTGGCGCTCGCGGCACTGTCGCTGTCGTGGTTCGGCATCGGCTTCTCCGCGTTCGGATTTTTGCCCGCGGTGCTGGCGCTGGCGCTCTATTCAATGCTGCCGGTGTTGCGCAACACCATTACGGGCCTGCAGGGCGTGGAGCCTGCGATACTGGAAGCAGCCCAAGGCGTCGGCATGACGCCGCGGCAATCGCTGTTCACCGTGGAATTGCCGCTGGCGCTGCCGGTCATGATGGCGGGCATCCGCACCGCGGCGGTCTGGGTGATCGGCACCGCGACGCTGTCGACGCCGATCGGCCAGACCAGCCTCGGCAATTACATCTTTGCGGGGCTACAGACCCAGAACTGGGTGTTCGTGCTGTTCGGCTGCATTGCCGCCGCGGCGCTGGCGCTGCTGGTCGATCAACTGCTGGCGCTAATCGAAGGTGGCCTGCGCAACCGCAGCCGTTTTCGCGCGGTCCTCGGCGGCGCCGGCATCGCGGCGCTGGTCGCGGCCACGCTGGTGCCGACCATGATGCGGTCGCAGACGAACTACGTCGTCGGCGCAAAAACCTTCACCGAACAATATGTGCTGTCGGCATTGATGGTGCAGCGGCTGAAGGCCGCGGGGCTTCCTGCGACGACGCGCGAGGGCCTCGGCTCCAACGTGATCTTCGAGGCGCTGGCGGCAAACGATATCGACGTCTATGTCGACTATTCCGGCACGCTGTGGGCCAACCAGTTCCAGCGCAACGACATCAGGCCGCGAGAGGTACTGCTGGCCGAACTGAAGACGATGCTGGCGAAGCAGAACATCACGCTGCTCGGCGAACTCGGCTTCGAGAACGCCTATGCGCTGGTGATGCCGCGCAAGCGCGCCGAGCAATTGGGCATCCGCACCATCGCCGACCTCGCCTCGCGCGCGGCCAACATGTCGATCGCCGGCGACTATGAATTCTTCTCGCGCCCCGAATGGACCGCGCTGCGCAAGGCCTACGGCCTGTCGTTCCGCGGCCAGCGGCAGATGCAGCCGGACTTCATGTATGCAGCCGTCGCCTCCGGCGAGGTCGACGTCATCGCCGGCTACACCAGCGACGGGCTGATCGCGAAATATGATCTGGTTGTTCTGGGCGACGTCAAGCGCGCGATCCCGCCCTATGATGCAATGGTGCTGCTGGCGCCGAAGCGCGCCGATGACGAGGCACTGCGCAAGGCGCTGACCCCGCTGCTCGGCAAGATCGACATCGCCACGATGCGCGAGGCCAATCTGCGCGCCGCCGGCAACGATGCCGCGAGTTCGCCGGACGCCGTGGCGCAGTGGCTGTGGGAGAAGGTGGGGAAGAAGTAGGCCATTGTCTGCCATGGCCCATCCCCGTTATTGCCAGGAGCGCAGACTTCGTAGGGTGGGCAAAGGCGCACTTGCGCCGTGCCCACCATCATTCGCCAAACGAACCAGGAATTTCCCGTAAATCTCCTCCCCAATCTGCGGCAAGAAGTCCACGTTCAACGTAGTGGTGGAAACTGCTGTGAGGCCAATCAGCCACACGCGTGACATACCTGTGCTTCACCGGATTGAAGTGAATATAATCGACGTGTCGCTCGAGATCGGCATCGTCTCGAATGGCATGCTCCCAATAACGACGTTGCCAGATGCCTTTTTCCCGCTTGATAACCTTGCTTGCCGATCGCTCTTGCGCGTCGAGGCCGCGCGAAAAGCCGCTCTTGATCAAGCTCCAGCGGGTAGAGAAATCCGCGTCGTCTTCTGGCAATCTCCAGACTGCATGAATGTGATCGGGCAAGATGCAGATGGCTATGGTTTCAAACGGGCGTTCTTGTCGGACGGCTTGATAAATGCGCCGGAGGCGACCGATTTCCTTGAACAACAGCTTACTTGGTCGTTGCGCCAGAACGACCGTAAAAAAGAAAATGCTACCCTTGATGTTTGCCCTGACATAACGTGACATGACGCACTGTAGCGCAGAGCCTTCGACATTTGGAAGACGGTGGGCACGGCGCAAGTGCGCCTTTGCCCACCCTACGAGATCTCGCAATGACGGCGCGTCAAAGCCCCTTGATCATGCCGGCATCAATCAGCAGCCGGTTGAACCTGCGCGCTTCCGCGCCTTTCCTGCAGGCGTAGAACGTGCCCTTGCAGCGGAGCATGATGCGCTTCTGTTCGGTGAACGACGGGTCGAGCGGAATGCCGGCGGCTTCCTGGAGGACGAGTGGAATATATGCCGCATCGAGCGTCTCGAGCGCCGACGACAGGCTGGAGGGTGAGTAGTTGATGCCGTCGATGGCATAGTAGGTGGAAAAGTAGCGTGGATCGGCGACCATCACTCGTTTCGCCAGCGTCGCCTGATCAATCCCCGGCTCCAGCATCTTTTGCGAAATAGCTGGCTGGTGATCGCCGAAACGCAGCACCAGGAACGACTGATCCGGATAGTCGTGCTTCAGCCGCGCGGTGAATTCGCGATAGTCGTTCGCCGTCATGGTCTGGCGGCGAATGTATTCATCGACCTCCGCCGTGTTTCCCGGCGGCGTCCAGCCCGGCGGCGTCAGATCGGGCCGGTAGACGTCGGTCCATGGAAAATGGTTGGCGGTGAGGTAGACGAACATGAAGACCGGCGCTTGCTGGGCCTGCTCGCGCGCAAACACCTTTAGCGCCTGATCGAAATAGAACTTGTCGGGCTGCATGTCCTGGTTCACGCCCATATCCGCCATGTCGACGAAATGGCCGACGCCGGCTCCCTTCTGGAAGGTTCGCGCGCCAAGGAAGTTGCCATAGGTCGGATAGAGCGAGAACGTCTTGTACCCGCAGTTCCGTAGCGCCTGTGGCAGTCCACGCGTCACGCGACCTGCGGTTATCCTCGTCACGTAGAATTTCAGATCGCCGAACGAGCGCGCCGACAGGCCGGTCAGCACGTTGAACTCGGTGTACCAGGTCGGGCCGCCGGTCGACTCCGCGATCATGGTCCGCTGCTTGCCGTCGCTCGACTTGAAATAATCAGTGTAGCCGGCCGGCACCCTGATGCCGGGCGCCGAGGTGACGTCAAAGCTCGACTCATCGAGCAGCATGATGATGTGCGGCCGCTTGGCCGCCGCGTCGCAGGCTTCGCCTGATGGCAGTTCGGGCAGGCCGGCGGCGCGAGCGTCCCGCGCGAGGCTGAGCGGACCGTTCGCCGGCGGATCGGCTTCGATCCATCCGGTCGAAGCCAGCCGCGACACCGCCACCACGCCGGAGCGCGCCAGACTGGAAATATGATTGACGCCCTGGAATGGCTCCCATGCCTGCTCGGGCGAGGCGACCGACATCGCCGCGATCAGCGCAGCGCTCGCCCCCACTCCCGTCAGTGCAAGGCGGCGGCGCACGCGGAACGGATCGAAACGCCAGATCAGCCACAACAGCGGAACCGCAACGAGGCCCGCCGCGATCAACTGCATCTGCAAGCGCGGGAACACCGAGAGCAGAAACGAAAACGTATCGCGGTCGATGATCAGGAAGTCGAGGAACGTCAGCGTTAACTGCAGAATTCCGAACTTGAAGTGCGACAGCGCGATCAGGATCACGATGAAAGCCAGCGCCAGCGCGGCGCAGATTCCGGGCCGCTGCAGCACGACCAGCAGGAAGCAGTTCAGGAACACCCACGCCAGAACGGACAACGTGATCGCAAACGGTCCGTATTCGGTGGAGAGCAGAACCGCGAGCCCCGCGAGATGGACAGCAACGATCAGGCCAGCGAGAGCAAAGAACCTGATACCGCGCGATTCTGCGACGGTGCTTTCGCTCATTCCAGGTTCAGCAATCGCAGACATATCGGCGTCCTAAAGCCCCTTGATGAAACCTGCCTCGATCAATAACCGGTTGAACCTGCGCGCCTCGGCGCCGTCCTTGCAGGCGTAGAATACACCCTTGCAACGGAGCATGATGTTCTTTTGCTCCTCGAAGGACGGGTCGAGCGGAATGCCGGCGGCTTCCTGGATTACCAACGGCAGATAGGGCGCGTCGATCCTGTCCATCACGGCGGAACTCTTCACCGGCTCGAAGTTGATGGCGTCGATCGCGTAATAGGTAGTGAAGTAGCGCGGGTCGTAGGTGTCGAACTTGCGGGCGACCCGGGCTTCGTCCAGGCCGGGATCCAGCAGGTTCGACGAGAACTCCGGCTGATGGTCGCCATAGCGAACGATCAGGAACGGCTGTGCCGGGAATTTCTTCTTCAGGCTGGCGACGAAGCCCGCATAGTCGCCGGCGCTCATGGTCTGGCGGCGCAGATATTCGTCGACCACCGGCGCGTTGCCGGGCTTGCTCCAGGCCGGCAGCAGGTCGGGGCGGAATTTGGTTTCCCAGGGGAAATGATTGGCGGCGAGATAGACGAAGGTGAACAGCGGCGTATTGGCCGGCTGCTCGGCGATCAGCTTCACGGCCTTGTCGTAGAAGAAGCTGTCCGGCTCGATGCCCTTCGCGCCGAGATCGCGCGCGTCGTAGAAGTGCTGGATGCCCGTGGAACTCTGGAAGCCGCGCGCGCCCATGAAGGCGCCGTAGGCCGGATAGAGCGAGAGGGTGTTGTAGCCGCAGCGGCGCAGCGCCAGCGGCAACCCGCGCTCGACCCGCCCCGACGCGATGCGGGTGACGAAATAGGAGAAGCGGCCGAACGAGCGCGACGACAGGCCCGCCAGTACGTTGTACTCGGCCATCCAGCTTGCGCCGCCGCTGCTTTCGGCCATGAACTTGCGCTCGCGGCCGTCAAAGGATTTGAAGTGGCTGCCATAGCCCGGCGGCACCTTGACGCCGTTGGCCTGACGGATGTCGAAGCTCGACTCGTCATGGATCATGATGATGTGCGGGCGGCGGCCGGCGACATGACAGGAATCGACCAGCGGCATCTTCAACCGCTCGGCCGTCACGGCCTCCGATTCCATGAAGCCGTAAGTGGCGAAGTCGGAAACCGCCGTCACGCCCGAGCGGGCGAATTTGGAGAGATAGCCGTCGTCGTAGTAGCCGCGCCAGGCTTCGTCCGGCCAGGTCATGGCCTGCCCGGTCAGCGCGGCAAGACAGGCCAGCAGGCCGGCGGCTGCTGGCAGGCGGCGGATGCGGAACGGATCGAGCCACCACAGCGCGTACATCAGCGGCAGGATGACCAGCGCAGCGCCGACCACGCTCCAGCGCAAGTTCGGAAAGATCGTGAACAGGTAGGCCGCGGTGTCGCGGTCGATCACCATCAGGTCGACGAAATTCGCGGTCATCTGCACGACGTCGTGCTTGAGCCGCGACAGCAGCACCAGCAGCACGACCATCGTCAGCGACAGCGCGCCCGACAGCGCCGGGCGCCGCAGCAGCGCGATAAAGCAGAAGTTCAGGATGCCCCAGGCCAGCGCAAAACCCATGCGGCCGCCGAAATCGGCTTCGGTCTCCAGCATGACCCCCAGCGCGGCCATGTGCGGTGCAGCGACAGCCGAAAGCCGCCAGAACCCGATGGCGGCAAGGCCGGCAACGAGGGTGGTGGCGGAGGGCCCTGGATTTGGCGCGGGCGCCATGGGTGAATACGCAACATGACCCGGCGCAATGCAAAGCCTTGGCTGGTGACGACCAGGAGACGCACGACCCATCCGGAACCTGTGCCGTGTCATAAAAACGTAGTGGTTTCGTCATGAACGCGCAATGAATTTGCCCCGCAGGGTAAATACGGGGGACAGTCATTCCGGGGCGCGAAGTAGCCCGGCTTGGTCACCGTCATTCCGGGGCGCGAAGCGAACCCGGAATCTCGAGATTCCGGGTTCGATGCTTCGCATCGCCCCGGAATGACACCAGTTGTCAGGGTCGCTTGGCAATGCCCTCGATGAACAGATCGAGGATCGCCTCGGCGGTCTGCTCGGCCTCGGGGCCGGCGACGCCCCAGCGCGGGAAATGGCCGTCGATATTCATTCGGGCAAATCCATAGACCAGCGCCCGGCCGGCGATCTGGACCGCCTTGAGGTCACCCGAACGGAGCTGGCCCGCCGCAAAGGCCTCCTCGAGCGTGCGCTCGGTGAGTTCGATCAACTCGGCATTGTTGCGGGAGACGCCAGCCGCCTTGTCGTGATCGAACAGCCGGCGGCTGGAGATGACCTCGAAATGCGTCGGGTTTCGCATCGCCCAGCGCAGATAGGCCAGACCCAGGCAGCGAAACCGCGCCAGGGGATCGCCAGCCGGCGCTTCGGCCAGCGCCGCCTCGATCTCGGCGCGGAACCGCCGCTGCGCCTCCTCCGCCACCGCCTGCATCAGGGCGTCGCGGCTCGAAAAATGCCGAAACGGCGCCCCCGGCGAGACGCCGGCGCGGCGGGCGGCCTCGCGGACGCTGACCGCCTCCGCCCCGCCTTCGCCGACCAATTGCAGCGCGGCGTCGATCAGGACCCGCCGGAGATCGCCATGGTGATACGGCTTTGGCGCGGGCGCTCGCGAAACGCGGCGGCGCGGTTTGGCCGTGGGCGCTTTCGCTGCGGGAGATTTGGCGGCAGGACGCATGCCCTCTCCTACCATCACCGCCTTGTGAATGTAAGCACCGATTACACGGGTTGACCAAACGGGCCATGGACATGTAACTGGTGATTACATCACCATCCGCATCATTGCGAGCGCAGCGAAGCAATCCATCTCGCCACGTCAAGAAAGAATGGATTGCTTCGCTTCGCTCGCAATGACGGCGCAAACAATGGGGCGAAACATGCCGACGCGTCAGAACTGGTTCGATGGCTGGCGGCTGTTCGCCCTGCTGTCGCTGACACTGCTCGCACTTAGCATCTGGATCGCCGGCATGCGGGGTTTTGAGGCCGACGGCGTGCGGATGGTGATCCGCTTCACCGCGCGGACCTCGCTGGTGCTGTTCTGCCTCGCCTTCGCAGGTGCCGCACTGGCCCGGCTGTGGCCCAACGCATGGACGCGATGGCAGCGCCGCAACCGCCGCTATCTCGGCGTCAGCTTTGCGGCCTCGCACGCCATCCACGCGGTCGCCATCTTAGCCTTCGCCATGATGGATCCCATAGGATATGCCGCAGCAACCTCGACCGCGTCCTACATCTTCGGCGGCATCGGCTATGCCTTCATCATCGCGATGACCGCAACCTCGTTCGACCGCACCGCGGCCGCGATCGGCGCGCGCGCCTGGCGCCGGCTGCATCTCGCCGGCGGCTATTACCTGCTGTTCCAGTTCATGGTGTCGTTCGGCAAGCGGATTCCCGACATGCCGCTCTACGCGCTGTTCCTGATTCCGCTGGTTGCCGTGTTCGCGCTACGGATGATCGCGATGGCGCCGCGGGCGCAACGGACCGTGCGGATGGGATGAGCTGGGACGTGGTCTCATTAACGCGCAGCCAGCCATAGCCGGATGGGATGCAAGCTGAACGAAGGCAAGGTAATTGGCGGCAGGAAAGCGTCGATACCGACGCGCGTGCAATTAGTCCACAAACTGGACTACCTTGCAGCCCCTCGTGATGCTAAAATTGTTGCATGAAAGGCTATGGATCATTTTGCCCTGTAGCCAAAGCCGCGGAAATTCTCACGGAGCGGTGGACTCCGCTCGTGCTCCGCGAGCTGTTGCTAGGTTCCCGCCACTTCAACCAGCTTCGCCGCGGCATCCCACAGATGTCGCCGACCCTCCTCTCCAAGCGCCTGCAAACGCTAGAAGAAGCAGGGCTAATCTCACGCCAATCAGGCGATAACGGGCATTGGGAATACCATCCAACCCGGGCGGCCAGGGAAGCCGGGCCAATTATCGATGCAATGGGCTATTGGGGCCACAGATGGGCGCACAGCCAGCTCACACCCAACGAACTCCACGCGGGCCGGCTGATGTGGAACATGCGCCGTTCGTTCTATCTGAAGCATATTCCATGCGACTTTGTGCTGTACATCGAGATTGCGGACACCCGACAGAAGCGCTGGTGGTTTGTTGTGAAGAAGGAGGAAGCCGATCTCTGCTGGAACGATCCCGGCTTCGAGGTCGATATCAGCCTCTATGCGAGCCTGCTGACGCTTGTGCAGATTTTCATGGGCGATCAGCCGCTGCTACTGGCGCGTGAGCTCGGCAAGATCGAGATCGACGGTCCTAACCATCTTGTGAAGAGCATGCCGGCTTGGTTCCCACGCAGCAAATATTCCCATGAGGCGCCTGAGGGCCGCAGATCAGCCTTAGCCAGTTAAGAACACCCTCTTCAGTCCAGTTTTTGGACTAGCGCTTCCCCCAGTAGTAGCTGCGAATGCGCTCACGCGAAAAGCATCTCAGCTAAAAGGAGGCAAAGATGACTCGCATTTCGCTTATTTCATTCGCCCTTCTTCTGATTGTCAGCCACGCCAGTCAAGTATTGGCGGATCCGCTCGCAGATAAGGTGACGTCGATGAACGCCCAATGGGATGCCGCCATTAACAACGCAGACTTCGATGCCCTATTACCATTGTATACCGCGGACGGCAGATTGATGCCGCCTGGCGCGCAGCCCGTCAGCGGTCCTCCGGCAATCCGTGATTTCTTTGCTGGGCGGGGAAGAAGCGTCAGAAATCACAAGGTTGAGCTGGTGGATGTGCTACCGATCGGGAACTACGCCTATACCACGTCCCGTTTCACGGCCACGTTAATGGTGAATGAGAAGGCGGCGCCAATTTCCGGCAGCACTGTGAGACTTCTTGAACGCCAACCCGACGGACAGTGGAAGATAAAGTCTCATATCTTTGTAAAAGAATAAATTCGTGGCTGCCACGACCATCCGCTCAGGCACCCACAAACCTGACACGGGTCGCAGGTGATAGATGGTCACGCGCCCTCGCCCCATAGAGCCATTTCGCTGCCGCGCAGCAACCACGCCCGTTTAGGAGAAAAGCGGACCTGACCGAAAATTTATGAGTACGCGCCCTAGTCATCCCCGAGCAGATGGTATTTCCGTCCAAGCCGGCGATGCACCGTGATGACGGCGCGGTCGACGTCGCTGATCAGGCTGTCGCCAAGGACGACATTGGGGATTTCCCAGTTCCGGCCCTCGCGAATGTTCGGGAGCCCGCGCACCGCGGGCACGGATGCCGTTTCGCATCCCGGCTGGCTGCGCAGCGCCTCGTCGGCGATTTGCGTCAGCTCCGCCCTGCTCTTTCCCGTCGTCACTGGTGACCGAGGCCTTCGGCGCGCGCTTCCATCATGCTTACCCCTGCGGCGTCAGCCCGAGGCGCTTGGCGATGATCCGGTCGAGGGTGCGCTTGGGCAGCACCGCCGCCATGAACTGCTGAATCGGATCCGGCGCGATCATGTAGCGCACCTTGGGGCTCGGCAACGTCAATGCCCCGAACACCTTCTCGGCAATTGTCTCCGCCGGCAATCCGGTGGCACCAAGGCCGAGCATGAAGGCGCGGATTTTCTCCAGCGCCGGAAAATACGGCGAGTTCTTGTAAGGAGAGATATCGACCTCCTCGGCCTTGCTCCAGATCGGCGTCTTCACCGCGCCCGGCGCAATGATGATGACGTCGATCCCGAACAGCATCAGTTCGCGGCGCAGGCTCTCTGACAGCCCCTCGATCGCATGCTTCGAGGCGGCATAGGCTGCCGTCATCGGGCTGCCGCTCTTGCCGGAGACCGAGGAGATCATCACGATCCGTCCCTTCGGTCCCTTCAGGGACGGATCGGAGCCGAGCAGCGGTCCGAAAGCCTGGGTTGCGATGATCGGCCCGATGAAATTGACCTCCATCTGGCGGCGGAATTCGTCGGCGGCGAGTTCGAGCACCGGGCCGGTGACCGCAATGCCGGCATTGTTGACGAGGCCGGCGAGCGTTTCGCCATTGAGGGCGCCACGGACCTCGCGCGCGGACACGCGGAAACCGCGGTCGAGCAACATCTTGGCGCTGGCCCAGCCAATGCCGGTGGACGCCCCGGTGATGACAACAGATCTCATGACCTTAAGCCCTTGTGAGAGGTTTAATGAAGTTCGTCGTGAAGGAATGCTTAAGCACCGGCTTGGTGAGCTTCCTCCGCGGGTGCGGCCAGCCTTGACGGCGTCTTGTTCGGCACGTTGCTATTCGATCTTTCCCGGGAACGGTTTGGAGAGGATAGCAGCCGGACCACGATACCGGAAGCTGCGGCACATGCCAGATCCGGTTCGACATCGGCGATTTATCGCGTGAAATCGCCGCATATGTCCCAATCGCGTTGGTAAAGCAATTCGGAACGCGGTGTTGGCAATGCGCGGCCTGCTTCGACGCCGACGCGCTTGTTACGCCGCCGCCAACCGATTGCCCATCTCAGGCGCAGTCGATCTGTATTTCTACCGGGTCGCGCCTTTAACGCGGGCGTAAGGCTCGGCTTGTCATTGTGCGCGCCAACCCTTCAACAACCAGACAGGCTGCCCACAATGGTGCAACAGCCGGCGCACTCAATCATTGCCGAACTTGAAGATGCCGTCAGAGGCGGCTCGTCTGCCCGACGGGTGGAAACCCTGCGGCAGGTCACCGATCTGTTCCTCAATGACGGGGAACGACTCAGCGACGACCAGGTCAAGGTCTTCGACGACGTGCTCTGCCTGCTGATCGCACGCGTCGAAACGCGGGCGAAGGCCGAACTTTCCAGGCGGCTGGCGCCGCTCGACTATGCGCCGTTCGAGGTGATCCAGCATTTGGCCTGGGACGACGAGATCGAGGTCGCCGGCAATGTGCTTGCCAATTCCAGCCGGCTCGGGACCGAGGTGCTGGTCGAGATCGCCAGCAGCAAGGGGCAGGACCACCTGCTCGCCATTTCCAGCCGTGCCGAACTGCCTGCGGCCGTGACCGACGTCATCGTCGGCCGCGGCGAAGACCAGGTGATCCGAAAACTCGCCAACAACGCCGGCGCCAAGTTCTCCGACCAGGGCTTTTCCACGATCGTCGCCCGCGCCGGCGCGGACGACGAACTGGTGGAAATCCTCGGCCTGCGCGCCGATTTCCCGGCAAAGTTCATTGCTGACCTGTTGCGCCGCGCCAAGGACGCGGTCCGCGCCCGGCTTTTGGCCATCGCGCCGCCCACAGTCCAGGAAGAGATCAAACGGGTCCTGAACGAGATCGCCCGCGAGGCACCGCCTTCGAGCCGCAGCTTCGGCGTTGCCGAGGAATACGTGAAGCTGATGAAGGGACTGAACGAGCTGGACGACGCGGCGGTCTACAAGTTCGCCGAATCGAACAAGTTCGACGAGGTCACCGTGGCGCTTGCCGTCCTCAACGACATGCCGGTCGAAATGACAGCCAGGCTGATGGAAGGCCCCCGCGCCGACCTGATCCTCATCCCCTGCCGCTCGGCACGCCTGAACTGGCCGACGGTCGAGTCGATCCTGCGCAACCGGCCGGTAAAGCCTCCGATCAGCGAACAGACGCTGGAGATCGCGCAACGTGATTTCCGCAAGCTGTCGATGGAGACGGCGCAGCGCACCGTCCGCTTCTGGCAGCTTCACAACAAGATCGAGAAGGAACCGATCATCCGGGCGAGTTGAGCACGCCGCCCCGGGCCCGGCATTTCCGTTCGAATGAGCGCGATGCCGGGAACTGATCATCACTGGCATGGATGCTGCCGGCGGTGACTCCATTGATCGTGATGATTTCGTCTTGGCCGTCCAGCCCGGAATGAACCTGCCGTATCGGCACCCGCACCGCCATCGATAAAAGTCGGCGCCGCCAAGGCCCGCAAGAACGTCACTGCCACCCTGAAATCGTCGCCGGCCGTTTGGATTCGCGGGCTTGGCCTGTAACTTCGACGCGATCGTTGCGGCGTCGCCCGAGCCGGGCTGTGCTCCGGGTGAGGCATCCGAGCAAACTATTTAAGGTTGTTCGCGGCTTGGTTGGAATGCTATGATCCGACTCGTGGTGCAGGGGGCTGCAATAACCGAATGAAACTGGAACTTCTCATTTGCGCGACGGTCACCCCCGTGGTGCTGCTGCTCGCGGCTCGCTTCACCATGCGGTACTTTTTCCCGCCAGACACATGATCGAGCGTCTTCAAACGGCAAAGGTGACTGGCATGGCGTTGGCTGTCTTTGCAGCCTATTTGCCTGTCGCGCTTTGGACGGCCCTCTCCGCTCCGCACCCGCCGAAGCCCGGCGCGCTGCTGGTAAGTGGTGCGACACTTTTCGGCAGCGACAAGACCAAACATATGTTCCTCTACAGGGGGCCGCCGGGCTTGCGGGCGCTGGAAGACAGCGATCCACAAAACCAGAGGTCTCCGGTTATTCTCTACGAGAACGACAAGGCGCTAGGACCGGCCTACAGCGCACACCACACCATCGAGGACATTGGTCTGGGCCGATATGCCCACTGGAAAGATTTCGGCATTATGTTCTCGTCCAGCGACAACACCGATCCCCGATACAACGGCAGAAACTACTGGATTGTGATTCCCGGGGACACGGCCACAGTCGCGAAATCCAAATCCTAGTCCGCGACAGAGGCGACTTCCCGGCTCAATAAATGCCACGCAATGCTGGAGACTGTCGCACGTTCCGACGACGGAACGCGCATCACTCTGCAGAGACTCAAGGTCGAGGCCGGGTTCGCTGCTGATCCAACACGTGAGACGTTCGAAGCGAGGAAACGGATACCGGTCCTGCTGTTCAACGCGCCGCCGATCTCGTTTCACGAATGAGAGCGCAGGTTAAGTAACTGCGCTTTGACTCGGTAAACGCTGGCTTTTCCGTCGCTAATGTATTTGTTGAATTGCTTCGCACCAAGAATGTGCATGAAGCGTCAGCTCTTCGTTTCGGCTCGGGCGGCACACTTGGCGCGAACGCCTTCAAGAATATAGTCGAGCCAACAATTCTTCGAAGAAACGGCGAGACCGCATTCGCGATCTCGCCGGATAATGCCGACCAAGGTTTAAGATTTGGTATGCCGGTAGTGCATCGTCGAACCGGCCACTGGATACTCTCGCGTCCCGGAAGCGGTGCAGCGCGTTAGCGATGCGCCGCAGAGCCGGAACCGCTTCGCGAGATGGACCCCGGACCAGCAGCGCATCACACCGGACGATGCTTCGCATCGCCGGGAGCGTGCTGCGCTGCATCCGGGGAACGACATCATCAGTTCTTCGTCTTGTCGACCAGCGCGCCCTTCTTGATCCACGGCATCATGTCGCGGAGTTTGGCGCCGACTTCCTCGATCGGGTGCTCGGCGAGCTTGGCGCGGGTCGCCTTGAACGAAGTCTGGTTGACCTTGTTTTCCAGCATCCAGTCGCGGGCGAACTTGCCGCCCTGGATGTCGGCGAGGACGCGCTTCATCTCGGCCTTGGTCTCCGCGGTCACGATGCGCGGGCCGGTGACGTATTCGCCGTACTCGGCGGTGTTGGAGATCGAGTAGTTCATGTTGGCGATGCCGCCTTCATAGATCAGGTCGACGATCAGCTTCACCTCGTGCAGGCACTCGAAATAGGCCATCTCGGGCGCGTAGCCGGCTTCGACCAGCGTCTCGTAGCCGCCCTTGATCAGCTCGACCAGGCCGCCGCAGAGCACCACCTGCTCGCCGAACAGGTCGGTCTCGCACTCTTCCTTGAAGGTGGTCTCGATGATGCCGGCGCGGCCACCGCCGATTGCCGAGGCGTAGCTGAGGCCGAGGTCATGGGCGTTGCCCGAGATGTCCTTGGCGATCGCGATCAGGCAGGGCACGCCGCCGCCGCGCTGGTATTCCGAGCGGACGGTGTGGCCGGGGCCCTTCGGCGCGATCATCAGCACGTCGAGGTCGGCGCGCGGATCGAGCAGGTTGAAATGGACGTTGAGGCCGTGGGCGAACACGAGCGCGGCGCCCTTCTTCATGTTGTCGTGCAGGTGCTCGCGGTAGATGTCGCCCTGCAGCTCGTCGGGGGTGAGCATCATGACGAGGTCGGCCCATTTGGCGGCTTCGGCGACTTCCATCACCTTGAAGCCGGCGGCCTCCGCCTTCTTGGCCGAGGCCGAACCCTTGCGGAGCGCAATCGCGACTTCCTTGACGCCGGAATCCTTCAGGTTCAGCGCATGGGCGTGGCCCTGGCTGCCATAGCCGACGATGACGACCTTCTTGCCCTTGATCAGGTTCAGGTCGGCGTCGCGATCGTAATAAACACGCATGGTCGTTTCCTTAATCGATGGCCAAATCGGCCGGTTAATCAGGCATTTGGGTTAAGTGGGACCGCCGGTCGCCCGCGAATTTCCGGCGTTGTCTAGAGCATTTTCCCCCCGAGGGGAAACCCGTTTCTGCATGGCGCGGTGCGGCATCATGCGTCCATGAAGACCGGGTAGAGCGAGGCCAGCAGCAGCACCGCCATGACGATGTTGAAGGCCCGCACCGCCCGCGGGGAGGTCAGGACCGGCCGCAGCGCCGTGCCGAACAGGGCCCAGGTGGTGCAGGACAGGATACCCAGGAGCAGGCTCAGCCCGACCTGGATCACGATGTTCCAGGGGTAAGCGGCGATCGCCGCATAGGCGGTGATGGTGCCGATCACCATGACCCAGCCCTTGGCGTTGACCCACTGGAACATGGCCGCGCCCCAGAATGTCATCGGGCGGCCGCGGGCCTTGTCCTGCTCCGCCGAGGGCGGCTCGGAGATCGCGATCGCCCAGGCCAGGTAGACCAGGTAGGCCACCCCGGCATATTTCAGGATGGTCTGCAAAATCGGATAGGCGATGAAGATGGTCCCGAGCCCGAGGCCAACCGCGCCGACCATGAAGGCAAAGCCGACCGTAATGCCCATGATGTGGGGGATGGTGGGACGGAAGCCGTAGGTCAGCCCCGACGACAGCAGCATGATGTTGTTCGGCCCCGGTGTGAAGAACATCACCGTGGCGAACATGACGAAGGCGATCAGGAGCGAATGCGACATGGGGCCTCACGCGATCTTTGGCAGAACTTGTTTTTCTAAGGCCGAATCTTCTGAAGTCTTGGGACGCTTCGACAGCAGCATGACGGCAATGCCACCCACCACCGTGACCATGCCGGCGAGCCGCAGCGGTCCAAAGGTTTCGCCGAACACCACGCTCGAGGCGGCGGAACCGACGAACGGCACCAGCAGCGCGAACGGCACCACCTGCGCCGCCGGGTAGTCGCGCAGCAGCCTCCCCCACAGCCAGTAGGCGATGCTGGTGGAGACCCCGCCGAGACCGATCATGCACATCAGGCCGGTCAGCGACATATGGGTCAGCGCATGCCAGGTCGGCTGCGGGCCATTGCTGACCAGCGTCAGCGCAAGCAGCGGGACCGCCGCGACCAGACACAGCCACGCGAACAGGTCGAACATCGGCACATCAGGCGCGCGCCGGAGCAACAGATTGCCGGCCGCGAAGCTGAGCGGCGAGATCATCAGAACGGCAAACGCACCGACGCTGAAATCGTAACCGACGGTGCCGCAGATCATCAGCAGGCCAATGGTGGCAACACCGATGCCGACGGTCTGCCATGCGCCCGGCCGCTCGCGGAACAGCAGCGCGGCAAAGCCGATGGTGAACAGCGCCTGGCTCTGCACGATCACGCTGGAAAGACCGACGGGAACGCCATACGCGATGGCAAAGGCTTGCGCCAGAAACTGGCCGAGGAACAAAGTGAAGCTGATCGAGGCCAGCACCGTCCATGAAACCTTCGGCCGCGCCACGAACAGGCAGGGCAAGGCGGCGATGGCGAAGCGCAGAGTCGTCATCAGTTCCGGCGAAAATTCGTTGAGCGCGATCCGGCTCGCGACAAAGGCAAGCCCCCAGATCACCGCCACCAGGACGGCGATGCAGACATCGGCCGGTTTCATTTTTCTTGGCTCTGTTGGTTCTTGGCTCTGTTGGTCTTAGCTCTGTTGGTCCGGCTTCGGTTTGCGCAGGAGATAGGTGCCGTGCAGCGGCGCGTGATAGTCGACGGATTCCAGCGTGAAGCCGACATCGGTCAGCATGCGCTCGATCACCCAGCCGAAGGTCGAGTATTCGTCGCGCATATGGGTGACCACGCCCTCGCGCTGGAAATCGTGGTTCTTGATGGTGAAATCGGCCCACTGCTCGACATCGCGCTCGGTGCCGTCCGGCGTGCTGACGAACACGATGTCGCGCAGGTAGAAATTGGCGCCGGGCTTCAGCGCCGCATAGATTCTTGCCAGCGACACAGCCTTCCAGAAATCCGGCAAATGGTGCAGCGTGAATTCGCTGACGATCAGGTCATAGGAATTCGGCTGGTAGGCGAAGCTCAGCATGCCGGCCGGCTGGGTGCGGATCGCCACCTTGCGGTCGCGGGCCTGGATGTTGGCGAGCGCCAGCATCGCCGGCGAAATGTCGATCGCGTCGACTTCGGCGCCCAGCAGCGCCGCCTCGCAGGCCAGTACGCCGTTGCCGCAGCCGATATCGGCCACCCGCCAGCCCTTCTGCACGCCGAGCATGGTCAGCGCGGCGCGGGCGCGGAGGTCGCTGTCGTCATGCCGGTCGTAGATCGAGGCGACCGCGGAATCGAGCCCGAGTTGCCGCCTTTGATTGTAATACCAGTCCCGCGCCAGCATGTTTCACATCCCCTCAGGCCCGCGCCCGATCGCAGCAACGCCGGTGCGCGACACTTCGACAAGGCCGAGCGGGCGCATCAGGTCGATGAATTGACTGATTTTGGAAGAATTGCCTGTGATCTCGAACACAAAACTCTCGGTGGTGGCGTCGATCACGCGGGCGCGGAACGCATCCGCCAGCCGCAGCGCCTCGACCCGGTGGTCGCCGCCGCCACGCACCTTCACCATCGCGAGCTCCCGTTCGATCGAGCGGCCAGTGATCGTCATGTCGACGACGCGATAGACCGGCACCATGCGGTCGAGCTGGTGCTTGATCTGCTCGATCACCATCGGCGTGCCTGTCGTGACGATGGTGATGCGCGAGAGATGTTTCTGGCTTTCAGTTTCAGAGACCGTGAGGCTCTCGATGTTGTAGCCGCGGCCGGAGAACAGCCCGATCACGCGCGCGAGCACGCCCGGCTCGTTCTGCACCAGGACCGAGAGCGTGTGCGTCTCGTTGGGATCGTGGCGCTCTTCCAGGAAGTAGGCGGATGCGGGCTGGTTCATTATCGTCCCCTCAAATGTCCTCTCGTCACACCATCGCCCGTTGGGCGGTAGCAGTGATGTCTGTCCCGATCCATTTTTGGAACAGATCGAAATCGATATTGCCACCGCTCAGGATCAGGCCGACGCGCTTGCCGGCGAGCTTGGCCTTCTCCTGCAGCGCCGCTGCGAGCGCAGCCGCGCCCGCGCCTTCGGCGAGATTGTGCGTGTCGGTCCAGTAGGCGCGCACCGCCGCGGCGACCTCATCGTCCGTGACCTGCACGATGCGCGAGGCACCCTTGCGGATGACCGCAAGCGCTTCGGCCACGGGAACGCGGGTGGCCATGCCGTCGGCCAGCGTGTTGCTGGACTCAGTCGTCACGACCGTGCCGGCCGCAAACGACAGCGCATAGGATGGCGCTTCGGTCGACTGCACGCCGACGATCTCGGTTTTGCGCCCGAGCAGATCGCGCGCCATGATGCAGCCGCAGATGCCAGAACCCTGCCCGATCGGCACGTAGAGCACGTCTAGGGCGGGCGCCGCGCGCAGCAATTCGAGCGCATAGGTCGCGACGCCGAGCACGAGGTCGGGATGGAATGACGGCACCATGTGAAGGCCGGCGAACTGGGCATGGCGCGCGGCTTCTTCGGCTGCCGCCTGAAAGTCCTCGCCATGTTCGACCAGTTCGGCACCGAACGCGCGCATGGCGCGGTTCTTCTCCACCGAATTGCCGCGCGGCACATAAATCACGGCCGGAACACCGTGGCGGCCGGCCGCGAAGGCGAGGCTCTGCCCGTGATTGCCGCGCGTGGCGGAAATGATCCCGGGCGTATTCGGCCGCTCCCGCTTCAGCCGGTCGAGATAGACCAGCCCGCCGCGCACCTTGAAGGCGCCGATCGGCGTGTGGTTCTCATGCTTGACCACGACATCAGCGCCGAGCCGCTCGCTAAGCAACGGCCACGCATGCGCCGGCGTCGGCGGCACCGCCTGCCCTACGATTTCGTGCGCGCGTTCGAGCTCCTCGAGGTCAAACATTTTGCGGTCTCACCTCACACCAGCGCCTTGCCGCCGGCGAACGCGGCGGCGGTGGCTTCGTCGGTGGCTTCCGCCGGCAGCAGCATTTCGTTATGCGCCTTGCCGGACGGAATCATCGGGAAGCAGTTTTCCAGCGCAGCGACGCGGCAATCGAACAGCACCGGGCGCTTGACCTTGATCATCTCCTTGAGCGCGCCGTCGAGATCGCCGGGCTTGATCGCCTGCAAACCGACGCAGCCGAACGCGTCCGCGAGCTTGACGAAATCCGGCAGCGCCTCGGAGTAAGAATGCGACAGCCGGTTGCCATGCAGGAGCTGCTGCCACTGCCGCACCATGCCCATGTACTGGTTGTTCAGGATGAAGATCTTGATCGGCAATTCAAACTGAACGGCCGTCGACATCTCCTGCATCGTCATCTGCACCGAGGCGTCGCCTGCGATATCAATCACGAGGCTGTCGCGATGCGCGACCTGCACGCCAAGTGCTGCCGGCAGGCCGTAGCCCATGGTGCCCAGGCCACCCGACGTCATCCAGCGGTGCGGCTCCTCGAACCCGAAGAACTGCGCCGCCCACATCTGGTGCTGGCCGACTTCGGTCGTGATGTAGGTGTCATGGCCGCGCGTCGCCTCGAACAGCTTCTGGATGGCATACTGCGGCAGGATGACGTCGTTGCTCTTCTTGTAGGCGAGCGAATTACGCGCGCGCCAGGTGGCAATCTCCTGCCACCAACTCTTGATGTCGGGCTTCTTCGCTTCCGCCTTGAACACCTGCAGCAAATCGCCGAGCACATTGCCGGCGTCGCCGATGATCGGCACGTCGACATGGATGTTCTTGTTGATCGAGGACGGATCGATATCGATGTGGATCTTCTTGGAGCCCGGCGAGAACGCATCGACGCGGCCGGTGATGCGGTCGTCGAAGCGCGCGCCGACGCACAGCATGACGTCGCAACCATGCATCGCCATGTTGGACTCGTAGGTGCCGTGCATGCCGAGCATGCCCAGCCAGTTCTTGCCGGTCGCGGGATAGGCGCCGAGGCCCATCAGGGTCGAAGTGATCGGGAATCCCGTGACCTCGACCAGCTCGCGCAACAGCTTTGACGCCTCAGGCCCGGCATTGATGACGCCGCCGCCGGAGTAGATCACCGGCCGCCTGGCCGAAGCCAGCAGCGCGACGGCTTTGCGAATCTGCGTCGCATCGCCCTTCACGCGCGGCGTGTAGGAAACGTGCACGTCGTCCCTGCGCGGCGGATGATAGGTACCGGTTGCAAACTGCACGTCCTTGGGCACGTCGACCAGCACGGGTCCGGGACGGCCCGTGGTCGCGACGTAGAACGCCTCGTGCAGCACCTTGGCGAGATCGTTGACGTCACGCACCAGCCAGTTGTGCTTGGTGCAGGGACGGGTGATGCCGACGGTGTCGCACTCCTGGAACGCGTCGTTGCCGATCAGATGCGTCGGCACCTGCCCGGTGATGCAGACCAGGGGAATCGAATCCATCAGGGCGTCCGTCAGCGGCGTCACCATGTTGGTGGCGCCGGGGCCCGACGTCACCAACACCACGCCGGGCTTGCCGGTCGAGCGCGCATAGCCCTCGGCCGCATGGCCGGCGCCCTGCTCGTGCCGCACCAGGATGTGCTCGACGTCGCTCTGCTGGAAAATCTCGTCATAGATCGGAAGCACTGCGCCGCCGGGATAGCCGAACAGGTGCTCGACACCATGATCGATGAGCGCGCGCACGATCATCGCAGCGCCGGTCATCTGGTTCGGATCGTGGCTCTTGTCGGTCATGGTCTGCTCCGGTGCACTGCTGCCAGCGGCTTTTTTCGGTTTCGAGTTTCTTTTCGAATTTCTTTCAGGGAATAAAAAAAGGGCCCGAGAGGCCCCATGCACACCGCCTGAATTTGGGATGGCCTCAGCCACCCCCGGCGGTGCGCCTGGGTACGACTACGATAAGGAGTTTGGTAATAATATTGCGCATTCGGCGGCTCGGACTTCCCAAAGGTTGCGCGGTTATACCGCCCAGTCCCCGGAAGTCAAGGGAAGGACCGCCATTTGCGCGATTTAGGCAGTGTAACTGTGTTCCGGCGGTTCGGCGAGTGGGATTTTTATGCGTGCAGCCATGCGGGCTACGGCAGATGGCTTTCCACCCACTCCCTCGCCGTCTCCGGCTTCACCCACTCGAACTCCGGCAGTTGATGCCTGAACCAGGTGAATTGGCGCTTGGCGTAATGGCGGGTGTCGGCGCGGCCGATTTCGGCGGCCTGTTCGCGCGTGATTTCGCCGCGGAGGAAGCGGATCAGCGCGGGCACGCCGTGGGCCTTCATTGCTGGCAGCAGGGGATCGAGCTTTCGCGCGGCAAGCGCCGCGACTTCCTCCAGCGCGCCGGCGTCCAGCATCGTGCCGAACCGCGCATCGATCCGCGCATAAAGCTGGTCCCGTTCGGGCGCGAGGAACAGGGCGGTGAATTCGCTCCGAGGCAGCAGCGGCGGCAGGCTTTCGCGATGCCAGTCCGGCAGCGTACGGCCAGTGGCCTCCACGACCTCCAGCGCGCGCGCAATCCGTGTGCGGTCGCGCGGCTTCAGGCGCTCGGCCGAGACGGAATCGCGCCGCGCCAGGTCTGCATGCAGCGCTTCGACACCGTCACGCTCCAGCCGGGCGCGAACAGCCTCGCGCACCTCGGCCGGGATCGGCGGCACCGCGGAAAGACCGCGCGTCAACGCCTTGAAGTACAGGCCGGAGCCCCCGATGAAGACGGCCAAGCGCTTTTCCGCCCGCGCCTCCGCTAGCACTTTGGCAGCGTCCGCGACCCAGGCGCCGGCCGAGAAATTGACTGACGCGTCGACATGGCCATAGAGCCGGTGCGGCGCGCGGGCCTCCTCCTCCACCGTCGGCCGCGCCGTGATGATGCGGAGATCGCGATAGACCTGCATGGAATCGGTGTTGATGATGATACCGCCGGCCTTTTGCGCCAATTCGAGCGCCAGGGCCGACTTGCCGCTGGCGGTCGGTCCTGCGATAAGCACGGCCTTGCTCAACATTAGCGAATTCGCCTGCATGTCCCTCGTCGCCACCCTTATCTGCAACCCGGCCAATCCCGCGCTCGACACCACCATCGTCGACGGCGCGCTGGCCGTTCTCCCCTCGCCGGGAACGGCGCAATGGCTGTTCGACGAGGTGGCAGTCGACATTCCCTTCGACTATCGGGTCAAGAGCCCTGATGACATCAAGGCGATCGAAGCCCGCCTGCAACAGGCGCGCGGCGACCTGCCGATCGACATTGTCGTGCAGCCTGTAGCTTTCAGGCGCAAGAAGCTTTTTCTGGCCGACATGGATTCCACCATGATCGGCCAGGAATGCATCGACGAGCTGGCCGATTTCGGCGGGCTGAAGGCGCATGTCGCCGGGATCACCGAACGGGCGATGCGCGGCGAAATCGAATTCGAGCCGGCGCTGCGCGAGCGCGTTGCGCTCTTGAAAGATCTGCCTGTCGGCGTGGTCGACGAGGTCTTGGCAAAACGCATCACGCCGACGCCGGGCGGCCGCGAGCTGGTGATGACCATGCGCGCCAGCGGCGCTTACACCTGCCTGATCTCGGGCGGCTTCACGCTGTTCACCCATGCGGTCGCCGCCAAGATCGGCTTCCAAGAGAACCGCGCCAACACGTTGATGGTACGCGACGGCAAGTTCAGCGGCGAAGTCGCAGAGCCGATCCTCGGCCGCGCCGCCAAGCTGGCCACGCTGATCGAGCTTCGCGAGTCCTTCGACCTCGACGAGATCGACACGCTGGTGACCGGCGACGGCGCCAACGATCTCGGCATGATCCAGGCGGCGGGGCTCGGCGTCGCCTATCACGCCAAGCCGGCAGTCGCGGCTGCCGCCGCCGCGCGGATCGACTACGGCGACCTCACCGCGTTGTTGTATGCGCAGGGGTATCGGCGCGAGGAGTTCGCGGACTAATTGAAATCGGTTCGTTGCTCACGCCAGCAACGTGAACCTATTGCGACGATGAGCAACCTTAAGTAGCTTGCTACGAATGAGCATCTTAAGGGGTCGCAATGAGCCAACCTAAGACGGTTGATCGTGGCGTTTCATTCATCAAATTCGTGCTTGGACTTCTAAGGGCTCACCCGGACGGCATGCGCCCACGCGACATCTACGCGGAGATCGAATCAAAGCTGCCTTTGGATGATTTCGACAAGGAGACGATGAAGGGGTCGGGGCTGCCGCGGTGGCGAGCCGCCCTCCATTTCCACTCTGTCGCTGCGACGAAGGCTGTATTGCTCGTCAAGTCGGACGGACGATGGCGGGTGACCGACGAAGGCCAGAAGTTCGTGACGCTGCCGGATTACGAACTCAAGCGGCTGATGCGATCCCGCTACCGCGAATGGCGCTGGAGCCACCCGAAGGGCAAGCCGGAAGCCGGAATTGCAAACGCTGCCGACGAAACGGCGCCACTCGACACTTCGGTTTTGTTCGAAGATGCCAAGGAGAAGGCGCGCGAAGAAATCGACACCTATCTCGACACCCTCTCGGGCTACGAATTTCAGAACCTCGTGGCGGCCTTGCTTGAAGGGATGGGATACGCCACCAGCACCGTCTCAAAACCAGGCTCGGATGGAGGAACGGATATCCTTGCCTATATCGATCCGCTGGGCGCGCAGACGCCGCATATCCGCGTTCAAGTAAAGCATCGAGACCAGACAGCTTCGCGTGAAGATGTCGCGGCACTTCGAGGCATCATTCGGGGCGATCGGGAAATTGGCCTGTTTGTTTCTTCCGGCGGCTTCTCACGGGAGGCGCGTCGCGAAGCAGGCCACGGCGCCGTTCACATCGAACTGGTCGACCTCGACCGCTTTCTTGAACTATGGCTGCAGCACTACAGCAAGATACCTGAAGTCAAGCGATCGAAGCTTCGCCTTGAACCAATCCACTTTCTGGCCGTCGTCTCGCTCACCTGAGGCATTCGCGCATTACTACCGAAGAGTTCGCGGTGACGCTGGCCGCGGGCGCGCGGATCGACGGCGATCTCACCGCGTTGCAAGGTATCGGCGCGAGGAGTTCGCAGGGTGGGAGGTAGTGCCCAACTGTCATCACCCGCGAAGGCGGGTGATCCAGTATTCCAGAGACGTCAGCGATAGAACCGAAGGGCCGCGGCGTATTGGATACTCCGCCTTCGCGGAGTATGACAGCTAGAGCGGGATGACTTTTCTTCGAATCGTCATCCCACTCTATCTCTTTGATTTACGCATGATCTTTTCGGAAAACCGGTACCCACTTTTCCGGATCATGCTCTAGCGCGTGGCGGCGCGCCCCCTACTGCACGCTCAGCGCCACGAACCTCAATTCGCCTTCGCCGTTCGAGACCAGCAGCAGCACCGACTTCTTGCCGTCCTTCTTGAGCTGATCGACGCGCTTCTTGATGTCGGCCGCGTTGCTGACCGCTTCCTGCGCCACCTCGACGATGACGTCGCCGGCGGAGAGCCGCTTTTCGGCGGCATCGGAACCGTTGTCGACGCCGGTGACGATCACGCCCTTCACGCTGTCCTTGATCTTGTACCTGGTGCGCAGGTCCTTGCTCAGCGCGGCGAGATCGAGGCCGAGCGCCTTTTGCGTCACCGGCTTCTCGACGGGGTCTTCCTTGGTCTTGGCGGCGGCCTGCTGCACCTTTTCAGTATCCTCGAGGCGCCCGAGCATGACCTTGCGGCTTTCCTCCTTGCCCTTGCGGATGATCACCACGTCGACTTCCTTGCCGACCGCAGTGTCGGCGACGACGCGCGAGAGATCCTTCGGGTCCTTGACGTCCTTGCCGTCGAACTTGACGACGACGTCGCCGGGCTCGATGCCGGCCGGCTTGGCCGGCCCCTTGTCGTCGACGCCGGCAACCAGCGCGCCGCGCGCAGGCTTGATGTTGAGGCTTTCGGCGATCTCCTCGGTGACCTGCTGGATCCGCACGCCGAGCCAGCCGCGGCGCAGTTCGCCGAACTGCCGGAGCTGATCGACCACGCCTGCCACCGTCTTCGACGGCACCGCGAAGCCGAGGCCGATCGAACCGCCGGTCGGTGAAATGATCAGCGTGTTGACGCCGACCACCTCGCCTTCGAGGTTGAACAGCGGCCCGCCGGAATTGCCGCGATTGATCGATGCATCGGTCTGGATGTAGCTGTCATACGGTCCCTGGCTGATGTCGCGGTTGCGCGCCGACACGATGCCGGCCGTGACCGAGCCGCCGAGGCTGAACGGATTGCCGATCGCGATCACCCACTCGCCGAGCCGCAGCTTGTCGGAATCGCCGAACTTCACCGCGTTCACCGGCTTCACCGGCTTGAACTTCAGCACCGCAATGTCGGTCTTCTTGTCGACGCCGACCAGTTCGGCCTTGATCTTGGTGCCGTCATTCATGATCACGTTGATCTCGTCGGCATCCGCGATGACGTGATTGTTGGTGACGACGACGCCTGCGGCGTCGATGATGAAACCGGAGCCGAGCGAATTGGTCTTGCGGCGCTGCAACTCACCGCTCTTGTCGCCGTCCTTGGGGGCGCCGCCGCGACGGTTCTTGAAGAAATCGTCGAAGAACTCTTCGAACGGCGAGCCCGGCGGCAATTGCGGCATCGCTTCCCTGTTGTTGCCGCCGCCTTTGGCCTCGACGTTCTGCGAGGTCGAGATATTGACGACGGAATCGATCACCTTTTCGGCAATGTCGGCGATGCCGTCCGGCCCGCGCGCGCTAGCCGGCGCCGACGCCAGCAAGCTGGCGGCACTGAGCGAGATCGCAATCCCCATCAGGCACAGGCGGCGGCTCAAGGCGGGTCTGGCACCGGTCATGTCGGCTTGTCTCCAAGGGGGTGAATTCGGGCCTACAGTGCGCCCGAACGGGTCCGAGGCGCAAGCATCTGCGCCTGATATTCCGGCGAAAAACCGGCTCACGATTGCGTTGGCGTCACAGCTAGTTGCGGGCCGTTTATTGCCGTCATTCCGGGGCGCGAAGTCAAACTAAGATGCAATTGCACATCTTAGAACCTTTGGGTTCCCCGGTGTGCACTTGCACAGCTGAGGTCTGGTCCTTCGGACCATCCCGGAATGACGGTGAATATCTACCGCCGCACAAACCAGATCAGCACCAGACCCACGACCGCCGAAACGATGCCGACGATCCGCAGGACATTGTCCGGCGTTGCCAGCGCGCTCTTCATCGCCCGGCGCATCCAGGCCGGACTGGCGGCGAACATCAGGCCTTCGAGCACAAAGAGGATACCCACACCGATGAGGAAGTCGGTGAACGCTATGGACCTCATCGGAAAACAACCCCCCGCTATTCAGCGTCTTTTGCTTTTATGCCGGCGAAGCGGACCCGCTTCGCCGTAACGCGTGTATCCGGCCGGACGTTCTTAAGGCTTCGGTGCCGCAGCCGCCGGCGGATGGCCCGACGGATTGGCGAAGAAGCGGAAGAACTCGGAATCCGGCCGCAGCAGGAAGCGGGTGTCGTTGGAACGGAGCCCGGTCTCGTAGGCCGACATCGAACGGTAGAAGGCGAAGAAATCCGGATCCCTGCCATAGGCCTCGGCGAACAGACGGTTGCGTTCGGCGTCGCCGACACCGCGGGTCTGCTCGGCGGTCGAATTGGCCTCCGCAACGATGACGGTCGCCTCGCGATCGGCCTTGGAGCGGATCTCCTGCGATTTCTGGCCGCCCTGGGCGCGGAATTCCTGGGCCTCGCGCTCACGTTCGGTCTGCATGCGCTTGTAGACCGCCTGGCTGTTCTGTTCCGGCAGATCGGCGCGGCGGATACGCACGTCGACCACCTGGATGCCGTACTGATCGGCCTCCCGGTCGAGCTGCTCGCGGATGCGCGTCATCAGGCCCTCGCGCTCGTCGCGCACCACATTGATGAAGGTGACCTCGCCCAGCACGCGGCGCAGCGCCGCGTTCAAGAGCGTGGTGAGCTGGATGTTGGCGGCCTGGATCGAGCCGATGCTCTGATAGAAGCGCAACGGGTTCTTGATCCGGTAGCGGGCGAAGGCGTCGACGACGAGCCGCTTCTGGTCGGAAGCGATGACTTCCTGCGACGGATTTTCCAGATCGAGGATGCGCTTGTCGATGCTGATGACGGTGTCGATGAACGGCGCCTTGAAGTTAAGGCCCGGCTCCGACACGACGTCGACCGGCCGGCCGAGCCGAACCACGAGCGCCTGTTCGGTCTGCGACACCGTGAAGATCGAGCTGTAGCCCACGATCGCCGCGAGAAACAGCAGGATCAGGGTGACAATACCTGCAACGGGAGACCTCATCGGGTGCCTCCGGTCTGCTGCTGGCCAGCCGTCGGCGCCGGACGGCGCGGCGTCAATTCGCTGAGCGGCAGATACGGCACGAGGCCTTGGCCTTGTCCGGAGTTGCCGCCGTCATAGACCAGCTTCTCGGACCCGCCGAGAATCCGCTCCATCGTCTCCAGGTAAATTCGCTGCCGCGTCACGTCAGGCGCCTTCTTGTATTCGTCGTAGACTTTCGTGAAGCGCGCGCTCTGGCCCTTGGCCTCGGCGACCGCCTGTTCCTTGTAACCTTCGGCGACCTGCAGGATCTGCGCGGCGCGTCCGCGCGCGTCGGGAACGACGCGGTTGGCATAGCTCTGCGCCTCGTTCTGCAGCCGCTCGAAGTCGGCACGCGCGGCCTGCACGTCGCGGAACGCGTCGATGACCTGCGCGGGCGGGTCGACCTTCTGCATCTGCACCTGCGTGATCTGCACGCCGGAGCCGTAGGTATCCAGCGTCTTCTGCATCAGTTCCTGGACCGCCTGCTCGGTCGTATTGCGGGCGCCGGTGAGGATCGGCTGGATCTGCGAACGCCCGATCACCTCGCGCATCGCGCTTTCGGCCACTGCCTTCACGGTGCCTTCGGGGTTTTGGATGTTGAACAGGAAATTGCCGACGCCGTCGGGCTTGATCCGCCACAACACGGTAAAGTCGACGTCGACGATGTTTTCGTCGCCGGTCAGCATAAGGCTTTCTTCCGGCACGTCCCGCATGGTGCGGCCGCGCCGTGCCGGATCGTCGATCAGCGACATGCCGATCGAGAGGGTGGAGACGCGCAACGCCTTCGGAAGCAGCACGGCCTCGATCGGATAGGGCAGATGATAGTTCAGGCCGGGCTGAACGGTGCGCACGTGCTTGCCGAAGCGCAGCACGACGCCGAGCTCTTCCGACTGCACGCGGAAGAATCCGGACAACCCCCAGATCGCCAGCGCGCCAACCAGCACCAGCGCGATGCCCATGCCGCTGAAATGCCCGCCGGGCAGAAGCTGCTGCAGCTTGTCCTGGCCGCGCCGCAGGAGGTCCTCCAGATCGGGGGGCCTTGGCCCGACCGATTGCGGACCGCCGCCCCATGGTCCTTTGGGACCCTGGCCCCAGGGGCCCCCGCCTTGATTCTTCCACGGCATATAAACTCTCCTCTGCGGGTGGCCGGGTCCGCCTGTGGGGCAGGATGCCTTAAAGCCTCGCATATCCGCCCGGCTTTATAGGGGACCGCTAGGTCCCTTACAACGCAAGCTTACTGCTCGAAGCAGCTATGCCTGACGCCATAATTGTCAATGCAAACATTGGTTAGCGAGGTTAACGCGACGATTAGCGCTTCCCGCGCCGGCGAAATGTCACATAGGAGAAATCGGCACTGTCGTGCGGCCCGGCCGGATTCCGCACGCGCGCCACCTCTTCCCATGCGGTTGGATCGACGGGTGGGAAACGCGTGTCGCCATCGGGCCGGGCGTGCACCTCGGTAATCTCGAGGCGATCGGCGTCCTCCATCCACTGGGCATAGATTTCCGCGCCGCCGATCACAGCGATCTCAGTGGCGAAACGTCGCAGCGCATCGCCGGTGGCGATCGCCCTCGCATCCGCGAAGGAGTTGGCGACCACAACGCCGCCGGCGCGAAAGCCCACGTCGCGGGTGACGACGATATTGGTCCGTCCGGGAAGCGGCCGGCCGATCGTGACGAAGGTCTTGCGCCCCATCACCACAGGCCTTCCCGTTGTCAGCGCCTTGAAGCGCGCCATGTCGGACTTCAGCCGCCACGGCATGGCGCCGCTGGCCCCGATCACGCCGTTCTCGGCGACTGCCACGATGAGAACGATTTCCATTACCGCGTCCCTTGCGCCAGCGCCGTCAGATCAGGACCGCCGACCCGGCAAATCGTCCACTCGTCCATCAGTTCGGCGCCGAGCGATTTGTAGAATTCGATCGACGGCGTGTTCCAGTCGAGCACCGACCATTGCAAACGCGACCAGCCGTTTGCCACGCATTCCCTTGCGAGATGCACCAGCAGCGCCTTGCCGATACCCTTGCCGCGCAGTGCGGGGCGAACGAACAGGTCTTCCAGATAGATCCCGGAGCGGCCGCTGAAGGTCGAGAAATTGACGAACCAGACCGCGAAGCCGGCAGGCATCCCGTCCCATTCGGCGATCTCGCAGAACAATCGCGGATTGGCGCCGAACAGCGCCGCATCGATGTCGGCCTCCGTCGCCTCCATTTCGTGAAGCAGCTTTTCGTATTCGGCGAGTTCGCGAACAAAGGACAGGACGAGTCCCGCTTCGCCCGGCCGCGCGCGGCGGATCAGAAGGGACATCAGATGCTCACACCGCTGCTGCTCATACGGCGACTTCGGCCTTGATGTGCGGGTGCGGATCGTAGGCCTCGAGAGCAAAATCCTCGTACCGGAATGCAAAGATATCCTTCACGTCCGGATTGATCTTCATGACCGGCAATTGACGCGTCGGCCGCGTCAGTTGCAGCCGCGCCTGCTCGAGGTGGTTGGAGTAGAGATGCGTATCGCCGAACGAGTGCACGAAATCGCCGGGCTTCAATCCCGTCACCTGCGCGACCATCATGGTCAGCAACGAATAGGACGCGATGTTGAAGGGGACACCGAGGAACACGTCGGCCGAGCGCTGATAGAGCTGGCAGGACAGCTTGCCGTTGGCGACATAGAACTGAAACAGGCAATGACAGGGCGGCAGCGCCATCTTGTCGACGTCGGCCGGATTCCACGCGCTCACGATCAGCCGCCGCGAATCCGGGTTGCGCTTGATCATGTCGATGACGTTGGAAATCTGGTCGATGCTGCGCCCGTCCGGCGCCGGCCAGGAGCGCCACTGCGATCCGTAGACCGGACCCAGATCGCCGTTGGCGTCGGCCCATTCATCCCAGATCGAAACGCCATTGTCCTTGAGATATTTGATGTTGGTGTCGCCGGCGAGGAACCACAGCAATTCGTGCACGATCGCCTTCAGCGGCAACCGCTTGGTGGTCAGCATCGGAAACCCGACCGACAGGTTGAACCGCATCTGGTGACCGAAGATCGACAGCGTGCCGGTGCCGGTGCGGTCGTGCTTCTCCGCGCCGTCTGAGAGAATCCGTTCGAGCAGATCGTGGTACTGGTTCATGGCAGGTGCTTCAGGCCTTTGTCAGAACGGCGAATTTAGCGGTCGGGACATCCGATCGACACGCCGATTCGGCTTCGCACACCGATTATACCCGGAAAAATGATCATCCCGCGCGCAAACGACAAGGGGCGGAACCTGCGTCCCGCCCCTCGCTCATTGTCTTGATTGTATGGGTTAATTCACCGGCTTGAGCACCGGCGTCCACTTCGCGACCTCGTTCTTCACCAGGGTTCCCAACGCAGCCGGGGTGCGATCCGCGGCAGCCGGGATAACGCTGCCGAGATCGAGCAGGCGCTTGCGCACGCCCTCGTCCTCCAGCGCCTTGACGATCGCGGCGTTCAACTTGGCAACGACGTCCGCTGGCGTTCCCTTGGGCGCAAAAATCGCGTTCCACGCCTGAGCCTGGAAGGCCGGCAGACCGGCCTCGGTGGTGGTCGGAACATCAGGCAGGGATGGATTGCGCTCCGCCGTCGCCACGGCATAGGCCTTGATCGTGCCGCCGTTGATCTGCGGCACCGCATTGACGATCTGGTCGCACATGTAATCGACCTGCCCGCCCACCAGCGCGTTCATCGCAGGCCCGGTGCCGTTGAAGGGAACGCCGATCGGCTTGACCCCCAGGATCGAGTTCAACAATTCGCACGATACGTTCGAGACCGAACCGACGCCGGCATGCGCCGCGTTGACCTTGGATTCATTCGCTTTCACATAGGTGATGAATTCCTTGAGGTCCTTCGGCGGGAAATCCTTCCGCGCCAGGATCAGGATCGGCGTGCCGGCGAGCAGGCCGACAGGCTCGAAATCCTTCTCCGGATGATAGGCCAGCTTGGGATAAAGCGGTACGGAGGCCGCATGCGTCCCCATATGCCCGGTGATCAGCGTATAGCCGTCATTGGCTGCCTTCGAGGCGCGTGTGGTGGCGGTGGTGCCGCCGGCGCCGACCACGTTCTCGATGATGATGGTTTGACCGAGCGTCTGCGCCATATGGCCGGTGACGATGCGCGAGATGACATCGGTCGGACCGCCAGCCGCAAACGGCACGATCATGGTGATGCTGCGTGTCGGATAGGCTTGAGCCTGCGCCTGCGCAGTAAACACAGCCAGTCCGGCAAGCGCAGCCAAGCAACCGCTCGCAAGCGAGCGACCATACCAGTTCATTTTGATTTCCTCCCGAGATATTCGTAAATGCTGGCGCTCCCGAGCCGGCATTCGCTTCTCACATCAGTTAGCCCGAAGTCGCCCAGACTTCGAGCTGCGACGCACCGACGCAGGTCAGTTTTCTGACTCCACAAACACCTCATCGCGCTTCTTGCGCAGCGAAGGCAGTACCGCAAGCACCAGCAGGGCAGCGGCAATCGCCATCAGCACCGCCGACAACGGGCGGGTCAGGAACACTGACCAGTCACCGCGCGAGATCAGAAGCGCCCTTCGCAGGTTCTCTTCCATCAACGGCCCGAGCACCATGCCGAGCAGCAACGGCGCCGGCTCGAAATCGTGCTTGATCAGCCAGTAGCCGACCAGCCCGAATGCACCGGCAAGCATGACGTCGACCGGGGCGTTGTTCACCGAGTAGATGCCGATGGAACAGAAGATCACGATGGACGGGAACATCAGGCGATACGGCACCCGCAGCAGCCGCACCCAGATGCCGACCAGCGGCAGGTTGATGATGAGCAGCATCAAATTGCCGACCCACATCGAGGCGATCATGCCCCAGACGAGTTCCGGCTGCTTCTGCATCACCTGAGGACCGGGCACGATGCCGTGAATGGTCATCGCGCCGACCATCAGCGCCATCACCGCGTTCGGCGGAATGCCGAGCGTCAAGAGCGGGATGAACGAGGTCTGGGCGGCGGCATTGTTGGCGCTTTCGGGCGCCGCAACGCCCTGGATCGCGCCGCGGCCGAACTTCTGGGGCGTTTTCGAAATCTTCTTTTCGAGCGTGTAGGCCGCGAACGATGCGATCACGGCGCCGCCGCCCGGCAGAATGCCGAGGATCGATCCAAGCACGGTGCCGCGCCCGATCGCGGGCGCCGCATCCTTGAGATCCTTTGCCGTCGGCATCAGGCCCGAGACCTTTTGCTGAACCAACTGGCGATCGCTTTCACCGCCGGCATCGAGATTGCGGATGATCTCCGCAAAACCGAACAGTCCCATCGCCACCGTGGCGAAGCCGAGACCGTCAGCCAGTTCGGGAATGTTGAAAGCCATGCGCGATGCGCCGGTTTCGATGTCGGATCCCACCATCGACAGCAGCAGTCCGAGCACGATCATCGCGATCGCCTTCAGCACCGAGCCCTTTGCGAGCACGACCGCGAAGATCAGGCCGAGCACCATCAGCGAGAAATATTCGGCAGGCCCGAATGCCAGCGCGAGCTTGGTGAGCGGCGCGCCCAGCACGGCAATCAGAACGGTCGCGACGCAGCCGGCGAAGAACGATCCAATCGCCGCGATCGCCAGTGCCGGACCGGCGCGACCTTGTTTGGCCATCTGGAAGCCATCGAGCGCGGTGACCACCGAGCCGGCCTCACCGGGAATGTTGACCAGGATCGACGTGGTCGAGCCGCCATACTGCGCCCCATAATAGATGCCGGCCAGCATGATCAGCGCGCCGACCGGCGGCAGGCCGAACGTGATCGGAAGCAGCATGGCCACGGTGGCGATGGTGCCGATGCCCGGCAGCACGCCCACCAGCGTGCCGACCAGCGCGCCGATCAGGCACAGCAGAATGTTGACGGGGATCGGAATGGAGGTCCCGCCAAGAAAGGCCGGCGTCCACTGCACGAGGTTGAAAACGACACCGAAGCCGAGTCCAAGGTTTGAGAAAATATCTCCCATCACGCCCTCAACGGATCAAGAAAGTCGGCAGGAGCTGCAAAGGCAGACCGAGCGCGTAAGGAAACAAAAGGCTGCAGAACGCCGTCAGGCAGGCGCCGACGATCAGTGTTTCCACCCACCGTGTCTCCGGTGTTCCGCATGCCGCGATGACGAAGCTTGCCATGGCCGCGAAGATCATTCCCATCGGCCGGATCGTGAAGGCAAACGACAGGATCGCCAGCGACACAAACAGAGGACCCCGCCAGTGGTATTTCGCGAGGTGAGCGCCTTCGGTGAAAACGCCGACGAGGGCGATGGCAGCGCCCAGGCCCAGCAGCAGAAATCCGAACATCCGGGGCGCCGTGCCGGCACCGAACGAAAATCCGCGCATGCCCTGCAGGTCGCTCGACGCCCAAAGGGCGAACAGGGCGATGGCCATCAGCGCAAGGCCGCCGATAAAATCCTGCGGGCCGCGGACCCATTTCGGCAAGATAGATTCAACCGGCGTATGGCCCGGCGTGGCGTTCATGGATACTCCTCCCCAAAGCGGGCTTCGAGCCCGTTGCTTGGATAACCTGGATGCTTGTCCCGGAAACTTGCTAGCGAGTTTCCTCAGACAACGCCAGCAAAACCCAAAACGCTTCCAAGCCGAATGGCAAATGAAATGCAAAGCTGCAATCAGGCCCAGCAACGGGGCCGCAGATCGCAACCTTCGATTGGTGCATCGCAGCCCCCGAACGATTGGCGATCGGCCGCGCGATCCGCACGGCCTGCTGGCGAAAATTCATGCAGCGCCGGGACGCGATCGGCACCCGTCGCACCAGGAACGGTCGAATTCGTGGCGAAACCGCAACTGAGCGACATCAAACCGAAAGTATTACCTCGTGTTCCCCTCTTGTTCAGCGCCTTCGGCCCCTGTTTTTCTCCAAAATTGCGCCCTATATTGGGGGTGCCGGTTCGCCGGCTATGGAAATAAATGACCGTCGCAATAAACCATTCGGACCCGGGGGCAGTACCCGGCGCCTCCACCCAAGCCCACCCTTGCCCACCTTGCAGCATGGGTTTCGGCGGGGGCGAACCAGGATCGACGAGGGCGTAAAGGGCGAGTTTTTTCCCGGTATGGTTCCGCCGTTATCGGGCTATGCAATAGTTGCAAACGACAACTATGCTCCGGTTGCTCAGGCTGCGTAACGCAGTTTGAAAGACCAAGTCTAAAGTCCTAGTGGGTTAAGCTCCGCTAGGCGGGGTTCGGAGGCACCTGGCAACAGAAGCCTCCACTTTATTCTTTTTATTTCCGGCCGACGACGCCGTTCTGCCGCAAATTCGCTCCGTCACGCCTGCTGACCTGCGGCTCCCCCCGGGGTAGCATGGCGCAAAGGGGCGAGTCGGGGGACCGGCGGCCATCCAACGTAACAGGACGACCATACAGGACGACCATGGCGACCGATCACATCCGTTATGACGTGCTGGCGCGCGACGCGCTGCGCGGGGTCCTGCGCCGCGTGCTCACCGACGCCGCCGAACACGGCCTGCCGGGCGAGCACCATTTCTTCATCACCTTCCTTTCCACCGCCGACGGCGTGAAGCTGTCGCCGCGGCTGCTCGCGCAATATCCGGAAGAAATGACGATCATCCTGCAGCATCAGTTCTGGGACCTGGTGGTGACGGAGGATCGTTTCGAGGTCGGCCTGTCATTCGGCGGCATCCCCGAGCGGCTGGTGGTTCCGTTCGCGGCGATCAAGAGCTTCCTCGATCCTTCGGTGCAGTTCGGCCTGCAGTTCGAGCCGTCGGAGACGGCGGCCGAGGCACCGGCGGCGAAGCTGCCGGCTGTCCCCGCTCCGTCCGCCCTGCCCGTCGCCGCGCCGGAGCCCGCCGCGGAAAGCAAGGACGAGCCGGCGAAGACGAGCGAAGGCGCTGAAGTGGTTCGGCTGGATCGTTTCCGCAAGAAATAATCCAAGCGCGAGAAATCGGCTACGCTGTAGTGTAAACGTTCCGCCACTTCACGGCGCAACGGACATGACGCATGGCCCGCACAGAAACATCTGGAAACAAATCCACCCGCAGTGAGACCGACAGCTTCGGTCCGATCGACGTTCCCGCCGATCGCTATTGGGGCGCGCAAACCGAGCGCTCGCGACAGAATTTCAAGATTGGCCAGGACCGCATGCCGATCGCGATCGTCCATGCGCTCGGCATCGTCAAACTCGCCGCCGCCCAAACCAACCGGGAACTCGGATTGCTCGATGCGCGCCGCGCCGGCGCCATCATCCGTGCCGCACGCGAGGTGATCGAAGGCAAGCTTGACGATCACTTTCCTCTGGTCGTCTGGCAGACCGGCTCCGGCACCCAGACCAACATGAACCTGAACGAGGTGATCGCCAACCGCGCCAACCAGATGCTGGGCGGCGAACTCGGCGCCAAGAAACCGGTTCATCCCAACGATCACGTCAATATGAGTCAGTCGTCGAACGATTCATTTCCGACGGCGATGCATATCGCTGCCGCCGGACGCATCATCGCCGACCTGATTCCGGCGCTCGACGAATTGCATCGCGAATTGCGCAAGAAGGAAAAGGCCTTCGCAAAAATCGTCAAGATCGGGCGAACCCACACCCAGGACGCAACGCCATTGACGCTGGGACAGGAATTCTCGGGCTACGCCGCGCAGGTCGAAAGCGGCATGGCGCGGCTGCGCATCGCGGTGAAGGATTTGTTCCCGCTGGCGCAGGGCGGAACGGCTGTCGGCACCGGCCTCAACTCGAAACCGAGATTTGCGAAACTGTTCGCCGGGCACGCCGCGAAAATCACACAACTGCCGTTCACCAGCGCGCCCAACAAGTTCGAGGCACTGGCTTCCAACGACGCTTATGTCTCGGTGCATGGCGCAATCAATTCGGTGGCGACCGGCCTGTTCAAGATCGCCAACGACATTCGCCTGCTGGGCTCGGGCCCGCGTTCCGGTCTCGGCGAATTGATCCTGCCGGAAAACGAACCGGGCTCGTCGATCATGCCCGGCAAGGTCAACCCGACCCAGTGCGAAGCGATGACCATGGTCTGCTGTCAGGTGTTCGGTAACCAGACGACCGTCACCGTTGCCGGGAGCCAGGGGCATTTCGAACTGAATGTTTACAAGCCCGTATTGGCATATAGTATGATGCATTCCATTCAACTGCTGTCGGACGCGACGCGTTCGTTCACCGAACACTGCGTGGTGGGCATACGCGCCGACGAAAAGCGAATTCGCGAATTGATGGAGCGCTCGCTGATGCTGGTCACCGCGCTGGCTCCCAAGATCGGATACGACAACGCGGCGAAGGTCGCCAAATCGGCGCATGCGCGCGGAACAACATTGAAGGAAGAGGCTGTACGCCTCGGCCTTGTCAACGACGCCGAATTCGAACGCCTGGTGCAGCCGGACAAAATGACACACCCGGGCTGATCGCCGCGGCGGCGCTCCCCCCGGGAAACTACGGGGTGAGAGATATAAATATTATGGATCATTGCTGAAGAATGAGGTTGATCATCTATCGCGGTTGCGTCGACGCATGGTAGGAGCAAGCATTGTTCGGTTTTCGCAGAGCGAAATATATTTTTTGGTGCTATCACAGAGTACCATACGGGGATTCTGAATGACGGTCGAGTTTGCTTGCGCGCCGCGCGAAAATATTTGCTTAAGTCATCGATCATCATGCCTTCGAGTCGCCGGATGATGGAAGCGCACATGGCAGACCTGATCAACCTGAAGCGGTTCAAGAAGCGCAGCGAGCGGGAACAATCGGCAAAGCGAGCCGATGCCAACCGCGCACGGTTCGGCCGCACCAAGGCCGAACGCGCTCTCGATGAACGTCGCAAGGATCGCGCCGGCGATCTCTTGGATCAGCACAAGCTCCTGGACCAGCACAAGCTCGATGACGGAGACGCGTCATGAAGTCACCCGTCGTCAAGCGCTCGATCGTGGTCGCCGGCCACAAGACCAGCGTCAGCCTCGAAGAGGCTTTCTGGAACGGCATGAAGGAAATCTCGAGCCTGCGGAACATGACGCTGTCCGAACTGGTCGGCGAGATCGACAGCAATCGCCAACAGGGCAATCTGTCCTCGGCGATCCGTCTCTTCGTGCTCGACTATTTCCGCACCCGCGCCATGCCGGCTGCCGCGCCGGACGCGCCGCGGCCGCAGGCTTAAGGCTTCGATCAGCGCGAGCGCGCCCCCGCCCTGCTCCATAGCGCGTTCAATAGAGCAACGCTCAATAAACGAGTCCGGTGCCGGGCGGCTTTTCGAGCGCCGCAGCCAACGACCGATATTCGTCGCAGCCCGTGCCGCAAATCGCTGCGATCCGGCTCAGATGATACGACGCCTGGTCGCGATTGCCCTGCTCGATCTGCCACAGGCCGTAATACTGCCAGGTCAGCACGTGGTTCGGGTCCGCCTTCAGCGCGCGCTCGTACCAGGTCTGCGACAGCTTGTAGTCGCCGAGCTTGCGATAGGAATAGCCGATCAGGTTGGCGACGCCGGCGTTATCGTCGTGGCCGAGCGCCTTGAGCTGATCGATGGCGGCAGCATAATCGTTGCGCTCGTAGATCGTCGCGTGAGCAGCACGGTATCCCTGTCGGAAGGCGGCATCGTCGGCGTTCGACTGTTTAGTAGGCTTCTTCCTGGATTTGGAGCTCGACCTGGGAGCGGACCTGGTGTCCGGCGGCGGCGGGCTGGCCGAAGGCGGATCACCGCCGCCTCCGCCGCCTCCGCCCCCCGCGGCAAAGGCCGGAACGGATGGCGGCGATGCGATCAGAGCCACCGAAAACAGTGCCAGCGTTGCGAGCTTGATTGCTGATTTCATCCGCGAACCCTCCGGTTTCCTGCGTGAGCGAATCCATGGTCCAGCCGCAGGTACAGACCCCGCCGGGCGGCAAGTATTCCGCCTGCCGCGCAGAGGCGCTGCGCGTTGCGGCAGGCTGGACGAATGACGGCAATGTATCTAATTGATTGGCCGTTGCGGTTCCCTGCCTAACTGGCGGGCGGAACCCGACGACCGACGGAAGACGACGACCGACGGAAGAAGACCCGTCACAGAGAAACCCTGGAGAGAGAAATGGACATCGCAAAGCTGACCGCGCCTCGCGACCTCAGTCCATTTTCGGAAGCTCTCCATGCCTGCCTTTCTCGTTCTGGATTCCATCTCGCTGGCCACGCCTGACGGGCGCCCGCTGTTCGATGGATTGACGCTTGCCATCGGGCGCGAGCGCACCGGCCTTGTCGGCAGCAACGGCTGCGGCAAATCCACATTGCTTCGCCTGATCGCGGGCGAGATCGAACCTGCGGGCGGATCGCTGCAACGCATCGGCTCGATCGGCATGCTCGCGCAGCTGACCGATGAACGGCTGACGGTCGACGAGGCGCTCGGCGTCGCCGGCGATCTTGCCCGCCTGCGCCGGCTCGAACGCGGCGAAGGATCGCTTCAAGAATCGCTTGATGACGCAACCGAAGCGGACTGGACGCTGGAACCGCGGATGCAGGCGGCGCTGACTGATGCCGGACTGCCGTCACTGCCGCTGCATCGCCCGATCGTCTCCTTGAGCGGCGGCGAGCGAACGCGCCTCGCGCTGGCGCGCCTCCTGATCGAGGCGCCGGATCTCTTACTGCTGGACGAGCCCACCAACAATCTCGATACCGACGGCCGGCAGGCCGTGGCGCAGTTGCTCGAACGCTGGCGGGGCGGCGTCCTCGTCGCCAGCCATGACCGCGCGCTGCTGGAACGCGTCGACCGCATCGTCGAACTGACGCCGGTCGGCATCAGCATATTCGGCGGCGCGTGGTCCGCCTTTGCCGAAGCGCGCGAGGCGGCCCGCGCCCGCGCCGCTGATGACCTCGACCGCGCCTCGGATGCCCTGCGCAATACCGAGCGCACGCTGCAGAAGGCGCGGGAAAAGAAGGCGCGCCGCGACAAGGCCGGCCGCGCCTGGCGCGCCAAGGGCATCGAGGACAAGATGTTCATGGACCGCGAGAAGGAGCGCGCCGAGAACAGCGCCGCGCGCGAGAGCCAGCTCGCCGGCCGCCTGCTCGGCGAGCGCGCCGAGGCGCTGGAAAAAGCCAGGGCGCAAGTCGAGATCCTGACGCCGCTATCGATCGATTTGCCGCGCACCGATCTGCCCGGTGGGCGCGAACTCATCGCCTTCAAAGACGTGGTGATGGCCTTCGGCGAGCGCCATCTGTTCGGACCGCTGTCGTTCGATGTGCGCGGACCCGAGCGGATCGCTATCCGCGGCGCCAACGGGAGTGGCAAGACCACCCTGTTCCGCCTGCTCACCGGCGAGCTGAAACCTGCGCGCGGCGACATCGGCCGCCGCACCGACCGCATTGCCGTGCTCGATCAGCATATCGGCCTGCTCGACCCCTGCTTAAGCATTCTCGACAATCTGCGCCACCTGAATCCGGAGCTCTCGGCCAACGAGGCCCACGCCGCGCTGGCGCGGTTTGCGTTCCGCAACCGGGCGGCGCTGCAGACCGCAGCCACGCTCTCAGGCGGCGAGCGGCTGCGCGCGGGCCTCGCCTGCGTATTCGCGCGCCCGCAACCGCCGTTCCTCCTGCTGCTGGACGAGCCGACCAACCATCTCGATCTCGCTTCCATCGAGGAACTGGAAAATGCGCTGCAAGGATTCGATGGCGCGCTGATCGCCGTCAGCCACGACGAGGCATTTCTGCAGGCAATCGGGATTAGCCGCGAGATCGTGCTCGGCTAGTTCGAGCGCGGCGGCGGATTGGCGACCTGCGGCGTCAGCGCAAGCGGCGGACGCGGCGGCCTCGGCTTGGCGGCGCCCGGCGCGGGCCTCACGTCGATCGGCGGCGGCAGCGGCGCAACCTGCGGCTGGCCCGCGACGGGCGCGGGCGGCGCATTGACCACGGGTGGACGCGGCGCCGTCGCCTTCTTCGCCGGAGGCCGCCGTGGGTCGCGACCCTTTGGCGTCACCAGTGCGGGCGGCAGCGTCGCTTCCGGGATCGGCAATTGTCCATCCACGGGCGGCAGCACGATCGGCGCCGGCGCCGGCGGCGGCGGTTCGCCACGTTCGATGGCATCGAGCCTTCGGGTTTCGTGATCGATCGCGCGGACCGCCAGCCATGACGCCAAAGGGGCAACGTCGACACTGCGGCTCAGCGCGTCGGGCGTGCCCACGGCAAGCAGTTGAATCTCCGGACGCCCGGTCGTCATCGTCAGGGAAAGCGCGGCGCGGATATCGGCCTGATCGGCGGCGATATCGTATCCGCCGGAGACGGTGGCCCGCACGCCATTGCCGTCCAGCGTCGTGGCGCCCACGCGAAGCCGGCCGTCCCTGACGGTGAACGGGATCTGCGCGGAAGGAACCGCGAGCGCGCCGGCCGGAAGGGCGGCTTCGACGATCTGCTTCAATCGGACGTCGTCCTTTGCCTGCCCGCTGTCATTGGCGCGGACCGCTACTTCGAAGGCGCGCGGATCGAGGCCTGAGATCCGCGCCGCCTCCAGCGTCAGCGTTCCGCTGCCGGACAGCGCGCCCGCCAGCGCCGAGGCGCTGCGGCCCTGACTCGTCAGCGTCATCTGCATCGACGCGCGGCCGGCAGGCATCGCGAGGTTGCGATAACGCAGCGCCGTGCCGTCGATACCGGAGAACTGGACGCTCGCGTTCAACGCAATGCCGTTCGCGCCCGGCTTCGCATCCACACTGGCGGTGACCTCGCCGCCGCCGATCTTGCCCTTGATGGCATCGAAGGTCAGCGACTGGCCGTCGCTCTTGACCACGCCGCTCACCGGCTGCAATTCGCTTCCGCCCGGCAGCAGGCCGCGCAATGCCTGAAACGCGATCCTGCCGCGCCAGCCCTTCGCGAGCCCGGTGCTGAGCGGCTCGGCGGCATCGTGTCCGGCGGCGCCGAGCGCCAGGGCAAAGGCCGGCGCCAGCGCGAGCTGCTCGGCGCCGATTTCGCCCTCGATCTCCTTCTCCTCGCCGAGCGTCACGGCGAGGCTGCCGCGCAGGCGCGAACCGCCGAGGCTGCTGTCGAGGTCGTCGAAGGTCAACCTGTTTCCGGTGAGCTGCACGCGCGAAGACAGGCCGATGTTCTGCGCCAGCGTATCCGCCGGCTTGAGATCGAGCAGCGGCCCGAAATCGGCGCGGCGAATCTTCAAGGAGAGACTGCCGTTGGCCTCCTGCGCCCATGGTTCGGCGGAGCCTTCCGCTTCGGCTTCAAGTCCCGTTCCCGAGATCTTTGCCTTGAGCCGCAACGGCCCGCCCCACGTGCCTGTCGCACTGCCCTCGAATTGCGCCGGGCCGTCGCCCGCCGCCACCGCGCGATCGAGGCCGAGCAGGACAAGCAGCGCGCGGCCCTGCTCGGACGACAATTTCGATTCGATCCCGACATCACTCTGCCGGAGCGCGGTGAGATCGATGCCCTGGATGGCCGCCACAGTTGGCCTTGCGGTGATCGTGGTGACGCCCTTGAGCAGCGCCGAGTCGAGGTCGGCCGTGGCGCGCGCCTGGACGCGATCGGACTGTCCGGCAATCCTGGTGAGATCGAGCGCCAGTTTCAGGCGCGCCGGGCCCGTGCCGGGCGCCATCGCATTGAGCCGCGCGGCCAGCGCCGGTGAAAAGGGGACGATCAGGCTGGTCAACCGACTGAGCGAGGCGGCGCTCGAATTGAGCGCGAACCATCCCGTCGCGCTGACGCGGTCGAAATTGCCCGCACCGTCCAGCGTCACGCTTTCAAGCTGGCCGATCTTCAACTGCTCGAGCGATATCTTCGCCGGCGAGTAGGCCAGTCTGGCGAGCAGCGGACTAAGCTCCTGGCCGGCGGAGGTGGCGCGGCCGATGTCGAGCGAAAGCTTTCCCTCATCCGGCCACTCGCCTTGCGGACCCGCCAGCGACCGCGCAAAGGCCGTGGCGGCATCGAGATCGAGACGCTCCGCCTTCAGTTCCGCATCGACCCGGGAGCCGTGAATGGCTTGCCGGTGCGACACCACCACCCGCCCCTCCACCGTGCCGCCCTCGATGTCGGCTTTCATGGCGTCGATGGCAAAGCCCTCAGGCGCAACGGTCACATCGCCGCGCAGCCGAAGCGGCTTCTGGCTGCGATAGGCGATCTCGCCGCGGCCCTGCAGCCAGGTCAGCAGCGCCTCGGGATCGGAGGATTCGACGCTGAGCGCGGCCTTGAAGCGGTCCGGCGCAGCGACCGTCGCACTGGCCTCGCTGAGCGAAACCCTGGTGGCGCCGGGCGCGCGGAACTCCAGTCTTCGCAGATGCCAGAATTTGTCGTCACCATGCAGCTCGGCAGCGATGTCCTGCAACGGGCGTCCGCCCAGCATGACCTGCTCGGAAGCGAGTTCGACCTGCGCGGGGATCGGCAGATGCGGAATGACTGATGTGAGCGCCCGCAGCGCCGGTAACGCGCGAACCGGCTCAGTGGCATTATCCTTGACATTGTCCTTGGCGACGAACCTGTCGGCATCGAGCTGACGCGCCGATAGCGCCGCGCGCAACAGCGGCGCCACCCCGAAACGGATGTCGCCATTGCCTGAAAGTTTCAGCGCGCGCTCCTCGGCGCCATAGGTCACCTCGATTTGATCGAGTCGCGCCGCCGAATAATCGGCCTTGACCTTCCCGGCAATGCGCCACGGTGGATCGTTACCCTTGCCTTTCTGGCCGGGAGGAGCGGCCAGCGTGATCGCGCCTTCGAAGCGGGGGCTGCGGGAATCGAAGTTCAGCACGCCGTCGAGATCTGCCAGGAGCAGGCGCTGGCCCGGGTCGATATTGAGATGAATGCGGGTGCCATTGCCGTCAGGGCCCTGCCCCGAGGAGACGCGGAACGGATAGCGCGTGCCCGACAGCATGAAGTTGCCGTCGCCGCGGACCGAGCCGGCCAGCGAGCGCACGTCGCCACTGAAGGCGATATCGTTCAGTTCGAGCGTGCTGCGGCTGGCCGCGTCATGGAGGGCGATGCGCCCGGTGAGATTGAGCCGGTCGATCGCCAGCGAACCCAGATTGACCGTCCCGGTCGTCGCCGGCCAGTCGATCCGCCCCTTCGCGTCGAGCCCGAGATCGACCGACATGCCGTTGATCGTCAGTTCGGTGGCGCGCACCTCGCCGCGCATCAGCGAGCCCAGGCTGAATTCCACGTCGAGCTTGTCGGCGCGAACCTTGCCGAGATCGTTGGCGCCGCCGACCACGACCGAGCGCAGTTGCAGGGACGGCGCCGGCAACAGCCGTGCGTCGAGCTTGCCGCCGACCCGGACCGGCGCGCCAACGATTCGCGTCGCCTCAGCCTCGAATTGCGGCCGGAACTGGTTCCAGTCAATGAAATATGGCCCGACGAGCGCGGCAATCAACGCAATGATGAAGGCGATTGCCAGGCCGAGCAGCGTCGTCTGCACGGTATCTCCCCTTGAACCGCCCCGGCGCGCAGGCCGCGCTACGCCGAACCCGGCCCCGGAGCAGCCCGGAATATAGAGGCAAGTGCGGCGATGTCACAGCGGCATACTGACAGACGCCCCAACCGGCTCCAAGCACCGGAGCCGAGGGTTAAAAACGCCCCGCCGGGGGGCCTTACCAGCTCGCCGGCAGGCGTTTCAGGCCGCGCAGCACGAAGGTCGGCCGCCATTCCGGATTGACGGCGTCATCCAGCCGCAGGTCCGGGATCCGCCGAAGCAGGGTCGAAATCGCGACCTCGGCCTCGATCCGCGCCAACTGGGCGCCGAGGCAGAAATGGATGCCGCCGCCAAAGGACAGCGGCCTTACATTGGGCCGGGCGATATCGAGGCGTTCCGGATGGTCGGGATAGACCGCCGGGTCATGGTTGGCCGAGCCCAGCAGGCACAGCACGCTCTCGCCCTTCGGGATGCGTTTTCCCCCGAGATCGTCGATGTCTTCCAGCGCCACCCGGCCGGTCAGTTGCACCGAGGAATCGTAGCGCAAAAATTCCTCGATGGCGTTGGTGATGAGCTCGGGCCTGGCCTTGAGCAGCGCAAGCTGGTCGGGATTGCGATACAGCGCCAGCAGGCCGTTGCCGATCAGGTTGACCGTGGTCTCGTGGCCCGCGCCGAACAACAGAATGATATTGGCGGTCAGTTCCTCGTTGGAGAGCTTGCTGCCGTCTTCCTCGGCTTGCACCAGCTGCGTGATCAGGTCGTCACCGGGGGTCTTCCGCCGCAGCTCGAACATCTGCTGGAAATACATCGCCGCCATCGCATTGCCGGCGTTGCCCTGCTTGATCTCGTCCGGCGTCAGCGGCACCGGATCGAGCAGGCGTCCGCCATCGCGCGAACCGGTATAAAACACCTCGCGATGCTCTTCGGGGATTCCGAGCATGTCGCAGATGATGGTGACCGGCAGGCGGAACGCGAAATCCTCGATCAGGTCCATCTTGCCCTGCGGGATGATGCGGTCGAGCGTCTCATCGACGATCTGCTGGATGCGCGGCCGCATGTCCTCGACCCGGCGCGCGGTGAAGGCCTTCACCACCAGCCCGCGCAGGCGGGTATGGTCCGGCGGATCCTGCTGCAGCATCCAGTGGCTCATGCTGCGGAACACCGGCTCGTCCATGATCTTGGGACCGTAGCGGCGAATGGTGCGCTCGACATAGTCCTTGCCGAACCGCTTGTCGCGCACCACGAGGCTGGCCTCGGCGTGGCGGCTGCAGACATACACGCCGAGCGGCGTCAGGTGCACCGGATCGGTGGTGCGCATCCGCTCGTAATGCGGATAGGGATCGCGAATGAAATCGGGGGACAGCGGATTGAACAGCGGCGCGCTACTGGCAGTCTGAACGTGCTCGTTCATGGTGACCTCAACTGGTTGCTATGCGCAGTACAGCGCGTTTCCCCCGGGTCGAGCGATCGAAACTCGATACATTGTTGTATTGAGTTGCATTCTCGCCTAAACTGGGCAGATGTCAAGAGTGCGAACGAGACCCACCAGGGACGACACCCGCGAAAAGCTGTTCGAAGCGGCGGCGCGCGTGTTCGAGGAACAGGGAATCGGCGGCGCCAGCATCGAGGCGATCGCGGCGGCGGCCGGCTTCACGCGCGGGGCGTTCTATTCGAACTTCAAGAGCAAGGACGAACTGATCATCGCCATGCTCGAGGATCACGTCGAGCAATCCATCGGGCGCATCCGCGACCTGCTTGAGAGGCACAGGAACCTTGCGGATTTCATCGATGCGCTGAAGACCATGAACCGCAGCCAGCAGGATCCGCTCGGCCGCTCTCCCCTCTTGCACATGGAAATGATCCTGTTCGTGGCGCGCGCCGAAAAGCGCCGGCCTGAACTCGCCAAGCGGCTGCGCGCCCGGCGAAAGCTGGTCACCGACATCATCGAGACCACGGCCAGGAACAGCGGCAGGACGACCATTCTCAACCCGACATGGGCCGGCGCGCTGGTGCTGGCGCTGGAGGACGGCTTCCGCCTGCACCGCCTGATCGACCCCGAGACCACGCCACCCGACAGCTTTTTTCGCGCCATCGGCGACCTGCAGAGGACGATGGGAATTTCATCGACCTGAGACGAAAATATCCGCCTCGTGATCGGAGACGGTGCGGAAGTGCTGCGAAAGACGTTCGACATTGAAGCGCGCGCCCGATGAGCGGCGATCGCGAGCCTTGCAATAACGGCAGCTAACCCGCGTCGCTTCTGATGTGCGCCTTGTGCATTTGTCCCGCGACCGCCCTCACCTTGCCCGGCGACGCCCGCCAGATCGCAACCGCCGACAGGATGCTGACGGCGATGCCGATCGCAAAGGCTGACGTGTAGCTGCCCGAAAGATCGTACAGCACCCCGGTCGCCCACGGGCCCGCGGCGCCGCCGGCCAGCGCCGCCAGCATGATGGTGCCGAAGATGCTGCCATATTGCTTGCCCTGAAAGATTTCCAGCACCACCGCGCCCATGATCGACGTCAGTCCATAACCGAGAGCGCCCTGCGTGAAGATCATGAGATAGACCAGCGGCAACACCGGCGCGAATTTCAAGGCGATCAGCGCGGCGAAACAGATCGCAAAGCCGGCGCAGCTGATAGCCCAGATCCATTCGCGCCCGATCCGGTCGGAAAGATGCCCGAGCCAGATCTGGCCGGGAATGCCGAGCAGGCTGACGACGCCGAGCGCCCACACCGCGACGTTTGCGCTGAAGCCGATGTCGAGCAGAAATTTGGTCTGGTGCACCTGCACCGCGTACCAGATGTACAGGCCACAGAAGTAACCGATCGCAATCCACCAGAACCGCGCGGTGCGCAGCGCGCGGCCAAGCGTCCAGTCAGTGCCGGCCCACACGGGATCGACGACGTTCGAGCGAGGCGCGGCCGATGTCGCCGACGGCGCCGCATCGCCATCCGGCAGCAAGCCGATATCCTCGGGGCGCTTGCGCAGCAAGAAATTGATCGGCGCGAGCACGGCGAGCACCAGGATGCCCATCGCTGTACAGGCGGTGCGCCAGCCGGTCTGCTCGATCAAATGCTGCACCCACGGCAGCAACGTTACCGAGCCGATGCCGACGCCGGCAAAGGCGAGCCCCATGGCGAGCCCGCGGCGGCGAATGAACCAGTTCGGCAGAAACAGCGATTGGCCGGAATAGCCGAGGCAGACGCTACCCGCGCCGACCAGCACGCCAATCGTGAGATAGAGATGCCATGGCTGCGTCGTCAGCGGCGCGAGCAACAACCCGCCGCCCATCAGCGCGACGCCGAGCTCCATCACCGCGCGCGGCCCGAGGCGATCCATCATGCGCCCGATCAGCGGACTGACGGCACCCGACACCACGAAGCCGAAGGAGAAGGCGCCGGCCGTGACGCCGCGCTCCCATCCGAACTCGGAAATGATCGGCGGAAAGAACAGCGAGAACGCCGTCCGCGCATTGACGCCGATCGCCATGGTGACGAACGTCACGACGACAATCAGCCAGCCGTAGAAGAAGGGGAGATGCATGGGGGGATTTTCGTGTGCATTTTCTTCGATGTCTCGGCAATGAGGATGTTCTTGGCAATAGTCTGATCGACCATCACCTTCGCATCCGCGACTCAAGATGACACGAATTTCTCAGGGACCGTACCCGGATGTGGTTTCGATGCACAACCTTATCCGGTGTTTCACCACTTAATCGCTTTAGAATTGTGACGCGCCTCGATCGTTTCGCTTGTCGAGGGGCCTCATGGTTGGCAGCTCTTGATTCGGAGTGCTTTTCGCGCAGCTCTTGCGTGTGGTTCCATACCATCTAAGATGTAGCGCCCGGATCGCGAAATTGGTTCAACATGAACGATGAAGCGGTGGACAAAGGCGAAGAACAAGCCGCCCGGACCGGGCGATTTGCTGTACCGGGTGCAGGCGTTGCACTCGTGCGTCAAGAGACCGTCGTGCTGCTGGTCGATCTCGTGGAATCGGTGCGGCTCATGCGAGAGCACGAAGCTTTCACCGTTCGCCGATGGGCAGACTTTGTCGGCATCGTCACTACTGAGATACTGCCGCGCTATCGCGGCGTCCTGGTGAAGAGTCTCGGTGATGGTCTTCTGGCGCGTTTCGAGACGGTGCCTGACGCCGCTGATGCCGCCGCCGCGATGCATCGGACACTTGCCGCGCAGAACGTCGGCATGCCCGAAGACCAGCATTTCGACCTGCGCGCCGGAATCAACGCCGCGATGGCATGGAGCGACGGGATCGATATCTACGGGACCGGCGTAAACCTGGCGGCGCGGCTGGCAACGCTGGCCGGCCCGGGCGAGACGATTGCCAGCGCCTCAGCGCATGAGCAACTGGCGGCCGCCCTGGCAAGCCTTGCGAACCCCGGCGAGACCATCGGCAGCGCCACAGCACGCGACGAGCTTACGCATGGTGTTGACGCGTCGTGCGAAGACCTTGGAGAATGCATTCTCAAACATTTTGACAAGCCGGTTCGGGCCTATCGCGTTGGCCCGCCTAGTCCGCTTCCAAGCCTTACTCGGCGGCGCGACTATGGAACGGCCATGCAGCCGACCATTGCCGTGATCCCCTTCTCTGCGAGGAGCGACAGCCCAGCGATTTTCGATGTCGGCAACCTGATTGCCGACAGCGTGATCTGGCGACTGTCGAAGGCAGCGGACCTGAAGGTGATTTCACGTCTGTCGACCGCCGTTTTCCGCGGCCGCGCGAGCGATGTCGGAGAGGTGTCGGCACATCTCGGCGCCACCTATGTCCTCAGCGGCGCGTATGTTGCGGATGCCGGCAAGATCATGGTGAGTGCCGAACTCTCCGAAGCGCGCAACAACCAAGTGGTCTGGACCGACCGACTGAACGGCGAAATCGGCGATCTGCTGAGGCCGGAAAGCGAGCTGGCGGATCGCATCGCCCAGGCAGTGCATTTGTCCGTCCTCGACGCTGAGGTCGAGCATATTTTGACCCAGCCGCTGCCGACCCTCGAGAGCTACTCGCTGCTGCTTGGCAGCATCAAGTTGATGCACCGCTCCAGCAAGGAGGAGTTTCTCCAGACGCGGAGAATTCTTGACGAACTGATTAACCGGCATAGCCGGATCGCGGCACCGCGCGCGTGGCTCGGCAACTGGTACATTCTGCAGGTGACACGCGGCTGGTCTGAGGACCGCAAGCGCGAGGCGGTCGAGGCCTTAAGCGCAACCCACGCCGCCCTCGACCGGGATCCGTCGGACGCGCTTGCGCTGGCGACCGAGGGCTTTGTCTACTGTCACTTGTTGAAGGATCTGGAGACCGCTCGCAAGCGCTGCAACGAGGCTGTGAATGCCAACCCCAGCCACGCCCTCGGCTGGCTCTATCTCGGCACCGTTAACGCGTTCATGGGGGAAGGGAAAGCGGCTGTGGACGCGACACGCCGCGCGATAGAGCTCTCTCCGCTCGATCCGCAACGCTACTACTTCGAGTGCCTTGGCGCGGCGGCAGAGCTTTCCGCGCATCAATACGAGAATGCTGAAAGGCTTGCGCGCTCATCGCTTGTGCACCACCGCATGCATTCTTCCACATGGCGGGCCCTGACGATCTCGCTCGTGGCGCAGGATCGAATGGATGAAGCGCGCGAGGCGCTCGCCAGGCTGCGACAGCTCGAGCCGCAATTGACGGTGGAGCGATATCTTGCGCGCATGCCGAATGCGGCGCTCGAAACCGGCCGGCAATGGGCGTGCTGTCTGGCCATGGCGGGGTTGCCATCGGGAAACGGCAACTCGAACCGGCACTGATCCTGGAGAAAAATATCTCGCTCGTGTGAAGCAGTACACATTCGGAACGAGCACAAGCGGACAAGTTTAAATCACGCGCTTACTGGCGGAAAGCCGACTTACTCACAGGGCTGACTTACTCACAGAGGAGGCAGAAATGGCTCAACTGGGCGGAGCGGGAGGTGCAGGCGGAGCTGGTGGCGCGGGCGGCGCAGGGGGTGCAGGCGGAGCCGGCGGCGCTGGTGGGGCCGGCGGCGCTGGTGGGGCCGGTGGATCATTCCTTGGCACGATGGCCGATGCCTATGCCAATTCGATCATGGTGGATGCGCTCATCCGTGGGCGCGAAGGAACGATCGTTATTCCCGAGAATCCGACGTCCCCGTACTTTACGTACTACGGACCGACATTGCCGACGCCCATCGATGGCGAGAGCCAGATGGAACGCTGGGAGCCGTGGGTTCGCGCCTACACGGCGATCGGCGAGATGATGCGGGGGATCGACTTTCAGGCGACCAGCACCGCATTCCGGGTCTTGTCGGGCGCATCCTTGATTGCGGAAATCGGACGTCCGCAAGAACTGACGTTCAGGGCACAAATCCCGATGGTACTTAGCTGGGCCGAACTGCGTAACGAACGTGCGACCGAAATCCTGGCGCAGATCGATCCCACGTACGCTTTCTGGTCGTCGATCATCTACATGCATCCCGACCGGACCAAGCGCACATTCGAACTCATCAACATGGTGTTGCAATTCTGCGTTTACGTGGAGATGCGCTTCAAGCATGCCTTGGCGTGCTGGCGCCCGGTCGAATACAACGCCCAGGTCCAGCCGATGATCACGACCCCGGGGCATGGGGCCTTCCCGAGCGGACACGCAACGCAGGTCCATGCGGTAGTCTACGTGCTGAAAAGGCTGCTAAATCTCGGTACGGGATTCCCAACAGTGACCGCACAGCTCGACCGCCAGGCGGCGCGCATCGCAACCAACCGTGTCGTAGCGGGAGTCCACTTCCCTGTCGACAGCATGGCAGGACGCATGTTGGGCGTGGCGTTAGGCGAGTATTTCGTCGGGCGTTGCACGGGGGTCGAGACATTCATGAGCCGGAGGTTCATCGCCACCGGAATCGACGGCGCTCCCACCACCGACTTCAATCCGTTCGACCCTGCCCAGGCGCTCGGCACCGGGTCATTCTACTCGGCAACCGCGGGAGCGAGCATCGTGAAGTCGGATTTGATGGAGCATGTATGGGACAAGGCGCAGGATGAGTGGGATGGCAAATTTGGGCTCTGATTGATTCAGAACCAAAGTACTAGATTCTTGTTTCGACGCGCTTTCGTCACGCGAACCGGAATCCTCCTCGCTCGAAAACGCTATCGGCCAGGGATCATTTGTAACCCGAAGTGGAGAACGTTCCATGGCCGACAGGGAATTTCCGAACTGCTTTGGCCCGTACCTCCGGTACGCAATCGATTCTGACTTCGCGAACTTCTCGACCGACTTCGAGGATTTCGGGAAGAAGTTTCGGTTTTTCGATGAAGATCGTTTCAGGTTGCTCCTGCTTGTGGAGTTGAAGCAGGTTGAATTCGTGCGCACGTTCGAGAGTGCCATGATTGCGCGCGAAGATTTCGGCGTCGAGTTCGGCCCCGACGTTGGCAATACCCGATATGTCACGATGCGCTGCCGCAAAGCGGCGGTGACCGACGAGCATGGAGCATTCCCGATTTGGAGGGAGTATGTTTCCAGGGTTGAGCTGTCGCTTCCGGTGCGGCCGTCGTCCCCGGAAATACTCAATAGGAAAGCTGTCCTTGCGGATCGCTACGATGAGGGCAAGGATCCGCCCGGAGCACTATTGATCGGCATGCTCGACGATGGCTGCCCGTTCGCCGCGGCACATTTTCTCAAGACGACCGGTGCTGTCAGCACGCGGGTGCGGGCCATCTGGGACCAGAACCAGGACAAGCAGCCGGTCACAATCAACGGACGCGATTTCGGCAAGCGGCTAACGGATTTCGGTTACGGTCTCGAGTACCGGCGCGATTTCGCAACTCTTCTTGCGCCCGGGGAAATCGGTCTTGACGAATGGATAGGATTGCATTCGACGTCACAAAACCGCATTAACGAGGAACACTGTTACGCAGAGGCTGACTTCACCAGTCTCAAGTACCGGGAGGCGCACGGTGCGCATGTGATGGATGTGCTTGCGGGGCGGATTCCGACCTCTTCGCGTATTGGTCCCTCGCCTCCGGGTGACCGGCGCGACCCGCCGAGCTGGAGGCCGGGCACCGACGTTGCCTCGAGCGCCGAGGTGGTGTTTGTGCAATTCTCGGAGGACAACCTCCGTGACGCGACCGGCGTCTGGCTCCCGACCTATGTCGTCCAGGGCATCCAGTATGTGCTGTCGTTTGCCAAGCCAAACGTCACCGAGCGCGTGCTCATCAATCTCAGCTACGGACCGACGACCGGACCGCACGATGGCATGGGGTTGCTGGAGGAGGCATTGAGCGCGCTCGTTGCCGACTACAATGGGAGCGGCGGGAAACCCAACCTCGAGATCTTCCTCGCGGCGGGCAATTCCTACCTTACCGAGGGCCACGTGGTCTTCCACAGGCACCATGACCAGCCTGACCACGTCGAATGGATCTGGCGCCTTCCTCCGGACAATACGGTGCTTTGCTTCTGCGAGGTGTGGATGAAGACAGCCCATGCCAGCGGTGTTACTGTGACCCTGACATCGCCCAGCGGTATTCCTTACACAATGCCAAGCACCGCTACCTCGCTTGCCGGGGTGGACGGGCCGATCACGTGGGACGCCGATGACACGATGTGGCGGCTTGAAGTGAAATCCACCGTCGCTTCAGCCGGACTCGTGGCGGAGCATGGGGACTATAGAATCAGCGTCGCCGGTGTGCCCCACGACCATCACCATTACGCCGATGTCCACGCATACGTCGCACGCAGCGACCCGAACATGGGCGTTCGCACAGGCGCCAAGCTTTCGTATTTTGTCGACCCCGAGTGGGAGCGAACCCGGTCGGCAGCGGCCAGTTGCACCCGCGTCGACGGAGAGTTCGACAAAGCCGGGTCGCTGATCCATCGCCTCGGCACCCTCAACGGGATTGCAACCGCCTACGACGCCGACGTGCACGTCGCCGGTGGTTACGTGATCCTGGATAGGCGGAAGTCGCCTTATTCGTCCGCGGGCCCAGCGCGCCCCTACTCACCACGCGTCGGTCCCGACTATGTGCTGCCCTGCGACGAGTCGTACGCTCTTCAGGGCATACGCGCCGGAGGCACCAGGAGCGGCGCCGTGTTTCGCCTGATAGGCACCAGCACCGCGGCACCGCAACTGGCGCGGCACCTTGCGGATCACCCGACCCTACCAGTGCGCGACGCCCCCAGCACGACAATCGAGCAGCACAAACGGGGCGGCGGCAATGTAGACCCGCCATAGGGCGAGTTGGGCGCCGAGCGTGACAATCATCTCCGTATCCAGCGATCGGCGTTGACCGCGCCGATCGGTATCTTGCCGGCGACAATCTGCTCCACCTGCCGCACCGTTTCCAGCGACTGGCTCTCGATCGCCGGCGGCGTCAGTCCGCCGATATGCGGCGTTGCGATGACGTTCGGCAGTTTTGCCAGCTCAGGCGACGGCATCTGGTCCAGCGCGCGGCCGACATCCATCGCGGCACCGGCGATGCGGTTTTCGCGCAACGCCGCTGACAACGCGGCCTCGTCGACGAGATTGCCGCGCGACAGGTTGATGAAGAAGGCATGGCTCTGCATGCGCGCCAGCGCCGCCTGCCCGATCAGGTTTTCGGTTTGCTCGTTGGCAATAGCGAGACAGACGACAAAGTCAGCGCGCGCCAGCAGATCGTCGAGCGGCACATGCCGGATCGTGGCATCGCTCACGGTTGCAAAGGGATCAGCGACCAGCACCTCCATCCTCAGCACCTTCGCGATATCAGCCAGGTAACGGCCGATGCTGCCGTAGCCGACAATGCCGAGGCGGCTGCCGGCCAGTTGCCGGCCCATGATGATCTCGGGCTTGCGCTCCGAATGGTAGTCGGCGGTCGCGCGCGAGACACCGCGCGACAGATCGACCATGAAGCCGACCGCGAGTTCGGCGACCGATTGGACGAAGCCCGGCCCGGCCCGCGTCACCAGCACGCCGGCCGCGGACGCGGCTTCGACATCGATATTGCGGATATCGACCGCGCAGCGAACGAAGGCGCGCAGTTTTGGCAGCGCTGGAAATATCTCGCTTGGCCCCGCCGTGAGCCGGTCGGCGACGATGACGTCGACGTCGCCTGCGGCCTCGATCAGGCCGGTGGCGTCGAGCGCGTCGCTTGATTGATGCAGCTTGACCTGTGCGATGGCTTGCAGCCCCTCGAGGCTGCGCGCGCCATAATACTGGGCGCGAGACTGGGGCGTATGGGTCAGCAGGATTTTCAACGCTGGCGGCTTCCCTGTCGATCGCCATGACATGTGGCGTCACGGCCGGCACATCTATGGCAAAGCCGCCGCCTCGCGCAAGGCTGCGGCGGCCGCGTCGGGCTACTTGGATCGGGCGACCGTCGTACCGTCCCAATCTTCACCGGCGGGATTTTCGAGCTGCTGCCGGCAGCGTTCGATCATCGCCGATGACGCAGCATCGTTACGGATTTCCAGCACGCTCTCGAACGCAGCAATCGCGGCCTTGAAATCACGCGCGCGGAAGGCGGCGAGGCCGGATTCATACGAGGCCACCCAGTCGGGGGCGCCGCCGAACTCACCGGCCATGCCCAATAATTCATAGATCTGCAGTCCGCCGGCGCGGCCATAGACCGCCAGCCGGTCGAGTTCGCGAACCACGATGCTTTTCCCCGCCAGCCGGCGCGTTTCGGGGCCGATGATGATCGTGGAGCCGTACGCCTTGTTGGTGCTCTCCAGCCGGCTCGCAATATTCACGGCATCGCCGATCACGGTGTAATTCAGCCGGACTTCCGATCCGATATTGCCGACCAGCATGTCGCCGGAATTGATGCCGATGCGAATCTTGACGCTCTCGCCGTGGTCGTCGACGAGGCCGGCCTCTTCCACCGCGTGCCGGCATGCCAGGGCCGCCCGGCAGCAATCGACGGCATGATCGGGATTCGGCGCCGGCGCGCCCCAGAACGCCATCACGGCATCGCCGATGAATTTGTCGATGGTGCCGTTCTGGTTTTGAATCTGCACCGAGACGCTGTCGAAATAGCGCGACAGCAGCGGAATGATGCGGTCGCCGAGACGCTCCGACATGCCGGTAAAGCCGGCGAGATCGATGAACATCACGCTCATCGGCCGTATCGCACCACCGAGGCGCGCACCATTACCGTCGCTGATCAGCCGCCTCACCAGGTCGGCCGGAATGTATTTACGGAACGCGGCAAGCCCCTGCGCCATGTCGCCGATGGCGCCTGAAAGATTCCCGATCTCGGTCAGCCGCGACGGATGCCGCTGCACCTTGTCGAGATCAAAACGCTCGACATGCCTGATCTCGTTGACCACCTTGATCAGCGGCGCGGCGATCAGGCGCTGGGCGAGCCATGCCGACAAGAGCCCGGCGAAAACGATCAACACCGCCAGCCCGATCAGCAAATTCCGGATCGTCATCTGCACCGGTCCGAGAAATTCCGATTCCGGCACCACCGTCACCAGCGACCAGCCCGGAAACGAAATCGGCGTCAGCACCGCCTGATAGGCCTTGCCGTCGCGAACCACCTTGGTGTTGAACGGCTGCCCTTCACCCGGTTCGTAAGCACTGGCGTTCTGTATCGCCTCGACCGCAATGGGAAACAGCGGATGATCGGTTTTCAGCGCCACCGCCTCGTTGGCGTTCGGATCGGGTGAGGCCACCACCTTGCCGTTCCGCTCGAGGATGAAGGCGCCGGCGGATTTTCCGACCGTGAGCTGCGACAGGAAATTCGACACCCGCGTCAGTTCGATGATGATGGCGATGACGCCGGCCGGCTTCTTATCGATGTCGAGAGGGGCCGAAAAAGCCGCTGCCAGCCGTTCGCCGCGCGGATGCGTCGTCAGCGTCGACCAGTATTCATCGTTGGTCTCTTTGGCGACCCGAAACCATTCTTGCTCCGTCACGGAATAGTCGGTTTCTTCGAACCAGCTGGCCTTGAGCCGAAGATCGTTGCCGACGAATTCGTAGCGATTGATGCGCATGTTGCGGTCGGGCGCGATCTCCAGCATTTCGATCACACCGTCGCCGGCTTTGTGGCCGGCAAAGAACGATCCATCCGGCCATCCGAACGCCACCCAGGAGATGGTCGGCTGCGACAGCAATTGCGACCGGAAAACGACTTCGCGTTTTCGGGCATCGCGCGGATCGAACACTTTTTCGGCGAGTAGCGTTCGCACCGCCATCATCGACGAGCGCGCCTCCGTCGTGACCGATTGCAGTTCGTCACCCACTGCCGAAACGATCTGGTCGTTGATGGTGTTGGCCAGCGTCTGGCTCACCTGATGGGCGGTGCGCCACCACAACAAATGCACGCCGACGGCGCTGACGACGATGGACGTCAGCACGAGGGCGGAAATGGCGGTGCGGATGCCGAGGCGCATGCAGGGTCCTGTTTCGCGGGGCCGCTTACCGGCTTTTACGCGACCATACCAGCGTATGTTTCAGCCGCGAGGCCGTTTCGGCACCCCGGACACGCCTCTGTGACCGAACTTGAGCCGTAATGGCGACGAAACTTATCGATTGTCTGTTCCGTACAAGCCAGTACGGCGCTATGCCTTGTGGCAATTCTCGAAGGTCATGCAATGCACGATGTTTCCATCCCGGCGGCCCTGATTGCCGGTCTCGTCAGCTTCCTGTCCCCTTGCGTGCTGCCGCTGGTGCCGCCCTATCTGATCTATCTCACCGGCGCGACCATCGAGCATGTCGCCAATGAGGAGACCGCGAAGACCTCCAGGCGGGCGGTGATGGCTTCGGCGCTGATGTTCGTGCTGGGCTTTTCCACCGTCTTCGTGGCGCTCGGCGCCAGCGCTTCCCTGATCGGCGGCCTGATCCGCGCCTGGTCGGCAGAACTCTCGATCCTGGCCGGCATCGTGATCATCATCATGGGCCTGCATTTCCTTGGCCTGACCCGGATCGGGCTGTTGATGCGCGAGGGACGGATGACGATGCCGAAGCCGGTCGGCCTGTGGGGCGCCTATGCCATGGGCCTCGCCTTCGCCTTCGGCTGGACGCCCTGCATCGGCCCCATTCTGGCAGCGATCCTGTCGATCGCAGCCGCTGAGGCCACCGTCACCAAGGGCGCCGGCCTGCTCGCGGTCTATTCCGCCGGGCTCGGAATTCCGTTCCTGCTGGCAGCCTTCATGATCGAGCAGTTCTCCTCGCTGTTCGCGCGGATGAAGCGGCACCTCGGCAAGGTCGAGCATGCCATGGGCATCCTGATGGTGATCACCGGCATCGGCTTCCTGACCGGTTCCGTCACCAGCATCAGCATCTGGCTGCTGGAGACTTTCCCCGCACTGCAAAATTTCGGTTAGGCCCGTAACAAGCGGGCCAGCCATTGCGAAATTCCTGTCAGGACCAGATCGCCGCAATCGCGGCCGTGGCTTTTTGTGCGCACTGGATTGAAAGAAGCCGCAGGTTGCGGCATCGCCAATAGTTAAAGGGGGATTCGCATGTATTTCATCGTCCATCTGCTCATCCTGCTGCCCGCGCAAATCGCATCGTATTTTTCCTGGGCCGGGCCCCTGATCATGCGGCTGATCGTCGGCTACACCTTCATGCTGTCCGGCTGGGGCAAGCTCACCCATCTTGAGCAGGTGACCGAAAATTTTGTCGGCTGGGGCATTCCATTCCCGAACATCCTCACCCCCTTCGTAGCCGGCGTCGAATTCTTCGGCGGCACCATGCTGATCCTCGGCCTGTTCACGCGAATCCCGGCCGCGATGCTGGCGGTGGTCATGGTCGTTGCCATCAAGGCGGCGAAATGGGGCGACGTCGATTCGCTGGAGACGCTGCTCGGCTTCGAGGAGGCAGTCTACTTCGCCGGCTTCATGTGGTTGGCGATCTGCGGTCCCGGCGCCGTGTCACTGGACCGGCTGCTGGTGAATGCGGCCGGCCGCAGTGAGAAATCGACCTGATCTCACAATGCTGTGACAGCGCCCGAAAAGCTGAGCCCGGATTTCGCCTGCCGCGTAGCTGGCGAAACGCCAGCGTTTCCGGGAGCCGCCATGAAACTCGTCCGCCTTGCCGCCTTCGCCCTCGCCGCCTTTGCCGCGTCTCCGTCGTTCGCTTCGGACGGGCCGAAATGGAGTGAATGGAGCGACGATCTGTTCGCCCGCGCGCAGGCCGAGCAGCGCTTCGTCATCCTCGATCTCGAGGCGGTGTGGTGCCACTGGTGCCATGTCATGGAGAAGACGACCTACGCCAATCCCGAGGTCAGGGAATTGCTCGCCGCGAAATATCTGCCGGTGCGGGTCGATCAGGACGCCAACCCGGATCTGTCGAGCCGCTATGGTGACTGGGGCTGGCCGGCGACCATCGTGTTCGGCCCCGACGGCACCGAGATCGCCAAGATCAGGGGCTATATCGAGCCGGAGCGGATGCAGGCGCTTCTCAAGGCGATCATCGACGATCCCTCACCCGGACCGTCGGTCGGCGAAGCCTTTGAGGTCAAGCCGTCGACCTCGGCCTTCCTCGACAAGGCGCAGCGCGCCGCGTTGACGAAGAATGTCGACGAATCCTACGAGGAAAAACTCGGCGGCTGGGGCGAGAACCAGAAATTCATCGACGCCGACAGCATGGATCTTGCGATCACCCGCGCCGAGGCCGGCGACGCCGTGGCAATCAAGCGCGCCCGGCAGACCCTGGATGCCGCTATCGCGCTGATCGATCCGGTATGGGGCGGCGTGTACCAGTATTCCGAAGGCGGCTCCTGGACCCGCGCGCATTTCGAAAAGATCATGTCGTTCCAGGCGCAATATCTCCGGCAGTACAGCCAGGCCTATGCGCTGTGGAAGGATCCAAAATATCTTGCCGCAGCACGCAACATCGAACGCTATCTCGCGGAGTTTTTGACCAGCCCTGACGGTGCGTTCTATGTCAGCCAGGACGCCGATCTCGACCACGATACCGATGGGCACAAATATTACGCGCTCCCGGACGGCGAGCGCCGCAAACTGGGCATGCCGCGCATCGACAAGAATTTATACGCGCGCGAAAATGGCTGGGCCATTTCAGGACTTGCCGCGTACTACAACGTTACCAATGATCCCAAGGTGCTGGCGGTCGCGGAACGCGCTGCGAAATGGGTGATCGACAACCGCGCGCTGCCGGATGGCGGTTTCCGTCATGGCGAGAAGGATCGCGGCGGACCATTTCTGGCCGACACGCTCTCGATGGGCCAGGCCTTCCTCGATCTCTATGCCGCCACGGGAAGTCGCAACTGGCTCACCGCCGCCGCCAAGGCCGGCGATTTCGTCGCGACCTTCCGGGATGAGGCCGGCGGCTTCGTGACCTCGAAGACCGCGGAAGGCAAGACCGGCGTGCTCGCAAAACCCGCCAAGCTGATTGACGACCAGGTGCAGGTCGCAAGGTTCACGAACCTGCTCAACCGCTACTTCGGCAGCGAGACCTATCGCGAGCACGCCGCGCACGCGATGCGCTATCTCGCCAGTGCCGCGGCCGGAATGATGCGTCCCGTACCCGGCGTCCTGCTCGCCGACGAAGAACTCGCGGCCGAGCCGACCCACATGACAATCGTCGGACACAAGGACGACGCCCGCGCGAAAAGCTTGCATGCCCTGGCCCGCGCGCTGCCGGCCCGCTACAAGCGGCTGGAGTGGCTCGATCTGCGCGAGGGCAAGCTGCCCAACTCCGACGTCGAATATCCCGACCTTGGCGAACCCGCGGCGTTCGCCTGCAGCAACCGCATCTGTTCGTTTCCCTCCTTCAATGCCGAGGAGTTGCGGGCCACGGTTGCGCAGATGGCAAGGCTGAAACCTGTGCGTGGATAGCTTGATTGAATCTCGTTGTGCAATGCAACCGACCGCCGCATCCCGGCTAATCCGTTGAAGCGCTGCGCTTTCCGCACGGCGCACGTGCCGCGAAGGTCTCTGTCATGCGCAACGAAATACTTTGGAACCGCCGGGGTTAGATATGGGCGGGATGTCCAAATGAAAAAAAGAAAATTTTCTTTTGAAACTTTGTAACCAAATCGCCCGATGCCCCGTAGCTGGCTCTGGATGAGCACCAAGGTCACGGAGACCCACCGTTTACGGCAGGCCTCCGCGACCCGATTGCCATCCGTCACATCGCTTGCGTTGTGGGGTCCGTGATCGAGAGATCAACGGGTGCGCACGGCGTATTGTCTTCAAACAATCATCGAGGAGATCGTCATGAAGTTGAATTCCAAGTCCGGTGCGACGCTTGCCGCTGCCGCTGCCACCCTGTTCCTCGCCGGCTCGGTGGTGTCGACAGTGTCGACATCAGCGAACGCCGCTGCGGGCAAGTGCATGGCCGGCAACGCCTGCAAGGGCCAGAGCGCTTGCAAGGGCGGGGCCAATGCCTGCAAGGGCCAGAACGCCTGCAAGGGCACCGGCTTCTCGATGGCCTCCGAAAAGGAGTGCGCCGCCAAGGGTGCCAAGTTCGTCAAGGGTTGATCGGCGGACCAGGTGCGAGGGAGGGCTCGGCGCTGCTGCCGGGCCCTCGTTGTTTCGATCCGGCGGCTGAAATAAATTCGGCCCCGCGCGTAACCAGGGCCAGATCCACCGCGTAACTACCTTCGGGTGCCGTTTGTCGGCTGGAACTGTCGCGGCTTGCGGGCGATGCACCCTCTCACTTCTTTTGGAGGATACCCATGAAGATGACATCCAAGTCCGGCACCGCCATTGCCGCCGCCGCAGCCACCCTGTTCCTGGCGGGCGCCACCATGTCGAGCCCTACCTACGCAGCCGGCGAAGGCAAGTGCGTCGGCGCCAACGCCTGCAAGGGCCAGAGCGCATGCAAGGGCGGGGCAAATGCCTGCAAGGGCCAGAACGCCTGCAAGGGCCAGGGCTTCTCGGCCATGACCAAGGAAAAGTGCGACGCCGCCAAGGGCAAGTTCATGCCGTCCTAGTGGCGGTCCCATCGGGGCCCGGTGTAGGCCGGGCCTCGCATCCATGCTAGGTTGACGGCACAGTTTGGGACACGCATTGTATGGCGGTGCCGTTCGAGCGGAGACGAGATGAACGTCGCGAGCAGATTGCCAGACACTTCGGCGGCCGCGCTTGCAGACCGTCCGGCGACATCGGCCAAGCCGCCCTTCCTCGGTTTCGGGCTCGGCCTGCGCCACCAGCATTACGACGAAATCCTGGGCGGCAATCCGCCGATCGACTGGTTCGAGGTCATCAGCGAAAATTACATGCTGCCCGGCGGCCAACCGCTGCGCACGCTCGATCGCATTTGCGAACGCTATCCCGTGGTGATGCACGGCGTGTCGATGTCGATCGCCTCCACCGCGCCGCCGAATTTCGAATATCTGCAAGCCTTGAAGGATCTCGCCAAGCGCGTCGAGCCGAAATGGGTGTCGGACCATCTATGCTGGACCGGCGTCCACGGCAAGAACCTGCATGATCTCTTGCCGATTCCTTACACGAAGGAAGCGCTCGATCACGTCGTCAGCCGCGTCCAGCTGGTGCAGGACTTCCTCGGCCGCGCCATCGTGCTGGAGAATGTCTCGACCTACGTTCAGTTCAACAATTCCGAAATGCCGGAATGGGAATTCCTGTCCGAGTTGTCGCGACGCGCCGGATGCTGGCTGTTGTTCGACGTCAACAACGTCTATGTCAGCGCCTTCAACCACGGCTACGATCCCATGACCTTCCTCAATGGAATTCCGGCGGATCGCGTGGTGCAGTTTCACATGGCCGGCCACAGCCACATGGGCACCCATATCATCGACACCCACGACCACCCGGTGTGCGAGGATGTCTGGGAGCTCTATGCCGCAGCCCTGAAACGCTTTGGCCGGGTCTCGACCATGATCGAGCGCGACGACAACATTCCGCCGCTCGACGAACTGCTGATCGAGATTGCCAGGACCCGCGAGATGGCCGAAAAAATTCTGCCGGCAGGCAAGCAGACGGGATGAGCGACTTCGCGCGACAGCAGGCCGAGTTTCAGCGCGGCATCCTTGATGGCGACGAAAAGGTGCTGGCTGAAATCCTCGACAGCCCGCGGGAGAAGCGCGAGGTGCTGTTCGGCGTCTATCGCTATGCCTATGGCTCGCGGCTGGTCGAGGCCATGCGCAACGACCATGAGCTGCTGCATCTTTATCTCGGCGACGAGGTGTTCGATGAGATGGGCCACGCTTACGTCAAGGCGCGCCCGTCCGGGCATCCGAACCTGCGCTGGTTCTCGCAAGGCCTGCCGGCGTTCCTCAAATCGACCGCCCCCTACTCCGACCATCCCGAGCTGTCCGATCTCGCCGCACTCGAAAAGGCGCTCAACGACGCCTTCGACGCCGCGGAAGGCAAGATCGTCGCGTTGACCGACATGGCAGGCTTTGCGCCCGAAGCATGGTCGGGCCTCCGATTCCGGCCGCATCCCACTGCATTCCGGCTCGACGTTGCGACCAATGCGGCTGCAATCTGGCTTGCGCTCAAGAACGACGAGGCGCCGCCGGACGCGACCGGGCTGCAGCAGCCCGCGCATCTCCTGATCTGGCGCCAGGACGTCACGCCGATGTTCCGCGAACTTTCGGCGGAAGAGGCGATGATGTGGGACGAGGCCGCGAACGGCATTCCGTTTGGCGTGCTCTGCGAAATGCTAGCTACCTATGACGATCCCGACAGCGCGGCGGGCCGCGGCGCGGGCTATCTGCACGGCTGGATCACGGCAGGACTTTTGACGGATGTTTCCGTCGGTTCATAAAGAGGGGCGCCCGGCGAATGGGAATAGACACCGATCGCCATTTCATCGAGCGCATGCATTGGGACGAAGTCGCGCAGCGCATCAATGATGGCGCGGTGGCCATATTGCCGATCGGCGCCGCGGCCAAGCAGCACGGCTTCCACCTCCCCCTCAATACCGACCGCATTCAGGCCGAATGGCTCGCCGGCCGGATGGCGGAAAAAATCGACGCGCTGATCTGGCCGACGCTGACCTATGGCCATTACCCCGCCTTCGTCGAATATGCCGGCAGCAGCAGCCTTTCGATTTCGACCTTCGAGGCGCTCGTGCGCGAGGTGGCGGGGCAGATTCTCGGCAGCGCATGCCCAAAGCTGCTCGTGCTCAATACCGGGATCAGCACGCTGGCGCCGGTAGACCGCGCCCTGGCGCGCCTCGCCAGCGAGCGGATCAAGCATTTGTGGATCCACGAAGGTCCGCGCTATCCCCGCGTGGCCAGGCAATTGGCCGAGCAGAGCCACGGCAGCCATGCCGACGAACTGGAAACGTCGCTGATGCTGGCGTTGGCGCCGCACGTGGTCGACATGACGCGCGCCGAAGCCAGCCCTGAGCTGAAACAGGGGACGCCGGGCGCATTAACACCGTCGGACCCGAATTCACCGAACTACAGCCGCTCCGGCAGCTATGGCGATCCGACGCGGGCGACATCGGCCAAGGGCGAAGCCTTGCTCGCCGCCATGCTTGACGATCTCCACGAACAGGCCGCCGCCTTCATCGCGCAAGGCACCGAGCAGCACCGACCTGCCGTAGTGCAAAGCGTGCTGCGATGAAATCCGCCGGCGCCTTTCGCTGGACCGTTGCTGCCGCCGTCCTCGCCGCGATGCTGGCAAGCGCCCTATCGTTCCGCGCCGACGCGCAATCGGAATATATGCGCGGCGACCGCATGCCCTACGATGCGTTCGACCGGCTGCCCAGGACCGATCTTGAAGTGCCTGGCGGCACCATCCATGTCGCGTTCGCGCCGGGCGACATCGCACTCCCCAGGGAAAAACTGCTCGGCTGGATCAGGATGTCGGCCCGGGCCGTCACGACCTATTACGGGCGGTTTCCCGTCGCCTCGCTGCGGCTATTATTGGTGCCCGTCGATGGCGGGCGCATCCGCGGCGGCACGACGTGGGGCTATCGCGGCGCCGCCATTCGCATTCCGCTCGGCCGCGATTCCACCGAGGATGTCTTGCAGCGCGACTGGGTGATGGTGCACGAGATGGTGCATACCGCCCTGCCCGACATGCCCGATCGCTACGCATGGCTGTCGGAAGGACTGGCCGTCTATGTCGAGCCGGTCGCGCGGGTGCAGGCCGGAGACCTTAACGAGCGTGAAATCTGGCAGGCGATGATGCGCGACATGCCCAAAGGTTTGCCGCAGGCCGGCGACCAGGGCCTCGACAACACGCCCACCTGGGGGCGCAGATACTGGGGCGGCGCGATGTTCTGCCTGCTGGCCGATATCGAAATCCGCAAAGCGACGAATAATCGCCGCGGGCTACAGGACGCGATGCGCGGCGTGCTCGCCGCCGGCGGCAGTCATGAGCAGGACTGGTCGATCGAGCGCATTCTTGCAACCGCTGACAAGGCCGTCGGCGTCGACGTGCTGACCCGGCTCCACGACGAGATGGGGCCGAAGCCGGTGACGCCAGATCTTGCTGCGCTCTGGCGCGACCTCGGACTGAAGCGGATTGGCGAAGATCTCGAATTCGACGACACCGCGCCGCTCACAGCGATCCGCAAGGCAATCACGGCGCCGCGGTCGAACGACTAAAGCGCGATGATTTAGTTAGGCCGTGAACTCATTAGCGGGTAAGCGCCACGTCGGTCACGGACGAAAAATCGATGCCGGCGGCATCCAGTCGCAGGGCCAACCGCCCGGCCCGCGGCAAGTTCAAGTTCGGGTCCGTCCCTGCTGATTGCCTTACCTTTCGTGTACTTGGGTTGCCGTAACAGTCACTGTGCGGGCACGAGTGCGGGGGCGCCCTTGTCCTTGATCAAGAGCACCAGGAATTTCGCCGGCTGGGTGCCGCTTGCGTTCCGGTCGACGACATGAACATCGTCAGGGCCTTCATAGAAGGACTGTCCTGGTGTCAGTGTCACCTGTTGTCCACCCTTCAGCTGCATCACGACGGAGCCCTCCAGCGCGTAAACAAACGCATGTGCATTGTGTCGGTGGATAGCGCTCGACCCGCCGGGCGCATGCTCGACTGTGATCATCAGAGCTTCCCTGCCGGGATTCTCCGGAAGATCCTTAGACATGAGTGACGTGACCTTGGGCTCCTGTGCCGCCGCCGTGCCCGTCATGAGGCACAGAAGAACCAACGCAACGAGTTTGATCGTCATGGTCGCCTCCTTCGTTCGTTGCCCGGGACACGCTCGTGACGGACAGGGCGTACCTCCGATCGGGGTCAGGTTGCAGCCTGTGAGCGGCGGAACCATTCGTCGAAACCGATGCGGCCGAGGCGTGCTTCGCCCAACGGCACGAGCGAGTGCTCCTCGACCCGGCCGCCCCAGTATCGGGCCTCGGGATCGCTCACTACCTCACGCGGGTCGCCAACAGCCTTCAGATAACGGGCGACGATTTCGTTGAACGGCGCTCGTTCCGGGCCGGCGATCTCCACGATGCCGCTTCGCGGCGCCGCGAGTGCCACATCGGCAACGATGGCAGCAACGTCGTCTGCCGCGATCGGCTGGAACAGGATGGGCGGGAGCCTGACCAGGCTTCCGTCCGCACTTGAATCGGCGACGCCGCGGAGGAATTCCAGGAACTGGGTTGAGCGGACGATGGTGTATGGGATGCCGGAGGTCTCGATCAGTTTCTCTTGGGCGACCTTGGCGCGGAAATAGCCATTGTCTGTTCGGTCGATTGCGACGATGGAGAGCGCGACATGGTGTCGGACTCCGGCTGCGGCCTCCGCTGCGAGAAGGTTGCGGCCGGAGGTCTCGAAGAACTCCAGCACCGCCTTGTCTTCAAATGAGGGCGAATTGGCCAGGTCGATCACGACCTGCGCGCCGGCCAGGGCCTCATTGAGCCCCTCGCCGGTGATGGTGTTGACGCCGCCGTTGGGCGAGGCGGCGAGGACTTCGTGGCCACCTTGGCGCAGAATGGCGACGGTCTTCGAGCCGATCAGGCCGGTGCCGCCGATCACGACGATCTTCATGGTTGACCTCCCTTGTCGATGACTGGAGATCCTGGATGATTGGAAGTCCTTAAATGAGTTCGAGAAGACGGTTCGAAAGCTACTGAGACAAAATGTTACCAGCATGACATGCCGCGCGCGGCTTCCCAGACGTCGTCGACTGGTCAGCACTACTGATTGATTTGTGGAGGCACCTGCATAGCTCATGCGGCGTCGGAAATGATTTGTCAGGCTCTAACGTAGAGCGAACACGACAACAACGAGCGCAATGGGCAGCAGGGCCCCGACTGTCAAAGCGAAGATATTGAACCAATCTCTGCTCATACAGAAAAATGCGCTCGACCAAATTTTGTTTCTGCGTCAACGCGCTATTAGATCGAGGTAATGCGTTCTCACTATCTCCGTCATCCCTGCGCAACGGCTTCGCCGTTGTCGCTGGAGGCGCGAGCGAAGCGAGCCTCGAAGGATGAGCGGCCCGAGTTGTGGCCGTCGCCCTTCGAGGGCCGCACTGCGCGCGGCCACCTCAGGGTGAACGCAATTGCGTTCATCCCGGGGTGGCGGATCACGTTCAAGCCCAAGCGGAGTATCAGAACCGGTAGCTGGCGCCGACGCGCACGAGATGCATCTCGTTGCGGAATTCAGTGCGGGTGCGGTCCCGGCTGGACAGCGTGACGCTGCCATAATTAGCGTAGAGATATTCACCGCGCCCGACGAAATGCTTGGTGAAAGCATACTCGAAGCCGCCGCCCGCGATCAGCCCGGCCTTGACCTGTTCATCCCAGATAACCTGCTCTATGGTGTCACACCCCTTCTGAACGGTGTAGCGGTAGCCGTTGCCGATGCTGGCCACGCCGACACCGACTGCACCAAACGCCAGCAGGCGGTCGAACGCGTAGCCTGCGCGCAGGCGGGCGGAGCCGAATGCGCCGAAGCTCGACAGCAACGCGCTGTCGCCAAAGACGTGCTCGTCCCGTGACGACGTGGACTTGCCCCAATCGAGTTCGCCGCCGATCACAAAGCGGTTGGCGAATTGATAGTTGTAGCCGCCATAGACGCCGATGGCGAAGCCGCCGGCCTGCCCCTCCGCATGACGACAAGCACCATTTCGGCAGTAATCGGCCGCCCACGCGGCATACGCGCCACCGCCGTAAACGCCCGCATAGAACCCGGTCCAGTTGTATTGAGGCGAAGGCAGGTCCGGAATACGGATTTCGGCAGCCTTCGCCGCCGGACCTGCCAGTAAAAAGCCACAAGCGGCAACAATCCCCCAGGAAAGAAAACGCATCAACGCACCTCATCACGCACGCACACGCAACACATGTTGCGGAACCAAGCTGAAGAGGGAACTTCGGGCGCGACGATGTTTAAGTCGGGCGGCGCTGTGTTGAAACGAGGCTATGTTTGGAACCAAACTGCGACGGTCGCCACAATGTACAACCCTTGAGCGAACAACGCCGTTGCAAGCCCTCGCCCACCACCAGCGGTTTCAACACGAAGGTGGCTGTCGCTGGGCAGGGCTGTAGCGTTTTTGAGCGATGCATGCCCCGGACTTGATCCGGGGTGCCCTAGTTCGCCGGCAGGATCTTGCCGGGATTGAAAATGTTCTGCGGATCGAGCGCCAGCTTCAGCGCGCGCATGGCGTCGATCGCCTCGGGGCCGAGCTCGGCCTCGAGGTATTTCTGCTTGCCCTGCCCGATGCCGTGTTCGCCGGTGCATGTGCCGCCCATCGCCTGCGCGCGCTCGACCAGGCGATGCATGAAGTCCTCACCGCGGGCCATTTCCTCCGAATTGTCGATGTCGCAGACCAGCGAGCAGTGGAAGTTGCCGTCGCCGACATGGCCGACGATCGGCGACAACAGATTGAGCCGCTTCAGATCGTCCTCGGTCTCGGTGACACAATCGGCAAGCCTCGAGATCGGCACGCAGACATCGGTCGCCACCACGCCCGCGCCGGGACGCAGCGCCTTCACCGACCAATAGGCGTCATGTCGCGCCTGCCACAGCTTGGTGCGGTCCTCCGGCTTGGTGGTCCAGGTGAAATCGCCGCCGCCGCATTCCTTGGCGATCTCGCTGAAATTCCTCGACTGCTCGGCCACCTCGACCTCGCTGCCATGGAATTCCAGCAGCAGCAGCGGCGTCTCCGGCAAGGTCAGCTTCGAATAGGCATTGCAGGCGCGAACCTGCTCGGCGTTGAGCAGTTCGATCCGCGCGAGCGGAATCCCGGTCTGGATGGCGAGGATCGTGGCCTGACAGGCGCCGCGCACGGTCTCGAACGAACAGGCGGCGGCCGCGATCGTCTCGGGGATGCCGCGCAGCTTGATGGTGAGTTCGGAGATGATACCGAGCGTACCCTCGGCGCCGACGAACAGATGCGTCAGGTCGTAACCGGCCGCTGATTTTTTCGCCCGCGTGCCGGTCGTGATGATCTCGCCGTCGCCGCGCACCACTTTGAGCGCCAGCACGTTGTCGCGGATGGTGCCGTAACGCACCGCATTGGTCCCTGAGGCCCGCGTCGAAGCCATGCCGCCGAGCGAGGCGTCGGCGCCGGGATCGATCGGGAAGAACAGCCCCTGGTCGCGCAGATGCTCGTTCAGCGCCTTGCGGGTGACGCCCGGCTGGATCACGCAATCCAGATCCTCGGCATGAACTTCGAGAATCCGGTTCATGTCGCGCAAATCGATGCAGACGCCGCCGGCCGGCGCGTTGACCTGGCCCTCCAGCGACGTACCCGTACCGAACGCGATCACGGGAACGCCGTGCTTGGCACAGATCCGCACCACGTCCTGGATATCAGACGTTTCCTGCGCCATCACCACCGCGTCGGGCGGCTGCGTCGGAAGCCATGTGGTGGTATGGGCGTGCTGCTCGCGCACCGCCTGCGAGGTAATCAGCCGGTTGCCGAATCGCGCCGCCAGCGCCTCGACCGCGCTTGCCAGCGCCTCCGGCTCCGGCCGCTTCACACTACCTGTTATCGTCATCGCCACGCCAAATTCCTCCGGATTTGAGCGGACCGTGGCAAAGGATATAAGGGGGGTCAAGAGACCCGCAAAAACAAAGGGATGGATGATGACGACCGTTGCCGCCGCCGGCGACCGCCTGAAGAATATGCCGCTGCCGCCGGCTCCGTTCCTGTCCTCGGTGATGCAGATCGAGCCGCAATGGATCGACTATAACGGCCATCTCAACATGGCCTATTACAACGTGATGATGGACCGCGCGATCGACGAGATGTGGCTGCAACTCGGGATCGGGCCGGCCTACATGAAGGAGCGCCACAGCTCGACCTTCACCGCCGAATGCCATGTACGCTACATACGCGAGATTCACCTCGGCGATCCCGTTCAGATTTCGGTTTATCTGTTAGGTCATGATGAGAAGCGGCTGCATACGTTCGAGGAACTGCGCCACGCGACCGAAGGCTGGCTCTCCGCCACCTCGGAAAACATGACGCTCCACATGGATATGAATGCGCGGAAAGTTGCGCCTTTCCCGCCGGACATTCGCGCCCGCATCCAGGCGGTGGTGGATTCGCATGCAGCCGTGCCGCGGCCCGAAGGCGTCGGCCGCAAGGTCGCGATGCCTTCAGGATAGCCCATTCCGGGTCGCTAGACGTTGCTGCGTCCGCGCACCAGTCCGACCACAGCCGAGATCAGGAACAGGATCACGGCGATAAAGAAGATCGCCTTGGCGATCTCGACGGAGGCGCCGGCGATGCCGCCGAAGCCCAGAATACCCGCGATCAACGCAATGATCAGAAACGTAACGACCCAGCTCAGCATGACACGACCTCGATTGGCTGTTGCTCTCGCGATGGCAGCGGCTGACGCGTCGCGCATCGCCTGCAGGACCAATCCGGGCCGGGAATGATGGTTCCGGGCCGCAAAATCCCGAAATTTGACGATTTAAGCGGAACAAAATCGCCGCAAAGCCCTGAGATCAGGGCCTGAAAACGCGACCGGATAAAACCTGTCAAAACGGCCGGACGGGCCCTATATGCCCCTCAATCCCTGCTAAGAAGGCTCCCCTTTACCGCCTCACGGTGCCATCGTGGGGCCAACGCGATTCGAGCATGACCGAGCCGAGCAAACTGCCCCATCACGGCGTCCCCGAGCACCAGCCTGCGGCTGGCGGCATCGCCGCGCGTGCGCGGGCCGCGGCCGGTCCGCAATATCTCAACGGCCTCAATCCCGAACAGCGCGACGCGGTCGTGACGCTGGACGGGCCGGTTCTGGTGCTGGCCGGCGCCGGCACCGGCAAGACGCGGGTGCTGACCACGCGGATTGCCCACATCCTCAGTCAGGGCCGGGCGCGGCCGCATGAAATCCTGTCGGTGACCTTCACCAACAAGGCCGCGCGCGAGATGAAGCTGCGGCTCGGCCAGATGCTCGGCCAGGCCGTGGAAGGCATGCCGTGGCTCGGCACCTTCCACTCGATCGGCGGCCGCATCCTGCGCATCCACGCCGAACTGGTGCAGCTCAAATCCAATTTCACCGTGCTCGATGTCGACGATCAGGTGCGGCTCTTGAAGCAATTGCTGCAGGCCGAGAACATCGACGACAAGCGCTGGCCGGCGCGCATGCTGGCCGGACTGATCGACGGCTGGAAGAACCGCGGCCTGACGCCTGGCCAGGTGCCGGCGGGCGAGGCCGCGATGTTCGGCAACGGCAAGGGCGGCAAGCTCTACGCAAGCTATCAGGAGCGGCTGAAGATCCTCAATGCCGCCGATTTCGGCGATCTCCTGCTGGAGAACATCCGGCTGTTTCGTGAGAACCCCGATGTGCTGCGGCAGTACCAGAACCGGTTCAAGTTCATTCTGGTCGACGAATACCAGGACACCAACGTCGCGCAGTATCTTTGGCTGCGGCTGCTGTCGCAGGCGCCGTCACGCCCGGGGGCGCCGCTCTCGGCGATCATTCCGGGAGCGACGGAGCCCTCCGTCATTCCGGGGCGCACCGATTCTCCTGTCATTCCAGGGCACGCCGAAGGCGTGAACCTGGAATCTCGAGCAGGCGAAGACTCACTTCGAGATTCCGGGTCTGCGCTTTCAGCGCATCCCGGAATGACGGCGAGCGCGGCCGCGGCGCCCGCCGCCCCCCTCAAAAACATCTGCTGCGTCGGCGACGACGACCAGTCGATCTATGGCTGGCGCGGCGCGGAGGTCGACAACATCCTGCGCTTCGAGCACGACTTTCCCGGCGCAAAAGTCATCCGCCTCGAACGCAATTACCGTTCCACCGGCCATATCCTCGCCGCCGCCTCGCATCTCATCGCGCACAATGAGGGCCGGCTCGGCAAGACGCTGCGCACCGAGGATGTCGACGGCGAGAAAGTCACCGTCACCGGCTCCTGGGATTCGGAAGAGGAAGCCCGCGCCATCGGCGAGGAGATCGAGGAGCTGCAGCGCGCGGGCGAAAACCTCAACGAGGTCGCGATCCTGGTGCGGGCCTCGTTCCAGATGCGCGAGTTCGAAGATCGTTTCGTCACCCTCGGCCTGCCCTACCGCGTGATCGGCGGTCCGCGGTTTTATGAGCGCGCCGAAATCCGCGACGCGCTGGCCTATCTGCGCACGATCAATTCGCCCGCCGACGATCTCGCCTTTGAGCGCATCATCAACGTGCCGAAGCGCGGCCTTGGCGACGCCACCGTGCAGATGCTGCACGACCACGCCCGCAAGCGCCGCATTCCGCTGTTCGAGGCGGCACGCGCCGTGGTCGAGACCGACGAGCTGAAACCGAAGGCGCGCGGGAGCCTGCGCGAGCTGGTCGCACAATTCGACCGCTGGCGCGCCCACCGCGAGGTCACCTCGCATACGGAGTTGGCCGAAATCGTGCTCGACGAGAGCGGCTACACCGAGATGTGGCAAAAGGACCGCTCCGCCGACGCCGCGGGCCGGCTGGATAACTTGAAGGAACTGGTGCGCTCGATGGAAGAGTTCGAGAACCTGCAAGGGTTCCTCGAACATATCTCGCTGGTGATGGACCGCGACGGCGGCGCCGAGGATGAAGCCGCGTCGCTGATGACACTGCATTCGGCCAAGGGACTGGAATTCGACAACGTGTTCCTGCCCGGCTGGGAAGAAGGCCTGTTTCCGAGCCAGCGCACGCTCGACGAACAGGGCCGCGCCGGCCTCGAAGAAGAACGGCGCCTCGCTCATGTCGGCCTGACCCGCGCGCGCCGCCGCGCCAAGCTCTATTTCGCCACCAACCGGCGCATCCACGGAACGTGGTCGACCACGATCCCGTCGCGCTTCCTCGATGAATTGCCGGCGGCCAATGTCGAGATCACGGAATCCAAGGGCGGCTCCGGCTGGGGCGGCAGCAGCGGCTACGGCCCGTCGCGCTTCGACAATGTCGAATCCTTCGGCTCCAGCTACAGCACCCCGGGCTGGCAGCGCGCCCAGGCCAACCGCAACCGCGGACAGGGCGGCCGCGGACAGGCCCGCGGCGGTTTCGAGGAAAGCCAGTCGCCGTTTTCTGGTTCGCGCAGCGATACCTCAGGTTCGCGCAGCGATGTCGGCTCGCGCGGCGATACCTTCTCAGGCGGCGGCTTTTCGCGCAACAAGCGCGGCCCGATGGTGATCGAAGGCGAACTGGTCGCAAAATCCACCGGCACCGTTTCGGAATTCTCGCTCGACGACCGCGTGTTCCACCAGAAATTCGGCTACGGCAACGTGGTGAAGATCGACGGCAACAAGCTGACCATTGCGTTCGAGAAGGCCGGCGAGAAGAAGGTGGTCGATAGTTTCGTGGAGCGGGTGTAAATCACCCCATGAACCACAAGCGCAAACGCCCGAAGTCCGCCCGGGCCGGCTGCCTGTTGTGCAAGCCGCACAAGGCAAATGGCTGTTGCCCGCGTCATAAGAACATGCGGTTTGGAGACCGTCGACGTTTCGAGGTTGGCCGAGAATAAATGCATTGCGAAGGCTTCGTTTCCGCAAAGCAGATTCTACTATTGCGGAATGAGACGTTCGTCCCTATCTCCCGGTTCCCACCCCTTCCCCGCGTCGATTCCAGCCGAAGCGCCGCTGTGTCGTTCGCCCATTTCCGTTTCAGACTGCCATGCTCGCGATGCCCCCCATCATATCCGTCTCAAATCTTTCAAAGACCTACAGCTCCGGTTTCAAGGCGCTGAACGGCATCAATCTCGACATCAAACGCGGCGAGATTTTTGCGCTGCTCGGGCCGAACGGCGCCGGCAAGACGACGCTGATCAGCATCGTTTGCGGCATCGCCAATCTGAGCGAGGGCAGCGTCACCGTCGGCGGGCATGACATCAACCGGGATTATCGCGCAGCGCGGTCGCTGATCGGGCTGGTGCCGCAGGAACTGCATACCGATTCCTTTGAAACCGTATGGGCGACCGTCAGCTTCAGCCGCGGCCTGTTCGGCAAGCCGAAGAACCCGGCCCATATCGAAAAGGTGCTGAAGGACCTGTCGCTGTGGGACAAGAAGGATTCCAAGATCATCACGCTGTCCGGCGGCATGAAGCGCCGCGTGATGATCGCAAAAGCGCTGTCGCACGAGCCGCAGATTCTTTTCCTGGACGAGCCGACCGCGGGCGTCGACGTCGAACTGCGCAAGGGCATGTGGGATGTGGTGCGCGCGCTCCAAGCCTCCGGCGTCACCATCATCCTGACCACGCATTACATCCAGGAAGCCGAGGAGATGGCCGACCGCATCGGCGTCATCAACAAGGGCGAGATCATCCTGGTCGAGGACAAGGCCGGGCTGATGCAGAAGCTCGGCAAGAAGGAATTGAAAGTGCATTTGCAAGGCAAGATCGATGCGATCCCCGCCTCGCTCGCCGCCTACAATCTCGAACTGTGCGACGACGGCCACGCCGTGATCTATGACTACGACACCAAGGGCGACCGCACCGGCATCACCAGCCTGCTCGGCGACCTCCGCAGCGCGGGTATCCGGATCTCGGACCTCGACACAAGACAGTCGTCGCTGGAAGACATCTTCGTCAGCCTGGTGAGGGCGCCATGAATTACCGTGCGATCCGCGCCATCTATTTGTTCGAAATGGCCCGCACCTGGCGCACGCTGCTGCAGAGCATCGTCTCGCCGGTGGTTTCCACCTCGCTCTATTTCGTGGTGTTCGGTGCCGCGATCGGCTCGCGCATCACGGAAGTCGAGGGCGTCAGCTATGGCACCTTCATCGTACCGGGGCTGGTGATGCTGTCGGTCCTGACGCAGAGCATCGCCAACGCTTCTTTCGGAATCTATTTTCCTAAATTCGTCGGCACCATCTATGAAATATTGTCGGCGCCGGTTTCGTATATCGAGATCGTGATCGGCTATGTCGGGGCGGCGGCGACCAAATCGATCATCCTCGGCCTGATTATTCTCGCCACCGCGGCGCTGTTCGTGCCGCTGCACATCATGCATCCCTGGTGGATGCTGACCTTCCTGGTGCTGACGGCGGTGACCTTCAGCCTGTTCGGCTTCATCATCGGCATCTGGGCCGACGGTTTCGAGAAACTACAGATGATCCCGATGCTGGTGGTGACGCCGCTGACCTTTCTCGGCGGCAGCTTCTACTCGGTGAACATGCTGCCCTCGGGCTGGCGCACCATCACGCTGCTCAATCCCGTGGTCTATCTGATCTCGGGCTTCCGCTGGAGTTTCTACGAGATCGCCGACGTCAGCGTAGCCTTGAGCCTTGGCATGACGCTCGGCTTCCTCGCCATCTGCATGGCGCTGGTGTGGTGGATTTTCCGGACCGGTTACCGGCTGAAGAACTGACGGGGATACGTAGCCCGGATGGAGCGAAGCGCAATCCGGGACACGGTGTTCAATCACAGGCAGCGGCCCCCGGATTTCGCTTCGCTCCATCCGGGCTACGGCACCTCCGTATCCTCCGCTCGCGAAAAAGTCAGCGCCACAGCCAGCCTGCGCCGTCCTGCCGCCTTGTTTGCGCCGCGGGCGGCGTTAACGATTGCGGCGCGGGCCACTGGAACCAGTGCCGGTTTCCGGGCATAGTCCATGCCGGGGGACGGAGAGCCGGCGTTTAGTACAGGGGCCTGGGAGGCCAAAGGTAAAATGCGTTCCTTCCTCATTGCTGTCGCCGCGCTGACGCTGTTTGCCGCGGGCACAGCCGAAGCCAAAGTCGCCATCACCGTCGACAAGGATAACCAGCAGATGACCGTCGCCGTCGACGGCGTCGAGCGTTATCGCTGGCCGGTATCGTCAGGCATTCCTTCCTACGAGACGCCGAACGGCAGCTTCCGCGCCTTCCGGATGGAAGAAGACCACTACTCCAAGGAATTCGACGACGCGCCGATGCCGCATTCGATCTTCTTCACGAAGATCGGCCATGCCATTCACGGCACCGATTCCGTCAACCGTCTCGGCAGCCCGGCCTCGCATGGCTGTGTGCGACTATCGCGCGAGAATGCCTTAAAGCTCTGGGATCTGGTGAAGCAAGAAGGTGTGCTCAATACCACGGTGACGTTGACCGGCTCCTCCCAGGTGGCGCTGGCGCGCAATCCGCGGCCGCGCGCCAACACGGCGGTCGCGCGTCGCGCCCCGCAACCGCAATATGAACAGCAATACGATTCAGCAGGCGATCCCGTCGTGATCACGCCGCCACAACAGCCGCAGGCGCGGGCCGACGATGGCTACATCTATCCCGCCGACGGCTCTTCGAATGAAGCGCGCTATCCTGCACCGGGCCGCCGCGTCTACGACACCCAAGCCTATCAGCAGCAGCAATATTACGGCAACCGCGGCTACGCGCCGGCGCCGCAGGGCTACTATTACCAGCCGCGGCAGTCTTATCAGCCGCGCGGGCTGTTCGGCTATCAGGATTAACTGGGCGAATTTTTCGCGGTCGCGGCATTATCCGTGGCCGCGATCCTAACCGTCCGTCGCGCTCGCCAGCGTGCGGTCGCGTTGCGCCGTCAGCCGCGCCTGTTGCCAGGCATCGTGCGCAATCATCCCGGCCGCCATCGCCGCGACGAAAACGATGATGCCGGGCGACAGGGTCGCAAGGCTTTCCAGCGCCGGTCCCGGGCACAGGCCGACAAGACCCCACCCGATTCCGAACAGTGCGGCGCCCGCCACCAGCGGCAAGTCGATCCCCGATTTGCCCGGCAGGAAGTATTGCCCGGCAAACCACGGCCGCGAATGGCGATTGGCCAGCATAAAGCCCGGCACCGATACCGCGAGCGCCGCGGCCATCACCACCGCGAGGCTCGGATCCCACGCGCCGAAGATATCCAGAAAGCCCAAAACCTTGGTCGGCTGCACCATGCCTGAAATCAGCAGGCCCGCGCCGAAGATCAGGCCGCACAACAGGGGAGCGATGATCCACATGGCTCAACCTCCCAACACATGGTGGGTGACCGCGACCGTAATGACCGCCGTCACCATGAAGACGACGGTGGCCGCGATGGAGCGCGGCGACAGCCGGGCTACTCCGCAAATGCCGTGGCCGGAGGTGCAGCCGCCGCCAAGCCGGGTGCCGAATCCGACCAGCAGTCCTGCTGCGATAATGACGGCCCAACTCGATGGCAATTTCGGCTGCGCCATGCCGTAACCAATCAGGCCGGCGAGGATGGGCGCGAGAATGAGCCCGGCGACGAAGACGATGCGCCAGCCCTTGTCCTCGCCGCGCAAATTCAACAGGCCACTGAAGATGCCACTGATGCCGGCGATCCGACCGGTCGACAACATCAGCAGGACAGCGGAAAGCCCGATCAGCACACCGCCGATCGCGGCCGATACGGGAGTGAAATCAGCCATGACGGATTTCCATTCGTTGGGCGCACTCAATCATAGGCGCGCTTTGCTCGATCGCAACCCGTCTATTCCTCACCATTCCTGAGCCGTCGCCATACCGCGCCCAGCACGTTGGAATAATCGTCGGTCCAGACCCGCTGGTGATCCTCCGCCTCGGTCAGCGTCCATTTATCCGACGACGCCAGCTTGCCGACGTCGGCCTCTTCGCGCGCCGAGACCACGACCGAGGTCGAGAAGATGTATTCATTGTCGCGACCGGAATCTTCGCTGTAGACCCAGCTCTTCAAGTCGTTGGCGTCGGCGATGCCGACGACGACGCTCGACAGTTCCAGATGCCGGTTGGAGACATGCATCACCACAGCCCCCTGCGGCGCCAGCTTGGACTTGTAGATTTCCATCGCCTCTTCGGTCGCCAGATGAATCGGGATCGCATCCGAGGAATAGGCGTCGACGATGATCAGATCGTAGACGCCATCGGGCTCGCGCGCGAAAGTCAGCCGCGCATCGCCGATCACGGGTTCGAGATTCGGCTCACAGACCTGGATGTAGGTGAAGTATTTCGGGTCGCGCGCGGTATCGACCATCGACTGGTCGATCTCAAAGAACTTCCAGTCCTCGCCGTGCTCCGAAGCACACACAAGCGTGCCGGAGCCGAGCCCGATCACCGCGACCCGCAGCGGCGCGCCCTTGCGCTCGCGGATCGCGGCGATCGCCTGACCGATGCCGCCGTCCTTGTGGTAGTAGGTGATCGGCTCCGGCTGGCCGGTGACCGGCGTGCCGTCGTCGTTCTTGAATTTCTCGGCGCCATGAATCGTGGTGCCGTGCATCAGCACGTGATACTGGCCGTTCGGCGTCACCACGATCTTGTGGACGCCGAAGAAGCTGCGCACGGTCTCCACCCGTCCTTCGTCGGAGGGGTAGGCGCGCAGCAGCACGAGCGCCACAGCGACGGTCGCAAATATCTTCCAGCGGTTGGCGTTGAGCGCAAGCGCCAACAGCGCCGAGAGCACGCCGACCGCGCCGATCACCCAGACCCTGTTGGTGTCGAGCCAAGTGAACAGTTTGCCGGTCGACCAGGTCGGTGCGATCAGCGCCACCGCCAACGCGGCGAGGAGCGGCCAGTACCAGTGGCTCCAGCGCGGTAACCGCTCGTTGCCGGTCGGACGGCACAGCGCAGCCAGCGCCAGCAGGATCGGATATTCCGCGACCCATGAGAATGTGAACGGCGCGATCAGGCCGGCGAACAATCCGCCGACCATGCCGCCGAACGACAGCGCGACATAGAAACCGGTGAGATACTTCGCCGCCGGACGGGTGCGCGCCAGTTCGCCGTGGCAAGCCATCGCGATGACGAAGAAGCACAGCTGATGCCCGCCGAGCGTCAGCAGCAGGTTCTGTTCGCCGCCAAACGCAAGCAGCACCACGACACCCGCAATTGCCAGCGGTTGCGCCAGCAGCATCCATTTATGAGGGAGCAATGGCCGCGACTGGAACACCAGCACCCATGTCAGGAGATAGAGCGACAGCGGCAGCACCCAAAGTAAGGGCGCAGCGGCGACGTCGGTGGAAATATGCGCGGTCACCGCAATCAGCAGCCCCGACGGTACGGCGGCGAGGAATATCCAGCGGGCGCGCAACATCCATGACGGCGCTGGCGCGTTGGCATCGTCGGCCGGCATGTTCAGCTCTGCCGCCTTCGCCGGCGAGCGCAGCAGCAGCACGCCACAGCTTGCAATCAGCACGATCAGCAGGCCATAGCCGCCGGTCCAGATCAGGTTTTGCGTGCGCAGCGTGAACATCGGCTCCAGCAGCACCGGATAGGACAACAGCGCCAGGAAGCTGCCGATATTCGAGGAAGCGTAGAGGAAGTACGGGTCGGGGCCGTTGGGGTGGCCGGTGCGGACGAACCAGGCCTGCAGCAGCGGATTGTTGGCCGCGAGCGCAAAGAACGGCAACCCGATCGACACCGCAAACAGGCCGAGCAGCCAAGGCGCATAGCCTGACATCGGCGGATCGCCCCATCCGCTCGAAATCGACAGCGGCAGCGTCAGCATCGCACAAGCGAGCAGCAGCAGATGGACCGCCACGGGAATCGTGCGGTTGCGGACCTGCATCAGAAAATGCGCATAGCCATAGCCGCCGAGAAGCAGCGACTGGAAGAACACCATCGCCACCGACCACACCGCCGGCGAGCCGCCGAGCCGCGGCAGCACCATCTTAGTGAATAATGGCTGCACCGAAAACAGCAGCAGCGCGCTGACGAAGATCGCGGCGGTGTAGACGACCAGGACCAGCCGGTTCCGGCTTTCGGAAGGCTGGTCCGCTGAAACGAACAGATCGGGAGAAGTCATCAAAACTCCGGCTGGAAACCGGCGGACGCCGGTGGCGGGACGCCCGGCAGGGCCGCCGGAGGGCCGCAATGGAGCATAGGGCGACACGGCGAGCAATGCGGGATAAGAAAGCATGGATAGGGCGCGCCGCGCCCATCCCGATCAAACCTTTTTGAAGCTGAAGCTGGCATGAACGAGACCGACGTTGTCATCATTGGGGCGGGGCATAACGGCCTCACCTGCGCCGCCTATCTCGCGATGGCCGGCCTTCGCGTAAAGGTGGTCGAGCGCCGCAAGGCGGTCGGCGGCGCCGCGGTGACCGAGGAATTCCACCCCGGCTTCCGCAACTCGGTGGCCGCCTACACTGTCAGCCTGCTCAACCCGCAGATCATGGCCGACCTGAAGCTCGCCGATCACGGCCTGCGCATCGTCGAGCGCCGTGCGCAAAATTTCCTGCCCGCGCCCGACGGTAGCTATCTCCTGACCGGCGAGGGCCGCACTACGCAATCGGTCGAGAAACTCAGCCAGCACGATGCGGCCGCTATTGATGCCTTCTCGCGCGAGCTGGAGGCCATCGCCGACGTGCTGCGGCAATTCGTGCTGCGCGCGCCGCCGAACATTGTCGAGGGATTTGGGATCGGCGCGATCCGCGAAGCCTTCAATGCGTTGGGCACCGCCGGCATCCTGCGCAAGCTTTCACTGGAGCAGCAGCGCAATCTGCTCGACCTGTTCACGCGCTCGGCCGGCGAGATGCTGGACGAGCGTTTCGAGAACGACCTGGTGAAGGCGCTGTTCGGCTTCGACGCCATCGTCGGCAATTACGCCAGCCCCTACGCCGCCGGCTCGGCCTACGTCATGCTGCACCATGCGTTCGGCGAGGTGAACGGCAAGAAGGGCGTGTGGGGCCACGCGATCGGCGGCATGGGCGCGATCACGCAAGCGATGGCGCGCGCGGCGCGCGGGCATGGCGCCGAAATCGAAACCGAGGCCGGCGTGCGCGAGGTGATCGTCGAAGGCGACCGCGCCGCGGGCGTCATCCTCGACAATGGCGAGACGATCCGCGCGAAATACGTCGTCTCCGGCGTCAATCCGAAATTGCTGTATACGCGGCTCGTGCCGTCGGGCGCGCTGGCGCCGGAATTCCTCGAACGGATCTCGCGCTGGCGCAACGCCTCCGGCACTTTTCGGATGAACGTCGCGTTGAGCGCCCTGCCCTCCTTCACCGCATTGCCGGGCGCCGGCGACCATCTCACCGCCGGCATCATCCTCGCGCCGAGCTTAGGCTACATGGATCGCGCCTGGCAGGATGCGCGCAGCTACGGCTGGAGCCGCGAGCCCGTGGTGGAAGTGCTGATCCCCTCGACACTCGACTCCTCGCTCGCGCCGGAAGGCCAACATGTCGCGAGCCTGTTCTGCCAGCATGTCGCACCGGAATTGCCGGACGGGAAATCATGGGACGACCATCGCGAGGAGGTCGCCGATCTCATGATCGCGACGGTGGATAAATTCGCGCCGGGCTTTGGGACAAGCGTGATCGGCCGCCAGATGCTGTCGCCGCTCGATCTTGAGCGGCAGTTCGGCCTGCTCGGCGGCGACATCTTCCATGGCGCCTTGACGCTCAATCAATTGTTCTCGGCGCGGCCGATGCTGGGCCATGCCGACTATCGCGGGCCGCTGAAGGGCCTCTACCATTGCGGCTCAGGCGCCCACCCCGGCGGCGGCGTCACCGGCGCCCCCGGCCACAACGCCGCGCGGACAATCCTGGGCGATCACCGCGCGCTATTTGGATAGGCTGAGAGCAAAGGCGCAACGCCAGCATGACGCTGCTCACGTCATCTTAACCAGCTCCCTCCCGCTCGCATTGGGCACTCGTGCGCGCGCCGGGTGTGGACAATGTGTGTAAGGCCGGCGGGCAACGACGGGAAAAGCCTGTGGACTAGTTGTCGAAAACTCGCCGCAGCGGCTGTGGAAGACACCATGTGCTTCCGCGAATAACCGGGTTGGCAACACTCCCGTTCGCCTGTGGATGGCCGGTGCAAATTACGCGCAGACCAATCCGCCCCAAAAAAAGGACCAGGCGCTTGGCGCGCCTGGTCCCCAGAATGCCCCACTGAGGGCGGTTATTTCAGCGACGTGCTGATGTCGTTGAAGTTGCTGCTGAGCTTGCTACCGACACCCTGCACGGCGGTAATGATTGCGATCGCAATCCCGGCTGCAATCAGGCCATACTCGATGGCGGTGGCTCCGGATTCGTCCCTAAGAAATGACCTAATGATCGACATTGGCTGGTTCCGACCTGGGTTTGTGTTCCTGGAACTGAGGATGCCTCTGCAGTTCCCGTCCGGGAACCCACGAAGATGAATCTAAGGTTGTCCTAATGGTAATGGTGCAGCTTTTCCGAGTAGTACGACATGAAATTTGCTCAAATTTGAATCAAGCGTCATTTCCTTCTCGTTCGCCTCGCTCCACTTTCTCCAGGTTCTTCAATGACTTCCATCGCCCCTACGCACCGCGTCAGCTTTGCCATCGGTGACGAGCACGCAGCCAAGAGCGTCGTCGATGCCCTGACCGAAGTTTTTTTTGAGGGCCAGGCCGCGATCGCCGCGTTCGAGCGGCCGGATGGCCGATGGGACGTCACGGTGCATTTCGCCGAGCCGCCCGATCAGCCGCTGGTGCGCGAACTCGTGGCCAATGCCGCAGGCGCTGATATCGCCGAGGGCATCGCCTTCGACACGGTCGAGGCCAAGGATTGGGTCAAGGCCAGCCTCGAAGACCTCGTTCCCGTGCCGGCCGGACGCTTCATCGTCCACGGCCAGCATGATCGCGAGCGGATCGCACCCAACAAGATCGGCATCGAAATCGAGGCGGCGCTGGCGTTCGGCACCGGCCACCACGGCACCACGCGCGGCTGCCTGCTGCTGCTCGACCATGTCCTGAAAGCCTGGCGTCCACGCCGCGTGCTCGATCTCGGCACTGGCACCGGCGTGCTGGCGATCGCCGCCGCCAAGGCGCTGCATGACAAGGTGCTGGCGAGCGATATCGATCCGCCCTCGGTGCAGGTCGCCCGCGAAAATGCGCGGCTGAACGTGTCAGGGCATCTGGTGCAGGCGATCCGTGCCACCGGCTTCGCGGCGCCGCAATTTGCTGATGCCGCGCCGTTCGACCTGGTGCTGGCGAATATTCTTGCCAATCCGTTGCGGCAACTGGCAGCGCCCATGACGCGACATCTGGCGCCATCGGCGCTGGTCATTCTGTCGGGCCTGCTAACGCCTCAGGCGCCCGCGGTCATCGCCGCCTACCGCGCCCGCGGGCTGGTGCCGGTGCGGCACCTTCGCATCGAGGGCTGGAGCAGCCTGTTGCTGCGCAAGGTGAATTGAAAACTCTACTCGGGTGTTTTGCGCGGGTTGCGGGCGATCACGCCCTTCTCTGCCTTCAACGTCCGTTTGACCCGCGCTTCAGCGAACCGGTCCAGCATTTGGACGATGACGCCGCGCTGTTTCTTGTTAGCCACCGGCGGAACCGGGCCGCGGTCGGCCGGCGGCGAAATCTTCTCAAACGTGAAAGCAGGCATGGTGTATCCCCTCTTCGTTGAGTTGAAACACTCCTCGGGCCTCCCGGTATCCTGAGCCGAACAGCACCGCAAAACCGTTCCATCCGACTAAAACGGACGGATATAATGAAGCACGGATTATGCCAAATTGTGGCCAGCCCCGCTGCATTGCGGACCGTTCCACCGAACCCTAAAGTGACAAGGCGATGTTCGAAGCCCATTTCCAGACATTCGAAGAACCCGAAGGCGGCGTGGCGCTGACCGCACGGCTGGCCCGCTTTCGCGAGGAGCTGGCACGGCGGAAGTTGACGGGATTCGTCATTCCCCGCGCCGATCAGCAGCAAAACGAGTATGTCGCAGCCTCCGAAGAGCGGCTGGCCTGGCTGAGCGGCTTCACCGGCTCGGCCGGCGTGGCGATCGTCCTGACGCGCGAGGCCGCCGTTTTCGTCGATGGCCGCTACACGCTGCAGGCCGCCAAGCAGGTCGACCGCAAGGCCTGGCACATCGAGCCACTGGCCGATCCGCCGCCGGAACACTGGCTGACCAAGCACCTTTCGGCCGGCGACCGCCTCGGTTTTGACCCGTGGCTGCACACTTCCGCGGCAGCCGAGCGTCTGGCCGCTGCCTGTACCAAGGCGGGCGCGGAGCTGATCGCGGTCGACAACAACCCGCTGGACCAAGTGTGGACCGAACGCCCGGCGCCGCCGCTCGGCCCCGTTTCCGTTCATGGCGTGCAGTTTTCCGGCGAGATCGAAGCCGAAAAACTCAGGCGGATCCGGCTTGAGATCAGCAAGCTCGGGGCCGAGGCGTTGGTTCTGTCTGATAGCCACGCGGTGGCCTGGACCTTCAACATCCGCGGCGCCGACGTCTCGCACACGCCGCTGCCTTTGTCCTACGCGCTGGTGCCGAAGGACGGCCGCCCCACCATCTTCATCGACCACCGCAAGCTTTCCAACCTGACGCGCGACCATCTCGAACAATCAGCCGACGTCCGGGATCCCGACGCGCTGGTGCCCGATTTGACCGAGCTCGCGCGCAGCGGCGCCGCGATCGCCCTCGACAGCGCCACGGCCGCCGATGCGCTCAGCCGCCTGATCGCGGGCGCCGGCGGAAAACCGGTGAGCGGCAACGATCCGGTGAGCCTGCTGAAGGCGGTGAAGAACAGCACCGAAATCGAGGGCACGCGGACCGCGCACCAGCGCGACGCGGTGGCGCTGACACGCTTTCTCGCCTGGATCGACCGCGAGGCGCCGTCCGGCGCGCTGACGGAGATCGACACCGTCGAGGCGCTGGAAACCTTTCGGCGCCAGACCTGCGCGCTGAAGGATGTTTCGTTTCCGACCATCGCCGGGACCGGGCCGAACGGCGCGATCGTGCATTACCGCGTCACCCGCAGGAGCAACCGGCGGATTTCGCCCGGCGATCTCCTGCTGATCGATTCCGGCGCGCAATATGAAGACGGCACCACCGACGTCACCCGCACGATCGCGATCGGCAATCCCACCGATGAAATGCGCGACCGCTTCACCCGCGTGCTGCGCGGACACATCGCGATCGCGCGCGCGATCTTTCCCGACGGCACCACCGGCGCGCAGATCGATTCCTTTGCGCGGCAATTTTTGTGGCAGGCCGGCCTCGATTTCGAGCACGGCACCGGCCATGGTGTCGGCAGCTATCTCTCGGTGCATGAAGGCCCGGCGCGGATTTCAAAACTCGGCACCACGCCGCTGAAGCGCGGCATGATCCTTTCCAACGAGCCCGGCTATTACAAGACCGACGCCTATGGCATCCGGATCGAGAACCTCGAACTCGTCATCGGCACCGACGTGCCAGGTGCCGACAAGCCGGTGAATGCCTTCGAGACGCTGACGCTGGCGCCGATCGACCGCCGCCTGATCGATGTGAACATGCTCAGCCCGACAGAGCTGAAATGGCTGAACGATTACCATGAGCGTGTCAATCGCGCGGTGCGCCCGCATCTCGACGACAACGCCACGAAGCTGTGGCTCGATGAGGCGACGGCGGCGATGCTGCCGCTTTAATCGTTGACTAAAGCCGTAGGATGGGTGGAGCGCAGCGATACCCATCAATGCCGGTGCGCGTGGTGAGACGATGGGTATCGCGGAGCCTGTCATCGGGCGCGCATTCGCGCGACCCGTTGGCTCCACCCATCCTACTTTCCACCAGTCGCCCCGGCGACGGCGGAGGATCCGGTACCCCTAGAGCGATACGGCGCGGGCGCCGGACACAAAAACCGCGAAAACAACCCCATGCAAAGTAGAATCCAGCGGCCCAGTCTCGTACCCGCCTCCCCAATTCAGCATGGCCGCATGCCAAAACGTCCCTGTTCGTGCTGAACCATCTGGTTAAAAGTCCAATCCAAGCAAAACAGGATCTGAACTGAATGCACGGCGTCGTGGGCAAGCCGCCCGACGCGGCGGCGAGCGCCGTCGCGACCTCCAAGATCATGCTGCTGATGCTGGTGGCGATGACCGGCGTCGCGCCGATCTCGCTCTATATGCTGGTGCCGGCGCTTCCCGTGCTGGCGACGACGTTCGGTGGTGACATTTCCGTCGCGCAGATGACGGTGTCGCTCTACATGGTCGGCATCGCCTGCTCGCAGCTCATCATGGGGCCGCTGTCGGACAAGTTCGGACGCCGCCCGGTGCTGCTCGCAGGCCTTGCCCTGATGGTGGCGGCGAGCGTTGGCTGCTCGCTGGCGCAGACACTGCCGCAACTGATTGCCGCGCGTTTCCTGCAGGCGCTGGGTGGCGCGACCGGCATGGTGGTGAGCCGCGCCATCATCCGCGACCTCTACAGCCGCGACCGCATCAGCTCCATGATCAGCCTCGTGATTGCCGTCATGATGATGGCGCAGATGCTCAGCGCGCTGGTCGGCGGCCTCCTGGAGACCGCGTTCGGCTGGCGCGCCATCTTCTATTTCATCACGGCGGCTTCGCTCAGCGTCGCGGTCCTGATCGCGCTGGCGCTGCCCGAGACGCGCGGCGAACGCAGCGAGAGCAGCAGCTTCCGCGGCGACGTCGGCAAGCTGATCCGCAACCGCGCCTTCATCGGCTATGTGCTGTGCCAGGTCCTGGCTTCCCAGATTATTTTCATGTTTGCCGGCGGCGGACCTTACATTGTGGTGACGCAGATGGGCCGAACCACGGCCGAATATGGCGCGTGGTTCGCGACGACGGGATTTGCCTATCTGATCGGCAATGTGTTCTGCGTCCGTTTCGCGCCGCGGCATTCGCTGGAGAAGCTGATCTGGTTCGGACTCGCGGTGCAATTCGGCGGCGCCCTCTTGAACCTCGTCTTGAGCATTGCTGGGATCAACCAGGCGCCGCTCTGGCTGTTCGGCACCCAGATGATCGTGATGGTCGCCAACGCCTTCGTGATGAACAACGCCGCGGCCGGCGCCATCAGCGCGCGTCCCGAGGCCGCCGGCACCGCCTCCGGAGCGATGGGCTTTCTGCAACAGGGCATCGGCGCGCTGGTCTCGCAATTCGGCGCCTATCTCGGCGGCCACTCCACAACCACGCTGCCGCTGACGGCGGCGATCTTCGCACTGTCGATCGCCTGCATCTCGGTGATGTTCTTCATCGTGCCGCGGCGAAGTGTCGTGGTCAGCGAGGAGCTGGTGAAGAAGGCGGAGGAGGAAGAATCGGGAATGTTGTGAGATGCGCGAAGTTGCCGCCCCCGTCATTGCGCGCGAAGCGAAGCAATCCACCTCGCCGCACAAGGGAAATCAATCCATACTTTGTTACGCCGCACTGGACTGCTTCGCTACGCTCGCAATGACGGTTGGAACGAACGCATGCATCATGCCTGATTTTCTCAAGATTCTTGCGCTGAGCGCCCTGCTCACACTCTCGTCAAAACCGGTCGTGGCAATGGATCAAGGCACGGTTGCGCCAGGCGTCTTCGATTGCTGGGAGCCGGAGCGCACGTTCAAGCAATGTGCGGCAACCGGCCCCGACGGGCGGCCGCGCTTGAAGCGATCCTATTTGGCTCGACTTCGATATGACCGTGATGGGCTGGCTTCGGTCTTGTTGTTCGGTGGGACTGACAAACGAAAAGCCCAATGGTTCTACATTCGACGTGGCGTCATCCCAGTGCCGGTTGAATCAATGGACAACGGCCCGGACTATTTCGAGGATGGTCTCGCGCGGTCGCGGGTCGGCGGCAAGATTGGATACATCGACCGCAAACTCAATCTCGTGATCCCGGCGAGGTATGACGGAGCCTATCCATTCAGGGATGGAGTTGCTGTTGTCTGCACGGCTTGCACTATTGAATATGACCGCACTGTCACTGAAGGCGAGCGTAGCTGGTACGTGGGCGGACAATGGGGACGCATCGACCGCAGGGGACGTGTGGTCTCGCCCTTCCGATCGTGGGAGAAATATCAGCAGCTCGAATTCAACTGACGGCTGAACACTTGTGAGGAATTGATCGAGCAGACGGAGGAGGAAGAGTCGGGATGCTGAGAGAGCAATCCACGACGTCAGCGCCTCATTGTCTGCTGTCATCGCCCGCGAAGGCGGGCGATCCAGTACGCCGCGGCTTCTCGATCTGCCACTTCCGCCTCTGGAATACTGGGTCACCCGCCTTCGCGGGTGACGACAACGGAATATGCGGCGCCCGCCTCACTCCCCGATCAGTTTCAGCCACTCATCCTCGGTCAGCACGGCAACGCCGTGTTTCTTCGCTTCGGCGAGCTTGGAACCGGCGCCCGGTCCCGCAACGACGTAATCCGTCTTCTTCGAGACTGAACCCGCTGCCTTGGCGCCCAGCCGTTCGGCCGTCGCCTTGGCTTCGTCGCGCGTCATCTTTTCCAGCGAGCCGGTGAACACCACGGTCTTGCCGGCGACGGCCGAATTGCTCTTGGGCTTTTCGGCGTCGATGATCTCGTTGAGCTCCTTGACCAGCCGCTCGACGATGCCGCGGTTATGGCTTTCGCCGAAATAGGCAGCGACGCTCTTGATTACGGTGTCGCCGATCTGGTCGATCGCATCCATCTCGGCGATGGTGTCCTCGTCACCCTTGGCGACCTTGAGGCAGGCATCGTGGAAGGCATCCCACGAGCCGTAGCCGCGCGCCAGCGCCAGCGCCGTGGTCTCGCCGACATGGCGCATGCCGAGCGCATAGATGAAGCGCTCCAACGAAATGCGGCGGCGGTTCTCGATCGCGGCGAACAGGTTGCGCACCGAAGTTTCGCCATAGCCCTCGATATCTTCGAGCTTCAGCTTCGCGTTGCGCTTTTGCAGCGTGAAGATGTCGGCTGGCTCCTTCACCCACCCCTCGTCGAAGAAGTACTGGAGCTGCTTCTCGCCGAGCCCGTCGATATCGAACGCCCGGCGCGACACGAACAGTTTAAGATGCTCGATCTTCTGGAACGGACAGGCGAACTCGCCGGTGCAGCGGGCGCGCGAGCCTTCCTCGCCGGTTGCCGTTTCCTCGCGCACGACGTCGGTGTGCAGCGGGCACGGGCATTTCTTCGGGAAGTGAAACTCCTTCGCGCCCTTCGGCCGCTTGTCGATCACGACGTCGACGACCTGCGGAATCACGTCGCCGGCGCGCTGGATCACGACGGTATCGCCAAGCCTGATGTCGCGCCCCTCGCGCAGCACTTCGCCCTTGTTGCCGATGCCCTTGATGTAATCCTCATTGTGCAGCGTGACGTTCTGCACGATGACGCCGCCGACGCCGACCGGCTCCAGCTTGCCGACCGGCGTGAACGATCCGGTGCGGCCGACCTGGATTTCGATGTCCTTGAGCACCGTCATGGCGCGCTCGGCCGGGAATTTGTGCGCAATGGCCCAGCGCGGCGTGCGCGAGACGAAGCCGAGCCGCTCCTGCCAGTCGATCCGGTCAATCTTGTAGACGACCCCGTCGATGTCGTAATCGAGCTCGGCGCGCTGCTCCTCGATCTTGCGATGGAATGCGATCAGATGCTCGACGGAGTGGCAGAGCTTCGTCAGCGGGTTGGTCTTGAAGCCGCAGCGCTCGAACCAGTGGATCATGCCGGTTTGCGTGCCCTCCGGCATCGCGCTCATCTGACCCCAGGAATAGGCGAAGAAGCCGAGCGGCCGCGACGCGGTGATGGAAGGGTCCTTCTGGCGCAGCGAGCCCGCGGCGGAATTTCGCGGGTTGGCGAAGATGGTATCGCCCGCGGCCTTCTGGCGTTCGTTCAGCGCGAGAAAGGCCTTCTTGGTCATGTAGACCTCGCCGCGCACCTCGCAGACATCCGGGACGTTGCGTCCTTTCAGCCTCTCGGGCACATCTTCGAGCGTGCGGATATTGGCGGTGACATCCTCGCCTTCGGCGCCGTCGCCGCGGGTGGCGGCGGTGACGAGTTCACCGCCCTCATAGCGCAGCGACATCGAGAGACCATCGATCTTCGGCTCGGCGGAGAAATTGATCTTGTCGTCACTGAGCTTGAGAAAGCGCTCGATTCGGCCGACGAAGTCGAGCACGTCCTGTTCGGCGAACGCGTTGTCGAGCGACAGCATCGGCACCGCATGGCGAACTTTTTTGAAACGCCCCGATGGCGCCGCGCCGACCTTCTGCGACGGCGATTCCGCCGTGACGAATTCGGGAAACCGCTTCTCGATGGCATTGGAGCGCTGCCGCAGGGCGTCATATTCGGCGTCGCTGACGCTGGGAGCGTCCTCCTGATAATAGCGCTTGTCGTGCCCTTCGAGCTCCAGCGCGAGCCGCATGTGCTCGACCTTGGCCTGCGCCTTGGTGAGCTTGGCAACGTCGGTCAGGGTTTTTGTTTTTGCTGTCTTGGCCATGAAAGCCTAGCTCGCCGCGCGCAACAGCCGCTCCGCCGCCGCCCTCGCTTCCGCCGTGATCTCGGCGCCGGCCAGCATGCGGGCGATTTCCTCGCGGCGGTGGTCGGCGGCGAGCGCGTTGACGCGGGTGGCGACGCGCTTGCCCTTGTCGAGCGCATCCTTGGAAATGAGCAGGTGCGTGCTGGCCCGTGCGGCGACCTGCGGCGCATGCGTCACCGCCATCACCTGGACCTGGCCGGCCAGCCGCGAAAGCCGCGCGCCGATCGCGTCCGCCACCGCGCCGCCGACACCGGTATCGATTTCGTCGAACACCAGCGTGGGCGCCGAGCCGCGGTCGGACAGCACCACCTTGAGCGCCAGCAGGAACCGCGACAGCTCGCCGCCGGAGGCGACCTTCATCAGCGGCCCCGGTTTGGTCCCCGGATTGGTCTGCACCCAGAACTCGACCCGGTCGATGCCCTGCGGCCCCGGCGAATTCGCGTCGGTTTCGACCTGCGTCGTGAATTTTGCGCGCTCGAGTTTCAGCGGCGCGAGTTCGGCGTTAACCGCCTTGTTGAGCTTCTCGGCGGACTTATTGCGGGCAGCAGACAGCTTGGTCGCCGCCGCGCCGTAGCGCTGGTCGGCTTCATCAGCGGCGGCTTCCAGCTTCTTCAACTGATCCGCGCCGGCATCGATCAGTGCCACGTCGGCGACGAATTTGGCGGCAAGCGCCGCCAGCCCATCGACTGGCGTCGAATATTTGCGCGAGGCGGCACGAAGCGCAAACAGCCGCTCCTCGATGCGCTCCAGCTCGGCGGGATCGAAATCGGCCGCGACCAAGGCTGCGCTGAGATGCTGGTCGGCCTCTTCCAGCGCGTTGATCGCGATATCGATCGCCTTCACCGCCGGCTCGACCAGCGCGGGCGAATTGGCGGCGCGGCGTTCGAGACGGCGTACTGCGGCGGCCAGCGCCGGCACCGGCGAATGGGGGCCGCCGACCGCCTCCTGCGCCTCGCGCAGGTCGCTTGCGATCTTCTCGCCCTGCATCATGATGGTGCGGCGTCCGGCGAGCGCGGTCTCCTCGCCCTCCTTCGGCTTCAACGTCTTCAGCTCGTCGGCGGCGTGGCGCAGATAGTCCGCCTCGCGCGCGGCGCGTTCCATGCTGGCGCGATGCGCGTCGAGCGCTTGATTCGCAGTGCGCCGCGCCTCCCATAGCGTTTCCAGCGCCGCGACCTCTTTCTCCAGCCCGGCAAAGGCATCGAGCAACTGCCGGTGCGTCGAGGCGTCAACCAGCGCGCGCTCGTCATGCTGGCCATGGATCTCGACCAGGACAGCGCCGACCGCTTTCAGGGTCTGCACGCTGATCGACTGGTCGTTGATGAAGGCGCGGGTGCGGCCGTCGGCGAGCTGCACACGGCGCAGAATCATTTCGCAGGATTCTTCAGAACTCGCATCGTCGAGGCCGTTCTCGGACAGAATCTTTGCCGCCGGATGGTCCTTGGGGACGTCGAAAGTGGCCGTCACCTGGCCCTGCTCCGCGCCGTGGCGGACCAGGCCCGAATCGCCGCGGCCGCCAAGCGCCAGCGCGAAGGCATCGAGCAGGATGGATTTGCCCGCGCCGGTTTCACCGGTCAGCACCGCGAGGCCACGGGAGAATTCGATATCGAGCCGTTCGATCAGGACGATGTCACGGATCGACAGACGCGCCAGCATGCGAAGTAAATTCCTAGCCGAGACCCATCTTCTTGAAGGCCCTGGAAATATAGGAACCCTTGTTCTCGCTCGGCTCGAGACCGCCCGACTTTACAAGATTATAGGCGTCCTTGTACCACCGGCTGTCAGGAAAGTTGTGCCCAAGTACGGCCGCCGCCGTCTGCGCCTCGCCGACGATGCCGATCGCCATATAGGCCTCGGTGAGGCGGTAGAGCGCTTCCTCGACGTGGCGGGTGGTCTGATAGCGCGTGACCACGGTCTTGAAACGGTTGATCGCCGGAGTGAAGTCGCGCTTATCCAAATAATAGCGGCCGACATCCAATTCCTTGCCGGCGAGCTGGTCGCGCGCGCCTTCGAGCTTGGCCTTGGCGGAGTTGGCGTATTCCGAGGTCGGATATTTGCGAATCACCTCTTCCAGCGCCGCGATCGCTTTTTCGGTGCGGCCCTGGTCGCGGGAGATGTCCGGGATCTGGTCGTAATGCGAGGCCGCGATCAGATATTGCGCATAAGCCGCATCCGGGCTGCCGGGATGCAGCGTGACGTAACGGGTCGCAGCACCAATGCAGCTGTCGTAGTCGCCGGAATTGTAGAAGGAATAGGCCGACATCAGCAGCGATTTGCGCGCCCAGTCCGAATAGGGATGCTGGCGATCGACTTCCTCGAATTTCTTCGAGGCCGCCTTGTTATCCTTGCGCTGGTTCATCAGGTACAAGCCCTCATTGTAGAGCTTGTCCGCCGGTTCCTCGTTGAAGGTGTCGTCCTTGGCGGTGAACTTGTCCCAGAGCGCGCCGGTGCCGCATCCGCTTAAGGGAATGGTGAGCGCAATCAGGCCCGCCGCCAGCCGCAGCAACCGTAGTGATTTGCGTGGTTCAAGCGTCATACGCTGTGCCGACATTGAATCTGTGACCTGACGCCTTTGATGCGGTTGATGACTGGAGCCCGCCTGCCCATGAACCGCGGTCATGGAAGCCATATTTCCCGTGCCCAATGCGTAATTCCTCAGAGGCCCGTAGCGCTTGTCGTGCAACCGCGAGCCTCTGTAGCCGAAAAATGGTCCTCAACCAACCGAATACGCAGCCAATTCGCCCGGATTAAGGCGGCGGAACGGGCATCGTTACCAATTGTGGTTACTACGGAAAACGCGTCTGTGTACGGCACAAAAAGCCCGGCCTTTCGCAAGCCGAGGTCAGTGGATTTCACAAGCGAAAGTCAGGACATTTCGCAAAGCGAAAGTCAGGACATTTCGCAAAGCGAAAGTCAGGACACATCCGGACCATAGGCTGGGGCGATCAAACCGCCCACCATGCCTGCGCCGGCCTCAACATGGCCGCGGGTACGGCGTGCCGGTTCGGCCTCGACCACCCGCCAGGCGCTGGGATCGGCCAACAGGGCCGTCAGTACGGCGTGGTTCAGCTTGTGGCCACCACGCACTGAGCGATAGGCGCCGAGCAGCGGCAAGCCGGCCAGGGTCAGATCGCCAACCGCGTCCAGCGCCTTGTGGCGGGCGCATTCATCGGAAAAGCGCAGGCCTTCGGTGTTGAGCAGACGGGCGTCGTCGAGCACCACTGTATTCTCAAACGAGGCGCCGCGCGCAAAACCGGCGCTCCAGAGCCGCGCGACATCGTTCATGAAGCCGAAGGTCCGGGCCCGGGAAACCTCGCGGCGGAAGCTTTCAGGATTGAGATCGAGCGAGAAATTCTGGCGGCCGATCACGGGATTGGCGAAGTCGATCTCGATCTCGACGCGGAACCCGCCTGCATGCGGCCGCAACTCGCCGAAGCTGTCGCCGATCGCAACCTGCACCGGCTTCAGCACCTGAATGAAGCGGCGGGAGGCCGACTGGGTGACAATGCCGGCCTGATCGATGGCGGCGACGAAGGCCGCCGCGCTGCCGTCCATGATCGGAACTTCGGGACCGTCGACTTCGATGATGGCGTTGTCGACGCCCATGCCGCGCAAGGCAGCGAGGACATGTTCCGCAGTGGAAACCAGCGGGCCTTCGCGGTCGCCGAGAACGGTTGCAAGATCGGTGGCGGTTACGGATTCGGCGATGGCGGGAACTTCGCGGTCGGCCTCATCAAGGCCGGTGCGGACAAAAATAAAACCCGCATCCACAGGAGCAGGTCCAAGCGTCAGGCTGACAGGTAAACCGGAATGAACGCCAACGCCCGTTACGGTGGCTTGCGACCGAAGCGTGGTTTGCCGGCTGAATTTCATCGATAACTGCCCACTACCCTGACTTAACCCAAAGACGGGAACCGCGCGTAAGTGGCGATTCGCGTTCTAGGCATCCCCAAGTCACGGCAGACCATAACTATTTCCCAAAGCGCGCCAACTCACGCTTCTTTACGGATTGTTACCCTATCTCTGCCGCAATCGCGCCAAGGGTTAACCAAATTCCGGCACGGCCGAAGGCCGTTTCAGCCGCAATAGCTGATCACGGAATGAATAATTAATCATTTAAAATCAGTTGCTTGACCGACCAACCGCGCCTCGGTACCCAGCCAAAGAGAGGGCCCCGGCTGGGTCAGCCGGGGCCCCTTGGGTCGCCTTAATTGTTACAAAAGCTCAGTTGGCCTGGCGTCGGAGGAAGGCCGGGATATCAAGATGATCGTCGCCCTGTGGCGTTGAGGCAACAGGTGCCGGGCGGCCATGGACGTCCAAACCTTGCGGCGCCGGGCGTTTTGCGTACTCCGATACCGGTTCATGATTCGCCGCCATTTGCTGGGCGACGGTCCGCTGCGGCTTGCGATCGGGCAGCGGTGGCAGCGGGGCCATCGCTGGACCGGAGGCGCGGGCCGCGATCGGCGGCTCGGCCTCTTCGTCGCGGCGGCCGAGCCCGACATTGGCGAGCCGCTGCAACAGCGAGAGCTTGGACTTCTGCGGGTGCTCCTCCTCGGCTTCACCGCGGGCCTGCCGGATTTCGGCCTGCGCCGGCATCGGCAGATCCTCGAATTTCGGCATCCGCGGCGAGCGCGCCGGCGCTCGTTCGGCCGCCTGCGGGATGAAGGTTTCGGGGGTCGCAGGCTGCTCGGGCTCGATGCGGGCGGCCTCGTTATGATCCGGGAACAGGGTCGGCTTCTGCGCGATCGGGCGGACCGTGACATCGCCATAGGAAGCCGGCTGGATCGGAGCCTGTTGCGGCGTATCAACCGCAGCTGCGATCGCAGCAAGCGCTGCACGCTCGACATTGTTGGCCTGACGTTGCGCCGACGCGACGGCAGAGGCCTGCGCGGGAGCCGGAGCAATCGCCTGCGGCGCGGGCGCCGGCTCGAGCTTCTGGGCGCGTTCGGCCAGCCGCGCATTGTCGGCGCGGAGGCGAGCGGTCAGTTCGGCCAGACGGTTGTCGGGCGAGGACGTGGCGCCGGCAGTGGCAGTGGTCGCGGCCGCCGGGGCGGCGGCGGCATTGCGCGCGATCTGCGCCTGCTCGATGCCGGTGGCGACGACGGAGACGCGGATGATGCCGTCGAGCGTCTCGTCGAAGGTGGCGCCGACGATGATGTTGGCGTCCTGGTCGACTTCCTCGCGAATCCGGGTGGCGGCTTCGTCGACTTCGAACAGGGTGAGGTCCTTGCCGCCGGTGATCGAGATCAGCAGGCCGCGGGCCCCCTTCATCGATGAGTCGTCGATCAGCGGGTTGGCGATCGCAGCTTCGGCCGCGGTCAGCGCGCGCTTCTCGCCGGTGGCTTCGCCGGTGCCCATCATCGCCTTGCCCATCTCCTTCATCACCGCCCTCACGTCGGCGAAGTCGAGGTTGATCAGGCCTTCCTTGACCATCAGGTCGGTGATGCAGGCAACGCCCGAATAGAGCACCTGATCGGCCATCGCGAAGGCGTCGGCGAAGGTGGTCTTTTCGTTGGCGACCCGGAACAGGTTCTGGTTCGGGATGATCAAGAGCGTATCGACCACCTTGTGCAGTTCGGCGATGCCGGACTCGGCGGTGCGCATGCGGCGCATGCCTTCGAAGTGGAACGGCTTGGTCACCACGCCGACGGTGAGGATGCCCATTTCGCGCGCGGTCTTGGCGATGACGGGGGCTGCGCCGGTGCCGGTGCCGCCGCCCATGCCGGCGGTGACGAACACCATGTTGGCGCCCGAGAGGTGGTCGCGAAGTTCGTCGATGACTTCCTGCGCCGCCGCCGCGCCGACATCAGGCTGGGACCCCGCGCCGAGGCCCTGCGTCACCTGTGTGCCCATCTGCACGATGCGCTGCGCCTTCGACATGGTCAGCGCCTGCGCGTCGGTGTTGGCGACGACGAAATCGACGCCCTGCAACCCGGCAGTGATCATGTTATTGACGGCATTGCCGCCTGCTCCACCGACGCCGAAGACGGTAATCCGCGGTTTCAGCTCGCTGATGTCAGGGGGGGTCAGATTGAGTGCCATGGTTGCCTCTCTTACGACGCGCGCTTTGGTTCGCCCCGGCCGGCGGCCGCGGCATTTGGTGAAAATCGTTTGGTCACTGGATCGGTCATCAGAAGCCCTCGCGAAGCCATCGTCCGACCTTTCCGAAATAGCCGTCAGTCCCTGTCCTGAGCTGCCGCGTATGCCGCGGTTCGACGTGTTCCAGATGAGCGTATTGCGGATAGACTAGGAGACCGGTCGGCACCGCGAACGAGGCGCTCTTGGCCTCGTTGGGCAGCCGGCCGAAACCGAGCGGCCGGCCGATCCGGACCGGCCGGTTGAGAATGCGGGTGGCGAGTTCGACGGTGCCGGTGAGCTGGGACGCGCCGCCGCTCAAGACAACCCGCGCACGCGGCTCTGCCGCAAAGGGGGAATCCGCGAGCCGGTCCCGGACCATTTCAAAAATCTCCTCGGCACGATGCCGGACGATGTTCGCGATCGTGGCGCGCGAGACGATCTGCGGTGCATCGTGTTCCTCACCTGCAGTCGGAACAGACATCAACTCGCGCGCGTCGGACCCGCCGGTCAGCACGGTCCCGTATAAAGTCTTGATTCGCTCGGCATCCGCAATGCATGCGCCGACGCCGCGTGCAAGATCCATGGTCACGTGCTGTCCGCCGAGCGCAAATCCTGATGCATGAACGAAGCGGCCGGCGGAATAGGTCGCAATCGTGGTCGATCCGGCGCCCATTTCGACCACGGCGGCGCCGAGATCGGCCTCGTCGTCGGTCAACACGGAAAGGCCTGCGACATAAGGACTCGCCGACATGGCTTCGACATTGAGATGGCAGCGCTCGACCACCAGCATCAGGTTGCGGGCAACGGTGGCATCCGCCGTCACCACGTTCATGTCGACGCCGAACTGCCGGGCCACCATGCCGCGGGGGTCGCGGATGCCCTTGACGCCATCCAGCGCGTAGCCGACCGGCAGCGCGTGCAGCACGGTGCGGCCCTCGCCGGTGGCGTGGCGCATGCCGGTGGAAGTCACCCGGGTGACGTCATCGGCGGTAACGGCGCCGCCCCTGATATCGGCGGCAGCCTCGACCAGCTGGCCCTGCAGCCGGCCGCCGGAAACCGACAGCAATACTGACTCAACGCGGACCTTGGCCATGCGCTCGGCCAGCGCCACGGCCTGCCGCACCGCCTGTTCGCATTCGGCGAGATCGACCACGGCGCCGGCCTTGACGCCGCGCGACTGGATCTGGCTGTAGCCGATCAGTTCCACCGCATGGGTACGGCCGCGCAGCGCGTCGTTCGCTGGCGACGGCTTCAGCCGCGCGATCATGCAGGCGATCTTGCTGGTGCCGACATCGAGCGACGCCACCAGCGCGGTGCGCTTGTGGTCGACGGGGCGCGTCTTCGGGGTCTGGTTGCGATCGAGGCCGGTCATGCGTCACCGGCCTTTTTCTTGGGTTTCTTGTCCTTGAACAGTTCTTCGCGGGCCTTGGCCGCGTCATCAGACAATTGCACCGTCAAGCGGTCCGGCAGGCGCATGTCGACCGCGACGATGTCGCGCGAGAACAGCCGGTCGTCCTTGTCCAGCTTGCTCAGCACGGCAAGCGCATTGCCGACGTCGTTCTCCGGCAGGCGGATGTCGAGGCCGTCCTTCAGCCGCAGATTCCAGCGCCGTTCGCCGACGAGGATCGCAGCCTTGGTCGCGATGCGAACCTGCGGATAGCGGTCGAGCAGCGCGAGGAAATCGCGGGCCTTGACGTCGGCGCCCTTGCCCACCACCAGCGGCAGCGTCACGAAGCGGCGCGACACGTAGGGCTCCAGCACCACGCCGTCCTCCGATATCACGGACAGCCGGCCCTCCTGCTGCCACAACGCGAACGCCGTACGCTCGACGATGTCGATCTGCAGCTGACCGGGATAAAGCTTCAGGATGGTCGCATCAGCGATCCACGGATTGGCCTTGAGCCTGTCGCGCACGGTGGCGGCGTCGAGGAACAACAGCGAGGAACGGCCGTTGACGCCGCCGATCGCGAGCACCTCGTCCTGGCTCAATTGCTTGCGGCCGTTGATGGCAACCGTGGTGATGCGGAATCCGGCCGAATTGGCCAGCGCATTGCGGGTATCGTCAAGCGCCACCATGAAGTCGTCGACATGGCCGCCCTTGACGATGCCCAGGCCTGCGCTGCCGAGCAGCATCAGCACGGTCAAGGCGACGCCTGCGCGGTTCGGAAGGTAACGTTCGACCAGCAGGACCAGGCGATTCGACGGTTCGCGATCGATCACGGGCCTTGCCGGGACGCGGGCACGAAGGCCCATCCGCTCGCGCAGCAGCACGGCCGCTCCAATAGCAGCCGCTTTCAGGTCAGCTTGGGGCCCCAGCGATCTCAGCGACCGAGCGAGGCGTCCTGCACCATCCATTGCACGAGCCTGTCCAAGTGTTGTTCCCGCAAGCGTTTTTGCGGGTTCCGGCCCATGTGACGCCTCGGTTTTGCCGGACTTGGTGCTGATCTGAAGTCGGAACAGCGCACGCCCCGGCAGCCAAGCGCCACATGCGCCGCCAGCGTTAACCTTCGGACTTCCTGGTAAACAAAGTGTAAATTCGGGGCGCCGGTGACGCGTTTTGACGCGTCTTTTGAGTGGTTTGCCGGGTAATTCTTAGGATTTTAGCAACAATTCTCGTGGCGAGGTTAGTTCCGGGTTAACGGCCTGTTAACTGGCCGGTCGGCCGGTCAAACCCGTTCCCGGTTGCGCCGTTCGGCCAGCGCGATCTGGTCGCGCAGAAAATCCGGGAATTCGATCCCCTGCGCCTTCAGCGCCTTCGGGTAGAGCGATGCGGCGGTCAGGCCCGGCAGCGTGTTGGTTTCCAGGTAAACCAACCCCTTCGCCGAGACGATGAAGTCGGTCCGGGAATAGCCGCTGCACGACAGCGCCCGGTGCGCCCGCAGCGCCTGGTCCATGAGGGCTGTGCTGATCTCGGGCGAAAATCGTCCCGGACAGATCTCCTGGGTAGATTTGAGCAGGTACTTCGCCGTGTAGTCGAACGCGCCTTCCGCCGGAACGATTTCGATCGGCGGCAGTGAAAGCACCGAGCCGTCGGGCCGCTCCAGCACGCCGCAGGTCGCCTCCACGCCCGACACGAACGGCTCGATCAGATATTCCTCTGTTCTGGCGGCGTTGCGCACGGCGACGAGATCCTGCTTCGCATTGACGAAGATCAGGCCATAGCTCGATCCATCCCGCGCCGGCTTTGCGATCAGCCTGCCGTATTCGGCGAACGCCGTGTCGAGCTCTTCCAGGGCGACGCCGGCCGGCGCTGTGACGCCCGCATAGGCCGCAAAGCGTTTTGCCGCCACCTTGTCGAAAGCGAGATTCGACGACGCCGAGCCGGAGCCGGTGAAGGGAATCCCGCGCAGTTCGCACATCGCCTGCAATTCGCCGTTCTCGGCCCGGCCGCCATGCAGGCCGAGCACCAGCACGCGATCCTCGAACTTCGCCTTGTCGAGCGCGGCTTCGAGCGACAAGCCGCGGTTGCCGGGTTTGAATTCATCCTCAAACGGACGCGAATGCTCGAGCAGCTTCTGCGACGCAACCTCATGCACGGTATCGGCAACGTCCCAGAACCAGAGATCGGCTTCCGGCAAGGCGCGATGCAGCGCCTGAGCGCTCGCGACCGAAACCAGCCGCTCCTTGTTGGTGCCGCCAAAGAGAATGGTCGTCCGCATCAGCCTCGCTCGATTCCGATCCGCTTGATTTCCCAGTGTAGCTCGATTCCAGAATTCGCTTTAACCCGCTCGCGCACGGTTTCACCCAGCGTTTCAATATCATGCCCGGTAGCATTACCGGTGTTGATGAGGAAATTGCAGTGCATTTCCGAGACCTGCGCCCCGCCGACGCGCAAGCCGCGGCAGCCGGCGGCGTCGATCAGTTTCCAGGCGCTGTTGCCGGGCGGGTTCTTGAAGGTCGATCCTCCGGTCTTTTCGCGAATCGGCTGAGCGGTTTCGCGATGGGTCTGCACCTCGTTCATCCGCGCGCGAATGGCTTCAGCGTCCGTGATGGCGCCGCGGAAACGCGCAGAGGTGAAAATCACGGAAGGATCGACGCCGCTGTTGCGGTAGACGAACTTCATGTCGGCATTGCTGAAGACATGCCTGGTGCCGTCGCGACCGATGCCGACAGCTTCGATCAGAACGTCCTTGGTCTCGCCGCCATTGGCGCCGGCATTCATCCGCAACGCGCCGCCGATGGTGCCGGGAATGCCGAAGAAAAATTCCATGCCGCCGATGTTGGCGGCAGCCGCGGTCTCCGCCACGCGCTTGTCGAGCGCGGCCGTGCCCGCGCTGACGATATCGCCCGACGCAGATGTCTCGCCGAACGCCCGCGGCGACAGCCGGATCACCACCCCCGCCATACCACCGTCGCGCACGATCAGGTTGGAGCCGACGCCGACGACATAGACCGGCAATGCCTTCGGAAGCAGCTTTAAGAAGTACGCGAGATCGTCTTCATCCGCCGGCGTAAACAGCACCTGCGCCGGCCCGCCGACGCGAAACCACGTCAGCTCCGCCAGCGACTGGTTCGCCAGCAACCGCCCGCGCAGTTGCGGCATCGCGGTCTTGAGATCGGGTGTGATGTCGGGGAAGGTCAACTAAACGTCCTCGGTATGTCGCGGCCTACCAATTTGGTCACCGCCGGGCCTGTCCACTTCGTTCCCTTCCTTTGCAGGCCGGGTGCATTGTAGCGGCTCAAATTCAGACCCCATTTCTTCACCGACACCAACTATTTAGAAGAGCCATTTTCGCGATTTTTTTAAGCGAACTCCTGTTCCAGCACAATAACGCTTTGTGACGAACCGATGTGCACCTGACAATAACGGATGACGGTCAAAATTCTGCGCGACAAAAATTGGCCGCCATCCACAAAGGATGGCGGCGGCAGGGAACGCATCGAAACGAGATTTCAATGGCTTGCGCGAGCGTCCCGGGCTTCCGCTCCGACGGCAATAAATCTAAGTTTCGGCCCGGAACGAATCTGGCTCGACTATCCACGAAGCCAGCGTCCCGATTGCGAGCGCCCATAAGGGGGCTCCAATTCCGAAAATCGTCAAGCTCGTGCTCGCGACCACCAGCGAAACGAGAGCGCCAACTTGGAATTTCCTGGCGGCAAACGCAGCGTTCAGCGCGACAACCAGCGGTGTGATCATCGCCAGCCCAGCGACCGCCCCGACGAGTTCTGAAGGCAACGCCCGGACGGTACTCACTGCCATGCTCGCAACCAGTCCGAACGCGACGTAAATGACACCTTGAACCACCGACGCAGCATATCGCGTGCCGATGTTTCCGGCTTGCGGGCTCGAGCAGATCGCCGTCATCGGACCCGCAACGTTGAGATTATGTCCCCCGAACATTCCGCTGAAAAGCGTTCCGATCCCGCTGGCGAAAAGCATGCTGTTGGTCGGAGGCACATATCCGGCCGACAACAGGATACCGACGCCCTTCGTGTTTTCGGCGCAGATGATAAGAAGCGCGAGAGGAACGGCAACTGAGAGAATCACCGATGACGACCAGCCCGGAGCAGTAGCAGTTGGCATCACGAGATGCAGCTCGATCGATCCGAAATTGAGCTTCCCTGCGAGGAATGCAGCAGCGGCTCCGAAGACGAGAGCGCCGAGCACGCCGGGCACCTTCTTTAGGACCTTCGCCGTCAGAAAATAGCCAATGATCGCAGCACCAACGATTACGGGCTGCGCTTGGCTGGCGCCGACGACGCCGATGGCGAATTGCAGGAGGATGCCACCGATCATGGCCACGACGATCGGAAACGGAAGGTATTTGACGATTCTTCCTACAACGCCCGTCAAGGCAATCGTCGTGACAAGGGCCGCCACGATCAAATACGCCCCTATAAGCTGAGCGAACGAATAGTCCTTCAGGGCCGCAACGACGAGCGCTGTCCCGGGAATACTCCACGAGAAGGAAATCGGCTGCCTGTAGATCAACGCAACGAGAATGGTTACGAGTCCTCCGATGAAGTAGACGCCGAAAATCCATGACGTCGCTTCTGTTGGACCGAGACCAGCCTTGGTCGCGCCATTGAGGATAACGAGTGAAACGGCCGTTCCGAATATTCCCGCAACAAGTCCCTGCCCGATAGTCCCTATCGTCAGGTCGCCTGACAGCGAGCGAAGCCCGTTCAACAGACCGGGCGCGCGCTCGAAGATGGACCACCGGCCATCTTCAGCTTTGCCAACAGGCGATACTCGAACTTCAATTGCTTTCGTGTCAGTCATGCGCGCCTCCGTTGAGATGTTGGATAATCCAAATCGTTCCGTGTGGTCAGACGAAGCAGTACTGCGACCCGACACTTCCGGAGTTCGCATCACGGCTTGCCCGTTCCACCGACAAAAAGCGGTCGGCTTCGATCGCCGCCATGCATCCCATTCCGGCGGCAGTTACGGCTTGTCGGAATATCCTGTCCTTGACATCACCCGCAGCGAAGACACCGGGGATTGCGGTTGCAGTCGAGTCTGGCTTGGTGATGAGATAACCGTGGTCATCGCGGGCGAGTTGGCCTGCAAACAGGTCGGTGGCCGGATCGTGGCCGATGGCGACAAACACTCCATCCGTCGCGATATCCTGTCGCGCCTGGGTATCGACATTGCGAAGCCTAACATGGGTGACGGCACTGGGACTCTTCCTGCCAATCACTTCCTCCACGACGCTATTCCAGATGACCTCGATCTGCGGGTGGTTGAACAGCCGCGCCTGCAGCACCTTTTCCGCTCGCAGCGTCCCGCGGCGGTGGACGAGGATCACCCTCGAGGCATGTTTGGTGAGATAGAGAGCTTCTTCGACCGCTGCGCTTCCGCCGCCTATCACTACGACACGCCTGCCTCGGTAAAAGAAGCCGTCGCAAGTGGCGCATGCGGATACGCCGTACCCGAAAAATTCGCTCTCACTTGGCAACCCGAGCAGCCTGGCCCGCGCGCCCGTCGCGATGATCAGCGCGTCACTTCGGTAGTTCGTTCCGCTTTCCCCCACGCAGGTGAAAGGACGCCGGGTCAGGTCGACCGAAGTCACGGAATCCACGACAATGCGGGCGCCGAGATGCTCCACCTGCTTGTACATCCGCTCTACCAGTTCAGGACCTGAGATGGAGACTTCCGATGGCCAGTTCTCAACTTCGGTTGTCGTAGTCAGCTGACCACCGGGCTGACTACCCGTCAGCAACAGCGGACTGAGGTTTGCGCGGGTGGCGTAAACCGCGGCGGTGTAGCCGGCGGGCCCCGCCCCCAGAATCAAGACGCGCTCGACGGCTGAGTCGTCCATGGAGTCAGGCTCCATCAGTCGAGAGTTTCTCGACGGCGGCCAACACAGCCGCAACGTGCCCGTCTGGTCGCACGTCGTCGAAGATTTCTGCGATCGTGCCTCCCTTCCTGACGATCACGGTGGTCCGCGTAACGAAGCGCTCGCCGTGTTCCGTAGTCCACACAGGAATCCCCAGTGCCACCGTCAATTGCTCGGCTTCGTCCGACAGCAATGGAAAGTTGAGATGCTCTCTTGCAACAAAACTTTTTTGGCGTGACGTGGCGTGGAAGTTGACGCCGAAAATTTCCGCACCAAGTTTGCGCAGATCAGTCACGCTGTCGCGGAAGCTGCAGGCCTCGGGCGTACATCCCGACATCTCCGGATACCGAAGGCCCTCGAGGTCCCCTGGATAGAAGAACAGAACCAGGTGACTGCTTCGCGCTTGCTGATCGAGGTGAACCGTGTTCCCAGCGGTCGAGCACAGTTCAAGCGGGGGAAGTTGGTCGCCGGGCCTCGAATTGGTCCTCGGATGGGTTTTTTGGACGCCGCCATATTGGCCGGTTTGAATTTGCAATTTCAGCCGGTCCGCCTGTGGTGCATTCATGCTCGAATTTCCCTCTCTGGAAGAACTTCACGAACTATGCGCATATTGCTTCATGAAGCAATTGTTACATTGCGCTAGTACAATCTGCCACGCCGCACCGTTTCCTGTTCGCATCGCACGATTCAGCGGTTTTGGATTTTGGCGGTCCGCTCAGTCTGCGGAAGGGCGCATCCCGAATCAATGTTGGCCACGGTGAAGCGCTCACGATGAATCTCACGCGACGGGGCGCGGGGGCTCGCTGCATCAGCTTCAACTTCGATCGCCGTGGCCGGCGCAGCGCCCGTTGAAAAGCGCAGTAAGGGCTGGCAACATTGTATTAGCAAGACAACAGAGACATTATCTTATGGCAATTTGGATCCCTAAGCAGATCTCTTCCCAGGGGCCGCGGTATGAAGCGCTCGTTAATGCGCTGGAGCGGGACATCCAGACCGGTCGCGCGGAGCCCGGTATGCGGCTTTTGCCAATGCGCGAACTCGCGTATCAGCTCGGAATCAGCGTTGGGACCGTTACTCGCGCTTATCAGACTGCGCAGAAGCGTGGTCTCATTTCTGGCGAAGTCGGTCGCGGTAGTTTTGTACGGACACCCGACAAGTCGGACGCTCGCTTCTACGGGGATGGGCGCGGCGATCTTGGATCAATCGATCTTAGCCTTAACCTGCCGCCGACAGGTCGGTCCGAGGCCGCCTTGAAGAAGGCGCTTTCCGATTTGTCGAAGACGGACGATCTTTCCCAGCTCATGCAGTACTTGCCTCACAGCGGGCTCGCGAGACATAGGCAGGCAATCGCCAAATGGTGGAAGGGCAGTCACGTTGACCCGGATTGTCTGGTTCTGACGCAGGGCGCACAACACGCAATGGCCTTGGCCATCGCCGCGCTGACCAAACCCGGCGATACCGTCATATGCGAGTCAATGAGCTATGCCGGGATTAAGGCTTTGGCTAACTTCGCACAATTGCGTCTGGTCGGCGCGCCGCTGGATCGTGATGGTGTCATTCCCGAGAAGCTGGAGGAACTTGTCCAGAAGACGCGCGCCCGCGTGTTGTATCTCATTCCGAATTTGCAGAATCCGTCGGCGACGGTTTTGCCGGAATCCCGCAGGCGAGCGATAGCGGACATCATGGAGCGGCATGCGCTCCACCTGATCGAAGGAGACGTGTACGATTTCCTCTTGAACAAGCGCTTGGATCCGATCGCCGAATACGCCCGGGAGCGGACCTTCTACGTCGGGAGCTTCTCGAAGAGCCTGGCGCCGGGTTTACGCATCGGCTTCGTGTCGCCACCCCCTCAATACATGGATCGTATGGTGTCAGGCGTAAGGGCGACCGCATGGATGGCGACGCCCATGATGGCGGAAATCATCAGCCGGTGGATCGAGGACGGCACGGCCGACTCGCTCATCGAGGCAAAAAGGCAGGAAGCCATCGCGCGGGTGGCTCTCGTGCGCAAGCTGTTCGGAAAGAACATATTCGCTTTGCCGAAGGCGACCTATCATGTCTGGCTCGATTTGCCGGAGCGGTGGCGAGCTTCCGAGTTCGTGGCAGCGGCGAAGCGTCACGGAATTACGATCACGCCCACCGAGGCTGTCATCGTCGGCCATCATCCTATCAACGGCGTCCGGATATGCTTGGGCGCCGCCGAGTCAATCATTCGGCTCGACCAAGCACTGAATACGCTGAAATCGATCGTCGATGCCGGCGCGCACCAGGCATTATCGGTTGTCTGACAGACCGGCCATCACCCCAACGCCTTCAGCTCGCCCGGCAGGGCGTAGGCCCATTGGGTGATGTTGCCGGCGCCCAGGCAGACGACGAGGTCGCCGGTGCCGGCGAGACCGTGAACCACCTTGGCGAGTTCGCCCGCATTCGGCAGCGGGATCACCTCGCGATGGCCGTGGGCGCGCAGACCGAGCACGAAATGATCGCGATCGATGCCCTCGATCGGCGCCTCGCCGGCCGGATAGACCTCGGCGACCACGACCGCATCGGCGTCGTTGAAGCAGGTACAGAATTCCTCAAACAGCGATTGCAGGCGGGTGAAGCGATGCGGCTGCACCACGGCGATGACCTTGCCGTTGGTGGATTCACGCGCCGCTTTAAGGACGGCTGATATCTCGACGGGGTGATGGCCGTAATCGTCGATCACGGTGACGCCGTTCCACTCCCCGGTCCGGGTAAAGCGCCGCTTGACGCCGCCAAAACCTGCCATTGCCTTGCGGATCGCCTCGTCGGACATGCCGAGCTCATGCGCCACCGCGATCGCCGCCGTGGCATTCGAGGCGTTATGCCGCCCCGGCATCGGCAGCATGAGGTCTGATATCTCATGGGTGGCGTCGGTCTTGCGGTTGCGGAACACGACCTTGAATGTCGAGCCGCCGCCGGTCGGCGTCAGGTCGACCAGCCGCGCGTCGGCCTGCGGATTCTCGCCATAGGTGATGATGCGGCGGTCCTCGATCTTGCCGACGAGGCTCTGCACCACGGGATGATCGGTGCACATTACGGCAAAGCCGTAGAACGGGACGTTCTCGACGAAATTGCGGAATGCGTCCTGGATCGCCTCGAAAGTCTTGAAGTGATCGAGATGTTCGGGATCGATGTTGGTGACGATCACGACATCGGACGGCAGCTTCAGGAACGTGCCGTCGCTCTCGTCGGCCTCGACCACCATCCAGTCGCCCGCGCCCAGCCGCGCGTTGGAGCCATAGGCATTGATGATACCGCCGTTGATCACGGTCGGATCGAGACCGCCGGCATCGAGGAGGGTCGCCACCATCGTCGTCGTCGTGGTCTTGCCATGGGTGCCGGCAATCGCGACGCAGCTTTTCAGCCGCATCAGTTCGGCGAGCATTTCGGCCCGGCGCACCACCGGAATGCGCTGGGCGCGGGCCGCCATCAATTCGGGATTGTCGCGCTTGATCGCGGTCGAAACCACCACCACGTCGGCGCCGTCGACATTCTCGGCCTTGTGGCCGACCGAAACCGTAATCCCCTTCTCCCGCAGCCGCGCGACATTGCCGCTCTCGGAGGCGTCCGAGCCCTGCACGGTATAGCCGAGATTGCTCAAGACCTCGGCGATGCCGCTCATGCCGATGCCGCCGATCCCGACGAAGTGAATGGGTCCGATCTCGCGCGGCAGTCTCATGGATTATTCCCTATCGCCATCATCCGCCTTGTGCGCAATTGCGCACGGGAGCGGATGATCCAGTATCCCGCGAAGCCGAGGCTCAAATCAGGCGCCGCAGGGTACTGGATGCCCCGCTTTCGCGTGGCATGACAAGGGGCAATTTTGCACGCAACGGCCTAGATTCCGGCCATTTTCATCACCAGATCGGCCAACCGCTCAGCAGCATCAAGCCTGCCGACACTGCGTGCGGCTGATGCCATCGCGGTAAGCCGAGCGGGTTCGGCGGCGAAGGCTGAGATTTCCGCGGCCAGACGGTCCGGCGTGAACTCTGCTTGCGGAATTCGCAGCGCGCCGTCCACCTGGGCCAGCACGCCGGCGTTGGCGAACTGGTCCTGGTCGATCGCGCCGGGCAGCGGCACCAGAATCGAGGGCCGGCCGATCGCGGCGAGTTCCGCCACCGTGCCGGCGCCGGAGCGCGAGATCACGAGGTGGCTGGATGCCAGCCGCGCCGGCAGGTCGGAAAAGAACGGCGCGAGTTCGGCATTGATCCTGCGCCGCTCATAGATCGCGCGCACCCGCCCCATGTCTTCCTTGCGCACCTGCTGAGTGAGAACCAGGCGGCTCCACAGCATCGGCTCCAGCTTTTCGATGGCGCCCGGCACGATATCGCTCATAACCCGCGCGCCCTGGCTGCCGCCCACCACCAGCAGGCGCAGCGGCCCGTTCGGTTCGGGAGAGGCAAACGGCACGGCGGCGGCCGTGAGGATCGCGGGCCGCATCGGCGTGCCGACGGTCACCGTCTTGCCCGCGAGATCAGGATCGCGATCGAGCACGCCCGGCAGCGAGGTGGCAATGGCGTTGACGCGGCGGGCGAGAAAGCGGTTGGCGCGGCCGAGCACGGCATTGGCGTCGTGAATGATGCCGGGCACGCCGAGCAGCCTTGCCGCCATCAGCGGCGGCAGCGTCGGATAGCCGCCGAAGCCGACCACGGCGGCAGGTTTCAGCCGCCGCACCAGCCTGGCAGCAACCAGCGTGCCGTAACCAAGCGTGTAGACGGTGCGCGCCAGCGCCACCAGCGAGCGGCCGCGCACGGTCTCGCTCGGCACCACATCGATATTATCCCGGGTGAACAGGCCGCTGTAGCGCAGCGCGCGGTCGTCGGTTGCCAGACGCACCCGCAGGCCGCGCTTGATGAGTTCGACGCCGAGCGCTTCGGCGGGAAACAGATGACCGCCGGTGCCGCCCGCGGCAAGTAGAATGAGAGGTGCGTTGTCCATGGCTTCAAATAGCCGACGCGGCGAGGCTAGTCACGCCCCATAGCGTTTTCAGAATCGATGAGGTTCTAGGCGTAACCGCGCGACACGCCGGCCGCGTTCATCGATTCCACCTCGGTACGCGGGCGTTGCCGTGTCAGCGCCAGCATCATGCCGACGCCGTAAGCCAGCGAGATGATCGACGAGCCGCCATAGGAGATGAAGGGCAGCGTCATGCCCTTGGCAGGTATCAGTTGCAGATTGACGGCCATGTTGATCGCGGCCTGCACGCCGAACAGGATCGCAAGCCCCGACGCCGCAAAGCGCGCGAACATGTCCTCGCTCGAATAGGCGCGTGTCAGCGTCCGGATCACGACGAAGGCGAACAGCGAAACTAGCGCCAGGCACAGGATGATGCCGAACTCTTCGGCGGCCACCGCGAACACGAAGTCGGTATGACTGTCCGGCAGGCTGCGTTTTGCAATGCCCTCGCCGGGTCCGAGGCCGAACCAGCCGCCGTTCCAGAAGGCTTCCATTGCCATGTCGACCTGGAAGGTGTCGCCGGAGGCCGGATTGATGAAGCGCTTGATGCGGCCCGCGACGTGCGGGACCAGAAGATAGGCGCCGAACAATCCGGCCGCCGCGACGCCGGCAAGGCCGGCCACCCAGATCATCCGCATGCCCGCGATGAAGAACAGCGCGCCCCACACCATCAGGATCAGCATGGTCTGGCCGAAATCCGGTTCCATCACCAGCAGCGCCACCAGCGTCAGCAACAGCACGATCGCCATCGACGTCGCCGGCATTTCCGGCCGCTTGGTCGATTCCGCAAACAGCCACGCCGCCATCACCACGAAGGCAGGCTTGGCGGATTCGGAGGCCTGGATGTTGACGCCGAGCAGCGTGATCCAGCGCCGCGATCCCTTCACCTCGGCGCCGAAGACAAGCGTCGCCACGATCAGCAGGATCGAGACCACGAACACCAGCAACGCGAGGCGGCGGATGTGCTTGGGTGACAGGAACGACACCCCGATCAGCACCATCAAGGACGGCAACAGGAACAGCACGTGCCGGCCGAAGAAATGGAAGGGATCGAGCCCGATCCGCGTCGCCACCGGCGGGCTCGCCGCGAGCGACAGGATGACGCCACCCAGCATCAGCGCCATGATCGCGCCGAGCAGCAGCTTATCCACGGTCCACCACCAGTCCGAAAACGGCGTGCGTTGGTCACGGGCGAGCATGGGCGTCCCCAAAATGGCAGAGGTAACGCCCATTGGTGGAGCAGGATGGTTTACGGGGGGTTAATGGGGACGGTAACTTTTGAGGGATCGGGCGACGGTGCGTAGGACCTCCTAGCTTTCGTCAAGGAGCTGGGCGTCCTTGAATGACGAGCGTAGCGCCGTGCTCGCCGCCGTCCAGGACGCTCCGCGCCGGCTACGCCGGTGCCGATGGCATCCTGGACAGCGTCTGCGCGCGTCGCTGTCGGGTTCGGCAGGTCGGGACGAAGGAATGGTCGCAAGCGGCCGAACCAAGGAATGAGGCTTACTGTTTGACGGAGATCTGCGAACTCCCGCGGTTGGCATCATACAGGGTCCGGCTCTTGAGGGTCGAGCATAGAGCCGAGAGCAGGCGATCGCCCACGCTACGCAACGCACGTGCATGGCCGTGGCCGCGCTGCCGCAAGGCATCATAGCGGCGCCGCGCGGCAGCATCGTGCTGGATGGCAACGCGCGACCAATGATGAACGGCGGTCTGCAGCCTCCTGTTGCAGGCGTGGCGGCGGATCACGAAGCGTTGTTTGCCGCTTTGCCGCGTCACCGGAGCAACCCCTGCCAGCGCACGCAAGGCGTGATAATCTCGGGCCTGCAGCGGCTGCGCTGCCTCGGTGAGCAGTGTGGCGAGAACAATCCTGCCGATTCCCGGCCAGGAGCGAAGGATTGCCACGTCACACTGCTCACGGCTCTGCCCCGACGGGCTCTCCTCGTCCGGTGCCGCGAGCCCGGCGCAGAGGCCGTCCAGGGCGTTGTGGGCTTCCTTGATCTGCTGATTGACCAGGTGCATGCGCGCCGCGAGACTGCGGATATGCACGCAAGCGGCCTCCGTCGTGCCTGGGGCGACGAACAAGGCCGTCTTGCGCAAGGTCTGCAGCACGGTGGCGGCATCGAGACGCCGGATGCGGTGGTCCTTGAGGATGCGCGCAACCGTCTTCTCCGTTACCTTCGCGGCGGCGGCGGGGGTCGGCACCTTTTGCCACAGCGCCAGGAACCAGTCGTCCCCGACATCATCGGCTAGTTCGGTCGCCTGCGGATAGTAGCGCCACAGCTGCTGACGCAGACGATTGGCCAGACGCGTCCGTTCCTGCTGCAACTCGTCCACGAGGCGCGACCACTCGCGCAGCTCGATCACCACCGGATTGTCGATCGCAAGCTGCCGGAAGGCTTTCCGATCGGTACGCAGTGAGTCTCCAAGGACAAGGGCGTCTCGGCTGTCATCCTTGGCGCCTGCGACTGTGAAGCGATCGCGGAAACGATCGAGCTGCTTGGGATTGATGGCAAAGACCACAAACCCGTGCTCGAGCAGCATCTCCACCACGGGACCATGCGGCATCTCGATCGCGACGGCGATCTGCCCCGGCGCAGCCCCGGTCTTCTGCAGCAACCAATCTCGCAGTTCCATCAGTCCGGCTCCGCCATGGGCGAACTCCCGCTCGCCCATGCGTCCTCCTTCGCTATCAAGCAGGCAAACGCGGTGGCTCTGTGTTGCCCAATCGATCCCGACAAACCAACGCACATCCTCAACCATTACTGGACCTCCTCGCTTCTCAAAGCGGGCCCACTGCGATCCCGATCGATCCCTGTACTGGCGCTCTTGGCGCAAACCTCCTAGTGGATATTGATCGCAGCCGCTCCACCGGGGCGCAGGTCCTACGAAGGTGGCTCATAGCACGGGTGGGTCAGGCAGCTCCCGGCAGATCGGCCCGTGCAGCCAGTCTACATCAACGACTGGTGCCGAACGCCAGAAGGGTACAGGATGGGTGGAGCGAAAGCGATACCCATCAAGTTTGGTTGAGAAATGGCCAGCGTCGAGAAAGCGTTAATGAGGACCATTATCATTTATGACAGCGTAGTGGCTCCTCACGAGTAGTCGTCATACCCGCGAAGGCGGGTATCCAGTACGCCGCGGCATTTCGGTTCTATCGCTGACGCCTCTGGAATACTGGATCACCCGCCTTCGCGGGTGACGACAGCTCTTTGGACGGAGCGAGCGAACCTATCAATTGGCGTTTATGAGGTGATCGGTTTCGCAACGGCACCGAAACGCCCGATTTCCGGTTGGCAACCATTCACTTTATCTTTGTCTCGGCCGCGATCAGCTCTTTGCCTTCCGGGGTCGTGATCGTCAGCCGCACCTGCTCGCCGCTGCCGCCGGCGGGAACCCCTACGGAAATGCGATTTCCGTTTTTCGGGTCGGCTGTCACGGCGTCGTTGAACAATATCGCATCGCCGCGTCTCAACCTGACGCGCAACAGCATGGCCGGTTCGATACTGAAGAACTGAAGATTCACGCTCGCTGCCTCAGCCGAGAGATTGATCAGGATATTCTCGTTCGCGGCCGTCACATTGCTCATGCCGACGGTCGGGCTGTAGGTCTCCGGGATAGATACCTCTCCCTGCGCGGGCAGCTGGGCGCGGTGGAAAAACTGGTCCGACACGCCCGCCCACAATTCGACGTAGGGCCGCGCTTCGTTCGGGTCCTTGCGGGCGTCCGTTTCGTTCGTGAACGACGGAAATCCCCACGTCCACATCTTCAGGCCCGGTGTGACCGTGTTGTCGGCGATGCGGATGATCCCCTCCTCGTTGTCGTGGTTGATCACACCCCAGAAATTCCCGCCCTGCATATCGGGCGCCGCGTATGCGATGCCCATCGTCGGCCAGTTCCTGAAGTGGCGCAGTTTTTCGAAACGGCTCCTGCCCGCGCCTGCACTCTCGTCGCCTTCGGACAGATTGGCCGACCAGCGGGGCGTGCTGTAGGCCTGGATCGGCGCGATGATCTCGGCGCCGCCGGTCGTCTTGGGGTTGTTCGGGTCCGATCCCGGCGCGAGCGTCGTGCACGTCCAGTACTCGTAGTCGATCGTCCGGGCTTGCGGATTTCTCAGCACCACGCGCGCATCGAGCGCGGCGCGGTCGGCTTTCAGCGTGACGTAGTAAGTCGCTTCGATACCCGTCACCTCCTTGAAAAACTGCGTCGGCGCTGCGGGATACGCGAAATCATCTTTAATCGACATCGACACCGTCACTTCGCCGGCGCTCTCCTTCACGACCTTGAAATCCCACGGCTTCAGCCACGTCCTGCCGTGCTCGGGATCCGGGAAGGTTGGGAAGATGCCGCCATACACCATCAGCCAGTCGTAATAAAAGACGCCGGCGCTCATGCCATAGGGGACGCCGACCTCGTTGCGATAAAGTTGTTCGTGGCCGGTCGGCTTGTAGACGATGGAAAGAATGCGACCGCCGAATTCGGGCACGAGCGTTACCTTCAGATAACGATTCTCGAGCACGTGGGTCTTGAACGTGCGATCGACGATGGTCTTCTTGTCGAGCGACCCGCCGACGAATCCGTTCTCCGCAGAGGTCGCGTATTTGACAGTGCTCCACGAAATCGTCGACTCCCTGAGCGACACGCCATCAGACGCCAGCGAAGCCGTACCTGCGACGGCATGAAGCGCAACGGTCGCCGAAAGCACCGCAACCGAGAAACGAACAAGGTTACGTGAGGGAGCATGAATTGCCATTTACGACGCCCTCGAAGGAGCAGGATGTAGGATGGGTAGAGCGCAGCGAAACCCATCACCGGCACCGCAGCGATGGGTTTCGCTGCGCTCTACCCATCCTGTACCCTTTTGAGCGTTCGGCACTAGTCTGGAGATGTAGACTGGTCGCACGGGCCGATCCGCCGGGAGCCGCCTGACCCATCTGTGCCATGAGCACCTGCGTAGGACCCGCGCCCCGGTGGAGCGGCTGCGATCGAGATCCACTAGGAGGTTTGCGCCAAGAGCGCCAGTACAGGGATCGATCGGGATCGCAGTGGCCCGCTTCGCAAGCGAGGAGGTCGAGCAATGGTCGAGGATGTGCATTGGTTTGTCGGGATCGACTGGGCAACGCAGAACCATCGCGTTTGCCTGTTGGATGCCGAAGGAAGACGCGTGGGCGAGCGGGAGTTCGTCCATGGCGGAGCCGGCTTGACGGAGCTGCGAGACTGGCTGCTTGAGAAGACCAAGGCCGCGCCGGGGCGGATCGCCGTCGCGATCGAGATGCCGCACGGTCCCGTGGTGGAGATGCTGCTCGAGCACGGGTTTACGGTCTTTGCCATCAATCCCAAGCAACTCGATCGCTTCCGTGATCGCTTCACGGTCGCAGGCGCCAAGGATGACAGCCGTGACGCTCTTGTCCTCGGCGACTCGTTGCGCACCGATCGGAAAGCCTTCCGGCAGCTTGCCACCGACGATCCGACGGTGATCGAACTGCGCGAGTGGTCGCGCCTTATGGATGAACTGCTGCAGGAACGGACGCGTCTGGCCAATCGCCTGCGCCAGCAGCTATGGCGTTATTATCCGCAAGCGGCCGAACTGACCGACGATGTCGCAGATGATTGGTTCCTGGCGCTGTGGCAGAAGGTGCCGACCCCCGCTGCGGCCGCCAAGGTATCGGAGAAGGCGATTGCGCGCATCCTCAAGGAGCATCGCATCCGCCGTCTCGACGCCACCACCGTGCTGCAGACCTTGCGCAAGGCGGCCTTGTTCGTCGCACCAGGTACCAGGGAGGCCGCGTGCGTCCATATCCGCAGTCTTGTGGCGCGCATGCACCTGATCAATCAGCAGATCAAGGAAGCCGGCGCCGCCCTGGACGGCCTTTGCGACAGCCTCGCAGCACAGGATGAGGAGAACTCGTCGGGGCAGAGCCATGAGCAGTGTGACGTGGCAATCCTGCGCTCCTGGCCGGGAATCGGCAGGATTGTTCTCGCCACACTGCTCACCGAAGCAGCGCAACCGCTGCAGGCACGAGATTATCACGCCTTGCGTGCTCTGGCAGGGGTTGCTCCGGTAACACGGCAAAGCGGCAAGCAACGCTTCGTGATCCGGCGCCTCGCCTGCAACAAGCGGCTGCAGACTGCGGTCCATCACTGGTCACGCGTCGCCATCCAGCGCGACGCAGCCGCTCGGCGACGCTACGACGCCTTGCGGCAGCGCGGCCATGGCCATGCGCGTGCTTTGCGTGGTGTGGCTGATCGCTTGCTTTCCGCCCTGTGCGCGACGCTCACCCACCGGACCCTGTATGAGGCAGACCAGAGGAGTGCTCAGACCGTCGCCACGCCGTAAAGCCTCATTCCTTTGTTCGGCCGCTTGCGACCATTCCTTCGTCCCGACCTGCCGAACCCAACAGCGCCGCGCACAGCCGCTGTCCAGGATGCCATCGGCACCGGCGTAGCCGGCGCGAAGCGTCCTGGACGGCGGCGAGCACGGCGCTACGCTTGTCACCCAAAGAACGAAAGCCCCTTGACCAAGCCCTAGGAGGTCCTACGCGATCCGCATCCTCACACCACCGGCTTGACGCCCGGCAATGCCGTCACCAAATCGCGGAACTTGGCGCCGCGGATTTCGAAATTGCGGTACTGGTCGAACGAGGCGCAGGCCGGCGACAAGAGCACCACGGGGTCGGCAAGCCCGGACGCTTCGGCGTCGCGTGCGGCATTCGCAACGGCGACATCCAACATCTCCGAAATCTCGTGCGGCACGCGCTCGCCCAGGGTCCCCGCAAACTCCTGCGCGGCTTCGCCGATCAGATAGGCTTTGCGGATGCGCGGGAAATATTCAGATAGCCCCGTGATGCCGCCCTGCTTCGGCTTGCCGCCGGCGATCCAGAAGATGTCGGCAAAGGACGACAGCGCGTGTGCGGCGGCATCGGCGTTGGTGCCCTTCGAATCGTTGACGAACAGCACGTTGCCGCGACGTCCCACCTGCTCCATGCGGTGTGCCAGCCCTGGAAAGCTGCGCAGGCCGTTTTGCAAAATATCGATCGAGATGCCCATCGCCAGCGCGCAGGCCGACGCGCAGGCCGCGTTCTGCGCATTGTGCAGGCCGCGCAACGAACCGATGCCGCCCAGCCTTGCGATCTCGCGACGCGCGCCGCCGGAGGCCTGCACGATGGTTTCGCGCTCGACGTAGACGCCGTCGGGCAGCGGGTTCTTCACGGAGATCCGCACCACGCGCTTGCCTGATTGATCGAGCCGGTCGGCGATGTTGCGGCACCAGCCGTCATCGACGCCGACGATGGAGGTACCCTTCGGCTGCACGCCAGCAACCAGCCGCGCCTTCACGGCGGCGTAATGCTCCAGCGTGCCGTGGCGGTCGATATGGTCTTCGCTGACATTGAGGAGAATCCCCACCGACGGATCGAGCGAAGGCGCCAGATCGATCTGGTACGACGACATTTCGACCACATGCACGCGCCCCATGCGCGGCGGCTCCAGCGACAGGATCGCGGTGCCGATATTGCCGCCCATCTGGCTGTCGTAGCCGGCGACCTTCATCAGATGCGCAATCAGCGCTGTTGTGGTCGACTTGCCGTTGGTGCCGGTGATGGCAACGAACGGCGCGTCCGGCGCGTGACGGCGGCGCTCGCGGCAAAACAATTCGATGTCGCCGATCACCTCACAGCCGGCCTGCCGCGCCATCAGCACCGACCAATGCGGCGCCGGATGGGTGAGCGGCGCGCCGGGCGTCAAAATCAGCGCCGCAAAATTCGACCACGACACCGTGCGCAGATCGGCGGTGGTGAAACCGGCCTGCGCCGCTTTGGCGACATTGTCGGCAGAGTCGTCGCCCGCGATCACTTCGGCGCCGCCGGCCTTCAGCGCGTGGCAGCTCGCAAGGCCGGAACCGCCGAGGCCGAAGACGGCGACCGCCTTGCCCGCAAAAGAGGTGACGGGGATCATCGCGCGCGGCTCACCGCAGCTTCAACGTGGAGAGGCCGGCCAGCGCCAGCATCACCGAGATGATCCAGAACCGGATCACGATCTGCGGCTCGGTCCAGCCCTTCTGCTCGAAATGATGATGCAGCGGCGCCATCCGGAACACGCGTTTTCCCGTCAGCTTGAACGAGGCCACCTGCACGATCACGGAGACGGCTTCCAGCACGAACAATCCGCCGATCACGGCCAGCACGATCTCGTGCTTGACCGCAACCGCCGTCGCACCAAGCATGCCGCCGAGCGCCAGCGAGCCGGTGTCGCCCATGAAGATCGAAGCCGGCGGCGCATTGAACCAGAGGAATCCGAGGCCGGCGCCAAGCACCGCGCCGCACAGCACCGCGAGCTCGCCGGTGCCGGCCACATATCTGATCTGCAGGTAGTCCGAGAAGACCGCGTTGCCGGTCAGATACGAGATCATGCCGAAGCTCGCGGCGGCGATCATGACCGGCACGATCGCAAGCCCGTCGAGACCGTCGGTCAGGTTCACCGCGTTGCCGGCGCCGACGATGACGAACGCGCCGAAGATCACGAAGAACCAGCCGAAATTGATCACCACGTCTTTCAGGAAGGGTACCGCAAGCGAGGTCGAGGTCGCATCGCGGCCGAGCCGCACCAGCGCGTAGCAGGCCGCGATCGCGATCACCGCTTCGATCAACAGCCGCAGCCTGCCGGCGAAGCCACTATGGCTCTGTTTCGTCACCTTCAGATAGTCGTCGTAGAAACCGACGAAGCCGAAGCCGAGCGTCACCGCCAGCACGATCCAGACGTAGGGGTTGAGCGGATTGGCCCACAGCAACGTCGAGACCACGAGGCCCGAGAGGATCATCAGCCCGCCCATCGTCGGCGTGCCCTTCTTGGTGATCAGATGCGATTGCGGGCCGTCGGTGCGGATCGGCTGGCCCTTGCCCTGCCGGAGCCGCAGATGATCGATGATCCAGGGCCCGAACAGGAATACGAACAGCGCGCCCGTCACCATCGCCCCGCCGGTGCGGAAGGTGATGTAGCGAAACACGTTGAAGAAGCCGCGGAAGATGCCAAAACCCGGGACGGTGTTGGAAAGCTCGATCAGCCAGTAAAACATTCAGGTCGGCCCTATCACGCGGCTTGGTTACGCCGTCTTTGGCGGGAAGCGCTCCGGGAACGCCTTCGTTCCGGGAACGCCTTGATAATCGTTTTCATCGTCAAACCAAGCAAATCTTGGTCATGCATGGGGTATTGACGAATCATGCCACGCGGAAACAACGCACCCGCCAAATACGGCCAGTTTACGCCTTTGCCTGCAGGGCGGCCAGCAGCCTCGGCACAAACTTGTTCACCCAGAACATCTTTTTGCTGCCCTTGACGACCACCACATCCCCGTCCCGCAGCAAGGCGGCGATTTCCTGGGGATCGAGCGTGGCCGGGTCTTCATGCCAGCCGAGCGCCCGCTCCGCCGGCACCAGACCATATAAATGGCGCATCAGCGGACCGACGCAGTAAATGCCGTCGATGCCCGGGAGGTCGCCGGCGAGCTTCTCGTGATAGGCAGGCGCATCGGCGCCCAGTTCCAGCATGTCGCCGAGAATGGCGATGCGCCGGCCGGCCTTCACCGGCCGCGCCTTCAGGCTGCCGAGCGCGGCCACCATGCTGGCCGGATTGCCGTTGAAACTGTCGTCGATCACGGTGACGCCATCGGCGGTTTGTTCGACGCCGCGGCCGGTCATGATGCCGACATGGCCGAGCTCTTTGGCCAGCGCCGCCACATTAAGCCCGGCGGCATGAATAGACGCCAGCGCCGCCAATGCATTCTGCAGACGGTGCGGCGCGCCCGGCGTCAAGCCGAACTCGACTTGCTTGCCGTTCACCTCTGCGGCGACGTTCCAGCTCTCGCCCTCGGCTGCATGCTTCAGTTCCCGTACCCCGGATCCCTCGCCGAAGCGAACGACCTTGCCGTTCCATTCCGGCGCCTCGACATCCCCGGGCAGCACCAGCACGCCGTCCTTTGGCAGGCCTTGTCTTAGTAAGCCTTGCGCGATGCTTACCTTCTCGCGCCGGATCGCTTCCAGGCTGCCGAGCTTTTCCAGATGCACCGGCTGCACGTTCACGACCAGTGCGACCGTAGGCTGGGTCAGTTCGCTGAGGCGCGCGATCTCGCCGGTCTGGTTCATGCCCATTTCGACGACCCACACGCTCGCCTCGGGGCTGGCATTGCACAGCGTCAGCGGCACGCCCCAGAAATTGTTAAAACTGCTCGGGCTGGCATAGGCGGCAGGATACGCGGCAAGGAATTCCTTGGTGCTGGTCTTGCCGGCGCTGCCGGTCAGGCCGATCACCGGTCCGGCAAACCGCGCCCGCGCGGCGCGCGCCAACCGCCACAGGCCATCGATCAGCGTATCCTTGACGATCAACTGCGGAATGCTGACGCCGTCGATCCGATGCGGAACGATCATCGCGACCGCGCCGGCCGCTTCCGCCTTGTCGGCGAATTCCCAGCCGTCGCGCGCGCTGGCGAAGCTGGAAATAAAGCCGCCGCTTGGCGTGCCGCTCAACGCCACGAACAGGCAGCCCGGTTTCACCAGGCGGCTGTCCTGCGTGACGAAATCAATCGGCGTATCGGCAAATTCCCCCGATAGCCCGAGCGCGCGCGCGACTTCGGCAATGGTCCACAATGGCGTCGCGCTCATGCCACCCTCGCTGCCAGCGCGGCGGCCACCGCCTCGTGATCGCTGAACGGCAAAACCTTGTCGCCGACGATCTGGCCGGTCTCGTGCCCTTTGCCGGCGATCAGGAGCGCGTCGCCGGGCTGCAGCGCCGCTATCCCTGCCCTGATCGCTTCAGTGCGATCGCCGATGTCTGTTGCGCCCTTTGCCGCGGCCAGAATGGCGGCGCGGATTGTTTCCGGATTCTCGCTGCGCGGATTGTCGTCGGTGACGATGACTTGATCGGCATTCTCGGCCGCAATCGCGCCCATGATCGGGCGCTTGCCGGCATCGCGGTCGCCACCGGCGCCGAAGATCACGACGAGCTTGCGTTTGGCATAAGGCCGCAGCGCCTGCAGCGCCTTCGCCAGCGCGTCTGGCTTGTGCGCGTAGTCGACGAAGATCGGCGCGCCATTATGTTCGCCGACCCGCTCCAGCCGCCCTTTTGCGCCTTCGAGATGTTCGAGCGCAGCCAGCACAGCGTTCGGTTCGCTGCCGGTGCCAATCGCGAGCCCGGCGGCAACCAGCGCGTTCTCGATCTGGAATTCGCCGACCAGCGGCAGCTTGATCATACGCTTGCGCCCCCGATATTCGAGCGTGAGCTTTTGCGCAAAACCTTCGACCGCGGCATCGACGAGACGAATGCCCTCGCGTGCCTCATCAGCACTGCGGCCGACGGCGATGATCCGCAAGCCCCGAACCCGCGCCGCTTCGATCACTTCCAGTGAGCAATCATGATCGGCCGAAATAACGGCTGCACCGTCCGGCGCCACCAGCTCACGGAACAGCCGCAGCTTGGCGGCGAGGTAATGCGCGACGTCAGGATGATAATCCATATGGTCGCGCGTCAGATTGGTAAAACCACCGGCGGCAATGCGCACGCCGTCGAGCCTGAACTGGTCGAGCCCGTGCGAGGATGCCTCGAAGGCCAGATGCGTGACGCCGTCGCCCGTGATTTCGTCGAGCTGCTTGTGAAGCGCGATCGGGTCCGGGGTCGTCAGCGAGCCGTAGACCGTGCGCTTCGGCGAAACGAGGCCGATGGTGCCGATGCTGGCGGAAGCATGGCCAAGCCGTTCCCAGATCTGGCGCGTGAAGGCGGCGACCGACGTCTTGCCGCTGGTCCCGGTCACCGCCGCTGTTGTCGCGGGCTGGCGCGGATAAAATCGCGCCGCCGCCAGCGCTAGCGCGCGGCGCGGATTTGGCGCGACGACGAACGGCACGCGGAGGCCGCCGGGCGGCGCATGGTCACCGGCTACCGCGACCGCACCCGCCTGTATCGCCGAATCGACGAAGCGCGAACCGTCGGTCTTGCTGCCGGCAATGGCAAAGAACAGGTCGCCCGGTTTCACCGCGCGGCTGTCGACGCTAAGGCCTTTCACATCGACAGCTTCCGCCTGCGGCTCGATCGCAGCGTCATCGCTGAAGAGGTCGCGAAGTTTCATCGTGTTCCAGTCCGGCCGGCGCAGTGAGGCGCGCGTGCGTGATATTACGCCTTACTGGGTTGTCCTCGATGCCGCAAGAATAAGGCGGTCGGACGGCGGCAGATCGAAGCGCGGCTCGATGCCCAGAAGCGGCCCGATGCGGGCGATCACCTTGCCGCCGGTCGGCACCGCGTTCCAGCCCGAGGTGATGAAGCCGTGGGTTTCCGGCAGCGCCTTCGGCTCGTCCAGCATGACCAGCAGCTGGTACTGCGGATTGTCGGCCGGAATGATCGCGGTGAAGGAGTTCAGCACCTGTTTCTTGGAATAGCGGCCGTTGACCACCTTTTCCGAGGTGCCGGTCTTGCCGCCGATATAGTAACCCTTCACGTCGGCCTTCTTGGCGGTTCCGATCTCGGCGTTCAGCCGCATCAGATAGCGCATCTTGTCGGAGGTTTCGGTTCGGAGCACCTTCCTGGCCATGGCCCTGGCCTCCTCTTCCGACCGCTTGAGGAAGGTCGGGGGAATCAGGAGGCCGCCATTGATGCAGGCATTGATGCCCATCACCGCCTGCAGCGGCGCCACCGCGATGCCGTGACCGAAGGAAGCCGTGATGGTGTTGAGTTCGGTCCAGCGCTTCGGCACGATCGGCGAGGCGCTTTCAGGCAGTTCGGTGCGCAACCGGTCCATCTGGCCGAGCTTCTTCAGGAACGCCTTGTGCGCCTCGACGCCTTGCGCCAGCGCGATCTTGGCCGCGCCGACGTTCGAGGAAAACGTAAACACTTCCGACAGCGTGATCGAGCGGCCTACGGGGTGGGTGTCGTGAATGGTGAACTTGCCGAACTTCAGCACCCCGCGCCCGTCATAGAGCGTGTTGAGGTTGGCCTTGCCGGAATCCAGCGCCATCGCCAGCGTCAGCGCCTTGAAGGTCGAGCCCATTTCGAACACGCCCGTGGTCAGGCGGTTGATGCGCTCGGGGTCGTGCGCCTCTTTCGGATTGTTGGGATCGAAATCCGGCAGCGACACCAGCGCCACGATCTCGCCGGTCCGGACGTTGGAGACGAGGCCGGACGCCGCCTTGGCCTTGTATTTTTCCTTCGCCTTCAACAGCTCGTCGCGCAGCGCATGTTCGACGCGCAGGTCGATCGACAGCTCCACCGGGCGCTGCAGGCGGTCGGTGGCAAAGCCGGCGCGGTGCAGATCGGCCAGACCGTTATTGTCGAGCCACTTCTCCATCCCGGCGATGCCCGCGTTGTCGATGTTGACGAGCCCGATCAGATGCGCGACCGCGGCACCGGTCGGATAGACCCGCTTGTTCTCGCGCAGGAAGCCGATGCCGGGAATGCCGAGCTTGTGAATGTCGTGCTGCTGCTTCGGCGTGATCTCGCGCTTCAGCCACACAAAACCCTTGCGCGACGACAGGCGTGTGCGCGCCTCTATTGTGTCGAGGTCCGGCAGCGCCGCGGTCAGAAGTTCGATCGCCTCGTCCTTGTCGATGATGCGCCTGGGCTCACCGAACAGGCTCGGCGCCTTGACGTCGGTGGCGAGCACCTCGCCATTGCGGTCGACGATATCGGGCCGCGCGGTCGCAATCGCGTCCTGCGAGCCGGCGCGGCGCGCGCCGTGGCTGTCGGCGCCGACCGCGAACATCACCAGACGTCCGGCCAGCACCGCATAGATCGCCGCGAACAGCAGGATGGCCAATCCTACCCGGGCCCGCGCCTTGACGGCGCGATCGACATTGCGCCCGTAGAGCAGGCTGCGGATCAGCCGCTGCCGCCACGGCTCCGCGGGCCGCTTGATGTTGGTGAGCGCCCGGCCGGTCATTGCCGATCTCCCGGCGCGGGCACCGACCCGGTTGTGGGCGGCGCATCAGCGCTGGCCTCGATGGTATTGATCATCGCGCCGATCGGATCGGGCGCACCGGGCCTTGCAAAGGCCGGCGGCCGTTCCGGCAAATTCTTCAACTGATCATATTGCGTGGCGTTGAGCGGCTTCAGGCCGAGATGGCGCTCGGCGAGCCCTTGCAGCCGCAGCGGCGCATCGAGCTTGGCCCATTCCGCGCGCAGCGCCGCGATGGCGTCGCGCTGCTCGCGGATCTCTGCGTTGAGCCGCAGCACGCGCTCGACGCGCGCGGTCGATTCCATCTTGATCCGGTAGACGTAGGCGGCCGCGAACACCAGCACGCCGATGACGAGGAAGTGGATGATCCGCATGGTCAGCCTCCCCTCATCACATCAGTAAGAACGGGCCAGGCTGGCAGGCGGTCTGCCGCATGAGCGGGCGCTGTGGTGCGCTCGGCAGCGCGCAATTTTGCGGAGCGCGCGCGTGGATTGGCAGACACTTCGGCTTCGCCGGGCGTAATGGGACGCTTGGTCAGAATCTGAAAGCTCGGCGCGGCCTGCGCCAGTTCGGGCAAATGCCGCGATCCGCCGCCGGTCTTGCCGCGCGCGTTGAAAAAATCCTTGACGATGCGGTCTTCCAGCGAATGAAACGACACGACCACCAGCCGCCCGCCGGGCTTGAGCACGCGCTCGGCTGCCACGAGCGCCAGATGCAGTTCGTCGAGTTCCGCGTTGACGAAAATTCTCAAGCCCTGGAACGTGCGCGTCGCCGGATGAATCTCGTTCGGCTTGCTGCGCACCACCTTGCCGACGATATCGGCCAGCGCTTGCGTGGTCGTGATCGGCGCTTCCTTCCGCGCCGCCACGATGGCGCGCGCGACGGCGCGGGAATGGCGCTCTTCGCCGAAGATATAGATGATGTTGGCGAGATCGGCCTCGGAGGCCTTCGCAACGACATCCGCCGCTGTCGGCCCGTCATGGCCCATCCGCATGTCGAGCGGGCCGCCGAGCCGGAACGAGAAGCCACGCTCGGCCTGGTCGAGTTGCATCGAGGAAACGCCGACGTCCATCATGACGCCGTCCACTTCGGCTATGCCTTGCGCCGTGCAGATGTCCGCAAGGTTGGAGAATCGGTCCTCGACCAGGGTCAGCCGGCCGGCCGATTGGTCGACCAGATCGAATCCGCCGGTAACTGCCGACCGGTCGCGGTCGATGCCGATGACCCGGGTTCCCGCGACAGCGAGGATCGCGCGGCTGTAGCCGCCGGCGCCGAAGGTCGCGTCGACATAGATGCCGCCGTCACGCGGAGCGAGCATTTCGACCGCCTCGTGGCCGAGAACGGAGATATGGCGTGGCGCAGCCGGGCTCATGCGCCGTCCTCCAGCGTATTCCAGCCTGCAAAATGGAAGATGGACGCGAACGGGCCCATTGCGCCTCAAATCTTTGCGCTTCGCCGGGCTTTTCCGGCCAAAAAGCCGCGAACAGGCACGATTGCCGCATCGAGCCCGGCCTCGCTTCCCCTCATTTCCGGACGGAATTTGCTGGGTTGCCATGGCATTTCGAGCGCGAAAGAGGGCCTCGGCCGTCCCCAACCCGGTTCGGCTCTTCACCACTTAGTAACGGCACTTAGCGTTAAGAAAGCGTTGATGATCGGCTGCGAGTTTTGTGCGCTTCTATAGCGTTTTCGAGCGAAGTGGGTACCGGTTCGCGTGAAGAAAACGCGTCAAAACAAGAATCTAGAGCTTCGGTTCTGATTCAATCAGAACCGAAGCTCTATACACTTGAATATCGGTGATGCGCGCTGCACACACTCGCTCAAAATGCGAGATGGTACCCGGCCATCGCATTGCGCGGGCGCAAGGTAAAGGAATAGTAAATGGCATTGTCGCTTAAGACATCATGTTGCCATTCCCTTGCCCGGTTTGAGTTTAAAAAATGGCTTCTGGTTCGTTCGCATCTGCTGGTATTGATTCGAAGCGTCAACGCGCCCTTCCCGTGCCCAGGGCCAACGCCGACATGAAGACCTTTACCCCGGATTCCTCGATCGCATCCGACGTCATTCCGTCCCCGAACCATGGCGACCGCAACAAGGGCCGCCTCGCCGACATGATCCTGCTGCACTATACCGGCATGCCGGATGTGGAGGGCGCGATCGCCCAGCTCTGCACCCCCGGCACCGACGTGTCGGCCCATTACATCGTGCTGGAGGACGGCCGCATCGTGCAATGCGTGCCGGAAGCCAAGCGCGCCTGGCACGCCGGGGTATCCTCCTGGGCCGGCGAGGAAGACATCAATTCCTGCTCGATCGGGATCGAGATCATCAATCGCGGTCACGACTGGGGCTATCCGGATTTCCCGCTGCGCCAGATCGCCGCCGTGATCGCGCTGTGCCGCGGCATCATGCTCCGCCGCAAGATACAATCGCATCGCGTGCTCGCGCATTCCGATGTCGCCCCGGCGCGCAAAAGAGATCCCGGCGAAAAGTTTCCGTGGCATTCGCTGGCCAATTCCGGCGTCGGCCATTGGGTGCAGCCGGCGCCGATCGTGCGCAGCGAAACGCTCAAGCTCGGCAGCATCAGCGACGACGTCGCCGGGCTACAGGCGGCGCTTGCCAAATACGGCTACAAGATCCCGACCCACGGCAAGTTTGACGGCCCGACCATGGAAGTGGTCACCGCATTTCAGCGCCACTTCCGTCCCGAGCGCGTCGACGGGATCGCCGATCACTCGACCATCAGCACGCTGCACGCGCTGCTGTCGAGCCTGCCGCCGGAAGCGATGACGACGGTGGTCGCGGCGAGGTAGCCTGCCCCGTCATTGCCTGCGACAAACGCGAAGCGTTTGCGCAAGGGAGCGAAGTGACGAAACAAATCCATCTCTCCGCACGTGAGGAGAGATGGATTGCTTCGCGGAGCCTGTCATCGGGCGCGCATTCGCGCGACCCGTTGGCTCGCAATGACGGAGAACTAATTGTGGTCCATCTCCGCAATCCGCCGCGCATAAAACCGCCGCAACGGTTCAAGCTGCGTCGCTGCGGTCGCCGCCTGATACGCCTCACGCGCCGCGTCGCGCCGGTCGAGACGCCGCAACAGATCGGCGCGTACCGCCGGCAGCAGCTCATAACCCTTCAGCCCGCCGCGCACCTCCAGCGCATCGATCAGGTCGAGCGCCCGCGCCGGCCCGTCGACCATCGACACTGCGGCGGCGTGGTTGAGTTCGATCACCGGCGACGGGCTGATCCGCAGCAGCACTTCATAGAGGCCGGCGATCTGCCGCCAGTCAGTGTCCTCATAGTTGGCCGCACGCGCATGCAGCGCGGCGATGGCCGCCTGCACCGCATAGGATTGCGGCCGCCCCGGCATCCGCAGCGCCTCTTCGACGAGTTGCAAACCCTCCGATATCTGCCCGCGATCCCACAGCATCCGGTCCTGCTCTTCGAGCAGCACGATGTCGCCGCCCGCGGTCTCGCGGCCGGCGCGGCGCGAATCGTGCAGCAGCATCAGGGCGAGCAACCCCTTGATCTCGCCGCGTCCCGGCATCAGCGCGTCGAGCAGCCGCGCCAGCCGGATGGCTTCGCGCGCCAGATCAGGCCGCATCAGATCTTCGCCTGATGTCGCCGCATAGCCTTCGGTGAACACGAGATAGATCACGGCGAGCACGCCGCGCAGCCGCGGCTCCAGCGCGTCGCGCTCCGGCACCTCATAGGGAATGCCGGCGAGACGGATTTTCTGCTTGGCCCGCAACAGGCGCTGCGCCATCGCGTCTTCGCCTGCGAGGAACGCGCGCGCGACCTGCGCAGTCGTGAGGCCACAGACGGTACGCAGCGTGAGCGCGACCTGAACCTCGGCGGCAAAGGACGGATGACAGCAGGTGAAGATCAGCCGCAGCATGTCGTCGTCGAGCGCGTTGTCCGCGTCCTCGCATGGCGCGGACGCGTTGAGCAGCAGCTCATATGTCAGTTGCTGCTGTTTGCTGCGAAACGAAACATGGCGGCGAACGCGGTCAACCGCCTTGTTGCGGCCGACATTGACCAGCCAGGCGCGGGGGTTGGACGGCAGTTCGCCGGCGTTGGGCCACCGCGCCAGCGCCACCGCAAACGCATCCTGCAACGCATCTTCCGCCAGATCGAAATCGCCGACGAGGCGGATCAGCGTGGCCAGCGCCCGCCCCGCCTCGTCGCGAAAGACTTTTTCAATTTCGACGGGCGTCATGCACCGTCAATCATAAACCATGACCGGCCGCACCTCGATCGAACCGATCGTGGCCTCGGGAATCCGCGCGGCGATCGCCAGCGCGGTGTCGAGATCCTTGGCCTCGATCAGATAATAGCCGCCAAGCTGTTCGCGGGTCTCCGCGAACGGACCGTCCGTCGTCAGGGTCTTGCCGTCGCGGACGCGCACGGTGGTTGCCGTCGTGGTCGGCTGCAAGCCGTCACCGGCCTTGAAATGGCCGCTCTGGATGATGGACTGGGTAAACGCGCCGTATTCCGCCGTCTTCGCCTTGCGCGCCGCGGCGTCCATTTTGCCAAACTCGGCCTCGCTCCGATAGATCATCAACAGATACTGCATTTCGAAAACTCCTCTTGATCGGCTGGATCGCCGACACCCAGTCGAACGGGCCTTCCGCAAAACGACATCGTCCCGGAAATTTATTTTGGCGGTGGCCGGGCGGTCGCGCCGGGAGCGACGACTTCGCAATTCACGTGATGCGCCCGTTCCGATCAGTCGCGATGATCGCGTCGGAGGCGCTGTGCAGCAATGCTTCACCAAGACCTGCAGGAATTTTCATCGCGCCTCACCGCTGCTCATCCGCAGCATCAAATGCCGCCGTGCCGCTTCTGTCAAAATTGCGCATTTGGAACCCGATTAACCATCGCTTTCCCTTGACGCGGCGCACCGAAATCCCCATGCGTAAGGCGTCAGTCGGCCGGACGGCCGCTCCCGCTATGGTCGAAAGGCTGCGGGGGAGGAAAGTCCGGGCTCCATCGACATACGGTGCCGGATAACGTCCGGCGGGGGCAACCCCAGGGAAAGTGCCACAGAGAATGAACCGCTTTCCCCCACCCGAAAGGGAGGGGGCGAGCAAGGGTGAAAAGGTGCGGTAAGAGCGCACCGCGTATCCGGCAACGGAAACGGCATGGCAAACCACACCGGGAGCAAAACCGAATAGGGACGGCAACGCGGACAGTTCGCTTTCGGGCGATAACTCCGCAGGGCGATGTCAGGCTCGCCGTCCGGGTAGGTTGCTCGAGGCCATGTGCAAACATGGTCCCAGAGGAATGGCCGTCACGTACCATTCGCAAGAATGGTGCCCTACAGAACCCGGCTTACAGGCTGGCTGATGCTTTGAGAATGAGGGGTTCGGCGTAACGCGCCGGACCCCTCGCCATTCGCGCAACAAACTCAGTCGCGCCCGGCCTCTCCGATCGCCCGCGCCAGCCGCGCCGGATTGCTGAAGAACATCTCGTGGCTGCCGTCGCACTCGACCAGCCGGAATAGCCCGAGCCGTTCCGACAACCGCGGATGCCATGGCATGCCGTGCGGCAGCGCGATGTCCTGCCGGCAATTGACGTAGGATTTGCCGATCGGCAGTTCCGCCAACGCTTGCTTCAGCGTGATCTTGTCCGTGAATGTCTTGTACGGATGCAAATTGAGTTTGGCGAAGGCGGATTTTGCCAGTTCGAGGTCGGCGTCGTTGATGAAGGCATCGCGCCAGATTTCGAACGGCAGCATGACGGCGCCCTTGTTGGCGGCGGCCACCGCGTCGAACAGGCCGACATAATGCGGTGGCACCATGTCGTTGAGGCACTGCCCGTCCAGCGGCACGAAGGCGTTGACATAGACGAGGCGTTTGATCCTGTCCGTCAGGCGGTCGGCGACGCCCGAAATCACCATGCCTCCATAGGAATGGCCGACCAGACGGATGTCGCGCAGATTGTTCGCTTCGATGTAAGTGACAACCGACGAGATCGCCTGCTCGAGCCCGATCGTCTCGCGATCGTCATCCTTGTTGTTGCCGGCCAGCGTCGGGCAATGCACGGCGTGGCCGCTCTTGCGAAGATGCCCGGCTACCGCTTCCATTTCGGCGCCGGTGTGCCACGCGCCGTGAACCAGTACGTAAGTATTTGCCATTCCCGTCTCCCCTCGATTTCGGAAAATCGAACCTTGATAGAGACGGCATCTCGGCCCCGATGGCCGGATCCGGCCACCGTCATCGGCGATTTACGCCAAGGGGATTACAACAAGGCTTTAGCGCTGCCGCCGGAACGCTCCAGGCGTCATGCCGAGATACCTGCGGCATTGGCGGATGAAATGGGATGGGTCGGACAGGCCGACGCGCAGCCCGATGCCGCCAACGCTGATGCGATCGAACCGCGGCTCGCTCAGCATCCTGCGCGCCGCCGCCATCCGGCAATCGTTGAGCAGCCCGCTGAACGTCAGGCCCGCTTTGTTGAGGCAGCGGTGCAAGGTCCGCTCCGAGACACACAACTCCTCCGCGACCGCCACCGCCGTCAGTCCCGGCTCGGCGTAGCGCAGCCTGATGGCACAGCCGATCTGGTCCAGAAGTCTTGCGGCGTCGCGCTGCTCGGCGGGCGTGGCCGGAATCTCGCTGTCGAACCCAAGCGCCAGCAGTGCGCCGAGCTGGTCGGTCAGCACCCGCGCCGGCAGCGGCCGGTCCGTGGCGAGCTGGGGAGTTAGCTGGCAGGCAAATGCGCTGAGCGCCGCGCCCCAGCCGGCGCGTCCGTCGATGCGCTGCCCGATGCGCCGTTCGGGATCGGTGATCCACGATTCGACCCAGGCGATCGGCAGCTCCAGCGACAGCGTATCCGCGGTCACCGCAAAGTTGAATTCATAGCAGCGCCGGGAATCCAGCAGCACCAGATCCATCGGCCGCATCCGCGACGCGTGACCGTTCTGCATGACGGTCCAGTCGTTGTCGGTCTTGCACAGCAGGTAATAGTAGTTGGCCGCGCTGCGCGCGACACTGGCTTTGCGGCGGTAGACATGCTGCGCCGATCCCTGCACGCGGTTGATGCCGATGGTGTCGAGTTGCCCGCGCTGAACGGAGCAGTCGAAGCCCGATCGAATCTGCGTCGTGATATCCATTTCGAGAAAGCACTCGCAGACGGCGCCGATCCAATAGTCGAGGCGCCGTTCCGGCTCGACCGAGCCAGTCGACCACGTCTCGATGCCTGCCGTCGTTCTGGCCGCCATGGCCCTGCCCTCCGCGATCGACGTCGACCACCACCAGCTTGTTGGGCGGATGGCGGAGAGTCAATCGGCATGCGGGCGGCGGTGACACCTCGTAGCCCGGATGGAGCGCAGCGCAATCCGGGATCTGAGCGCGCGGCCAGCTCAATGGCCATACTTGACACGGCATCCGTAACTGGCACCGGTCCCGGATTTCGCTGCGCTCCATCCGGGCTACAGAGCGACGCAACTACGCAGCGATCTCTTGCAACAGCGCCATCAACGCTTCCGGCGCGGTGACGTTCGGCGAATGGCTGGCGTCGATCTCGTAATAGCTCCAGGCGGGGTCGTTCTTCGTCATCCTGGCGAACGGTCCGAACGTGTCAGCCGGCGCGATACGCGTGGCGTAGATGTAGCTACGTGGCAAGGTCAGCGGCCCGCCCTGCAGCTTAAGCCTGGTCTCGAAACATTTGATCGGCATGTTGACGCGACGCGCCGTCAGCCATTCGACGTCCGCAGGCGAAGTATCCGGCGGCGTCGGATTCGGCGGCACCCGCCAGCCGTCGCCACTCTTCAACAGTTCCTGTATCCGCGGCCGGTCCGCCTCGTACAAATCGAGCAGCGACTGTCCATCGTTGGGCACAAAGGCATCGACGTAGATCAACTGCTTGACCTTGTCGCGCGCACGGTCTGCAACTCCGGTAGCAACCATGCCGCCATAGCTGTGGCCGACCAGTACGATGTCACGCAGGTCCTCGTACCTGATGACGTTCAGCACGTCCTCGATATGCGAATCCAGGTCGATCGAAGGGTTGGCCAGATGCGCACGCTCGCCGAGACCCGTATAGGTAGGCGTCAGCAGACGATGCCCGGCCGCCTGCATCAGCGGGTGCATCTTCTTCCAGGCCCAGCCTGCGGACCAGGCACCGTGACAGACGAGAAAGGTTTTCGAAGGAGCTGTACTCATCGGGCCGTTTCCATGATGATGTTGTTGAAGGCTTGGATTGCGATAGTACCTGTCTGTTCCATCGTGTAAACGTCGCCGCAAATTTCAATATCGTCATTCCGGGATGGTCCGAAGGACAGACCCGGAATCTCGAAATTCCGGGTTCGCTTCGCGCCCCGGAATGACGGGGGGAAAGAAGATTGGACGTCGCTACCTACGCGATCCTGCTTGCCGGCGCGCTCGCCGGTGGTTTCGTCTCCGGCCTTGCTGGTTTCGGCACGGCGCTGATGGCGCTGGGGATCTGGCTTTACATCCTGCCGCCCGCGATTGCCGTGCCGCTGGTGCTGATCTGTTCGGTCAGCTCGCAGATCTCGACATTGCCGTCGATGTGGAAGCTCCTCGACTTCAAGCTGGCTCTGCCGTTTGTGGCCGGCGGACTCCTCGGCATGCCGATCGGGGCGCTGCTGGTCGCGCGCGCCGACCCGCAGACTTTCAAGCTCAGCGTCGGCGTGATGCTGCTGGTGTTTCCGGCCGCGCTCTATTTCATCCGCAAGCCGATGGCCTTTCGTTTCGGCGGCCGCATCGCGGATGCCGGCGTCGGATTCGCCGGCGGCATTCTCGGCGGCCTTGCCGGGCTGTCGGGCCCGCTTCCGACGCTGTGGGCCAGCATACGCGGCTGGACCAAGGATCAGCGCCGCGGCGTTTTCCAGATATTCAATGGCACCATTCTCGGCGCCGCGCTGATCCTGCAAGCCGCCACCGGTTTCGTGAAGCTGAACGTCTTCTGGCTGGCGTTGCTGGCGATGCCCGGCACGCTGATCGGCGCCCGCCTCGGCATGCGCACCTATCGAGCCCTCAACGACCGAAACTTCTACGACGTCGTGCTGGCTCTCCTGTTCCTGTCCGGACTGGGATTGGTGTGGAGCAGCATTGCTCCGAGATAGCGGCGCATGGCCGCCATGTGCACCGAGTAGATTGCTGTACGCTGACCGGCAAAGCCGCTAACCAGTCGCGTCATGAGCCCTCCTTCGTCACGCGAGCGTCTCGGTCTGCTGCTGGGCTTCGTCGGCATGGCGATCTTCGGCGGCACGCTGCCGGCGACGCGGATTGCGGTTACGGAAATTGATCCGATTGCACTGACCTCGCTGCGCACCGTGATCGCCGGGCTATGCTCGCTCGTGCTTCTGCTGGTGTTGCGCCGCAAGCTGCCGCCGCGCGCGCTTTGGCCGCAACTGGTGGTCACCATGCTTTGCGTCGCCATCCTGTTTCCGCTGCTGATGTCGCTCGGGATGCAGCGGGTCGACGCGTCGCATGGCGGCGTGGTGCTGGGCGTGCTTCCGATCGCCACCGCGCTCGTTGCGGTTGCCATCACCCATGAGCGGCCGAGGCCGCTGTTCTGGCTCGCGTCCGTCGCCGGCGCCGCGCTGGTGATCACGTTTGCCTTGCGTCAAGGCGGCGGGGCGCTCGCGGCAGGCGACCTGTTTCTGTTCGCATCCGTCACTGTGGCCGCGATCGGCTATGCATTCTCGGGCCGGCTCACCTTGCAGATGCCGGGCTGGGAGGTGATCAGCTGGGTGCTGGTGATCGCGCTGCCGCTCTCGATCCCTGCGACCGTGCTGACCATGCCTGCCGACATCGCCCACATCGCCGTGAGGCCATGGCTGGGGCTGCTCTATGTCGCGCTGTTCTCGCAATGGATCGGGTTCTTCGCATGGAACGCCGGCCTCGCAATGGGCGGCATCGCGCGGGTGTCGCAGATCCAATTGCTGCAACCCTTCGTCACCTTTGCGCTCGCGGCGTTCTTCAACGACGAGACCATCACGCTGCAAATCCTGCTGTTCGCCACAGCCGTCGTGGTGACGGTCGCGATCTCGACGCGGACGCGCGCTAGGGCGGCGCCTGCGCCGCCGCAACGCGATCGCGAGCCGCCTCAGTTGGCAGCATCCTGATCGATCAGCTTCGGATGTCCGGCAACCAGTTCGGCTTGCAGCTTTCCGAGCGGATAGCGCGCCGAACTCGCTATTCTTCGTCATCTCGCATGAGTGCATCCAGCACTTCAGGTTTCAATTGCTTCAGGGCTTTCTCCACCTCCCGACTATAACGGCGATCGTTCGGCTCTACGCCGCGTTGAGCTTTTCGTCCGTACTGCCGCAGAAACACGCTCACGGTCGCCGCCTTTAAGGCACGCCTTTGATCAGCGTTGAGAGCTCGTCGTGTGTGCTTGCCCGCGTCGATCATGCAATCCATCGTTGCACACCTCACTCCGCCGCCGAGACGCGGCCGAACTCCGTGGCCTGCAGTTCGAACAGCCCGCGGTAGACACCGCCGGGACGCGTCGTCAGTGTGGCATGGTTACCCTGCTCGACGATTTCACCGCGGTCGAACACCAGGATCCGATCGAGGCTGCGTACTGTCGACAGCCGGTGCGCGATCACGATCGAGGTGCGCCCTTTCATCAGCCGCTCCATCGCCTGCTGGATCAGGCCTTCCGATTCCGAATCGAGGCTCGAGGTCGCCTCGTCCAGGATCAAGACCGGCGCGTCCGCCAGGAACGCACGCGCCAGCGCGACGCGCTGCCGCTCGCCGCCGGACAGCTTGACGCCGCGTTCGCCGACCAGCGTGCCATAACCTTTGGGCAGCCGCAGGATGAAGTCGTGCGCGTTGGCAAGCCGCGCCGCCTGCTCGATCGCCGACATGCTGGCGCCCGGCCGGCCATAGGCGATGTTCTCGGCCAGCGTGCGGTGAAACAGGATCGGCTCCTGCTGCACGATCGCGATCTGGCTGCGCAGCGAATGCTGCGTCGCCTGCGCGATGTCCTGACCGTCGATCAGGATTTTTCCGCCACTGACGTCGTACAGCCGCTGCACCAGCTTGACGAAGGTCGTCTTGCCGGAGCCGGAACGGCCGACCAGGCCGACCCGCTCGCCGGCGCGGATCTCCACCGACAGGCCGTCATACAGCGGCGCGCGATGGCCGCCATAATGGAACGTCACGTCGTCGAACACGATGCGGCCGCCCTGGATGTCGATCGGTTTTGCGTCCGGCGCATCCGCAATGCCGATCGGCTCGGCGTGGATCGCGACCAGTTCCTCCATGTCGTTGACCGAACGCTGCAGATTGTTGATGTGCATGCCGACATCGCGCAGGTAGGCGTGGATGATGTAGTAGCTGGTCAGCACATAGGTGACGTCGCCCGGCGTGGCGCGGCCCGCGATCCACAGCAGGACCGCGCCGCCGATCACGGATGCGCGGAAGCACAACAACACCGCGAGCTGCGCCGTCGAGGTGTAGTTGTAACGGTACCACGTCCGCCGCACGCGCGTGCGCCACCGGCCGATGACGCCGGCCAGCCGCGCATCTTCGCGCGCTTCCGCGCCAAAGGATTTCACCACTGCGTTGCAGGTCAGGGCATCCGCCAGCGTGCCGCCGACCTTGGTGTCCCATGCATTGGAGACGCGCGCGGCCGGCGCAATGAAGTTCACCGAGAACGCCATCGTCATCGAGACATAGATCACCGTGCCGACGGCGATCACCGCGCCCAGCACCGGCCAGTGCAGCCCGAGCAGGATCATCGAGCCCACCAGCACCAATAGCGACGGCAACAGCGCCATCAGAATGGTGTCGTTGAGCAGGTCGAGCGCCCACATGCCGCGCGTAACCTTGCGCACGGTCGAGCCGGCAAATGAGTTGGCGTGCCAGTCGGTCGAGAAACGCTGCACGCGCGCGAACGCGTCCCGCGACACGTCGGACATGGTCTTCAGCGTGAACGGCACGATCGCCTGCAGGCCGGTCAGCCGCAGCACCATCGACATCAGGCCGAGCGCCACGATCCCGCCGAAGGCTGCGAACGCGGCATGCCGCGCCGCCGCGTCCGAGGCGCCCAGGGTCAGCGCATCGACCAGGCGGCCGGAGAAGATCGGCATGAACAGGTCGGCCGCCGTCGCGCCAAGCAGGCCGCCGGCAACGACTGCGGCGCGGCCGGGCTGCTGCAGCCAGTGGCGGAACACGAACGGGATCACCACGCGTATTGCCGCGGGACGTTTGTCTTTAAGAGCGGTCATGGCGTCATCCGGCTGCGCTTGGCGCACACGCCGGCTCCATCTGAATTGACGCGCGAGCCGACCTCGGGCCGAACGCGAACGTCGTTGAAAAATATCGTTAAGTCGTTGGGAAGCTTGATGATCGGGACGTCAGGCCCGATCAGGGCTGGCAGTGATCGCGGTCAGCAAAGCGACCGAAAATCCAGCACGGGCATCGGACGCGAGGGTACGATCTGCGAATACATCGAAATCATGCAAATCTCCCCGGTTCGAGCGACAATGCGCTGCTTATAAATGCATCGCGGGTGATTTGCAACATGACAACCGCGTGATGGGCATCATCAAGCGCGGCTAATGCGCATCGCCCCCGGCCACCATTGCCGAAGGCTTTTTCAGAACCAGGACAAGCAGGCTCAGGCCGAAATAGAACACCGCCAGCATGAAGAAGGCGTCGCCATAGCCCATCACCACGGCCTGGCGGTGCACGATCTGCGACAATTGCTTCATCGCCATCAGCGCGGCATCGCCCATGCCCTGCAGGCGTTGCGTGAACATGTTGAGCGTTTCGACCGCGGTGGCGTTGCCCCAATTGACGCGGTCGTGCAGACGCGAGATGTGCAGGTCGGTGCGCTCGTTCAGCACCTGGTTGATGAGCGCGAGACCGACCGCTCCGCCGAGATTGCGCGTCAGGTTGAACAGGCCCGAGGCGTTCTTCACCCGCTCCGGCGCCAGCGTTCCGAGCGCGATGGTGTTGGTCGGCACCATTGCGAACATCATGCCGACGCCGCGCAGGATCTGCGGGATCAGCAATTCGAAGAAATCATATTCTTTCGTGATCCAGGTCATCTGGTAGGAGCCGAGCGCGAACGTGCAGAGACCGAAGGCAATGAGGTAGCGCATGTCGACCTTGGTCATCAGCCTGCCAACGATCGGCGCGGCGAGGAACATGGTAATGCCCGAGACGAACATGGTCTCGCCGATCATCAACGCGCTGTAGCCTCGCACTTCGGCCAGATAGCGCGGATACATATAGGTCAGGCCGTACAGCCCGATGCCGACACAGAACGAGATCAGGCAACCGACGCCGAAATTCCGGTCGGTAAACGTCCTGATGTCGACGATCGGCTCCCGTGCGCTGAGCACACGCCAGAAGAAGGCGATCGCCGAGACCACACAGATCGCCGCGCAGATAGCCACGGAGGTGTCTTCCAGCCATTGAGATTGCGGCCCCTCTTCCAGCACATATTCGAGGGTGCCGAGAAAGCCCGCCATGAACAGAAGCCCCCACCAGTCGAAAAGCTCGAGCAGCGCGAAATTCGGGCGGTCGAAGTCGACCAGCGCGAGGACGCCGATCGTGATGCCGATGCCGGGCACGATGTTGATGAAGAACAGCCAATGCCAGGACATCATGCCGGTGATGTAACCGCCGACCGTCGGCCCGATGGTCGGCGCCAGCGTCGCGACCAGGCCGATGATCGGGCCGACAATGTGGAACTTCGAGCGCGGAAACACCGTATAGGCGGACGCGAACACGGTGGGGATCATACCCGCGCCCAAAAATCCCTGGATCGCGCGCCACAGGATCATCTGCTCGATGGTCGAGGCAAAGCCGCAGAAGAAGCTCGCGACGGTGAAACCGGAAGCGGAAATCGCAAACAGCAGACGGGTGCCGAAGGCGCGCGACAGGAAACCGGACAGCGGGATCGCGATCACCTCAGCGATCAGGTAGGAGGTCTGCACCCACGATACTTCGCTGGAGCTGGCCGAAAGGCCTGCCTGGATCTCCGACAGCGATGCCGAGACGACCTGGATGTCCAGGATCGACATGAACATCCCGAACACCATGATCAGAAACGCAAACAGCCGCCGCGGCGGGATGCGCTCGGCGGCGTTGGTCGCGGCGTTCATCGCGGACGGCGATGCGGCGGTGGCGTCGGCCATGATCAGCTCGGAACAGGCGCCGGGCTTGCGCCCGGGGCACTAGGGGAAAACTACTGCGGTTGAACCGCCCCGGGCGCATCGAGGTCGGCCTCGCTGTCGGCGTCGGCCGCACCCTCACGGGTGTCGACGGTGATATAGACCGACATGCCGGCGCGCAGCAGGTTCTGCTTCGCGACTTCCTTCGGCACGCGAATGCGTACCGGCAGCCGCTGCACGATCTTGGTGAAATTGCCGGTCGCGTTATCAGGCGGCAGCAGCGTGAATACCGATCCTGCCGCCGGTGAAATGCTGTCGACGATTCCGGCGAACTTGCGATGGCCGTAAGCGTCGACCGAGATCTTCACGGGCTGGCCGGGACGGATGCGCTTGAGCTGGGTTTCCTTGTAATTGGCGTCGATGAAGACGTCGTTCAGCGGCACCACGTTGGCGAGCCGCTGCCCGGCCTGTATGAAATCGCCGGCATTGACGAGGCGGTTGGAGAAGGTGCCGTCGACGGGCGCGCGCACCGAGGTGAAGGCGAGGTCGCGCTCCGCCTTGGCAAGCTGGGTCTGCAACTCCGCGAGCTGCGCGCGGGCCTCGGCCTGCTGCGCTTTCGTCACCTCGACATTGTCGCGCGCGGCATCATAGGCGGCCTGCGCCGACTTCACCGCGGCAACGCTCTGGTCGCGGCCGGCCTCGGAAACCTCGAAGGCGGCGCGCGAGGCAAAACCCTTGGTGCTCAGCGTCTGCTGGCGATCGAAGTCGAGACCGGCGCGCTTCAGCGCCGCGTCCGCGGAAGCGAGCTGCGCCTTGGCCTGCTCCGCGGCGCTTTCGAGCGCCGTGACCTGACGGCCGATGCGGTCGATGGTGGCTTGCTGGGTCGCGATCTTGCTCCGCGCGGCATCCACTGCGATGCGATAGTCGCCGTCATCGATCCTGAAAATCACGTCGCCGGCGCGAACGATCGAATTGTCGCGGGGCAGGATTGCCGCGACATGGCCCGATACCCGGGCACCAAGCGTGGTGTTGTTGGCGCGAACGTAAGCATCGTCCGTCGAGACATAGAAGCGCCCGACCAGGACGAAGTGGACGCCGTAACCGATCGCGGCCAGCGCGAGCAGTCCGAGCGCACCGATCATGATGAACTTGCGCTTGCCCGGTTTCGCCGCCGCTGCTTCGGCGACGCCGGCCGGCCGCTCGGTGCCGGGCGCCTCCGCGGTGCGACGTCTGGTTTCCTCAACGTGAGTCCGCAACTGCTCCGCAAGCTGCGCGGCGGACTCGGGCGCAGCTTCATCCTGCGCCTTTTCCGATTCGGCGCGAACGATGCGTGCGGCCTGGTCTCTCGCTGCGGCCATGACCACCCTCCCCATACAATGTCGCGGCGCCAGCCAGCCTGAACCTCGCTGCACGGGCGCCGCGAGACAAAATGTAGCATTGACCGAACGGTTCGGTCAACATATCAATCCAGAGCATAGACCATAAAGCGAAAACGGATGCAGGCCTGTATCCCGGGTTGAATTCTTTCCTGAGAAGATAAACCAATGGTTGCATCCACATCAAACACCATTCATCCCTTTGGCGAGGAAGACAGTTCGAAGCGCCGCCAGATTTTGGACGGCGCGCGAAAGGTGTTCATGGATCTGGGCTTTGATGGCGCCAGCATGAACGAGATCGCGCGCGCCGCCGGCGTCTCCAAGGGTACGCTCTACGTTTACTTCGCCGACAAGAGCCGGCTTTTCGAAGCCATCGTCGAGGACGAAGCGCTCGAAAGGGGCAAGATCGCCTACAATCTCGATCCCAAACGCGATGTCGAAACCACGCTGCGGGAGTTCGGCCAGACCTACATCGGTTCGATATGCCGGCCAGGCGGCGGATCGTCGATCCGCACGGTGATGGCGATCGCCGAGCGGATGCCGGAGGTCGGACGCCGGTTCTACGAGAACGTGCTGGCTCAGACGATCAACCGTCTCGCCGATTATCTGCAGGCCCGTGTCGGGCCGGACGATCTTGCCATCGACGATTGCGGATTGGCCGCTGCGCAGTTCCTGCAGATGTGCCAGGCGACGCTGTTCCTGCCGTTCGTGTTTCAGGCAGAGCCGGCGCCGTCGGCGGAGCGCATCGCGCGCGTGGTTGACAGCGCGACGCGGCTGTTTCTGCAGACGTACCGGGCGAAGCCGGCGTAAGACCGGCCTCCCCTATTCCGGACCCCGGCTAGAACCTGTACGTCGCGCTCCCGAGCACGGTGCGGCCGAGACCGAAGAAGCAGTCGCCGCGCGCGAGGCAGGTGGTGACATGACGCTTGTCGGCAAGGTTGCTGGCGTTGACCTGAAACCGCCACGGGCCGGTCTCGTAGCGGATCATCGCGTCGAACAACGTGTAATCAGGTGTGCGGATGGTATCGGTACCGTCCCATGACTCGCCGATATAGCGCACGCCGCCGCCGATCGTGACGCCCTGCAGGCCGAACGCCGTGAGGCGGTACTTCGCCCATAGCGAGGCCTGATGTTCGGGGACGGTTTCGACACGCTTGCCGGCATTGTCGCCGCTTTCCACCGTGGCGTTGAGATAGGAATAGGCGCCGATCAGATCGAGATCCGGCGTCACGCGGCTGATCAGTTCGAGCTCGGCGCCGCGAATGCGTACCTGCCCGGTCTGGACTGAGAGCAAAGCGCTGGGGCTGCTCGCCAGCCGGTTCTTCTCTGTCGTGTCGAAGATCGCACCGTTGATCGCCGTGCCGGGCATTGGATTGTACTTGAAGCCCAGTTCCACCATTTCGCCCTGCTGTGCCTTGCAGGTGCCGCCGACGCAGATGCCGGAGCCGAAGATCGGCGTGAAGGATTGCGCATAGGTGACATAGGGCGTCAGGCCGAACGGCAATTCGTACATCAGTCCGGCGCGGCCGGTGGTCGCCCTGGTGTCCTCCGCCGGAGCTCCCTGCACGTTGTTGCTGACAAAATCCTGGCGCAGGCCGACGACCGCCAGCCACGGCCCGAGCCGCATCTGGTCCTGCGCGTAGAGCCCAAGCTGGCTTTGCCGCAGGTCCGGCTCGGGCGACAGCAGCGGCGCGACGATGCCATTGTAGACGGGGGCATAGAGATCGAATGGCCTGGGATCGAGGATCTCGCCGGAGGACGACGCGCGTTCGCCAAGGGCGCGATAGTCGACGCCGAACAGCGCCTTGTGCGTGATCGCGCCGGTGGCAAACTTCAACTCGGCGTTGGAGTCCGAGGTGAAGCTGTCCTTGGTGGTTTGCCGGCTTGAGAACCAGCGCGCCACGGTGCGGTGCTGGGGATGATCGAGAAACGGATCGGCCGGGTTTGAACTCCAGTCCGGATACATGGTCCGGTAGATGCCCTCGACATGGGCGTAGCGCATGTTCTGCCGGATCTTCAGGCCATCGCCAAAGCTGTGCTCGAACAGGCTGGAGACCGCGCCGGTTTCGGTCTGGTATTTGTCGAAGCCCGGCTCGCTGACGAATCTCCGCACCGGAACAAGGCCGTTGGGGCCGGGAAACAGTGTGCCCTCATGCGGCAGGAATGCCGTCGACGAGCCGGTCGTATCCTTCTGATAGGTGCCGAGCACGGTCCAGTTGGTGTTGTTGGTCGGCCGCCAGGTCAGCGACGGCGCTAGCACAATGCGGTCGTCCGGAACGTAATCGGTTTGTGTGTTACTGTCGCGGAACACGCCGATGAAACGATACAGCCACTCGCCGTCCTTGGTCAGCTTGCCGGTCGAGTCGAGCTGCACCTGCTTGCGGTTGAAGCTGCCATACTGCACGCCGATCTCGTTGAATGCTTCCGCCTGCGGACGCTTCGAGACCAGGTTCAAGAGGCCTGCCGTCGAGGTGTCGCCATACAGCACCGATGCCGGACCGCGCAGCACCTCGATGCGCTCCAGCGTGAAAGGATCGGGCCGCCATTCGTTGAACTGCCACGTGTTCACCACGCGGGTGCCGTCGAGATAGATGTTCGGATCCTGGCCGCGAATGCGCGGATAGTCGCCGCGCGAATCCGGACCATAGGCGTCGGCGAACACACCCGGCACGTAACGCAGCGATTCCTGCACGGTGAGCGCGCCCTGATCGGTGACGCGGTCGGCGGTGACCACCGTGATCGATTGTGGGGTTTCGCGCAGCGGCGTGTCGGTCTTGGTGCCGGTGCCGCTCTGGTTGGCGAGATAACCGCGCACCGGGCCGGTCGCCGTTTCAGCGCGCGCACCCGCGGTCGCCGCGGCATCAGGCGCCGTCTGCGCGCGCTGAGCAGCGCGACGGCTGGCGGCCGACGCAGATTGCCGACTGGGTGCGGGGCGCGACCGCGCAGCCGGCGGACGTGAGGGCTGGTCGACGACAACTGCCGGTAATTCCCGCGCGGACGATTGCGCTTGCGCCGGCGTCACGTCGATCATCGCGGCGAGCATCGGCAGCGCGGCGCCGAGCCATCCCGCGGTCTTCAAACTTGCATTCATTTCCAGTCCTCATCGCTTCGCGCGGGACCAGTAACAAGCGCGACCACTGCGATGAAGTGCGTGAAGGATACAACGATATGTAATCGGCGTGTAATCACGCGTTTAGAATTAGTATTTGTCCAAGCAGACGACTTGCAGCCGCCGGACGAAATTTAGAATTAGTATTGGTCTAATCAAATGACGTCATGCGAGAACACGGCGAGCCTTGCAATCGTCGACGTCCGTCATGCACGGCTATTCGCACGCAACCCTTCCACGTCACGGCGAGCGAAGCGCCGGATCGGATGATTGAAGATGCGGGCGCTATTTGAGCGCAATGCGAAGCCCGTTGCCAAGGCTTCGCTAACCCGCCAATGCTGCCCGAGGCCCGGATCAATCAAAACTGTCCGCAACCGGCAGGCCGCAAGGTCGTCTGGAAAAAGGGCGACGTGATCGGCGTCAAGTTCGTGTAGCCTGACGGGCGCAGGCGCTTGCTGCCTCCTCGCTGAAGGCGCAGATTGCCTGCGCCCTTGCCGGTGCAAACGCCATGACCCGTCTTGCTTTCATCCTCGCTTTGCTCTTCACCGCGCCCTGGGAAGAAGCCGAGATTGTTGACGTGAAAGATCGGGGAGCGGTCGATCTCAAGCCGTTCAACTGTCAGGACGTCACCCGGAGCAGCGTCATCAGCCGGGTCTGCTACGATGCCAAAAGCCGTCGCATGCTCGTGCAGCGCCACGCGGCCTACCACCAATATTGCGATCTGCCGAAGGACACGCTCGATGCGTTTCTGAACGCGCCCTCGATGGGCCAGTTCTTCAACGCCAACATCAAGGCGGCCGGCCGTGACGGGAACGGGCCGTATGACTGCCGCACAGATAAAGTGCTGTCTGATCAGTGACATCGGGCCTCCCGTCGCGGCATCGGCTCCTGTTCGCGATCTCGTTATTTGACACTTCTTCTGTTTTTGTCAAAATCGTCAAATGAGTCCGCGCACCCGCATTCTCGATGCCGCAATGCTGGTGTTCCGCCGGCAGGGTTTCCGGCGCTCGTCGATCGAGCAGGCGGCAGAGGCCGCGGGCCTGACGCGGCAGGCGCTCTACCATCATTTCGAGTCCAAGGAAGCGCTGTTCCGCGCCGTCATCGAACGGCTGCATGAGGAGGCCCTTGCCGCCGAGATTGCCGCGGCCAGCGCCGCCGAGAACGAGGGCGGCAGCCTCGCCGACATCCTCGTCGCTTCGGTCAGCGCCAAGCTCGGGCAACTGGCCGCCTCGCTCGATGGCTCGCCCCATGTCGAGGAACTGTTCTCCGAACATTTGCTGCAGGCCCGCGACCTCTACCAGAAATACACCACCGCCTATACCGAGCAGCTCGCGGAAACGATCACGCGCGTCTGCCGCAAACAGGACCTCACGCTCAATGCCACGACGCCGCGTGATTTTGCACGGCACATCGAGATGGCGATTAACGGCACCAAATCCGCTTATCCGGCGCTGCAGCCGGCCGGCGCTTTCCTGAGGGATCTGGAGATCATGCTGCGGACGCTGGTGGCTGGCGCGGTGAGCCCGGCGCCGCGGAAGCCCGCGGCGAAGCCGAAGCCGGCAAGGAAATCCACTCCTCGCAAATCTGGAGATCGCAGATGAGCACGATGACGATCAACGGCAAGCTTGCTCCCCTCCCCGACGATCCCGATGCGCTGCTGGTCGACGTCGTGCGCGACGCGCTCGACCTTACCGGCACCAAGCTGGTCTGCGGGGCCGGCGTCTGCGGCGCCTGCACCGTGCTGGTCGATGGCGAGCCCGCCGTGAGCTGCCTGATGCCGGCGGGATCGGCTGCGAACAAGTCGATCACAACTGTCGAGGGCATCGGCGCCAAGGCATTGCACCCGGTGCAGAAGGCCTTCATGGCGCACGATGCCCTGCAATGCGGCTTCTGCACGCCGGGCTTCATCGTCGAGGCCGCGGCGTTTCACGATTCCTGGAGGGCGGCAAAGGGGACAGCCGTGCCGTCGCGCGAGGAAATCGGCGCGGCGCTGTCGGGCCATCTCTGCCGCTGCGGCGCCTATGACGGCATCTTCCGCGCCGTGGCGGATGCCTGTGCCGGCCGCTTCGACGGCAACGATATCCTGCCACCGCGCATGGAAGCGCGCGACAAGGTGACGGGATCGGCGAAGTATACCGTCGACATCCATCATGACGGCCAGCTCGAAGGCGTGATCCTGCGTTCGCCGTTCGCGCATGCGCGCATCAGCGAACTCGACCTGGCGCCGGCGCGCGCGATGCCGGGGGTGAGCGCTGTGATCTCGCTGCTCCGCGACGATCGCATCGTCCGCTATGTCGGCGAACCGATCGCCGCCGTCGCAGCAAAGAACCGCAAGACCGCGCTGGCCGCGATCGCCGCCATCAAACTCGGCAGCGAACGCCTGCCGTCGGCGATCGGGCTCGACGAAGCCCGCAAGGCCGATGCGCCGGTCGTATTCGAAAAATCCGCGCGCAAGATGGCCGGCAACGTCTCCGAAGGCGGCGGCGCGCCGGCCTCCTGGAAAGGCAACATCCGCGGACCGTCGGCAGCTTTTTCCAAAAAGCCGAAGAAGGTGCGGAGCTGGGTCGAGGGCGCACGCGCGGCGAATAATCCGCTGCTGGTGGAGGCTATCTTCCGCACCGGCACGCAACAGCATGCCTGCCTCGAGCCGCATGCGGCGGTGGCGCGTTTCGACGGCGACCGGCTGACCGTGCATGTTTCGACGCAGGCGGTGTTTCATGTGATGGAGCTGATCGCCAAGCGCTACAAGCTCGGCCACGACAAGGTACGCGTGATTGCCGATCATGTCGGCGGCGGTTTTGGTTCGAAGGCAGCACTCGGCGTGGAAACGACCACCGCGATCGAACTGGCGCGCGAAGCGAAGGCGCCGGTCAGAATAGCCTACGACCGGCACGAGGAACTTTCGGTGACCGGCTATCGGCCGGCGACGGAAATGAAGATCGCACTACTGCCTTCCGAGCAAGGCGAATTGAAAGCGCTGTCGCTAACCGCCTATGCCGACACCGGCGCCGCGACCAATTCGACCATCGCCGCACTGGCGCGCCTGATCTATCCGGCGGAAGCAAAAGAGCTCGCCGATTTCGACGTCATCAGCAATTTGCCGGCCGGCGCTCCGTTCCGCGGACCCGGCGGGCCGCCGATGGCGTTTGCGCTGGAACAGGCGATCGACGAAGCGGCGCTGCGCATGAAGGTCGATCCGATCGCGCTGCGCAAGCGCTGGGATCCCGATCCCAACCGGCAGCGGCTGTACGATTGGGCCTTCGGCCTGGAGGTGTGGCGCAACCGGAAACCGATCGCCGCGCAGAGCGGCCGTTATCGCCGCGGCGTCGGCGTCGCCACCGGCTACTGGCTTTATCTGTGGCAGCCCGGCTCGAAGGTCGAGGTGGCGGTGAAGGCCGGACGCCTCGTCGCCAGCACCGCGACGCAGGATATCGGCACCGGCACCCGCACCGTGATCGCCAATACGGTCGCGCGCGAATTCGGGCTGGAGCCGCATGAGATCGAGGTCAGGATCGGCGATTCAAAACTGCCGGAAGGTCCGGGCTCGGGCGGCAGCCGCGTCACCGCTTCGGTGATCCCGCCGATGCTGCTGGCGATCGAGCAGTTGAAAGCCGCGATCCAGCAAAACGCCAAGCGGCAGCCGGTCCCCGGCTCCAACGCGCCGTGGCGTGAAATGCTCGCGGCCTCACCCGATCTCAGCGTTTCCAGCGTACGGCCGGAAGACTCCAAGCCGATGGCGCCGGGCGTCCAGTCGCCGCTCAAGCAGGCCGGCTTCATGGGGATGATCTTCGGCTGGATGATGCGGCGCTTCTCCAACCTTGCGATCGGCGCCGGCGTGCCGAGTTCGGTACAGGTGATCGAGGTCGAAGTCGATACCTGGCTCGGTCATGTACGCGTCGTCAACGTCCATACCGGCATTGCGGTGGGCAAAATCGCGGCGCCCGCGCTGGCGCACAGCCAGGCGGCGGGCGCCGTCATCCAGGGCATCGGCTACGCGCTCTATGAAGCACGCGAAGTCGATTCCCGCACCGGCGATGTGCTCAGCGGCGGCATGGAGGATTATCGCATTCCCGGCATCGCGGACACGCCAATGATCGACGTGCATTTCGACCAGAGCGGCTTCGACCACGTGCTCGGCGGCAGCGTCGGCATCGGCGAAGTCGCAACCGTACCGACCTCGCCCGCGGTCGCCAACGCGATTTACAATGCGACCGGCGTTCGGCTGACCGAACTGCCGATCCGTCCCGACCGTCTCGTCGCCGCGCTCAAAGGGAGGGCCGCCGCATGACACCATCAGCCATGACCGCCACGCAAGCAGGCGAATTCCGCGCCGCCGGCACCGACCTCTCCGAGCGGCGGCGCAGCGGCGTCTCGACTGGACCGCTGATCGACATATCAGCCACGCCCGACACGATCGGGATGCATTGGGACACTGAGGGGAGTTTGCGCATCGGCGCCTTCACCACCATTGCCGCCATCGCTGCGGACGCGCGCCTCGCCGCGGCGTATCCGGGCATTGCCACGTCCGCGCAAGGTCTGGCGACGCCGCAGATCCGCCACCTCGCCACCCTCGGCGGCAATCTCGCGCAGCGTTCGCGCTGCTGGTATTTTCGAAATCCGCACATCGCCTGCCTGAAGAAAGGCGGGTCCGACTGTCCGGCCCGGTCCGGCAATCATCTCTATCATGTCGCCTTCGACCTCGGTCCCTGCGTGGCGCCGCATCCCTCGACGATGGCGGCGGCGCTGCTGGCCTATGAGGCGAAAGTGACGACCGACTGCAGGAGCTCGCTGACGATCGGCGACCTCCTCGGCGACGGCTCCAACGGCAGCGCCGACAACGCGCTACAGCCGGGCGAGATGATCAAGAGCATCGAGCTTCCCGTTCCGCTGCAAGGCGAGCACGCGCTGTACAAGCGCGCGATCAGCCGCACCCATGCGGAATGGCCGCTGGTCGAGATCTGCGCCCGCGCCGTGATCAAGGACGGCGCGTTCCAGTTCGTCCGCCTCGCCGCCGGCGGCATCGCATCGGTGCCGCTGCGGCTCGTCGCAGCGGAAGCGGCATTGCAGGGGAAGCCGGCCAATGTAGCAGCGATTGCCGTTGCCGCAGAACGCGCGACATCAGGTGCAAAGCCGTTGCCGATGACGGGATATAAACTCGATCTGCTGAAGGGGCTCGTGCAGGACTTGCTGGAGCGGCTGGCGGGTAACCAGGCCACGGACTCATAAGCGCGAACCTAAGCTCCCCGCAGGACCATAAGGGAGTGGATGCATCGATCGCCGGGAGGCGCCGGTGTGACGCCGGCGAAGCGCCGGCGGAAATTGAATGTCTTTTTCATGTCTTATGTTCCATAGTGTCTTCCTGTTCTTATTATCCATAGTGTCTTCCTGTCGGCGACCTCTCGCTGGCAGACGCAGGAGAAGTGAGTTGGCTGCGCGATTGCTTTTTACGAACGCTGGTAACGCTCCGAGCAACAATCTGGCCCGCAGCCTGCGAACGGGTGACGGGCCTGTCTTCATAGTCGGCTGCAATGACGACCAGTTCGCGCTGAAGAAATCCGACGCGGACAGACATTATCTCGTTCCGCCCGCGAACCATCCGGAGTGGGCCGAGACACTGCAATGGATCGCCGAGACCGAATGCCTGGATCTCATTATTCCGACCGTTGATTCCGATGTAGATGACTTGTCGCGCGCGCGTAACCGCCTTGGTGAGTACCTGTTCCTGCCGCGGGCGTCCGTGGTCGACATCTGCCGGGACAAGTATCGTCTCATTGAGCGCCTGCGCAGCAACGGCATCGACGCGCCCGCGAGCTACCCGGTGAAGGATATGAGGCACATCACCGGGATTTTCCGCCAACTTGGCGGGAAGCGACCCCTTTGGTGCCGCGTTCGAAGCGGAGCCGGCGCGCTTGGCGCCCTGCCGGTACGGACGCCCGAGCAAGCGCGCGGCTGGATTCGGTACTGGAAAGAAATGCGCGGCATACCCGTGACTTCGTTTGTACTTTCAGAGTACCTGCCAGGCCGCGATTTCGGCTGTCAAAGCCTTTGGAAGGATGGCGAGTTGGTACTGATCAAGACGTATGAACGGCTTTCCTATCTCGGGATGGGCAGTCAACCGTCGCAAGTCTCTTCGGTGGCAGCCCTTGCAAAAACAGTCGTCGAACCGAAAATCGTCGACACCTGCGTCCGGGCCATCAGGTTGCTCGATGCAAAAGCATCCGGCGTCTTCAGCGTGGATCTCAAGGAGAATACGCGCGGCATTCCCTGCATCACGGAAATCAACGCGGGCCGGTTTTCGTCGGCGACCAATATTTTTGATCTGGTGGGAAAACACAACATGGCGAAAACTTTCGTCCGCCTGGCGCGAGATCTGCCGGTCGACATCGAGGACAGCTACGACGCCGCACCGGATTGGTACATGCTGCGAGACCTCGACGGAGCGCCGCGCATCTTCCACGCGTCCGATTTCTCAGATAACATCATGAACGCTTGGCAAGGGGCAACCTCTCGTCGAGGCCGCTTGAAAGCAACGAAAAGGGGCAAAAACTTATGGCAAACATCAAAATATTCAAACGTTTGAGCAAAGGGCGAACCCAAATTCGGGTAGCGGTCACACCCAAGAGTCCAGAGACACGCGCGCTGCTTCGTAAATTTCAGGCCGGAGTGAAGGATTTTGAGAAAAGCTGGAAAGCGACCAAGGCCTATCAAGACGCCAACAAGGCCAAGAAAAAGAAAGCCGCAAAAAAGAAGGGAAGCTGAGAACGCCGTTGTCGCTACGGTGACGATTGACCGCGACCTCGATACCCATCAGCTAGAGACAATCCAGCTCCAGCTGCGAGCTCTTGCCCTCTCTTGCGGGCTGGAAGTCAGCGGCATCGAGGTCGAAACTTCTAATCGCGGCTAGCCGGCAATTCAGCCCGCAGTTTCCAAAGTCTGCCGCACGATCGTCCGCTACACGATCCGGCAGACCTTTTCTCGGAAGGTTGAGCTAGAGCGGGATGACGTTTCTTCGAAGCGCCATCCCACTCTATCTCTTTGATTTGAGCATGATCTCCGCGCAAACGCGTTCCGCGTCGCGAGGGAAAACCAGTGTCCGCTTTTCCGGATCATGCTCTAGCTGTTGCACGTAGCGTGATCCTCCAGGGAGAATTGCAGACCGAGCTGCCGAAACAGGGCTGCGCCGGCGCTGAAGTGCTGCTCCGCGCTCGCCTGCTTGCCAATACGCCGGTAGCGTTTTCCAAGCCCGAGATAGCACTGCGCCGCCAGCGGTCGCAGATCGAGCTCCTCGGCCCTTCGGAGGGCCTGGAGAAAATTCGTCTCGCTTTCATCGAGGAGAGGCGCGTCCGTCACGCCGAGTTCGGCGATCAATCGCAGCGCGTAAGCTTCGTGGCCGCGCTCACCATGTTTGCGCGCAAGTCCGAGCGCCCGTCGAGCGCATTGCTCGGCGTCAGCCGTGCGGAGCTTCCGAAGGTAAGCTTCACCCAACCGGACCACCGTCATGGCGAGCCCGCTCATGCGGTGCATCGCGCTCGACTCACGTTCCGTTTCCTCAAGGAGGACAATGGCCTCATCGATGCGATCAGCCAGGCGATAAGCGTGTCCAAGCGAGGTGCCGAGCAGCGGCAGCATCAATGGAAGAATCCACGAGCGGCAAAGCTCAAGGCCCTGCTCGAGGACCGTGATGCCCCGCGAAACCTCGCCCCGAAGGGCAAGAACAGTGCCGAGTCCGTAATAGGAGAACGCAAGGCTGTAAACGTGGTTGGCGGCTCGGGCAATTTCCACGGCCTCCTCCGCAACGCGCAGCGCCCGATCAAACTCTCCGAGTTCGACAAGCGAGGAAATCAGATATACGCGCGTGAATACGCCAAGAACGCCGGTTGTGCCCATCGTGTCGGCCGCGAGATCGTCTCGGAGACGCTCAACGCCCGCGCCCAATATTTGTGACGCGCGATGATGGTCCCCTCTTGCAGTCAGAGCTGGCCCCAAATGTCCGGCAGCCACTATATGGAGGCGCAAGTCGTCTAACTCGTCTGCAATAGCCATTGCCTTTTCGCCGGCCTCGATGGCAGGGCCGAGATCCGCCATGAGCCGGTAGTACTGGCACAGGAATGACGAAGCTTGTCCGAGCCGCCGTTTGTCAGCGAGTTGAGCAGCCAGCGCCTGCACCTTCTGCAGGTGCCCCAGGCATTTATCGAGGTGGCCCAGGGGGTGAAGGGCGTTTCGCAGATCGAAGCGAATATCGATAGCAAGTTCGATACTTTCTTTGCTTTCGGGCAGCTTCTCAAGGACGGCGAGCGCCTGTTCGAACCAGCCTCGCCCGTTCTCAAGGGCCGACCGCGAGAGCGCCTTCAGTCCGGCCTGTCGCAGGTATCGAACAGCCTTGTCCGGCAACTCCCCGCGAACCGCATGTTGCGCGAGACGCTCAATGTGCTCGCCGATCCGATCCCGATAGAGAGTCTCGATAGTGTCGACCAGTCGCGCGTGCAGCGCGCGCCGTCGCGTCCGCAGCAGGCCCTCGTATGTCACCTCGTGGGTGATCGCGTGTACGAACGCGTATTCAACGTCCGGAAAAAACCTGGTCTCATGGAGAAAGCCGGCCGCCTGCAACCGATCGAGCGCGCCATCCAGAGCGCCTTCCGTCAGATCGGCCATCGCCCGGAGCACGGCAAACGGAATCTCCCGGCCTATAACGGAAGTGATCTGCAGAAGATTCTTGTCACCGGGAAGAAGGCGATCTATTCGCGCCGCCAAGATGGCCTGGACAGTCGGTGGAACCTGAATGGTCGCGGTCGGACTCATCAGTCGATAACGACTGCGTTCGCCGACGAGATATTGGGTTTCCACCAGAGAGCGGACGGTTTCTTCGATAAAAAAAGGGTTGCCACCCCGCGCGATCAGAAACCGCTTGAGTGGCGCAATGCCGGAATCCTCGCCAAGCAGCGCCTCCAGCAGATAGCCGGTGTCACGCCTGGGCAACGCGCTTAGCCGGATCTGATGGTAGTTCTCCCTGCTCCCCCAGTTGTGCTGGTAGCCCGGGCGGTAACTGACGAGCAGCATGAGGGATGCCGAGCCCATGGCGCTCACCAGGGCATCGAGCAATTCCTGCGTTTCGTTATCCACCCAATGGAGGTCATCGAAGATCAGGAGGACCGGCTGCTTGCGCGCTTCCCGCAGCAACAAAGCCTTTACGGCGTCGATGTTGCGACGCCGACGCTGAGCTGGATCGAGCGCCTGCCAGCCCTGGTCATCAACGGGGATATCGAGCAACGCCAATAGCGCGGGAAGCGTCGCTTCCAGCCTTTCGTCGAGCGCGATGGTTTTCTGGACCACCTTTTGGCGGATCTCATCAAGCTCGTCCCGATCCTGGATTCCAAAGTAGCTCTTGAGAAGCTCGATCACGGGCAAATAGCTGGTCGCTCTTTCGTGCGAGAGCGACGTGCTCTCAAGCACGAGCCAGCCAAGCAGGCCAGGCAGCCGGCTTGTATGCGTGAACTCATAGACAAGCCGTGACTTGCCGATGCCGGCCTCGCCGATGATCGCCGCCAATTGGCCCGACCCCGTATCGGCCAGTTGCTGTACGTGGCGCAGCTTATCGAGTTCTGCCTCGCGGCCGACAAACAAGGTCAGGCCGCGAATCGTTGCGGCCTGCAAACGGGTGCGCGCGGGACCCGCTCCGATGAGCTCATAGACCTCCTCGGGTTCGGCAAGCCCTTTAACCGGCAGCGGACCGAGCGACCGCGCCGTGACGTATTCCTCGGCCAACCGAATGGTTTTCTTTGTCGTCAGGATCGTGCCGGGCTCCGCCATCTGCTCCATGCGAGCGGCCACGTGCACAGCCTCACCAACAACGGTGTATTCCATGTCGAGCTCGCTGCTGATGGCACAGATGACAACTTCGCCCGAGTTGAGCCCAACGCGAATTTTGAGCGGCGTATTGGCGCGGTCCGCCAGTTTGGCCACGGCGTCCTGCATCATCAGGGCGGCGGAACAGGCGCGCACGGCGTGATCCTCATGGGCGAGCGGCGCGCCAAAGATCGCCATGATGCCGTCACCCAGGATCCTGTTGACGGTCCCCTCATAACGGTGGACGGCATCGATCATCTGCTCGAGCACAGGATTGAGGATCGCCTGCGCGCTCTCCGGATCCTGGCCGGATATCAGGGCCAGTGAGCCCGTGATGTCTGCGAACAGCACGCTCACCTGTTTTCGTTCACCCCCAAGCTCGGCGGTGGAGGTGAGAATGTTCGCTGTGAGGGGCTGGGCAGTCTGTGGCTTCAACGCCTCAGAGCGCGCAGACAGGTAGTTTGCGACGCTCTGATTTGCGACGCTCTGGCTCGTTGAATGACCGCAATGTGAACAAAACCTCGCCGTCGGCGCAATTTGAGTGCCGCAGTTCGTGCAAACGCGTGCCAGCACAGAAGCACATTGTTCGCAGAACTTCGCCGCCGGGCCGTTTTCGTGCTGGCAACTCTGGCAAATCATTTAGGTCCCTGAAAAATCGTGACCACGGTACCGTCGAACACCATTGTCAACAAGCTGGTATTTTGGGCCGACCGGCTACGCCGACGGCCCCAGTCGATCCAGAGCCGCCGAGATCTGTCTGACGGCATTAGAGCTTCGCTGACATTGTAACCGTGCCGGGCGCGCATGCGCTGGCTTTGACTGGGACAGAGCCCACTCCCTTAATGCCTCGCACGAACTAATCGGACCGTTGAGCGCCGCCGAGAGGTCTCCTGGACGGTCTACGAGGCGGTCTATTCAATCGGGAGAATTTCAGAACTGGAGACTTGCTCATCCATGAGCCGCTCTTCGCCCAAACCTTGGTCTGCGGGCGTGTCAGCTCTTGCGTCGTTATTCGGGACAAGCCGGACATTTTATCGCAAATCCGAACGTCCCGATTTATGAGCGCACGCTCAAAGCAGGACGGACTAGAGAAGCTAATCCACAATTTTTGGATGATCGTGTGGGCGGAGGGTTGCGGCCACAGCTACCCACCGACAGGCTTTTCGGACGATGGCATTGAGGTCGGCGGATTACGTCTTCTGCTGATCTGTCTCACGAAGCCGCGAACGCCTCAATGATCCTCGAACTCGTCTTCCTCGTTGACCTTGCTGTTGCCCCTGAACCAGCGCGACACCGACTTCTTGGCTCCGACCGATCCGGTCGAGTAGGGATCGCGTGACCCGTAAGGGTTACGCTGCCCGGCGCGCGCGGCGACCTGATCGCCCGACACCGCCGCGGGCTGACAGATGGTGCGGCGGGAGGCACGGCGCATCAGGTCGACGTGGATGTGATCCTCGTGATGGGAATTCGAGCCCGGGGCCAGCACGGTGTTGAACTGCTGACAGGCGGCCCCCTGCACGTCGCGCAGAAAGCCCTGCTCTTCGGGCATGCCGCGCCAGCCGCCCTTGACCGTGATGCGACGGCCGTCGGCGAGCGTGAAGGCCGCGATGTCGAGCGCGTTGCCGAAGGCGTGCTCGGAAATATGCCCGTGCGGATTGCCATTCATGCCGCGGCACGAATAGGCCGAGATCTGCTTGATCTCGACGACGCGCGCGCCGAACCAGCGCATCGCCGCCGGCTGCACGGAATCGGTGAGCCAGCGGTCGAGCGCCGAGACGATCGGGCACGCCAGCGTCGCCGCCGGTTTCATCGAGACCTGCCCGAAGGCGCTGACGGAATTGCCCTGCGCCGGCCCGAGCCGCGGCGCGGCCGGCGTTGCCGGCGATGGCGAATAGGATGGCTGCGGATACGGCGTGGAAGAAGGTGCAGTATAGCGCTCGCGCGGCGGATAGGACGGCGCCGCCATATAGCCGCTGTCGCGCGATGTCGGCGTGCCTTCGGGCGGCAGGTCGACGTCATCCTCCTGCGGGCCGACGCCCGGCGCGGAGAGCGAGATCGGACCGTTCGACGGCGCGGCATAGGTCGGCTGCCGCGGTGCCGGAGCCGGATAGTTACCCGAATGGCTTCCCTGATAGTTTCCTTGATAGTTTCCTTGATAGTTTCCTTGGGGCTGAGCCGCCGCCGGCGCGCGCGTGATCGGCCAGCGCGGCTGGTTGCCGATATTGCCTGGAGGCCGCAGGCTTTCGTCGGCAAAGCCGAAGCTGGTGATGTTTTCGCCGAGCGCCGCCACTTTCAGCGGATATTCCGCGCCGCACACGCCGGGACCGGAGATCGGGTCGATCCGGACCAATTCCGGGCTCTCCTTGACCGCGCCGGACTTCAGGCAAGCGACTTCGGCCTCGGCGCGCCACGGTTCGCGCTCGGCGGACTGAAAAAATCCGCGGCCACAACCCGCTAGCGAGACGAGGACGAAGGAGCCGACGAGATACAAACGAACTCCGCGCGTCATCGCCCGCACGTTCAACTAATTTATTTAAAGACTCTTCAACATGTTGATTTTACGAATTTTTTACCATGTTTCCGGGAGCTGCCGCCTGTGGAGAGCCGATGGAGGGACAGCAACGCTGACTTTTTGGACCGGGAACGCTTTGCTAGCCTAAAGTGTTATGTGCGGGCACGACGTGAACCCAGGGAGCTGTCCCCAATGGATTTCGCAAGTCCTCTCGTGAGCAGACTTAGCGTTGTCACTGCGTATCTTGCACTCGCCTTCGTCGGCGCGATTGTGCTTGGCGTGTTCTAGAATTCTCGTCCAGAGATGGACCTGAACGCCCGGTGACCATGTCATCGGGCGTTTTCGTGAGCTGACTTAGCGTCAAGAGCGAAGAATTGATGAAGGCTCTAAGAGCGCTGCCCGGACAATGTCTGCCATGACGTCACCAGGCTGTCGGCGCGGCGCGTGATGCGGCTCCAATTGTTGCCGGAGCAGTAGAAGCGGCCAAGCGCGCAGGCTTCGACGCGCAGCGTGTTGGTCCCCTTCATCGATATCGTGCCGTAATAGGTCTCGCCAGAACCCTGGCTGTATACGCCCCCGGTCCATTGCCTGTCCGTTTTCGGCTTCATGTTGATCAGGATCGCTTCGCCCTTCTCGTTCGATGAACCGAGCACAAAGCCGCACAGCGCATTGCCGCACTTGGCGATCCGCACCGTTCCCTTGCCTTCGGTCTGCCAATCGCCGATCGGAGAATCAGGAGAATCAGACGGCTCTTCCTCGGCCCGATGCGCGACGCGCTCGACCTGCGGCGCAGGCTGCGCGGTCTCGACCGGTTGCGCGGCCTGCGGGGGCGGCGGCACCGGAATCGAAACCTGTTGAACGGGTGGCGGTGCTGGCGGCGGAGGTGGCGGAGGCGCATCGACGATCTGGCCTCTCGATGCGGCCACCGTGTAAACGGCCGGCGGCGGCACGGCAACGATGGTCTTGGCCGGCGCCGTGATCGCCGGCGGTGCGGGCGGCGAAATCGTCTGCGGCGCAGTTGGCGCGACCGTCTGCGGCGCGGACGGCACCGGCTTCGCCGGTACGGCCGCGTCGCGCTCATCGTCGTAGCGGTCACGCTTGCGGCGCCAGTCGAGGTTTCTGGAGATCGACATCCTGGCACACGAGACCGAACGGCAATGCCTGGAGGATTCGATCTGCACCCGATGGCGGCCGACGTTGAATGAAATCCCGGCGGCATAGGCCGAAGAACTGAGCGTGATCAGCACGGCGAGAAAACAAAATCGTTTCATCGAAGCCTCCCCGCAGGTGACGCGGAAAACTAGCCGCGGGAGCCTTGACTGGATGTGATTTGAATCACCGAGCCGCGCCGTCGCGGTGCTTCCGGCTGTGGCGCTCCCGAGGCGTCTTGTGACGTACATCACAGAACGCCTCCCTCGCGCCGCATAGGGTCCGCGCACATTCACCGCCACGCGCTCACAAGCCGCTCAGGAGCCTGTCATGAAGAAGCTCTACATACTCGCCGCATTGTTGATGGCCACCACCTCGGCGCATGCCGGCGGAATTACGCTCCAGATCAACGGCGAGCGCGTTCGCGTTGAAGCGCCGCGCAACTGCAACGCCATCTCCTGCGTCAAGATCACCGCGCCCGGCTATAACGGCACGCTCGGCAATGTCGATCTCAAGGGCATGGGCTCCAAGCGCAAGGACGACGATGACGCCGTGGCGACCGCGCCGGCGGCACCCGCTCCGGCCCAGGCCGCCGCGCCGCAGCCCCCCGCTCCCGCCGTGACTGCGGTCACGCCCGCGCCCGCTCCAACGACCGTTGCGGCCGCGACACCGGCACGGACCGAAGCTGCACCGCCCGCTCCGCCTCCGCCGCCCGCGCCGATCGCTACCGCGCCCGCGCCCCAGCCGGCCCCGGTGGCCGCAACCGCCGCGACCGATCCAAACTCGCCGATCGGCATCTGGGCGACGGAAGAGAACAAGGGCAACGTGCGCATCGAGGAATGCGGCGCCAATCTGTGCGGCTATTCCGTCAACACCGGCGCAAGGATCCTGATCAACATGAAGCCGCAGGGCAGCAAGTGGACCGGCCGAATTAATGATCCCGACAGCGACCGCAACTACGACTCGACGATCGCGCTGAAGAGCAGCAATACGCTCAAGGTCCAGGGCTGCGCCTTCGGCGGCATGTTCTGCGGCGGCCAGACCTGGAAACGCGTGAGCTGATTACTTTCTCCCCGAGACTTGAGGCCCTGTGGTTCGCCACAGGGCCTTCTTTATGCGCATCGTCAAATTACGCCGGGTACCGTCACTTCGTACGATTAAAAACCACGTCGAACTTTTGCATTACGACAACTTGGTCGTAGACGCCTCTCAGACTGTCGCTCGCGGCATCATATTTGAGTGTGTAAGTGGAGCCGCCGTAACCGGCAGCGCGTAATTCAAAGAATAGCTTGAGCGCGTTTCCGTCGCGGGTAACTTCTGCAGTGTGAAAAGGTAGCGGCCTCGGATTGGCATAACTGGCGTCAAGCTTGCCGTTTTCATCAACCCCACTGATGTTGATTACATATGGGCCTTCGGTTCGCGCCCACCGGCCAACCAGTACGCCAAATGCCGGTACTGCCGAGCCGGTGGGCGCGACCGGCGGTGTCTGCGCCAGTGCACCGCTGCCGAACGCCGCACCCATGCCAGCAAGTGCGATTAGGCCATTTCTAATGGCAGCGTTTCGCTTCTCTTTCGTCGATTTGGTACACTTCATCATTGAGCTCCCAAATGTGATGCAAGAATTTGCGCGGCGATCGCACCGCCTGCGCTGGCGACGGCAAGATCGCCGGGGCGCCGCAAGTTCAGTGCCCTGCCAACGAACTTACTGGTGGAGGCGCCGATCTGAAGGCTCGGCCACGCTCAGCTATCTCCCAACAAGACCGGCGTTTCGGCGTTGCGGCAATAATACGGGTTAGTTTGGGGCCCTTTTCTTTCGGCTCGCGCCCTTCAAAGCACTTGCCGAGGTCGTCACTGATCCATCATTCATTTGAAGACAGGTCAAGAGATCGACATAACTCGCTTCGCCGGCAACCGTCGCCTCTCCCTCACACTGGGCTCTGACAGCCGGGGAATACGAAGACCAAATCGGGTCCAATTGTTGTCGCGCTGAATGCTCATCGCTCATGCACTTGTCGAAACCTTGAGGTAAGGCCAAACCCATCGCTTTATCGGCTTCTACCGATCCTCTGCAGGTAGCTTCGACGTTGAGTTTTGGGATGGCATCGGAAATGGGCGTCAACAATTGAGTACTCGCCAATTGAGTGCTTACCGCAATTGCCATGATTACTGGGTGCATGGGATGTCCTTTCTTTAATGACAGCGGGACGTGCAACTGCGCACGCCCCGCTCGACCCGCCCGCCGCGACTAGCCGCCGCCGGGTTCGACTCGTGGCGGATTCTTCATATCCAGCAACGGTACGGAGGAAATCTCCCTGCGGTACTTGGAATCCATAGCTGTCTTCATGGTTTCTCCTTCCGTCCAGTAGAAAACGTCGGATCGACTAGACCATGCGCGCCGCCACTCTCCTGCTCGTTCTACTTGCTAGCGCGCCGAAGCCGACATGGCTTGTTGAGCGTTTTTCAGTAAGGTCCTTTGACGGATGCTGAGGCGTACGGAAACGGAGTGGCACATTTCCCGGTTGATCTAGATCAAGGCATGTCCGAGTCGGCCCGAATACCGACCTGATTCCAATGCCTGCCCGCTGACGCATGCTTCTCGTGCTCTGTAACTCAGCCGAGGAGCATGGCCATGCAGCTTGCGTCGATACGACTATGGCTTCGCGCTAACGAGTCCGCGGCCTAGCTTGCCGCCCGGAACTGAACCTCGCCGTTGTTCAGAAAACATGTCTTGGTGAAGAGGCTCAGATCCAGCGGATTCGGCAATCTGACATCTTCCAGATCAGGGCATGGTTTCTTCAACGGATCGTATGAGCGATCGATCTGGGAGATAAAGACGAAGATCAGCCCTCGATCGCGAGCGAACGACTGCAGGGTGCGAACCTGAACCATCAATTCCGGATTCTCGCGCTTCTGGTCGAGCAGCTGCAGATAGTCAACGACCACCAGGGTGCCGCGAGGCGCGCCTGCCAACCGCTTGACGATGTAATCCGAACTTATTTCGTCGGAGCTGTCGAATTCAAACAGGCCGGCAAAATCCTCGCGCGCCACGCCGATGGCACGGAAACGATCCAGCATGTCCTTTTCCGTGTACTCCAGCGTGAAGAACACGCCTCGACTGCCGGACTTCATGGCCTGCACGGCGAGTTCAAGGCTCATCAGGGTCTTGCCCTGGCCCGGGCGCGCACCCACCAGCACCAGGTCGCCGGGAGCCAGCCGCGCAAACAGTTTTTCGGTGGGTGCGGTGGCAGTCACCTTGGCTGCGAGCAAACTCCAGCCGCTAAAACCCTCTTGCCTGGCAACGCGGTCGAGCGCCTCGTGCAGCGGGATATTTTCTGCACGGGATAGAAGTTTGGCCTTACGCTTCAAGTGATAAAGGGGCGCAGAAAGCTTCATCGAAGAACCTCCTATTGCGAGCAATGATCACAACCCCTCCTTATGCTTGGTGCTCGAACAGTTGGTTCGATGATCGCAATGGCCCCGCATGAATGATGCTTTCCCGACGGAGGGGGGAGGCATGGGCCGCGCCAGAATCAGATTATAGCCGATCCGTGCCGGACAGACATTGCCAACGTTGGGCGAGGTTGCGGAAAAGTAGTGGAAACGGGCTCGACCGGCAGCCATGCGGGGGGACCGCGCTCCAGCGACGAAACAAATCTCCCTGCGACGAAACACATTTGCGCTTGCGACGACAAATTCCCGAAACCGACGCCGCGTAGTTCCTCCAACGAGGCGCCACTCCGGCGCGAGAGTTCGGACCGCAGCATCCGCTGCCACACCATCCGAAAAAGGGACACTCAATGGCCTTCGCCGCTTCGAGCATGCGCGCCTGCAAGATGCTGATCGCGACCACCATTGCGCTGGCCGCGCTGAGCACGGCTGCCCAGGCCCACACGCCGGAACAGGAGCAGATGTGCACCGGCGATGCGATGCGGCTTTGCTCATCGGAGATCCCCGATGTCGAGCGCGTTACCACCTGCATGGTCCAGAAGCGCGCGCAGCTCAGCGACGGCTGCAAGGCCGTCTTTCAGTACGCACCGCCGGCCGCCGCCACGCCCGTGAACTACGCGCCCGCGGCAAAGCCCTCCAGGCCGCTCAACCTGACGCCGCACAAGCGCGGCTGAGCATTTCCTTATTAAAGTCATAGCGCCATGTCACCGGTATATCCCGGACGTGGCGCTTTCTCGTTTCGGCCTCCCGTGACAACAAACGCGGCGTTCATCCCGCATTCAGGCTAACGGCGCTGAAATCAGAGCCCCGCCTACTGCCTCCCCCGTGAACGGAATCCCGATGTCGCGCCAACTTTCCTACGCGCTTGCGCTGCTGGCCTGCGGCACGACGGTGGGCGCGACGGAAGTTTTCGCAGGCCCGCCCGAGCTGACGCAACTGGCGCAGGCACAGACCGAGCCTTCGCAGCCGGCCGCACCGGCGACGACCGATTCCGCCACGCCTAACGCGACCACAGCGGACGCGCCCGAGGAGCCGGTCGGCAACGTCGCCACCGTGACCGGCAGCGCCAGCGTGATCCGCAACGACAAGACCACGCCGCTCAAGGTCAAGGACGACATCTATCTCAACGACGTGGTGCAGACTGGAGCGAATTCCGCGCTCGGCATCACCTTCATCGACGCCACCACCTTTAATCTCAAGGCGAGCACGAAGATCACCATCGACAATTACGTCTATGAGGACGGCGGCAAGAGCAACGCGGCGATCTTCGACGTCGCCAAGGGCACCGCCGCATTCGTCGCCGCCTCGGTGGCAAAAACCGGCGACATGAAGATCACGACGCCGACGGCAACGCTGGGCATTCGCGGCACCACCGGCCTCGTCGAAGTGCCGGAGGGCGCTGCCGCCAACAATCCGAACAACGTCGCGGTCAAGCTTTATCCCGACGCCGACGGGCGCGTCGGCCGCATCGAGGTCAACGACCGCGCCGGCGCGCGGCTCGGCTTTCTCACGCAAGGCGCGAGCGGCTTCACCATCCGGCCAGGTAGCGGCGGCGTGCGCTTCGCAGCGGTGCCGCTGGCGATTCCGCAAGCGGTGATGCTGCGCGACCAGGGCTTTGTGCGTCAGCTTCACTCGGTGCAGAATGTCGGCCGGCAGGTCGTGTTCCAGCAGCGCGAATTCCGCCGCGCCAATCCCACCTTCGTCAATCCGAACCGGCCGATCCGGCAATTCCAGCCTGGCCAGCAGCGGCAGAATGGCCTGCCTGGACAAGTCAGGCCCGGACAACAACAGCAGCCCGGTCAGTTGAACCGTCCCGGCCAGCCGCGACAGAACGGCCTGCCGGGGCAACCCGGTCAGCCGCCGCTGCCGGCCGTACCGAACCGCCAAGGACAGAACCAGGGACAGAACCAAGGACAGCAGCCTGATCGGCTCAATCGTCCTGGACAGCCGCAACAGCCGGGTCAATTGAACCGGCCCGGTCAGCAGCAACAGCCAGGCGCGCCGAACCGCCAGGGACAACAGCAGCCAGGCTCACCCAATCAACCCAGCACGCCGCCGCGGGCCGGACAACCGTCACGCCCCGGTCTGCCGGCACAGCCCGGAGTGCCGCCGCGTGCGGGACAGCCGTCACGATCCGATCTGCCACCGCAACCCGGCCTGCCACCGCGCGCAGGCCAACCGCAACAGCCCTCAGCGCCTGCGCAATCCGCACCACAGGGGCGGCCGGGATTGCCTAACCGGTACGGCGTGCCCGGACTGCAGCGCGCGCCCGGCGTTCAGGGCGCGCCCGCCATACAGCGCCCGGGACTGCCCGCCGCGCCGAGGCGGCCAGCCACCGCGCCGCAACGAAGCAAGCCGCTGCCAAAGGAATTGCGGTAGTGCGCAGAAGATGGGATCAGGCCGCGCCCCGCAGCCAGTCCCGTACGCGCTGAAGCAGGTTTCTGCCCGGCTGCTCTCGCCTCTGCATCTCGGCCGGTTCGACGGCTACCGGCTCTATCTCTGGCGCAAATGACGGCGTGACGGCCGGCTGCGCTTCCTCGACGGATGCACCCGCGGTCGCATCGATCACGTCAGTCACATCCTCTTGCTGCGCAAGCTGCGGCAAGGGCTGATCGGTTGGGGACGAAGCAGGCGTAGCAGTGACTGCGGGAGGCGCTGTGACGTCGGCTCGCCGCGTCCGGCGCTTTTCCGGCGCCGGTTGTCTGGCCCGTGCTTTCCGGGTGGTCGCGGCATGCGCCGCCGCGGAGAGTGCAATCGGGCCTACATTTTCAAGAAACGCGCGCTCGTAATCGCGGGAGAGCCGGTCGACGGCGTCCGCAAGCGGCAGCCAGTCCACGGCCTTCACGTCACGCATCAGCTCATGAACCGCGCCGCCGCGCGCTTCCATGCGCCAGTAGTGCACGACCTTCGACCCGCCGCTGGTCTCATAGACCAGCGTGCCCAGAAACTCGTGCACGGAAACATCGTGCCCGGTTTCTTCCATCACCTCGCGTTCGGCGGCGGCGCGCGGCGTCTCGCCGTCGTCGAGCTTGCCCTTGGGCAGCACCCATTCATTGCGTTTGCGCAGGCGCACCACGGCGACCAGCGGCGTCTCCGCCGGTCGCAGCACAATGCCTCCCGCCGCCAGCACGGGCGTTCGCGCCATCTCTCTTCCGTTTCCCGATTTCGAATCTCGCGACCATATAGCGGCAAGCGGCCGCAAAATCGAGATCAGGAATTACGGTTTTCGCAGCAGCGGCTCGCCTGCGTGAATGCGCCCGCCTTCCACGACATTGTCGGCGAATTCGAAATGTTCCGGCGTCAGCACGATGATGGTCGAGCCGTGCTCGAACCAGCCGAGTTCGTCGCCCTTGCGCACATTGGCATCGCAGGGAAACACGGTCGGGCCTTTGCTCTGCGCGTTGAGCGTGACGTCGAGGAAATGCAGCCGGATGCTGGCCACTAGAATCGCGGCAACCGGCACCAGCGTCAGCGCTTCGCCCGACGGCAGGCGCATCTCGAGCACCGCGCGCTCGTTCTTGCAGAACAGCCGCTCGACCCGCTTCAGCGCGATCGGATTGACGTTCCAGACGTCGCCATGGATGAACGTCACGCGCTCGATCTTGCCGTCATACGGCGCATGAAAGCGGTGATACATACTCGATGTCAGCCGCAGCGTCAGGAAGCGGCCGTTGCGATGGCTCTCCACCAGCGCGGGATCGCCGAGCAGATCCAACAGCGAATAAGGTGCGCCCTTGATCTGGAACAGTTCGGTATCGGCGATTTTGCCGAAGGCGCCGATGATGCCGTCGGAGGGGCTGACCACGACGGCGGGGTCAGGATTGGCCGGCCGCAGGCCGGGACGGAGTTCGCGCGTAAAACAATCGTGCAGGCTCTTGAACTCGGTCTTCTTGGCTTCCGACAGATCGAGATCTGAAAACAGCCGCCAGCACGCGATCGAGGCATCGCGCACGAACGGGTTCTCGATCTTGCTGAACCAACCCATGAACCGCGTCAGCGCCGCCCGCGGGATGCGGTTGGTCAGGAGGAAATTCAGATCCTCCTGCTGGGTGAAGCGGGCGATCAGGCCCCTTATTGTCATCAATCTGTCAGCAGGATTGGCTAGCGCTTCAGGCATGGATTCGTCCCTTCCGATTCTTTCGCTGTCCGCCGCTGCGGTTGCTGGCGCCGCGGCAGTCTTCCCCAAATTGCAGGCGCGGCTGGCGCTGTCGCGCGCCAAGCACCGTTCGCTGACCGGACATTCCAAAATGTCCAAAATGGTCGCGCGGCTGCTGCCGCATTACGAGTTCGATATCGACGGCTTCTTCTGTTCCGACGGCGCGCCCGGCAACGTCGCCATGCAGCGCCAGGACGCCTTCTTCCGCCTCGCCCGCCTCTATCAGGAGCGCTACGCCAAGGGCCGGCAGATGACGGCGGAGGCGGCTGCGCACATATCCGATCTGCGGTTCACCGAAAGCTACCGGGTGCCGTTCCAGTACAGCCGCCTGGTCCGGGAAAATCTCGGCACCGGCGCCTTCATGCAGTCTTCCGCCGGCGTCACCGTCACCGATGTCGACGGCAATGTGTTCCACGACCTGACCGGCTCCTACGGCGTCAACATCTTTGGCAATGACTTCTACAAGGAGTGCATCACGGAAGCCGAAAAGCGCGCCGGCGCGCTTGGGCCCGTGCTCGGTCCCTATCACCCCGTCATCACCGACAACGTCCGCCGGCTGTGCGAGATTTCCGGACTCGACGAAGTCTCGTTCCACATGTCCGGCACCGAAGCCGTCATGCAGGCGGTGCGGCTGGCGCGCTACCACACCAAGCGCTCGCACCTGGTTCGCTTCGCCGGCGCCTATCACGGCTGGTGGGGCGACGTGCAGCCCGGCGTCGGCAATCCCGTTTCGCCGCACGAGACCTATACGCTGGCCGACATGTCGGAGCGGACGCTGCATGTGCTGCGCACGCGCAAGGACATCGCCTGCGTGCTGGTCAATCCGCTGCAGGCACTGCATCCGAACGCCAACGCGCCCGGCGACTCCGCGCTGGTCGACAGTTCGCGAAAAGGCAATTTCGATCGCGCGGCCTACACCGAATGGCTGAAGAAGCTGCGCGAGGTCTGTAACCAGCGCGGCATCGTGCTGATCTTCGATGAAGTCTTCGTCGGCTTCCGCCTCGCCGCCAAAGGCGCCCAGGAATACTTTGGCGTTCGCGCCGACATGGTGACCTACGGCAAGAGCCTTGCCGGCGGACTTCCGGTCGGCGTCGTCTGCGGCCGCAAGGAGCTGATGCGGCGTTTTCGCGACGACCGCCCCGCCGACGTCTGCTTCGCCCGCGGCACCTTCAATTCGCACCCCTACGTGATGACGGCGATGGACGAATTCCTCAGCCGCCTCGCTAGCCCCAATTTCAACGCCGTCTATCAGGGCCTCGACGAGACCTGGAACGGCCGCGCCGAAGCGCTGAACGCGCGGCTGGCGGCAAACGATCTGCCCGTCCGCGTCAGCAACATCTCCTCGATCTGGATGGTGCAATATACCGAGCCGTCCCGCTACAACTGGATGCTTCAATATTATCTGCGCGCCGAAGGGCTGGCGCTGAGCTGGGTCGGCACCGGCCGGCTGATCTTCAGCCTCAACTACACGGACGCGGATTTCACTGAAGTCGCCGACCGCTTTGTCGCGGCCGCCGAAAAGATGAAGCGCGACGGCTGGTGGTGGCATGATGCTTCCCTCACCAACAAGAGTATCAAGCGGCAGATTTTGAAAGAGCTGCTCGCCAAGAGGTTCGGGCGCTAAGGGCGCACTTTCGATAACCATCACGGTCGTACTGCCCGCTTCGTCATTGCCCGCGACAAACGCGAAGCGTTTGCGCAAAGGAGCGAAGCTACGAAGCAGTCCATCTATTCCCGCGCGGAGAGGTGGGTTGCTCCGCTTCGCTCGCAATGACGGCTTCACAACTGGTGCCCAAAAACGTGGATGCCCGGCACAAGGCCGGGCATGTCGGCTTCTTCGCTTGCCCAACACTCACGCGTGCTTGACGTGCTTCTCTAAGCCCGGATCAATCAGTTCGCCCTTCATCAGCGCCAGCGGCGCCTTGTAGTACAGCTTGAGGTCGCTGAAGGGGTCGGTGAGGATCTTCGTCATCCAGACCAGACCGGTCTCGACGTCGCGGATGAAGAACAGGTGCACGGTGCGGAACAGCAGCCCGCCGATGCCGACCGCGAGCCAGATCTTCGCCACCTGGCGCATGAAGTCCGCCGTCGAGGTCCAGGGCGTGAACAGGCCGAACAGCGTCGGATCGAGATACAGCACCAGCGGCGACAGCGCCCAGATCGCCATCAGCACGACCTTGCGCTGCAAATTGTAACCGACCTTGATCTCTTCCTTGTGCTCGTGGGTCGCGTGGTTGACGTGGTCGTAACCGCGCGGCTCGAAGAAGAAGTGACCGGCCTGCCGCGTCGTCATCGAGACCAGCCAGCCGACCAGAGCCGACACCACGGGATCGAAGAACAGCATCGCATAGGCGAACAGGAAGCTCGCGGCGCTGACGAAGTGCAGCGATTGGTTGATGCGGCTGTGGTGATAGTAGCGATGGTCGTCCCAGCGCTGGGTTCGCAGTTCCTGCAGGAAGTTCTTGATCATTCTCTACCCCCAAATGCTTTCGGGTTTGTGTCTACTGAGATTCGATGTCCGGCATGTGACATCATCATGTTGACATGTGACGGCTTGCAGCGACGCGATGACGCAACAGCAGCCGCTACGTGTCAGGCTGCCGCAGCGACGTCGACTTTGCGAAAACGCACCAGGGAGAAATGGCCGAGCGGCGGCACCAGGCGGCGCTCCGCCAGTTCGATGCCGCCCGCGCCGGCCAGCCATTGCGCATAGCGCGACCAGGCGAATTCAGCCGTGCGGAAACCGAGCGGACGCACCACCGGCTGCAGCCGCTGCTCGATGAAGCGGCGCATGCCGGCGTCGGCGCTGACGCGGGTCAGGATGATGAGTTCGCCGCCCGGCCGCAGCACGCGAGCGAATTCGTCGAGCGCCTTTTCCGGGTTCGGTACCGCGGTGACGACATACTGCGCCATCACCACGTCGAACGAATCGTCGGGGAATTCGAGGTTTTCGGCGTCCATCACCGCAAGCCCCTCGACGTTCTTCAGGCCGAACTCGTCGACGCGCTTCTTCGCCTTCTGCAGCATCGCCTCCGAAATGTCGGTGCCGAAGATGCGCAGATGCGGCGCGTATAGCGGCAGCGAAATGCCGGTACCGACGCCGACCTCGAGCACGCGGCCACCGATGTTGTTGGTCGCCTGGATCGCCGCCTTGCGGCCCTTGCTGAACACGCCGCCGAACACGAGGTCGTAAACCGGCGCCCAGCGATCATAGGCCTGCTCGACCGTTTCGCGGTCAAAATCGAGCTGCCTCGTACCGTCAAGCTTGATGATGTCTGCCATGGTGGTCCTGCCTTCTCGTCTCACTCGTATGACTGGTTTGATATTCAACCCTGCACGGCGCTCGCGGCGGGCGCCCGGCGCACCGGCCGCAGCGCGCGGCTTGGCTGCAGCGCCGTCAAATTGCCGATGAACTGCCGCGCGCTGTTTTCCCAGGAACGCGAAAGCGCAAAATTCCGGCAGGCCTCGCGCGACATCGTCAGCGCGCGCAGGCACGCGCTGCGCAGATCGGTGTCGATCGCGCCGATCGGATGATCGGCGATGACGTCCTTCGGGCCGGTGACCGGAAACGCCGCGACCGGCGTCCCGCAGGCCAATGCCTCGAGCTGTACGACGCCGAACGTATCGGTGAGGCTCGGAAACACGAAGACGTCGGCAGCCGCAAGAAGCGCGGTCAGGTCCGCGCCCTTCTTCTCGCCGAGGAAGATCGCGCCAGGGTATTGCTTTGCGAGTTGTGCCTTCTGCGGCCCGTCGCCGACGACCACTTTCGAGCCCGGCAGGTCGAGCGACAGAAACGCTTCGAGATTCTTTTCCACCGCGACGCGGCCCATCGTCATGAAGATCGGCCGCGGCAGATCGAGCGCCGCCGGCGCATGCGGGTTGAACAGTTCGGTGTCGACGCCGCGCGTCCAGAAGCCGAGCTTGCGGAACCCCCGCGCGGAAAGTTCCTGGCGCAGCGAATCGGTCGCGACCATGGTCGTGGCAGACGCGGCATGAAAGTGCCGCATCACCGCATAGCCGACGCCGAGCGGGAGCCCAGTGCGGACGGCGACATATTCGGGAAAGCGCGTCGTATAGGACGTGGTAAACGCAAGCTTGCGGCGGCGGCAATAGGCGCGCGCCGCCCAGCCGATTGGTCCTTCAGTCGCGATGTGGATGGCGTCCGGCACGGCTTCCTCGATCCGGCGCGCGATCTCGCGGCGGTTCGGCAGCGCGATGCGCAAGCCGGGATAGGTCGGCAGGGGCATCGACGGAAACCCGTCAGGCGTGAGAAAGCTGATGTCGGCGCCAAGCGCTGAGGCGCTGCGCTTAAGCGACGTCAGTGTGCGCACGACGCCGTTCACCTGCGGATGCCACGCGTCGGTCGCGATCAGTATCTTCATGTCCCGGACCCGAGATTAATGATTCTCAAATCCGACGTTGGGACATGGATATTTCAAGCGTATGACGTCATCGTTCTGTAAGGTTGTTTTTTAAACCCAACTCCACGCTTTTCATGTAACGTGACAGAATGATGTCAGACCCGAACGACAATCCAGCACGATCCCGCCGCCGGCGACAGCGGCGGAGCTACGCGCTTCTGATCCTTGCCGCCGGCATGCTCGCCTTCGGCGTTGCCGCCGGCGCGCTGTATTACGTGCTGCGGCCGACGACGCTGCGGATCGCGGTGGGACCTGCCGGCAGCGAGGACCAGAAACTGGTCCAGCTGATGGCGCAGACGTTCGCGCGCGAGGGCAGCTCGGTGCGGCTGTCGCTGGTCACGACAGAAGGGGCGGCGGAAAGCATCGCGTTGTTCACCGCCGGCAAGGCCGATCTCGCGGTCGCCCGCGGCGACCTCAACCTGCCGGAGAACGCCGAGTCGGTCGCCATCCTGCGCAAGAATGTCGTCGTGCTGTGGGCGCCTTCAGGTCTTCCCGCCAAAGGCTCGAAGAAGCAGCCGACGCCCAAGATCAAGAGTCTCGATGAACTCGCCGGCCACCGCGTCGGCGTGATCGGGCGGACGCAGGCCAATGTCACGCTGCTGCGTAATGTCCTGAAAGAGTCCGGCATCAATCCCGACAAGGTCACGATCAGCCAGTTCGCCACTGACAAGATCGGCGAAATGGCGCGCGACCAGACGATCGACGCGTTCATGGCCGTCGGCCCACTCAAGAGCAAGATCACGGTCGACGCCATCGCGTTGACGGCTGCGGCCCGCGGCGAGCCGAAGTTCCTGCCGATCGACGTCGCCGATGCCATCGCGAAGAAGAACCCGATCTACGAATCCGAGGAAATTCCCGCCAGCATCTTCGGCTCATCGCCGCAGCGGCCGGAAGACAAGGTCGATACGGTTGCCGTCAACCATCTGATCATCGCGCCGAAGTCGTTGTCGGACACGGCGGTCGCCGCCTTCGCCCGCCAGCTCTTCACCAACCGCCAGCAGCTCGCGCGTGAATTGCCGACCGCCTCGCAGATCGAAAAGCCTGATACCGACAAGGATGCCGCGTTGCCGGCGCATGCGGGAGCGGCCGCCTATATCGACGGCAACGAGCGAACGTTCCTCGAAAAATACACCGACTACATCTGGTTTGTGGTCCTGGCGCTTTCGGGCCTGGGGTCGGCCGGCGCCTGGCTGAGGCATTACTGGAACAGGGACGAGCGCGAGCAGTACATCGCCCATCGCGATCATTTGCTCGAGCTGATTTCCAGAGTGAGGAAGGCCGAAACGCCGGAGGAACTGGCCGAAATGCAAACCGCGGCCGACGGCATGTTGCGCGAGACGCTGGATTGCTATGACGACGGCACCGTCGAGGAAAGCGATCTGTCGGTGATCGCGCTGACGCTCGAGCAATTCCACCATGCGGTCACCGACCGCCGGGTCGTGCTCGGCGCCGGCGCTGCCGGGACACCGCGAATGCGCGCCGGCTAAAGCCTGATTGGCTCCAGCCGGCTTTTCCTTCGATCAGGTAGATTGTCAGCGTGGTAGCAACGCCGCTCCCGGTGGCCGCTCCCGTCGGCCGGGATTGCCTAAGGCAGAACCCTCGATGCGCCGCGTCGTAGCAGCTTGCGTGCCCCCGTAGCAGGCAGGATACATCGCTGCGAGCTGCCTGCCTCGCAGAAAGATCGTGCGCGCAGACAAGCCGCCGCGACTGGCGATCCAGCGCTGGACCTGCGATGGATACATTGAAAAGAGCTCTCTGGTTGCTTCCGGGTTCGGAATAACCCGTCCGCGCCTTCCGAGATCCCAGGCGGCGTGGAAGGCGAACTCGGCATTCGGAGTTACACAGATCTTGTTGTAGGGGATCGTGCCGAGGACAATTGTGCAGGCGGAGGCGCAAAGGCCATCGATGACGATCGCGTGTCCTGACGCTCGCAATTTTTCATATCGATCTACGTAGCGGCCGATCTGACCGCCCCGGTCATCAGTAATTCGAACCAGCGCATGGCTTGCTTCCGCTCGCGCAAGCAAGAGCATTGCCGCGAGCACCGCAGTCAGACATTTCATGCCTCCTTCCCTCCACACTGGTGGTGAGTACTCCGTCGACCGGACCAGCAGCATCAGATCGACGAACCGTTATCCGTGACGTGGAAGAGCATAAGGCCACTGTCTCTTTATGGACATTGACTCAAATCAAGGAAGCGCCTTGGTCAGCACCCATGAATTTGACAGGTTCCCGCTCTGCATGTTCTGGGATCGAGAGGATCGCCATGGCTAAAACAACCAAACTCTCCGTCTAGAAGGCTCTGAAAAAATCCGCTCCGCCGATCCGGAGTCAAAAGACGAGCGGCGCAACGCGGAGATGGAAGCGCTCGAAGAGGACATCAAACGCATGAGAGCGCAAAGACTTCGCCTCGAGCGGCGACAACGGCAGAACAGGAGCTAGCGCGCTGGTCAATGCGCCGTTGGTCAAGCGAAGAAAGCCTGGGCAAGGGCTATGCCTGCCGGAGACAGGCAGTCGATCGATTCGCGGGCGAATGAGAGTTCTTTCTCCGCGGAAAAACCCCTCACCCATCTCGCCGCTGCTTTGAGGCACCGATCCCCAAAAGCCGGCTGCGCTGGGCTCAAGAAGAGGGCCGCGGCCGTCAACGAAACCTTAATGAAACAATTCCCTAACGCGACGAAACCATTTTGGCGATTTTGTGCAAATGTCCTGAAACGGTTCACCTGTACACGTTTCCCCAACGACGCGCCGAAAACGGCGCGACTGGGCGTAGAACAGGGGACGACCAATGTTTAATTCATTTGGCCTCAATACCCGCTTTGCTGCCGCCATTTTTGGCGCGCTGGCGATCGGCGCGACCGGATTTTCCGCACCCGCCGCCGCGGCTCCGCTGCCGCTGTTTCCGTTTTTCCTGCCGCAGATCGAAGCGGCCCCGCCGGTGCAGGCTGCGCCCCGGGACGAAGAAGACCGCTCGATCGAACTGCCGGCGCGCCTGCGTCGCCAGGTCGTGAGCTACCCGACCCGCGAGGCGCCGGGCACTGTTATCATCGATACCCCGAACACCTATCTCTACCTCGTGCTCGGTAACGGCCAGGCGATGCGCTATGGCATCGGCATCGGCCGCGACGGGTTCACCTGGTCCGGCACGCAAACGATCAGCCGCAAGGCCGAGTGGCCGGCCTGGACCCCGCCCCCGCAAATGATCGCCCGCCAGCCCTATCTGCCGCGCCACATGGCCGGCGGCCCCGGCAACCCGCTCGGCGCCCGCGCGATGTATCTCGGCGGCACCATCTACCGCATCCACGGCACTAACGCGCCGGAGACGATCGGTACCCGTGTTTCCTCAGGCTGCCTCCGCCTCACCAACGAAGACGTCAGCGATCTCTATTCGCGGGTCAGCGTCGGAACCAAGGTGATCGTGCTGCCGATGACGGATCGCCGCGCCGATCTCGGCGGCACCATCCGGTAAGCCGACAAGGTTTCGAACGCGGAACGCGGCCCCGGCATTCGCCGGGGCCGTTTTTGCAATCGGCCATGGTATCGGGGGTAGGAATTGACTTTGCTGAGCCAATATTGATCTGACAATGGCGGACGTTCTCGTCGATGGTCAACGCGACGATTGTCTGCGCGTTCCACAGGCTTCTGACAAGGCGGTGGGATTGTGAGCCGGGAAAACAACCCATCGTTTGCTTCATGCAATCGTGGCGACCTCGATCTCGCCGACGCTCCCCATTCTGGGGTCACGCGTGGCGCCCCAGCTGTCGATCGATTCGGGTGCGGCGGGAAGCACGCGCGGCTCGCGCGCGTGGATTTCGAGGAACTCCTCCATACCGAAGCTGTATTCAAGCGTAATCCCATCCGGGTCGAGGAAATAAAGGAAGACGCTGCCAGATGTCGGGTGCCTTCCCGGCCCGTGGACGATCGCAGCGCCCTGTGCCCGGAGCCGGTGCAAAGCGCGGCCGATGTCATCAATTTCCGTGACCATGAAGTTGACGTGATGGAGCATTGGATGCCCACTACATACCACCCCGATGCCGTGATGAAACGGATTGGGATACGGACGCATGAACGTCACCGTTTCACCAATACTGTCGGAAACGCGGAAGTTCAGCACGTCACGGAAGAAGACAACCGCTTCGCTGCTGCGCTGCGTGCCGAGAACGATGTGGCCGAGCCGCTGAATCCTGGTGTGGGTCGGTTGGAAGGTCCGATCGGACGCATCATCGGCGGGGATATAGAACTCGAGGGTGGCCTGCGTGTTCGGTTCGGTGATGCGCGTGGCTCGCGCGATTTGCCGCAATTTGCACTCCGATGCCGAGAGTTCCTTATAAGCCGTCCCGTGCTCACGAAGCTGAACGTGAAGGGCCTCGAATTGCGAAGCATCTTCGAGCATCAATCCGACGCACTTGAGCCCTGCTGGGGCCTTCTCATGAAGAACGACGGAATAAGCGTCCATGTCACAGCGCAAGAGAACGGAGCCATCCTGTCGCTGCCGCACATGCTGAAGCCCTGCAACATCCCTGTAGAAAGTTGCCGACCGCGCGATGCTCTCAACGTTCAACTCGACGTAACCAAGCTTCCGGTATCGTGTCATCTGGAACACCTCCAACAAGGTTCGAAGCAGAGAAAATCGGAGTTCTGAAGCTTTCGGCCCGTTGGCGCGAGCAGCGGCGCAGATTATGCTCACTTCACGTCCTTGAGATCGATGAGCGCTGCAATTTCGGCGATTCGGGCGCGTTGCTGTTCGATCGCAGCGGCGAATTCCTCTGGTGTGCCGCCAAGCACAAGCTGTCCTGAAGCCTCAATCCGCGCACGTATCTCGGGGTCTCTAAGGACCTCCGCAATGTCGGCTGAAATCCTGTCGCGCAGCTTCGTTGGCATGCCGCGCCAGCCAAAGAACCCGGCAAGACCGTCGATCGACATCTCCGGATGGCCGGCCTCGGAGGCGATCGGCACATCGGGCAGCGTCGCGGCCCGGCGCGTGTTCGTAATTGCGATGACACGGGCTTTGCCGGACTGCACGGGCCCAATGGTCGCCTGCAGAGAAGTGATGAGCACCTGTATCCGGCCTTCGGCCAGATCGATTGGCGGGGCCGCCACGTCCCGATACGGGACGTATAGCATCTCAAGCTTCCGCCGCTTCAGAAACGCGGCAAAGATGAAGCGCGGCAGGCTGGGACCGGAACCCCATAGAATTTTTCCTGGCATGTCCTGCGCAACCCGCGCGAGATCGGCAAGGGAGTAAACGGGGAGATCGCGATGTACGGCCACGGCAATGACGGTGTTGGCTACGGGAGAAATGGAGACAAAATCGCGCGCGGGATCGAAAGGCACCTTCTCCTGGATCAGCGGGTTGACGGTGAGCGCGGAAGCGAACCCATAGAGCAACGTATGATCGTCGTTGGCGTTGGCAAACGCTCCTGTGCCCACACTCGCATCAGCACCTGCGCGGTTCTCGATGACGACCGGCTGGCCCCATCGCTGGCGAAGACCATCGCCGACGAGCCGCGCGACTGCATCCGGCGCCGAGCCGGTGCCAATCGGGACGATGATCCGTACGGGACGAACCGGCCAAGCTCCGTTCCCGTCGGCCGTAGATCCGGTGGTCACCGGCGCACCAGCAAGAATGATCGAGAATAGTGTCGCTCGCAGCAGCCGCATGATCACCTCCTTTGTCGCTCCCGGGGGGTTCATTGCGCCACCACCCTGAGAACAGCACTTCCACCCACGCGAGAGTGCCAGAACATTGGCCGACACGCTTTACGGTCGGCTTACATTTTCCTTACCGGCGGCCTATTCTTCGCTGCAACGACGCTGGAGCCCGATGATCTTAGGCCAGCGAAGGGAGTGGCAGCTTGCGTTACCTCTTCGAGGAGTTCGCATTCGATACTGACCGGCGCGAGTTGTATCGCGGGGCGGAGATCCTCTCCGTCGCGCCACAGGTATTCGACCTTCTCGATTACCTGATCCGCAACAGGGAGCGTGTCGTCAGCAAAGATGAACTGGTCAAGGCTATTTGGAACGGGCGTGCCGTGTCTGAGGTGGCAGTGACGACCCGCCTGAATGCCGCCCGGAGCACGATCGGCGATTCCGGCTCAGAACAGCGTCTTATCAAGACGCTGCCGCGCAAAGGCTTTCGTTTCGTCGGACGGGTGCTGGAAGCGCAGACGTCCGAATCCGCCGCATCAGCAAACGACAGGATAGAACCGTCCGAACCCGCTCCTGCACTGCCCGGTAACGCGCCAATCGCGATGAACTCACCGGAGCGCCTTTCCATCGTGGTGCTTCCGTTCATCAATCTCGGCGGTGGACCGGAACAGGATTATTTCGTCGATGGTATCACCGAGAGCCTCACCACGGACTTGTCGCGGATCGCCGGCTCATTCGTGATTGCTCGCAATACGGCCTTCACATTCAAAGCGAAAACTATCGATGTACGCAAGCTCGGTACTGAACTGAACGTTCGCTATGTCCTCGAGGGCTCCGCAACGTGGCGACAACCGGCTGCGGATAAATGTGCAACTTATAGACGTTGAAACCGGTAACCATCTTTGGGCCGAACGATTCGATAAAACCATCACTGATCTGTTCGACATGCAGGACGAAATCGTCTCCCGGCTCGCCAATACATTAAATGCCCAATTCATTGAAGCTGAGGCGCGACGAGCAGAACGTTCGCAGCATCCCGATGCGATGGACCTGTATTTCCAGGGCAGGGTTCATGTCAACAAAGGGATAACTCCCGAATATATGGCGCAAGCCTGCGGGTTCTTCGATCGTGCGCTGACGCTTGACCCCGGCAATATCGAGGCGATGGCGGGCTTGGCGCAGGCCAATATTGCGATCGGCGCTTCCTTTTTTACTGATGATCGAACCGGATACCTTGAGGCTGCCGAGCATGGCTTGATCAAGGTATTGAACATGGCTCCTCAGCATGCGCGGGCGCATATGTTGCTTGGGGTCGTACAAAACCTGACCAATCGCGCAGCTCAAGGCATTGCCGAATGCGAGCGGGCATTGGCGCTGGATCGAAACCTGGCCGACGCCCATGGAATGATCGGCTTGGCGAAGGTCTATATCGGCCGCAGCGAGGAAACCGAGGCTCACATCAACGAGGCACTGCGGCTCTCGCCGCGGGATACTTTCAGCTTTCGGTGGCTGTACTTCCGTGCTCTCGCCAAGCTGCAGCTTGGTGCCGATGGCGAAGGAATCACATGGCTACGTCGCAGCATCGAGACCAATCGCGGTTACCCTCTGGCTCATTTCCATCTCGCTGCCGCTCTCGCACTGACCGGTCAACTGGACCAGGCGCGGGCCGCCACGCAGGCAGGGCTGGCGCTCGAGCCGACCTTCACAGTCCGCCGCTTCCGTCTCAACGCATCGAGCGATAATCAAGTTTTTCTCGCTAGGCGCAGGCGCCTTTGCGAGGGCATGGGCATGGCCGGAGTGCCCGAACAATAATTCCTCGCGATTCATTGGCCGGCGAAGCGGTGTTGGGATTATCGTGCCGAGACGAAGTATGGCGTCTCTAAGGACATAAGCTCCTGCACTAGCGTACCTCCACCGTTCACTGTAAAATGCTTCGGGGCGATTCATTGGGGATCCGGGGGGACGATGCGTCTGCCGATGCATCTCAAGACGATTTTGATTGCGCTCGCGGTCGTCATCGTCTCGTTTGTGGCCAGCCTGAAGGTGATGGACTTCGTCGCGCCGCGCGCCACGAACCGGCCGCCGCCGCTCGCCGAGTTGCCGCCGCTGCCGCCGGCACCGCGCGCATCCACCGTGATGGCGCCGATTGCGGTGACGCTGTCGGCGATCCGCGACGCCGCCGATCGCGGCGCGCCGCGATCGTTCACCGGCAAAGCCGACAATCCGATATCGCAGATCCTGCAGAACGCCGATATCGGCTGGACCGCCTCGCGCGGGCCGATCGCAGCGACCGGCGCGCAGGACGTGCTGTCGCTGACGACGCCGCTAACCGGCACATTGAACGTAACCGGCTCGCTGTCGGCGAAGGCGACCGGTGCTGTTGGCGACGCGCTCGGCGGCCTGCTCGGCGGCAATGTCGCGAAACAAATCGGCAGCGTGAACATCAAGAACCTCAACGCCAGCGCCGAGATCAAGGGCAACGTCGTCATATCAGCGCGGCCGAAGATCGCCGCGAACTGGCGCATCGATCCAAATTTGGCGGCACAGGTCAATCTCGGCGACACCAGCCTCAGCGTGGCCGGCGCGCGCGTCAACGTGCCCGCGCAGGTGAAGCCGTTGATCGACAAAAATGTCGCCGAGCAGATCGCGCTGGTGCAGGCGCGCATGCGCAACGATCCGACCTTCGAACAGAACGCGCGCGTGCAGTGGGCCAAGGCCTGCCGCTCGATCCCGCTGCAGGGCACGACGGCCGGCTCGACGATGCCGACGCTGTGGCTGGAATTGCGCCCCACACGGGCGATCGCCGCGCAGCCGCGCATCGACGCTTCGAACCTTACGCTGACGCTCGGCATCGAGGCGGAGACCCGCATCACGCCGGGTGAGACCAAGCCGTCCTGCCCGTTCCCCGCTGAGATCGTCACCGTGCCGCCGACGCCGGGACGGGTCGCGATCGGCGTTCCCATCGACATGCCCTTCACCGATATCAACAGAATCGTGGAAGCGCAGTTCGCCGGAAAGACTTTTCCGGAAGATGGTTCCGGCTCGGTCGGCGTCACCGTCAAGCGCGCCAGCGTCGCGGCGTCGGGCAATCGCCTGCTGATTTCGCTGCTGGTGAGCGCCAAGGAAAAGAAGAGCTTCCTGGGGCTGGGCGGCGAGGCCAATGTGCATATCTGGGGAAGGCCGGTGCTCGATCACGCCGAGCAGACGCTGCGGCTGACCGATATCGAACTCGCCGTCGAGTCGGAAGCCGCCTTCGGGCTATTGGGCGCCGCGGCGCGCGCGGCCATCCCGCACCTGCAAAAGACGCTGGCGGAAAAGGCGACCGTCGACCTCAAGCCGTTCGCCGCCAACGCCCAGAAAAAGATTGCGGCCGTGATCGCCGATTTCCAGAAGAACGAGGAGGGCCTGCGGGTCTCGGCCGAGATCAGCAAGCTGCGCCTCGCCGACATCGCCTTCGATTCCAAAACGCTGCGCGTGATCGCGGAAGCCGAAGGCGCGATCAACGTCTACGTGAGCGCGCTGCCGGGGCTGTGATGAGATCTGTAGGGTGGGCAAAGCGAAGCGTGCCCAACGTTTTCTTTCTCATGAAGATGGTGGGCACGGCGCGTGCGCGCCTTTGCGCACCCTACGCTTCACGCCGCCGCTACGACCCCTCGAACTTGAACGAAAGGCTCAGCTTGGCACGGTAGGCTTCGACCTTGCCGCTGGCGTCCAGTTGCAGATCGAGCTTCATGACCTCGGCGACGCGCAGATCGCGCAGCGACTCTCCAGCGCGACTGACCGCGGTGGCGGCGGCCTTCTCCCAGGATTCCGTGCTGGTGCCGATCAGCTCGATGACCTTGTAGACGCTATCAGCCATGTCGTCCTCCCGTTGATGCAAGGGTCTATGCAAGGCAGGACGCAGGTGCTCCTGCCAGATACAACCTAACATCGGGACGCGCATCGTGAATAGGATGCGCTGCACCATTGCGAGCGTTTACGCCAGCATGCGCCCATAAAACACACGCCCATAAACACAATGGCCGGGCGGCTTACGCCGTCCGGCCATTTGTGAGAGTCATTGCTGCGCGACCGACACCTCACTCGGTCGAGTACTTGAACTCCGGCATCGACTTCAGCTGATCCTTGGTCGCGCTGAACACGGCATGGTCCGGATACCACGGATTCTTCTTGGGCGCGGCGGCAGGCGCGGGCGGAGCGGCACCCGTCGTCGTACCCGTGCCTGTCGTCCCAGGCCTTGCGCCACCGGTGGCAGGCGCGCCGGCCGTGCCGGTATAGGCAATCGGCTCATCGACGAACTTCACCTTGTCGATCGGTACCGCAACCAGATGCTCGCCGACCCCGAGGAACCCGCCGACGCCGATCACCACGGCTTTGATGTCGCCGCTCTTGTCGGCCAAAAGATCGTTGATCGACCCGAGGCTTTCGTTGCTGTCGTTGTACACATTCAGGCCGACCATCTTCGACGTACGCCAGTTGCCCTTGAACGACGAGGTATCGGACGCAGCCGCAGGCGCGGCGGTGGTGGCGCTGTCAGTCGTTGCCGAAGGACTTTGTTGCGCGAACGCGACACTTGCCAGCAGCGCGGAAGCCGCGAGGCCGGCAACGGCAGTTTTGGTTAACATATCGGTTCTCCTCATCTCCTCATTTCAGAAACGCTCTGGAAGAACCCGTCACTTCAACAAGTGTTCCACGCTTTTCGCACGGAAACGTGCGCCGCACTGCGGTCAGAAGCCGCCCCAATAAGGCGGCATGCCGTAATAGCGATGCAGCTCGGCTTCCTTTGCGCGATCGCCCCAGTCGAAATCCTTGTCGGCACGGAACGACGGCGCGCGCTTCAGCTCTTCATCGTCGATGTCGAGTTCATAGGCTTCGAACTTCATGTTGTAGCGAAGCCGTCCCCACGGCAACGGAATCAGATTGGCGCCGATGCCGAGAAAGCCGCCGAAACTCAGGATTGCATAGGATACTTTACCGGTGACCTTGTCGATCATCAGCCGTTCGATATGGCCGATCATGTCCCCGTTCGGCCGGCGCACCGCGGTCCCCTCGACACGGTCGCTCGCGATCAACTGATGCGGCATGGCCATGACGTCGATTGCCATCGCACCCTCCACAAATGAACAGGTGAATCAACGCCGCAGCAACCGCGCGGTTCCAGCCGCAAAAAAGGACAACCATCCTTCCCTGTCGGAAAGGATGGTTGCAAGGTACGGAGCTGCGCGGGGAAAATCAGCTCTGATAGTCGATCAGCAGCGCCGAGAACGACGCGCTGCTGCTGCTCGAAGTGCCGGTCGCGCCGTAGCTCGTCGACGCCGAAGCCGACAGCGATTCCTGCAGCGATTGCAGGAACTGCTTGAGAATGTCGTCGATCGAAGTCGTGCTCGACGAGGAGGAGTCGTCGCTGGAGGACGCGCCATCCGCAGGCAGCGGACCGCCGGGAGGGGGACCGCCGGCGCCGCCGGGACCGCCAACGCCTGCAACGTCACGACTGCAGCCGACGGCCGCGAGATGGCCCGCGCCATGACCGACCGCAGGGTCGATCTCCTGATCCTCGACGTCATGCTGCCCGGCGAGGACGGCCTCACCCTCTGCCGCAAGGTGCGCGCGCAATCGCAGACCCCGATCATCATGCTGACCGCGCGCGGCGAGGACATCGATCGCATCCTCGGCCTCGAAATGGGCGCCGACGACTATCTGGCAAAACCGTTCAACCCGCGCGAATTGCTGGCCCGGATCAACGCGGTGCTGCGCCGGCAGGCCGCCGCCTACACCGCCAGCGCCACTGAGGGCGCGACCGTGCTGGCGTTTGCCGGCTGGCGGATCGATGTCCAGCTGCGCGAATTGCGCAATCCCGAGGGCGCGCACGTGGCGATGACCAGCGCCGAGTTCGACCTGCTCCGAACATGCCGGATCGGCCGCGGCCGCCGTTTCTCGGCGGCCCCTGGATGATGACGCTGCTGTTTGCCGTCATCAGCGTCACTTTGCTTGGCCTGTGGGCGGCGCGGGCGTTGACCGCGCCGTTGTCGTCATTCGCAAAGGCCGCCGAGAACTTCAGCCTCAACAGCGCCGCGGCGCCGCTGCCCGAACGCGGGCCGGAGGAAATCCGCTCGGTCGCGCGCGCGCTCAATCGCATGCGCCAGCGCATCACCGGCCTGATCGACGACCGCACAAAAATGCTCGCCGCGATCAGCCACGATCTGCGCACGCCGATTACGAGAATGCGTCTGCGCTCCGAGTTCATCGAGGACGAGACCCATCGCAGCCGCATGCTCGACGATCTCGACCAGATGCGCTCGATGCTTGAGTCCGTGCTGTCGTTCCTGCGCAACGGCCGCAGGTTAGAGGCCATGACGCTGGCCGACATCGCCAGCACGCTGCAGCTCATCACCGACCAGTTCGCCGACATAGGCCGCAAGGTCGCCTATGACGGCCCCGCGCATGCCATGGCCACGGTGCGGCCCGACGACCTGCACCGCGCCGTCACCAATCTGGTGGAGAATGCCGTGAGATTCGGCGCCGAAGCGGTGATCCGCCTTCGCGTCTCGGCGGATCAACTCACCATCGACGTCGAAGACGACGGCCCCGGCATTTCGGATGCGCAAAAGCAGAATGTGCTGGAGCCGTTCGTGCGCGGCGACGAGGCCCGCAATATGGACGAAGCGGCGGGCTTCGGCCTTGGTCTATCGATCACCAACGCCATCGCAACGGCGCATGGCGGCACGCTGTCGCTGCACGACCGGCAGCCGCATGGACTGGTGGTTCGGATGCGATTGCCGATTCACCAGAACAGCGGCCGCGCTGCGGCCTAGATCATTGCTTCAGGCTGCGAGCGCGTCGGGATCCGCTTCCTCGTAGATTGCGATCGCCTCGAAGCGATAGTCGCAGGCGCGGCAGAACCAGAGGAAGGATGTGCGGCCCGGACTGCTCTCGACCCAATCGGGTCTTGCGATCGGCTTGCCGCACTGGGCGCAGGGATTGCCGTGAGGCAGATAGCTGGTATCGAGTCGAGCCATGACGCATCTCCCTTTTGACGTCTTGCTTTCGACGTCTTGCTGACGACGTTTTGCTTAATCGATGATTGGTTATGTCTTTGAATGAGACAGGATTGCTGTCGAAATTGAACATTCTGGCGGCAACGCTTGTACGCTTTCATCGATTCATTTGCACGACAATCATGCGCGTCCGCATGACGCAGATTCACGTAACAGAAGCGATGCATCGCACTGACAATTTCGGCGTCACGATCGCCCGGGTCCGTTAACGCGTGCGCCAGCTACGGACATCCCGCCGCGATATCGTCGGTTTTTCGCCACATCTGTGCCCGGTAATGGAACTACCGAAAAGCCGATCGTTAACGCGCCCTCTCCGCCGAGATTTGTTTTCATGAAAAGTTTGCCGAAATTTGCGCTCGCCAGCATGGCGGCGCTGCTGATGTCACCTGATGCGATGGCGCAGAGCCGCGCGCAGTATGAGAGCATGGTCGCAAGCCATGCGCGAGCAAACAACGTGCCGGAAGCGCTGGTGCACCGGGTGATCGTGCGCGAGAGCAAGTATCATCCAAGCCTCGTCGGGCGCGGCGGCACCATCGGGCTGATGCAGATCAAGCTGCCGACCGCGCGCGGCCTCGGCTACACCGGCGACGCCGCGGGCCTGCGCGATCCCGACACCAATCTCGCCTGGGGCATCAAATATCTGGCCGGCGCCTACCGCGCCGCCAACGGCGATCACAGCCGAGCCGTGCGTTATTATGCGGGCGGCTATTACTACGCTGCAAAGCGCCAGCGGCTCGAGCAGCCGAAGCTCACCGCGCCGGTGCTCGCGAGTGGTGCGCCGCCGAAAATCGTCGCCAAGCCCGTCGAAACGGCGAAAACGCCCGCTGAGGCGAACGCAATGCAGACCTCCCAGTAGCGCGGTTTTGGGCCCGGCTGCGCCGCGTCCGGGGCACGGCAGCGGTGCAGTTCCCGCAAAGCCGCGTTGACACCTCCGCCCAACTGCCTACATTAGCCCTGTTCCGAGGGGTGCTCCGATGAGGAGCTGAGATACCGCAAGCTTGGGCAGCTCTACTGAGGCGCCCAGGACCGCGGTGACCCTTTGAACCTGATCCGGGTCATGCCGGCGAAGGGACAGGGATGTACCAGAAGTCAGATCCGCGGGGGGATTCTCCCGTTTCCATCATCGGCGCGGGCATTGCTGGCGCATGGCAGGCGCTGCTGTTCGCCCAAGCCGGCCATGCCGTCACCTTGTATGAGCGCAGTGACGCCGATATGACGCTTTCCACCAGCCACTGGGCCGGCGGCATGCTGGCCCCCTGGTGCGAGGCCGAGACCTCCGAGCCCGTGATCGGCCGGCTCGGCATCCGCTCGCTCGATCTGTGGCGCGAGCATTTTCCCAATACCCCCTTCAACGGTTCGCTGGTCGTGGCGCATGCGCGCGACCGCGCCGATTTCGAACGGTTTGCGAAGCTGACCACCGGCCATGTCAGGCTCGACGCGGGCGGTTTACGCGACCTCGAACCGTCGCTGGACGGCCGTTTCCGCGACGGCCTGTTCTATGCCGGCGAGGGCCATGTCGAGCCGCGCCGCGTGCTGCCCGAACTGCATGCCCGCATCGAAGCCGCCGGCGGCATCATCAAGTTCGACTGCGATGCCGATGCCGACGACCTCGACGGCATCGTGATCGACTGCCGCGGGCTGTCGGCGCGCGACGAGCAGCCCGAGCTGCGCGGCGTCAAGGGCGAGATGATCATCATTGAGACAAGCGAGGTCGAACTGTCGCGCCCTGTGCGGCTGATCCATCCGCGCTGGCCGCTCTACGTGATCCCGCGGGGCGACAACAAGTTCATGCTGGGCGCGACCTCGATCGAGGCCGAGGACACCGGCGTCAGCGTGCGCTCGGCGCTGGAGCTGCTAGGCGCCGCCTATGCGGTGCATCCGGCCTTCGCCGAAGCGCGCATCGTCGAGTTCGGCTCGGGCCTTCGTCCGGCCTACCCGGATAATCTGCCGCGCATCACGGTCGACAAGAAGATCGCGGTGAACGGGCTCTATCGCCACGGCTTCCTGCTGGCCCCTGCGCTCGCCGAGCTGACGCTCGGCTATGTCCAGCGCGGCGCGATCGACAATGAGGTGATGCGATGCGTGTGACCGTCAACGGCGAAGAAAGGGAGATCGCTTCTTCCCGCGTCGACGCCCTGCTTAACGAGCTCGAATATGAGGGCACGCATTTCGCGATCGCGCTGAATTACGACGTGCTGCCGAAAAGCCGCTGGGCCGAGACGACGCTCAAGAGCGGTGACGAGATCGAGATCATCACGCCTCGGCAGGGAGGGTGAGGATGGGCGCGCGCTCCCTCCTTCTTAACCTCGCCCCGCTTGCGGCGAGAGGTCGGATCGCGTTTACGATCCGGGTGAGGGGGTACAGGTCCATCAATAGATCACAATCGCGGAGAGAGCCCCTCACCCCAACCCTCTCCCCGCAAGCGCGGGGCGAGGGAGCAAACCGGAATCGCGGAGACGCGCAATGCTGAACTTCTACGGCAAAACCTTCTCCTCCCGCCTCCTGATCGGCAGCGCGCTCTACCCCTCGCCGGCGATCATGCAGGACGCGATCCGCGCGTCGGGGGCCAACATCGTCACCGTGTCGCTGCGGCGCGAGGCCGCTGGCGGCAAGACGGGCGACGCGTTCTGGTCGCTGATCCGCGAGCTTGATGTCACGGTCCTGCCGAACACCGCCGGCTGCCGCAGCGTGCGCGAGGCGGTGACCACGGCAAAACTGGCGCGTGAATTGTTCTCCACGCCCTGGATCAAGCTGGAGGTGATTGCCGACAACGACACGCTGCAGCCCGACGTGGTTGGCCTGGTCGAAGCCGCCGCCATCCTGATCAAGGACGGTTTTGAAGTATTCCCCTACTGCACCGAAGACCTTTCGGTCGCGATGCGGTTGGTCGATGCGGGGTGCAAGGTCGTGATGCCCTGGGCCGCGCCAATAGGAAGTGCAAAAGGCGTCACCAACCGCGACGCGTTGAAACTGATGCGCGAGCGCCTGCCCGACATCACGCTGGTGGTCGACGCCGGCCTCGGCGCACCGTCGCATGCGGCTCACGCCCTCGAACTCGGCTACGACGCCGTGCTGCTCAATACCGCGATCGCAAAAGCCGCCGATCCCGTTGCGATGGCCACCGCCTTCCGCCTCGGCGTGGAAGCCGGCCGCACCGCCTACGAAGCCGGCCTGATGGAAGCCCGCGACTTCGCCTCGCCCTCAACCCCTGTGATCGGGACACCGTTCTGGCATGCCGTATCCTGATAAATTCTATCCCGTGGTTCACAACGTCGCCTGGGTGACGCGGCTGGCGCTGCTCGGCGCCGGCACCATTCAGTTGCGCGCCAAGGACCTCAATGAATCCCAGGCGCTGCAGATCGTGACCGACGCGCTCGACGCCATCAAGGGCACCGAGGCCAAGCTCGTGGTCAACGACTACTGGCGCGCGGCGATCGTCGCCGGCGCAAAGCATCTGCATCTCGGCCAGGAAGATCTCGCGGACGCCGACCTCAGCGAAATCCGCAAAGCCGGACTGACGCTCGGCATCTCCACCCATGACGACGAAGAGCTGGCGATCGCGCTGGCAGCGAAGCCGGACTATATCGCGCTCGGCCCGATTTTCCCGACCACGCTGAAATCCATGCGCTTCGCGCCGCAAGGCATTCCAAAGATCACCGAGTGGAAGAAGCGCATCGGCGACATCCCGCTGGTCGCGATCGGCGGCATCAAGTTCGAGCAATCAGCCGAAATTTTTGCGGCCGGCGCCGACTCGATCGCCGTCGTCAGCGATGTCACCCAGCACGCCGACCCCGATGCAAGGGTGCGGCAATGGCTCGGCCAGAGCGCGGAGGCCGCGTGAAAGATTACGAAACCACCACCAGCGTCATTCCGGGGCGCGCGCAGCGCGAACCCGGAATCTCGCGCCACAACGTCGAGATTCCGGATCGGTCCTTCGGACCGTCCGGAATGACAACAAGATAAAGGAGGATACAGTATGAACATCCGCTCCAATCCCGACACCACCCTACCCGCCGTCACCACCGGGCCCCTTCCCTCGTCCCGCAAAATCTTCGCCACCCCGGACGCCGCGCCCGACCTGCGCGTGCCTCTGCGTGAGATCATTTTGAGCGAAGGCGCCGGCGAGCCGAACCTTCCCGTGTACGACACCTCCGGCCCCTACACCGACCCGACTGTGACCATCGACGTCAACGCCGGCCTGTCGCGCAATCGCCTCGCCTGGGTCAAGGAGCGCGGCGGCGTCGAGGAATATCAGGGCCGCGAGATCAAGCCGGAGGATAACGGCAATGTCGGCGCATCGCACGCCGCAAAGGCCTTCACCGCGCACCACAAGCCGCTGCGCGGCCTCGACGGCCACAAGATCACCCAGCTCGAATTCGCCCGCGCCGGCATCATCACGAAAGAGATGATCTACGTCGCCGAGCGCGAAAACCTTGGCCGCAAGCAACAGCTCGAACGCGCCGAGGCAGCGTTGGCCGACGGCGAAAGCTTTGGCGCCGAAGTCCCCGCCTTCATCACGCCGGAGTTCGTCCGCAGCGAGATCGCGCGCGGCCGCGCCATCATCCCCTGCAACATCAACCACGCCGAACTCGAGCCGATGATCATCGGCCGCAATTTCCTGACCAAGATCAACGCCAATATCGGCAACTCCGCCGTCACCTCGTCGGTGGAAGAGGAAGTCGACAAGATGGTGTGGGCGATCCGCTGGGGCGCCGACACCGTGATGGACCTCTCCACCGGCCGCAACATCCACACCACGCGCGAATGGATTCTGCGCAACGCGCCGATCCCGATCGGCACCGTGCCGATCTACCAGGCGCTGGAGAAGTGCGAAGGCGATCCGGTAAAACTGACCTGGGAGCTCTACAAGGACACGCTGATCGAGCAGTGCGAACAGGGCGTCGACTACTTTACCATCCACGCGGGCGTGCGCCTGCCCTACATCCACCTCACCGCCAACCGGGTCACCGGCATCGTCTCGCGCGGCGGCTCGATCATGGCGAAGTGGTGCCTGGCGCATCACAAGGAGAGCTTCCTCTACACGCATTTCGACGAGATCTGCGACCTCATGCGCAAGTATGACGTCTCGTTCTCGCTCGGCGACGGCCTGCGTCCCGGCTCGATCGCCGACGCCAACGACCGCGCGCAGTTCGCCGAACTGGAGACGCTCGGCGAGTTGACGAAGATCGCGTGGGAAAAAGGCTGCCAAGTGATGATCGAAGGCCCCGGCCATGTGCCGATGCACAAGATCAAGATCAACATGGACAAGCAGCTCAAGGAGTGCGGCGAAGCCCCGTTCTACACGCTTGGACCGCTGACGACGGACATCGCGCCGGGTTACGACCACATCACCTCAGGCATCGGTGCCGCCATGATCGGCTGGTTCGGCTGCGCCATGCTCTGCTACGTCACGCCGAAGGAGCATCTCGGCCTCCCCGACCGCAACGACGTCAAGGTCGGCGTCATCACCTACAAGATCGCCGCCCACGCCTCAGATCTCGCCAAGGGCCACCCCGCTGCGCAACTGCGCGACGACGCGCTCTCACGTGCGAGGTTCGACTTCCGATGGACCGACCAGTTCAACCTCGGCCTCGACCCGGACACCGCAAAGAGCTTCCACGACGAGACGCTACCGAAGGAAGCCCACAAGGTCGCCCACTTCTGCTCGATGTGCGGGCCGAAGTTCTGTTCGATGAAGATCACCCAGGACGTGCGGGACTATGCGGCGACGCTGAACGATCCGGCGAGTGTGGGGATGTCGGTGAGCGGGACCATCGAGGATGGCATGGCCAAGATGAGCCAGAAGTTCAAGGAGATGGGTGGGCAGGTGTACCTGGATGCGGAGAAGGTGAAGGAGAGTAATCGGGTGTTGTGAGGCACCGCTCCCTCCTCGTCATGCTCGGGCTTGACTCGGGCATCCATCCGATAGTGAAGGCCGGGCGAAGGCCCGGCTTTCCGCTGCCTTAAGCCCTCGCGTCCGTGAACGCCGTCGTTCTAGCTGTTGCAACGCAACTGGGTAAAAACTAATCATTGAGCAACTAAAAGCTGCGGGCTCTTGCCTTCTCACACAAAATGGTCCCTGCCCTCGGCTCAACGCGAGCGACGACTTATGCGGTTTGAAATCCTCCCCGGCCTACCGCCGTATGGTCCGGTAGCCATATCCTTCAGTATCCATGGCGATCGCGAGCATCGTGAAGGGTTGGTTGTCCGCTTCTACCCGAAAGTATCGGAGTCGTGGGTAGGCAACTTCTTTGGGGACAGCATAGCTTGCAATGCGGTCTTGGATCACCCGAACGGAACTGACGTCATCGTCGTCGCGGGAGGCGAGGCCAGCGTTGTCGACCTGGAGAATCGCTCTGTTCGCGACAGTTTGGGTGGGGACATCGAGGAGGTTATTTCCCTTCCCTCGCTTGGGTCCGTCATATTTCGCGGATTCACCGACTTCACGGCTGTCAGAGCAGACAATTCCGGATGGCGCAGCCCGCGAATTTCATGGGACGGTTTTCGCAATATCGACGTGCGCCACACGGAGCTTTTTGGTGAAGCGTACACGCCGGTCAGCGACGCCTGGGCGCCGTTCAGACTCGACCTTTTGACAGGACACTGCACTGACGGGATTTATGAGAAAGAAATGGCCAGGGCGGTCCGTGTTTCGGGAGGCAAGGAATCCAAGACTGATCCATCAAGCTAGTCTTGAATTGGCGAATTGATAGCATCCGTGCGTGTAAGCAAGCGTCGCCCGGGTAAGCGCAGCGACATCCGGCGTTCAAGTCTGCCCAATCCGATGATGCTGATCGAGATCGAGCGTGTCACGGCGCTGAAAGCCGCAGGACAGCGGGCACGTCGCTAATCTGGATTAGCCGCTCTTTCCTTCAAACAACTGCAAGGCGTGTAAGTCCGCTCACCGATTACCTTGACTTGCAGGCACCGCTCGCGCAAATACCGGCCGTAGAGCCGCACTCCCCGTGCGGTTTCTCGGGGACGAGGGGCGTTTGTGAAATTTCTCAATGTTGCGTCGGCTTTATCCGCGCGTTTGCTTGCTGTCGGCCTGGCGCTCCATTTCCTCACCGCCTGTTCGTCAATTCACAATCAAACAGTTGCGGCAGGCGGACTTTTTGTCCCGGTCCCGCCCAAGGCCGGCTACGCAACGGTGTATATTGGGCGCCCGTACACCTTCCACACGAGCGTATTCGCGCTTCCCATTCAAGTCGACGACAAGCCGCTGATGTCGCTCCCGCCCGGGCAGTATACGGCTGTCGAGCTGGCGCCCGGTCCGCACAGCGTCGGCTCGCCCAATGAGGCATGGACCCGGGCGATATCGGGGGTACCTCATCCCGCGAAGTTCGCGGTCGAGGCCGGCAAGGTTTACTATCTGCTGCCGAAGGGCTGGGCCGAAGACGCCGGTTACTCGTATACGATGGTGGGCTCCGTCGTCGTACCGCAGAAAACTGCCGTTGGGCACAGCACCTTCTCCGTTCAGGCCGCCGCCGCGAGCGCTGCGCCGCCGTCGGAATTCGACAGACTGAACTACACGAAGGCACCTTAGTGTAGGACGGATGAGCGACTTGTCCGCCGTAGCTCTAAGGAGCGTAGGCGGAAGCGATATCCGAGTTCAAATCACCCCCGCGTATCACTACGTTCATGCGGGCTACGGCCGTGAGCTTCCCCCCTCCTCCGATCAAGGAAGGACAATGCCGGCCAATAGACACAGTGAAGGCGCACTACGACGCGCTGGTGCGACGTGGCCTCAGCGCTGCGCTCAATGTTATCGCCGATGCGGCGATCTGGAATTTCCGACCCGCTGGCGATCTCGTTTGCGGGTCGGTGCAGCAAGCGTGGTCCGGAGAAGTCAGCGAACAATATCGGTGATGGAGCGCGCAATACTTTGTGCTTCCAGTTCGGAAGGCTGGCTGCCAGATATCCGGATCGCCTTGGTTTCCCTAAACTGGTCCGGCACATCGGTCTCCGATCGCAAGATCGGGATAATCGGCGTGCCGGTCTGCTGCGCCAGCCCCAGTTCGTAGCCTGTAAAACTGTGACTCAGCGGGGCAAATTCCTCCTTGGGAAGCAGAAACACGGCCGCATCGCTCAGCCTGATTTTTTCTGAGGCCCAGTCCCTGAGATTTTGACCAATTGGGATATCAACATCAACAAATACATCTATATTGTGCTCGCGCTTGAGCTCCTCCACCAACGCGCCCGCCAGTCGGGCATCCGAGCTCGTATAGGACAGGAATACCTTGGGCTGACGAGAGCCGATTGCCACAGCCTCCGACGAACCACCTTCTACCTCACCGGCAGAAGATCGGCCCTTTCTCGGCGCCCTCTGCTTGAAGCTAAGCCAGTGACGAAGGGTAACCTTCTCCCCATTCTTCAAGCGAACTTCTGCCTGAATCTCGAATTCGCCCCATCCGCTGCTCTTCAGGCGGAAGGCGGTCGATCGATTGCCCACGCGCACCTCAGGCGGCGAGAAGCTGGGATGAAGTTTCCAGACAACCTCCTCGACACCGTTGAGTTCTTCCGCGGATGCATCGAGCCAGACGGACCAACGCCAATGCGTCGGGTTCGTCTGTTTCGCGTCCTGTACAATCCGTATCGTCATTGCACGCTCGCGAGTTCAACGTGAACCCATTGCGGAGATTCCAGGGAAGTCCATTTTGGATTATTCCCTTCCAGGAGTTTGACCTCGATGGATTGGTCAGTCTTGACTCCTTGGACAATCAGAAAAACGCCGCCAGGCTTGCGTGCCGGCCTCGCTTTCGTCCACTCGCTCGGCACTCCTCCATTAGGTGGGACCAATCTATATTCACATCGCGCGTTTTCGCTGGATGCGAAGGTCGCGGCCTCCTGGGGCAGAAGCCGAATCTCAAGGGAGCGCCCGGCTTCTGCTCGCCAATAGCCGAGCGTCTCGGAAAGGCGAATAAATGCTTCGGGCGCGGCCGGCCGATTGAGATTGATACGTTCATGCTGCGCAAACGCGCCATTCGTCTGAACGCCATCCTCAACAATGGCGATGGCCAGTTGATTTCTTGCCCGCGCCGACGCGTACTCGTCAGACACCCACTGCGTCGGCAACCAAGTGTCCTGCTGCCCTTGAATCTGCAACTCCCGTGTGAAGAGCGCGACAAGGGCATCGCATTGTCGAATGCGTGCCTGGACTTCCTGCGACAAGCCCTGGCCACCAAGGATCTCGCCCGTCACGGGCACCAACCCATGGCTACGAATGACTCGGTCAACATCTCTGACCAGTCGATCGTTTTCAGGCCGAAATGAAAAAGCGAGAAAGATCCTGTTCACGTCAAATCTCGAACACGTTTGACGAAGGAAAATAATACAATATTTCTACCTAAGAGCGATCTCATGATGTTTTGGTTTTCCCGAGTGGTCAAGCCCCTTTCCGCCCTTTGGGTACTTTTCATCGCCCTTTCCTGCTTTCACTGAGAACCCTAGGGTGAGCAAAGCGACAGCAAGCGTGACTTGGATGAGCGTAGCAACATCCGGGTACAAGTCGCCGCCGCATATCGTTACGCTCATGCAGGCTACGGCCCTGAGCTTCCCCCACCTCCTCCGACCAAGGAAAGACAATGCCGGCCATCGATGCAGTGAAGGCGCATTATGACGCGCTGGCTCGGCGCGATCTGAATGCTGCGCTTGACGTCATCGGCGATGACGCGATTTGGGAATTCACCGGCCCGCCAGAAATCCCGTTCGCGGGACGATGGATTGGCCGCGGCGGCGCCCGGGAGTTCTTCGAGCGGATAAGCTCAACAGTCGAGGTGAAGGAATTCAAGGTGGCGTGCATGATCGCCGATGGCGATACGGTCGCCGTATTCGGCAGCGAGCGCTTCCTGGTGAAGTGCAACGGCAAGGAATGGGCGGTTGACTGGGTGCAGGTTCACGAGGTGCGGGACGGCCGGATCGTCAGGTTTCGGGAATACACCGACACTGCCGCGATCGCGGAGGCCTATGCCTGAGAGCGCCGAGCGTAGGGTGGGCAAAGCGACAGCGTGCCCACCATCATGAGCGCGACGTGAGTTGGTGGGCACGGCGCTTCGCGCCTTTGCCTACCCTACAGTCTGCGTCGCGCTGATACGTCCATCTGCCTGCTGTTGAGCATATACCTCCGGGTGTGACAACGCGCCGTCAAAATCTTTACGTGCTGATTAACCTTTCGTTAACCAAACGCGCCCACCCTCTGTCTACGGCTTGGGGGCCGTTGATTCCTGATGCTTCAGCTCCGCGTTTCGGAGCTAGCGTTGATCGGGAGGTGTTGATGCCCCGGGACTACCTTGGCGACCTGTACCTTGGCGCGGACTGTGTTCTCGTGCCCGAGATTCCGCTGTCGGATTCTCAAGGCCTTTCACCCCACCAGATCGTGCCGATGCTGATCGGCTCCACGGTCGAGGCGATCGAGCGCGAGCTCGTGCTGCAGACGCTGGCGCGCTGCCACGGCAATCGCACCCACGCAGCCCGCGTGCTCGGACTTTCGGTGCGCACGATGCGGAACAAGATCCGGCAGTATGCGACTGACGGCGTCGACATTCCCGCGCACAGCTAGGTCGGGCAGAGCGTAGGCTGGGCAAAGCGGACTTGTCTCGCCGTCGCTCGAAGAGCGAAGGCGGAAGCGTGCCCACCATCACGAGCACAGCGTGAGTCGGTGGGCACGGCGCTAACGCGCCTTTGCCCACCCTGCGCTCTGCGGACTGATTTGCCTCTCGCGCAAGGGCAATCTCGCTCAAGTGCCTGCGACAAAGCAACACGACGGGCAAATCACCTAAAACCTGTCCAGCCCCTCGCGCAAAAATATTGCGCTTAACACGCAGGCCAAATCAACCGCATAACTCCGCCCGTCTCACGGCAGATGAGGGGCGCTTCGCGATCGTCACGAACGTGCAGTGAGATGCGATGGACGCGAGAGGCGCGCAAGACGTAGGCGCCCGACGCGTACGGCGAAGTCGTGTGGTCCGGACGCCGCGGTGCTGGCGTTAAGTTCTCGAGAAACAAGCTTCTTGGGGGCGACGGTGGCAAGAAAGCCGTTCACCGGGGAGAGCACGAAGTAAGCCGTAAAGCCATTGCGCAGGGAAGGCCGGGATGCTCCGCCTGTACCTGTATGCTCGTGTGCGCGTTCCTTGTGCGCAATTGCACATGAGACCGCGGGTGCAGCGTGCACCCGGTCTTCCCTGCGCCCTCTGATTTCGAGGAGGGGCAAAAGAAATTCAAACCTCGGGCGCAATGCGCCGCGAGATCGCGAAGGTATGTTATTCGTAGGACCTCCTAGGGCTTGGTCAAGGGGCTTTCGTTCTTTGGGTGACAAGCGTAGCGCCGTGCTCGCCGCCGTCCAGGACGCTTCGCGCCGGCTACGCCGGTGCCGATGGCATCCTGGACAGCGGCTGTGCGCGGCGCTGTTGGGTTCGGCAGGTCGGGACGAAGGAATGGTCGCAAGCGGCCGAACAAAGGAATGAGGCTTTACGGCGTGGCGACGGTCTGAGCACTCCTCTGGTCTGCCTCATACAGGGTCCGGTGGGTGAGCGTCGCGCACAGGGCGGAAAGCAAGCGATCAGCCACACCACGCAAAGCACGCGCATGGCCATGGCCGCGCTGCCGCAAGGCGTCGTAGCGTCGCCGAGCGGCTGCGTCGCGCTGGATGGCGACGCGTGACCAGTGATGGACCGCAGTCTGCAGCCGCTTGTTGCAGGCGAGGCGCCGGATCACGAAGCGTTGCTTGCCGCTTTGCCGTGTTACCGGAGCAACCCCTGCCAGAGCACGCAAGGCGTGATAATCTCGTGCCTGCAGCGGTTGCGCTGCTTCGGTGAGCAGTGTGGCGAGAACAATCCTGCCGATTCCCGGCCAGGAGCGCAGGATTGCCACGTCACACTGCTCATGGCTCTGCCCCGACGAGTTCTCCTCATCCTGTGCTGCGAGGCTGTCGCAAAGGCCGTCCAGGGCGGCGCCGGCTTCCTTGATCTGCTGATTGATCAGGTGCATGCGCGCCACAAGACTGCGGATATGGACGCACGCGGCCTCCCTGGTACCTGGTGCGACGAACAAGGCCGCCTTGCGCAAGGTCTGCAGCACGGTGGTGGCGTCGAGACGGCGGATGCGATGCTCCTTGAGGATGCGCGCAATCGCCTTCTCCGATACCTTGGCGGCCGCAGCGGGGGTCGGCACCTTCTGCCACAGCGCCAGGAACCAATCATCTGCGACATCGTCGGTCAGTTCGGCCGCTTGCGGATAATAACGCCATAGCTGCTGGCGCAGGCGATTGGCCAGACGCGTCCGTTCCTGCAGCAGTTCATCCATAAGGCGCGACCACTCGCGCAGTTCGATCACCGTCGGATCGTCGGTGGCAAGCTGCCGGAAGGCTTTCCGATCGGTGCGCAACGAGTCGCCGAGGACAAGAGCGTCACGGCTGTCATCCTTGGCGCCTGCGACCGTGAAGCGATCACGGAAGCGATCGAGTTGCTTGGGATTGATGGCAAAGACCGTAAACCCGTGCTCGAGCAGCATCTCCACCACGGGACCGTGCGGCATCTCGATCGCGACGGCGATCCGCCCCGGCGCGGCCTTGGTCTTCTCAAGCAGCCAGTCTCGCAGCTCCGTCAAGCCGGCTCCGCCATGGACGAACTCCCGCTCGCCCACGCGTCTTCCTTCGGCATCCAACAGGCAAACGCGATGGTTCTGCGTTGCCCAGTCGATCCCGACAAACCAATGCACATCCTCGACCATTGCTCGACCTCCTCGCTTGCGAAGCGGGCCACTGCGATCCCGATCGATCCCTGTACTGGCGCTCTTGGCGCAAACCTCCTAGTGGATCTCGATCGCAGCCGCTCCACCGGGGCGCGGGTCCTACGCAGGTGCTCATGGCACAGATGGGTCAGGCGGCTCCCGGCGGATCGGCCCGTGCGACCAGTCTACATCTCCAGACTAGTGCCGAACGCTCAAAAGGGTACAGGATGGGTAGAGCGTAGCGAAACCCATCATCACGCGCACCGACGTTGATGGGTATCGCTTCGCTCCACCCATCCTACGGGCTATGGATTGCTTCCACCTTCGCCAACGCTTCGGAGGGACAAGTCGCGCCGCCCGCAATAACGGGGAGAAAGTTTGTAGCCCGGACTGCCATGGCGGGGATGCCAATGAACACCTCGGCCGGAGACCGCCCGCCCTGCAAAAGCCTTGGGCAAAGGAGAACAATCGGGCGTCACAATGACTCTATTAAAAATGCAAACGGCCTGATGGCGCCGATTTTTTTACCCGTTCTGGTTGAAATGCGGATGACTTAATTTCGACGTACGAAAAGCCAAGACAATGACTAATATCGCGGTGTTGCCGACGAGATAAAAAACATGGCAGGGGAACGTGGGTGAACTTCTGGGGTCAATAGCATTCTCCTTGATCGTCATCGCCGTGATCGCCGGCGCGTGGGCCTGGATTTCGACGCTGTTCAGGAAGGGGGCCATGGCGCTGCTCGGCTTCGACCGGGTCTGTGTGCAACAGTTTGAAACCGTCCTGCTCTACCGGAACGGCCGTTTTGAAAAGGCGCTGCCGCCCGGCCGGCACCGGATCCGCGCCGGCAGCCGCCAACTGGCGCGGATTGACCGACGCCCCGAGGTGTTTCGATTTGCGCAAGGCGCCGTTTCCGCGGACCGGATTGCGATCAACCTCGTCTATGTCGTCCGGGCGCAAATCGTCGATCCCAGGGCAGCTTTCGAAAGCACGCAAAACTACCGGGACGAGGTATCGATCCGGCTACAATCGGTGGTGAAGGCGGTGTGCAGCCGAAAACCCCGCCTCGAAATTCAATTGGACCACCAGAGCTTCAGCAACAGCGCGCAGAAGGCCGCCAGCCAGGTGCTCCGCGCCATCGGCTGTGAATGCCTGACATTCGAACTGCTGCAGGTCGATTCCGCAGGCCCCATCGCGGAATTGGACCACAGGCGAATGGGATTTGCAGCGGAATAGCTTGTGGCGCGCCGGCAGGCGTGGCGGTGAAAAAAATTCGCGGCAATGTGATCGCGCCCCGCCTCATCGATTCCCCGATCGACCGTGGTGCCGGCCCGGCGGCTCGATCATGCGCCGACAGCGCCGTTCGACCACCAGGGCGCGGGCATGGAGGCAGCCCGCGCTGTGCGGTTCGTGGTTTCGAGTGAATCCTGCTACGCTATGCGCATACGCCGTTTCCCGGCGCTGGCCGCACGGCTAGGATCGGGCGCAGCTCGTCTGCGCAAGCCGAATGGCTTCCGGGATTGTGAGAATTGCCCGCAATGCCCAACTGTTCCCTATCATCATCCACCCGGACATATCAGACATGAGCCAGACCAGACTGTTCGAGCCCTTCAAGCTTGGCCCGATCACGCTGCCGAACCGCCTCGCAATGGCGCCGCTGACCCGCAACCGCGCGGTGCCGCCCGGCATGGTGCCGAGCCCGCTGGCGATCGACTATTACGGGCAGCGCGCCTCCGCAGGCCTCCTGATCACCGAAGCCAGCCAGGTTTCGCAGCAGGGCCAGGGCTATCAGGATACGCCCGGTATCTACTCGAAGGAGCAGGTCGCAGGTTGGCGCAAGGTCACCGACCGCGTGCACGAAAAGGGCGGGCGCATCTTCATCCAAGTCTGGCATGTCGGCCGCATCTCGCACACGACGCTGCAGCCCGGCGGCGGCAAGCCGGTGGCGCCGTCGGCGATCCGCGCCAAGGGCAAGACGTTTGTGAACGGCACCTTCACCGATATCTCCGAGCCGCGCGCGCTGGAGCTGTCGGAGATTCCAGGGATCATCGAGGATTTCAAGCGCGGCACCGAGAATGCGCTGGCGGCCGGTTTCGACGGCGTCGAAATTCATGGGGCCAACGGCTATCTGCTGGATCAGTTCGCGAAAGACGGCACCAACAAGCGCACCGATGCCTATGGCGGATCGATCGAGAACCGTGCGAAGCTGATGCTGGAAGTTTCCAAGGTGGTGGCGGCCGTCGCCGGCCCCGAGCGCACCGGCATCCGCATCTCGCCGGTGACGCCCTCCAACGACGTCTCCGATAGCAATCCGCAGCCGCTGTTCGATTATATCGTGGACGGCCTCAACGCCCTGAAGCTGACCTATATCCACGTCATCGAAGGCGCCACCGGCGGCCCGCGCGATATCGCGCCGTTCGACTATGCAAGCTTGCGCAAGCGCTTTGGCGGCGCCTATATCGCCAACAACGGCTATGATTTCGATCTCGCGACCAAGGTGCTTGAGGCCGACGCGGCCGACCTGATCGCATTCGGCAAGCCGTTCATCTCGAACCCCGATCTGGTCGAGCGCCTGAAGAAGGGCGCCCCGCTGAACCCGTTCGACAAGGCGACGTTCTACGGCGGCGGCGCCAAGGGGTATACGGACTACCCGACGCTCGGGGCTGCGCAGGCGGCGGAGTGATCTCCTCCCTCTCCCCGCAGGCGGGGCGAGGTAAGAAAGAAAAAAGGCCGGGATCGCTCCCGGCCCTTCGCCTGTTTGCATCACTCGTAACGTGCGAAGCTTACTTCGCCTCGGCCCGCTTCGGAGGCGTTGCCGGCCACGACTTCACCAGCGTGTCGTAGTCGACGGTTTCGCCCTTCGGCTTTTCGTTCGCCAACTTGCGCTGGGGAGCGATGTTGCCGTCCTTTTCGGACTTGGCGAACCAGAACTCGGCCGTCTCCTTCTTGTTCAGCTTCGGCCCGCACTCCTTCTGCACGCCGGACTTCTCAAGACGCTCGAGCACCGAGTCCTGGGCTGCGGCCAGCGCATCCATCGCCGCCTGCGGGGTCTTCGCACCGGACGACGCATCGCCGATGTTCTGCCACCACAATTGCGCGAGCTTCGGATAGTCAGGCACGTTGTTGCCGGTCGGGGTCCACTGCACGCGCGCGGGCGAGCGGTAGAACTCGATCAGGCCGCCGAGCTTGGGCGCACGCTCGGTGAACGACTTATCCCAGATGTCGGATTCACGAACAAAGGTGAGACCGACATGGCTCTTCTTCAAGCTGACAGTCTTGGAGTTGATGAACTGCAGATAGAGCCAGGCCGCCTTGCGGCGATCGGGCGGGGTCGACTTCAGGAGCGTCGAGGAGCCGGCGTCCTGGTAGCCGAGCTTCATGCCCTCTTTCCAGTACGAGCCGTGCGGCGACGGCGCCATGCGCCACTTCGGCGTGCCGTCCGCATTCACGACCGGGATACCGGGCTTCACCATGTCGGCGGTGAAGGCGGTGTACCAGAAGATCTGCTGCGCGATCGCACCTTGTGCCGGCACCGGTCCCGACTCGGAGAAGGTCATGCCCAGCGCCTGCGGCGGGGCATACTTCTTCATCCAGTCGAGATATTTGACGATCGAATAGACCGCCGCCGGGCCGTTGGTGTCGCCGCCGCGCTCGACGGACGAACCGACGGGACGGCAGCCTTCCATGCGGATGCCCCATTCGTCGACCGGCTTGCCGTTCGGGATGCCCTTGTCGCCGTTGCCGGCCATCGACAGCCAGGCGTCGGTGAAACGCCAGCCGAGCGAGGGATCCTTCTTGCCGTAGTCCATGTGGCCATAGACCTTGACGCCGTTGATCTCCTTGATGTCGTTGGTGAAGAACTCGGCGATGTCTTCATAGGCCGACCAGTTCACGGGAACGCCGAGCTCGTAACCGTACTTGGCCTTGAACTTGGCCTTGTAGTCCGGATTGGAGAACCAGTCGTAGCGGAACCAATAGAGGTTCGCGAACTGCTGGTCGGGAAGCTGATAGAGCTTGCCGTCCGGGCCAGTGGTGAAGGATTTTCCGATGAAGTCGTTGACGTCGAGCTGCGGGTTGGTGACGTCCTTGCCTTCGCCGGTCATGTAATCCGACAGGATCACGGTCTGGCCGTAGCGGAAGTGCGTTCCGATCAGGTCGCTATCGTTGATCCAGCCGTCATAGACGTTCTTGCCGGACTGCATCTGGGTCTGCAGCTTTTCGACCACGTCGCCTTCCTGGATCAGGTCGTGCTTGACCTTGATGCCGGTAATCTCGGTGAAGGCCTTCGCCAGCGTCCGCGATTCGTATTCATGCGTCGTGATCGTTTCCGAGACGACGTTGATTTCCATGCCCTTGAAGGGTGCGGCGGCCTTTTCGAACCACTGCAGCTCCTTCAACTGGTCGGCCTTCGACAGCGTCGAGGGCTGGAATTCGCTGTCGATCCACCTTTGATTGACGGCGTCGTCCGCACGAGCGGGTGCGGCGATGGTGACGGAAGCCGCGATCAGCGCAGCCGCGCTGGTCATCGTCAGAAAGCTCTCCTTGGTCAACGGACCGTTTCTTCCTCTCAAGCGTCGCATGTTGGATCCTCCGGTTGCAGCGACAAACACAAACTCAGGCCCGGGTTGATCCCGGATCTGTCTTTTTCCGCTGTTCAGACGATGCGAAAAATCGCAACGGCCGAGACGAGCGAAATCACGGTTGCGAGCCACAGGCTCGATATTTCAACACCCTCTCCGATCGGAAGCGTCAGAAGCGGATCGATGCCGACAAAGGCGATCCACAGCAGATGGATGACGGCGGCGAGTACCAGCGAAATGAACAGGCGGTCGCCGCGCGTGGTCGGAATGCGCAGCACGCCGACGCGTTCGGCTTCGGGATAGGCGACCGCAAGCCACGTCATGACACCGAGCGTCAGCGCCAGCATCACGAAGAAGATCGCGGTCGGCAGCGTCCAGGCCATCCATGCGATGTGTTCCATGGCTACACCCGTCCCAGCGCGAAACCGCGCGCGATGTAGTTGCGGACGAACCAGATCACCAGGGCGCCGGGGATGATCGTGAGCACGCCGGCGGCCGCCAGCAGGCCCCAATCCATGCCGGCGGCCGAGACCGTGCGGGTCATGATCGCCGAGATCGGCTTGGCGTTCACCGAGGTCAACGTGCGCGCCAGCAGCAGTTCGACCCAGGAGAACATGAAGCAGAAGAACGCGGCGACACCGATGCCGCTCGCGATCAGGGGCACCAGGATCTTGACGAAAAAGCGTGGGAACGAATAGCCGTCGAGGAACGCGGTCTCGTCGATCTCGCGCGGCACGCCCGAGACGAAGCCTTCGAGAATCCAGACCGCCAGCGGCACATTGAAGATGCAATGCGCGAGCGCGACCGCCCATGGCGTATCGAACAGGTTGATCGCCGAATAGAGATTGAAGAACGGCAGCGCGAACACCGCGGCCGGCGCCATCCGGTTCGACAGCAGCCAGAAGAACAGATGCTTGTCGCCGAGGAAGCGGTAGCGCGAGAAGCCGTAGGCCGCCGGCAACGCTACCGCGATCGATATCACGGTGTTGATCAGCACATAGGTCAGCGAGTTGATGTAGCCGGAATACCAGCTCTCGTCGGTGAAGATGCGCTTGTAGTTCTCCAGCGTAGGCTGGTGCGGCCACAGCGTCATGGTAGTGACGATCTCGGTATTGGTCTTGAAGCTCATGTTGACGAGCCAGTAGATCGGCAACAGCAGGAAGATCAGGAACAGCGAGATGATGAGGCGCCGGCCGGGAATCGAATGCATCACGCGCCCTCCTTCTTGGCGGGGCGCTCAGTCCCGGCGTTGGTCATCACGGTGTAGAAGATCCAGCACACGATCAGGATGATCAGATTGTAGACCAGCGAAAGTGCCGCAGCCTTGCCGAGGTCGAACTGCCCGAGCGCGATCTTCACCAGCTCGATCGAGACGAAGGTGGTCGAGTTGCCCGGTCCGCCACCGGTCACCACGAACGGCTCGGTGTAGATCATGAAGCTGTCCATGAACCGCAGCAGCACGGCGATCAAGAGCACGCGGTTCATCTTCGGCAGTTGTATCGCCTTGAAGACCGCCCAGCGCGAGGCGCCGTCGATCTGCGCCGCCTGGTAATAGGCATCGGGGATCGACTTCAGCCCGGCGTAGCACAACAGCGCCACGAGGCTGGTCCAGTGCCACACGTCCATCACGATGACGGTGGCCCAGGCATCGAACTCGTTGGAGACGTAATTATAGTCGATGCCGAGGCTGTTGAGCGTATAGCCGAGCAGGCCGATATCGGGCCGGCCGAAAATCTGCCAGATCGTCCCGACCACGTTCCACGGAATCAGCAGCGGCAGCGCCAGGATCACGAGGCATACGGCGACGGTCCAGCCCTGGCGCGGCATCGACAGCGCTACCACGATCCCGAGCGGCACCTCGATTGCAAGAATGATGGCCGAGAACAGCAGGTTGCGGCCGAGCGAGGCCAGGAAGCGCCCGCCGAGATCGGTCGAGGGATCGAGCAGCTCCTTGAACCAGCCGACGCCGTTCCAGAAGAACTGGTTGTTGCCGAACGTGTCCTGCATCGAATAGTTCACGACCGTCATCAGCGGCAAGACCGCGGAGAACGCGACCACCAGGAATACCGGCAGCACCAGGAACCAGGCTTTCTGGTTGATGGTCTTGTCCATCAGGCAACCCCCTCGACCAGACGGCTGTCGGCATAGACGTGAACATGAGCGGGATCGAACACGAGCCCGACCGAGTTGTCGGACACCGAGAATCCCGGCGGCACGCGCGCGGCGAATTTGGCATCGCCGATCCGCACGCGGGCAAAACGCGCCCTGCCGAGGTCATCGATGCGCTCGATATTGGTCAACAGCAGGCCCGATGCGGGAGCGGCGATATTGACGAATTCCGGCCGCACGCCGATCTCGATCTTCGCACCCGCCGGCAGTACGCCGTAATTGCGGTGCAGGCCGATGACATGGCCATCGATGCGCGCCTCATGCCCGCTCACGAGGGCCGGCACGATGTTCATGCCGGGCGAGCCGATGAAATAGCCGACGAAGGTATGGGCCGGCTTATCGAACAGTTCTGCCGGCGTGCCGCTCTGCACCACGCGGCCGTCGTGCATGACGACGACGGTGTCGGCAAAAGTCAGCGCCTCGGTCTGGTCATGGGTGACGTAGATCATCGTGAGATCGAGTTCGCGGTGCAGCGCCTTCAGTTTCGAGCGCAACTGCCATTTCAGTTCGGGATCGATCACCGTCAGCGGCTCGTCGAATAGAACAGCCGCGACGTCGGAACGGACCAGGCCGCGGCCGAGCGAAATCTTCTGCTTGGCGTCCGCGGTCAGGCGCGTCGCCTTGCGGTCGAGATAGAACGTGAGGTCGAGCAGATCGGCGATCTTCCTCACCCGCGCCTCGACCTCGGCCTTCGGCACGCCGCGGTTCTGCAGCGGGAATGCGAGATTCTGCCCGACCGTCATGGTGTCGTAGATCACCGGAAACTGGAACACCTGCGCGATGTTGCGCTTCTGGGTTGACAACGGTGTGATATCAGCGCCGTCGAACAGGATTTTGCCGCGCGAGGGCGTGACGATTCCGGAAATCAGGTTGAGCAGCGTGGTCTTGCCGCAGCCCGACGGGCCGAGCAGCGCGTAGGCGCCGCCCTGCCGCCAGGTCATGGTCACCGGCTTCAGCGCAAACGATTCGAGGGCAGCGCCATTGCCGCCGTAGGAATGCGCGAGATCGACGAGGTCAATGCGTGCCATGTCGCATCTCCCTCAATTGCTTTTATTTTTTGACGCGTTTTCTTCACGCGAACCGCTACGCACTTCGCTTGAAAACGCTATTTCCGGCGCGGCGACCAGACGGTCGGCGGCGTCGAACACGAAAACATTGTCGGGATCAAGCACGGCATCGAGCAAATGGCCGGGCTCGTATTCATGCACGCCCGGCAGCACTGCTACCCAGTTGGAGGCACCGCGGTTGAGATGCACAAAACTTTCAGAACCGGTGATCTCGGTCACGGTGACGGTGGCGTGAAACGCGTGGCGGCCGGCGACACCATTCGCCACTTCGAGCTGATGGGCGCGGAAACCGACGCGATAGGGGCCGTCGGCGAGCGACGCATAGAGGCCGGTGGCCGGCGCCTGGCTGCCGCCGGCATATTGCACTGAACCGCTCTTCTTCTCGATACCGACAATGTTGAGCGGCGGATCGGAGAACACCTGCGCGACCCGCAGCGTATCGGGCTGGCGATAGACTTTTGAGGTGTCGCCGGCCTGCAGAACCTTGCCTTCCCACATGCAGACGGTGTTGCCGCCAAGCAGAAGCGCTTCCGAGGGCTCGGTCGTCGCATAGACGAAGATCGCGCCCGACGCCTCGAAGATGCGCGGCAGTTCGGTGCGCAGCTCCTCGCGCAGTTTGTAATCGAGGTTGGCGAGCGGCTCGTCCAGCAGAACCAGATCGGCGCCCTTGACCAGTGCACGCGCGATCGCGGTGCGCTGCTGCTGGCCGCCGGAAAGCTGCAGCGGCGTGCGCCTCAGATAGGGCTCGAGCCGCAGCAACTTTGCGGCTTCCTGGACGCGCCGGTCGATCTCCTCGCGCGGCCTGCCCTGCACCCGCAGGGGCGAGGCAATGTTCTCGTAGACCGTCAGCGAGGGATAATTGATGAACTGCTGATAGACCATCGCGACCGAGCGCTGCCGCACGTCGAACCCGGTGACATCCTTGCCCTCGACAAGCACGCGGCCGGTCGTCGGCCGATCGAGGCCGGCAAGCAGCCGCATGATCGAGGTCTTGCCTGACAGCGTCGGTCCGAGCAGCACGCTCAGCGTACCACGCTCAAGCGTCAGCGAGACATCGCGAATGGTCGCCATGCCGTCGACGGTTCGCGTGACATGTTCGAGCGTGACGCTCATGTCCGCCCTCCCGCTTCACGCAAGGGACGTTCGCCGGGGGCGCGATGGGCTTTAATCCACTCATCGAGCGCGGCAATTTCATCCGGCGACAGCCGCAGCCCGAGCTTGGACCTTCGCCATACCACGTCATCGGCGGTGCAGGCCCATTCGTTCGACATCAGATACCTGACTTCGCTTTCCGTCAGGGTAGCGCCGAACGACTGGCCGAGGTCGGCAAAAGATTTCGCGCTGCCGAGCAATTTTGTCGCACGCGTGCCATAGGCATGCGCGAGCCGGTTGGCATGCGCATGGCTAAGGAACGGATATTTCCGCGTCAGTTCCGCCGTCAGCGCGGCGACCGCCGAAACATCCATGTCGCCGCCGGGCAGCGGCGACTTGCCGGTCCAGCCTTCTTTCGCTTTGGCGCTACGCAAATAGGGCGCGAGCCGCTCCAGCGCTTCTTCCGCCAGGCGCCGATAGGTCGTGATCTTGCCGCCATAGATTGACAGCAGCGGCGCACCGCCGGGCGTATCGAGTTCGAACACGTAGTCGCGCGTCGCAGCTTTCGCTTCGCTGGCGCCGTCATCATACAGCGGACGGACGCCGGAATAAGTCCAGACCACGTCCGCAGGCAGCACCGGCTTTTTCAGGTACTCACTGGCCGACGCGCAGAGGTATTGAATCTCCTCAGGTGAGGCCTTCACCTTGGCCGGATCGCCGTCGTAATCGCGATCGGTGGTGCCGATCAGCGTAAAGTCGTCCTGATAGGGAATGACGAAGATGATGCGGCCGTCGGCGTTCTGGAACATGTAGGCGCGGTCATGCTCATAGAGCTTGCGCACCACGATGTGCGAGCCCTGCACCAGCCGCACTTTTGCGCGCGCATTGACGCCGGAGCCCGCGGACAGCACCTGTTCGACCCACGGCCCTCCGGCGTTGACCAGCGCGCGCGCCTGGATGGTCGTGCGCTCTCCACTGGTCGTATTCTCGACGGTGACCTGCCAGATGCCGTCGACCTGCCTGATCTCGACCGCGCGCGAGCGGGTATGGATTTCGGCGCCGCGATCGGCGGCGTCGCGCGCGGTCAGCACGACGAGGCGCGCGTCATCGACAAAGCAATCGGAATATTCAAAGCCCCTAGTGTAGCGGTTGGCAATCAGAGGCTTGCCCACCTCGTCATGGACGAGATCGACCGAGCGCGTCGGCGGCAGCAGATGTCGGCCGCCGATATGGTCGTACAGAAACAGCCCCAGCCTGAGCAGCCAGGCTGGGCGCAAGCCGGAGTGGTGCGGCAAAACGAAACGCAGCGGACGGATAATGTGGGGCGCAATCTGCCAGAGGATCTCGCGCTCGATCAGCGCCTCTCGGACCAGCCGGAACTCATAATATTCGAGATAACGCAGCCCGCCATGCACCAGCTTGGTCGACCAGGACGACGTCCCGCTCGCCAAGTCATTCATTTCACAAAGGAAAACGGAATTGCCCCGGCCCGCCGCATCGCGCGCGATGCCGCAGCCATTGATGCCGCCTCCGATAATGGCGAGGTCGAATACCCTATCCACCGAAACGCTTCCCCGGCGATCGCCTCTTCACTTCGGCGATTTCACTTTCGGATGGGAGTTAATCACAAACAAAAACGAAAGCAAGACGGGAGCGGTGGAAACGGAGCCGAAAGCAGCTCGAAACCGGTGAGTCGGCGCAGAACGGCTACAAATTGGCCGGCGTGGTCAGCTCCCGCGACGTGGCAGCGGGACATCCGCTCGGGACGTAAACACCGACGGAAGTGCCTGATATCGCGATCCAGTCCATTGCCGCAGGCCACTCCCCAGAATTTGCTAGCGCGGGCACGAGCCTTCTTTCTCTCGCTTATCTCCGGCAGGCCCTTTCAGGAGGTCGGGGGCAGCCTCGGGAGCGACCATCTCGGGCTTTGGCACCGGGCGGAAATCGGACCCGATCCAGACCACGTCATGGGCCTCGAGCAGTGTTGGTGGTTCCCATTTCTCGATCATCGAATCCAGCACCTTTTCCGGAACGGACGCCTCACGCTCCCGGTTCTGTTTGCGGATCCTTGCCTCGGGCACGTCGAACGCGTGGACCGTGACGTGGGCGTCGTAAGCTATCGCGAGCTTCGTAATTTTGGACCGCTGAAGCCTCGTCAGGTTGGTGGCGTTAAAAACGAAGGGCGCCTTGGCGCGGAAGTGAACACGGCAGGCCTCCACTGTGGCCTGGGCGACGCGCCCCTGGTTGTCGGTCGGGGCGACGTCCATTGCCTCCCGCGTCACATCGAACGAGACATGGCCGTAATCCTTCAGGACGCTGCGGACGTAGGTATCCTTGCCGGATCCCGGCAGTCCAGACAGCACGATCACACGGGAGCCCTTCGGCGGCCGAGGCTCAAAGAACAGGCTGTCGGCCACGCCGCGGGCGAAACGCAGGCGCGCCTGGCTCGAGGCGAACGGCCACGGCCCGTCCAGGCATTCGCATTCAGCCGCCGCCAAACGCACCAGATCCATCTCGTCCTCTGCCGTCAAAGGATCGGCGCAGATACGCCCCCTGTTGTCAGCCTTCGCCAGCATCGTCAGTTCGTAGAGAGAGCTGAGGGTCGACAGTCGAGCCAGCGCGGGCCGGTGATCACCGTCGGTTTTGAGGACGCGAAAGATCTGCTGATGGCCGAGCACGTGCGCGAACACATCGAACCGGGCGTGAACCGGGACGCCAGCGCGCCACAGGTCTCGCCAGGCGCGGTAGGCGCCCTTGGAGGCGTGATGTGGATGCGACACCCGTAGGCGCCCGAGTTCCTCGTCGAAGACTTCCGTGCGGGTTTCTGGCTTCGATACGTCGTGCCACAGCACCGCCAGGGCCATGACGTTGCGCCGGTCCGGCGGCAGCACCTGGAATTCGGGGTCGGCGAGCAAACTGTCCATCACCAGGCGGGTGTGGGTCAGAACGTCCCCTTCGGCGTGGTAAATCTTGTCCTGGATGCACGCGGCCATGTCGCTGGCGTACGGAAATTCCGCCTCGATCGCGCGCCACTCGACGGCGCCGTCTATTCCGAAGGTCTTCCAGTCGATGCTCATGGCGCAGCCTTTGCGATCGCGCCGGGGTGTGCAAACAGATCGACGCCGGGGGCCAGACGGTTCTCGATGATCGGTCGCGAGGCCCAGTGCGAGCCGCTGTCGAGAATGTGCTGGACGAAGGCCGCCCGAACGAATTTTCCGCGTTCCAGGGTTTCGCCTCGCTCGTTCTCCACTTTCAGATAGACGCCTTCGGACAGGTCGGTGTCGTCGGTCTCGGCAAGGGCCCGGGCGGGATCGACGCCGGCCGCGGTGGCCGCCGTCTTCAACGATTCGCGCCAATTTGGCGTCTTGTAGACCGAATTGCGGACCAGCTTCGGCACGTCACGGTCCGCCACCCAGCCTTCGTGAACGACGTGGACCGGAACGATCGGCAAGCCGTCGAGCACGCTCGCGCGGGCCTTCGTCGAGAGGAAGACATTCCGTTCGCGATCGTACAAATCGTATGTGAGCAGCAAATGCGGCAGGTTGTCGTACGCCGCGCTGTGCTTGGCGGCCATCCATTCCCCATATAGGACGTAGCGCTTGCCGAGCGCGTCGCGAAAATCGCTCTCGAAGGTCTGGGCCCAGGCCTTGTACATATCGAACTGCCGCTCGCGGCTGCCGCCGTTCAGCGAGTGACCGCGCGATTGCAGTACCATGTCGCCCTCGGCGGGGGCGAACGACAGCCCGGCATTGGCGCCGTCGGCCTTCTCCTCCCAGACGAACAACAGATCGCGACCCTTCAGCGACGCCATCGACAGACGGTCGTCCTCATCGCCCTTCTGCAGCGCCGACCCGGCCAGGTGGCGGGTGCGCGGATATTTCAGGATCGCGTGCATGCCTTTCCATACCGTCCCGGCGGGCATGTCGCAAATTCGGAACGGCCAGCGCGGCAACCCGATCTCGACGCACTATCTGCTGCGATCCGGGCGGCACACGCGGCTCGGACGCTGGTCGCATTGCCCTCTCCCGGCTTGGCCAACCGCCGCTGGTCTCCTGCGCTGGCGCCTGAAACTCCCTTGCATGCTGTGCGCTCGCGATCGAGCGTCTGCTCGTTGACGAGCCGCGCAAAAGAATTCGCAAATGCGGAGCCTCAGACTGCGACGTCTACTACCTCGACACCAGCAAGGGCCGGCGTCGGCAATGGTGCAGCATGAAAGGGTGCGGAAATCGCGAAAAGCAACGGCGATGGCGATGCGCGACGCAATAGAGGCGAAGCGCTATCGCAATCGAACGGCGGCGGGAGGAGGAAGCGGCTCGCCCGGCTCATCGATATCCGCCGCCGGCTTGTCCATCGCCTCGACTACCTCGATGCCGCGATGGCTGCAGATGCTGGCAAGGCCCGCCGGCAGCGGCGCGTCGGTCACAAAGGTCTGGATCTGGCTGAGATGGGCGATGCGCACCGGCGCGCTGCGGCGAAGTTTGGTCGAATCCGCGACCAGCATGACGCTGCGCGCATTGGCGATGATCGCCTGCGCCGCCTGCACCTCGCGATAGTCGAAGTCGAGCAGCGCGCCCTCCTCGTCGATCGCGGATGCGCCGATGATGGCGTAGTCGACCTTGAACTGCCCGATCAGGCTGATCGCGGTCGAGCCGATCACGGCGCCGTCGGCACGGCGCACCGCGCCGCCCGCCACGATCACCTCGATGCGCGGGTGCCGATACAACAGCATCGCGACGTTGAGGTTGTTGGTGATGACGAGCAGGTCCTCATGCGAGGTCAGTGCGCTCGCGACTTCTTCCGTCGTGGTACCGATGTTGATGAACAGCGAGCAGCCGTTCGGGATCCGCGACGCGGCGGCGATACCGATGGCCCGCTTCTCCTCCGCCGCCACGAAGCGCCGCGCCTCATAGGCTAGGTTCTCGACGCCGGACGCGATGATGGCGCCACCGTGAATGCGGGTCAGCGAGCGCTGGTCGCAGAGGTCGTTGAGATCCTTGCGGATGGTCTGCGCCGAAACCTCGAAACGCTTGGCGAGGTCCTCCACCATCACCCGGCCAAAGGCACGAGCGATGTTGAGGATTTCAGTCTGACGATGGGACAGTCCGGCCACGGCGGCACCCTTGAGATATGGACTTGAGATATGGGCCTGGGGCACAAAGTTGCCGTTATGGTGCGGCTGATTGGGGCTGCGGTCAACGAGGGAGATTGGCCGCAGGGGCGTTTGGCAGGGCGAAACAACGAATCCTGGTTAAGGCAACCGCCCCCGAAGCCGTGCGAGCCGCACCATGCGCGGCCGCTCGACAAGGCAATTTGTCGCTGCAACACTGTAAACACAACCAGAAACGAATGGAGGAAACCATGAACATCGATCGTCGCCAGCTCGCCTTGCCCGTACTCGCACTTGGGCTTGGGATTGGGCTCATGAGCGCCGTCCCGGCTTTTGCCGGTGCGGACGAGGATGCCATTGCGAAGAACGTCGAAGCCTTCCGTGCGGGGCAGGCAGCCGGCAATGCCGAGGCGATCGCCTCGCTCTGCGCCGAGGAACTCAGCTACAGCCACTCGAACGCCAAGGTCGACACCAAGGCGGCGCTTCTCGATGGCATCGCCAAGGCCAACTACAAATGGACGTCGCTCGAATACAAGGATCCCACGATCCGCGTCGTCGGCCCGACCGCCATCGTGCGCTTCAACTTCGTCGGCGAGCAGGAGTTCAACGACGGCAAGAAGACGCCGCAGAACCTGCACATCCTGATGAACTGGCAGAAGCAGGGCTCGGACTGGAAACTGCTGTCTCGGGCGGCCACCAAGCTCTGACCTTTGCAAGCCGGTCGCTGGCGGTTACGCCGCCAGCGGCATCCCGCTGGCTAGCCGCCGGGCCGCACGCTCGGCCTCGCGTGGGTTGCGGAATAGCTGCCCTTCCAGCCGGTCGAAACGATGCGAGGCGGCGAAGAACCGATAGCCGTCCGGACAGCGCACAATGATCCCGGCCGGCTGCGAGCCGACTTCGATGATAAAGGTGTCCGACATGGCCCAGCCTCTGATTTCTTCCGGGCTTCCAACGGGTTGCACGGAGAATTGTTCCGCCTCCACCGTTGCGCCGTGAGGCCAAATTATGTCAAAGCTGGTCGCGGAATAGCGAGCGAATCGTTCAAATGGCCGGAGAACTGACATGATGCCGAAATTCGCGCTCTCGCTGCTGGTTGCCCTTGCGGTTTGCGCGCCGCTCCAGGAGGCTGCGGCGCAGGAAAGCACGCTCGGGGGCGCGCTGTTCGGCGGCGCCGCGGGCGCCATTGTCGGCGGCGCGCTCGGCGGCGGCCGCGGGGCTGCGATCGGCGCCATCGTCGGCGCAGGCACGGGCGCGGCAATCGGCGCCCAGGGCGAGCCGCGGCCTGGCGGTTATCGCTACTATCAAGGCGGCTGCTACGTGGAGCAGCCCGGCGGCTGGCAGGAAGTTTCGCCGCGCTATTGTGGTGTCCAGGCGCAATACGCACCGCCGCCGCCCCAGTATTATGACGACACGCCGCGCTGCATGCGCTATTCGAGCTATAATCCGCGCCGTGGCACGTTCATCGGCCGTGACGGCTACGAGCGTCCCTGCCCGTAAGGTTCAGGTCTGTATGGCACCATCCGGCCGCACCGCCTGCGGCCGGCCGTCATCGTCGATCGAGACGTAGGTGAAGTTGCCGTCGGTCACCAGGATCGACTGCAACTCCTTGCGGCGCACGACCCAGGCCTCGAGATGGACTGTGATCGAGGTGCGTCCGACCCGCACCAGATGGCCGTAGACGGAGACGAGATCGCCGACATAGACGGCTTTGCGAAAGTTCATCGCCTCGATAGCGACCGTCACGGTGCGGGATTTCGCGATCTTGGAGGCGAACACGCCGCCGCCGATATCCATCTGGCTCAATAGCCAGCCGCCGAAGATATCGCCATTGGCGTTGGTATCGGCCGGCATCGCCAACGTGCGGATGCAGAGATCGCCGCGCGGCTCGGTTTCGGTTGAGGGCGGGGCGTGCACATGCGTCTCCGTCACTTGAAATTCTCCCAGCCCGCATCTGGCGTGAACCTCCTGCCGAACTTGTCGGTCAGGGCATCCAGCGTCGAGACGACATTGTCCACACCACGGGTTCGCGCGTAGTTCAGAGGACCGCCACGGAACGGCGCGTAGCCGGTGCCGAAGATGACAGCGCCGTCGACCACGTCGGCATTGTCGACGATCCCCTCGCGCAGGCAGGCGACGCAGACATTCGACATCGGCAGCATCAGCCGGTCGATCATTTCCGCTGATGGTTCCGAGATCGCGGACATGCCGCCGGTGTCGGCCTTGCCGTCCTTCCATGTGTAAAAGCCCTTGCCGGTCTTGCGGCCGAGTTCGCCCTTGGCGACTTTCTCGCGCAACCAGGCCGGCGTCGGCGGCAGCATGTCGCCGAACTTCGAGCGCAGCATGTCGCCGACATCGAGGCAGATATCGAGACCGACCTGGTCGGCCAATTCAATGGGCCCCATCGGCATGCCGAACTTTTTCGCGGCGGCGTCGATGACGGTCTTGTCGATCTTCTCGTCCAGCATCACCATCGCCTCCAGCATGTACGGCGTCAGCGCGCGGTTGACGAGAAAGCCGGGCGAGGATTTCACGGGCAGCGGCAGGCGATCAATGGCGCCGACAAAGGCCAGCGCCTCTTTCAACAATTGCGCATCCGTGCCGTCATGGCTGACGACCTCGACGAGTTGCAGCCGCGAGACCGGATTAAAGAAGTGCAGGCCGAGCAGCCGCTCGGGCCTCGAGAGCGTGGTGCGCAGGTCCTGCAATGGAATGCTCGAGGTGTTGGTGGCGAGGATCGCGCCCGGCTTCATGACAGGCTCGAGCCCGGCATAGACCTTCTGCTTCAGCTCCAGTTTTTCCGGCACCGCCTCGATGATGAGGTCCGCGTTGCGGACGCCCTCGGCCTGTATGTCCGGCATCAGCCGGTCGAGCGCATCGCGCACTGCGGTACGCTTGCGTAGAATTTTTCCGTAGAGATCAGCGGCGCGCTTGATCGCGCCCGCGATCGGCTCCGGCTTCATGTCGGCGAGCGTCACCCGAAAATCCTGGCCGGCGCACCAGGCGGCGATGTCACCACCCATCGCGCCCGCGCCGATGACGTGAACGTGCTCGATCTTGTTGCCGCTGCCGGCGAGCTTCTTCATCTGCTCGCGCAGGAAGAAGACGCGGATCAGGTTTTGTGCGGTCGGCGTCACCATCAGCCTGGCAAAGGACGTCTTCTCCGCGCTCAACATCGCCCGGCGGTCGCCGCCATGCTTCTCCCAGAGATCGATCAGCGCGTAAGGCGCGGGATAATGCGCTTCCGGCGCGACCTTGGCGGCCTCACTGCGCATGCGGCCGGCGAGGAAACCTCTGACGGGACCGAGGCTGAGAACATTGTTGAGCATCCCGGGCCGCGAGCGTTTCAAGCGGCCGGACACGGCGTCTTTCACGGCGTTGCGAACATGCCGCTCCTGCGTCACGGCGTCGACCAGCCCGAGCGATTTTGCCTTGCGCGCATCGATGGTCTTGCCGGTCAGCATCAGCGGCATCGACTGCATCGGATTGACGAGCTGCGTGAACCGCACGGTGCCGCCGAGGCCGGGATGCAGGCCGAGCATCACCTCGGGGAAACCAAACCGCGCGTCCTCGATCGCAATCCGCATCTGGCAGGCCAGCGCCACTTCGAGGCCGCCGCCGAGGCAGAAGCCATGGATCACAGCCACGCTCGGAACCCGCAGAGCCTCTAGCCGGTCGATCACCGCATGCGCACGGCCGATCTCGGTCTCGACGGCCGCCACATCGGTCGCGCCGCGAAACGCATTAACGTCGGCGCCGGCAATGAAGCCGGATTTTTTGGCGGAACGAATAACGAGGCCGGTGGGACGCTGGCCTTCCAGCTCCGCCAGCACCTTGTCGAGTTCCTCGATCAGGTCCGCCGAAAGCGTGTTGGCGCTGGTGCCTTCGCGGTCGAACAACAGCCAGGCGACGCCGTCGGCATCGCGGGTCAATTTGAAGTTCTTGTACGGCCCTTCAGCATCGGGCTTCGGCCCGAGTTCGAGCACGCGATCGCCGAGAACGTTCATGATCTGTGAATCCATGATCACACCGTCTCTATCAGCATCGCGCCGCCCTGCCCGCCGCCGATACATTCGGTAGCGATGCCGCGCCGTGTGCCCAGCCGCTTCATGGCATTGACGAGGTGCAGCACGATACGGTTGCCGCTGCAGCCCACGGGATGGCCGAGGCTGATCGCGCCGCCGTCGACATTCAACTTGCTCTGGTCGAGTTCGCCGGCCGCGCCATCGATTCCGAGAATTTCTTTACAGAATTTTTCGTCGTTCCAGGCGGCGAGGCAGCCCAGCACCTGCGTCGCAAACGCCTCGTTCAATTCCCAGGTCTCGATATCGGAAAGCGTCAGCTCGTTGCGCTTCAAAAGCTCGGTCGCCGACAGCACCGGGCCGAGTCCCATGATGCCGGGATCGAGCGCCGACCACTGGCTGTCGAGAATGACTGCCTTCGGCGTCAGGCCGTGTTTTGCGACGGCTTCTTCGGACGCGAGGATCACCCAGGACGCGCCGTCGGTGATCTGCGAGGAATTGCCGGCGGTGACCTTGCCCCACGGACGCTCGAACACCGGCTTCAGTTTTGCCAAGCTCTCCGCCGTCGAGTCCGGCCGCACGCCGTCGTCGTGATCATAAAATTTCCCATCGCGGGCGAACGCGGTTTCGACCTCGCCCTTGAGCCAGCCTTCCGATTGCGCTCTTGCCAGCCGCTTGTGGCTTTCGGCGGCATAGGCATCCGACTGCGCGCGCGTAACGCCGAAGAGATGGCCGACCACTTCGGCGGTCTGGCCCATGTTGAGTTCGGTGACGGGATCGGTGAGCCCCCGTTCCAGCCCGATGATCGGCTTGAAATAGCTGGGCTTCACCTTCAGCGCCGCCATGATTTTTGCGCCGATGCCCTTGGCACCGGCAAGGCCTGCGAACCAGCGCACGCCCTGTTGCGGCCACACCAGCGGCGCGTGGCTCAGCGCTTCCGCGCCGCCGGCCAGGATCAGGTCAGAGACGCCCTCCCGGATATAGCGGTAAGCCGTGTCGATCGACTGCATGCCGGAACCGCAATTGATCTGCACGGTGAAAGCGACCATCTTCTCGCCCATGCCGAGCCGCAGCGCGGCGACGCGGGCCGGATTCATCTCGTCGGCAATGACGTTGACGCAGCCGAGAATGACCTGATCGAAAGCGTTGGGCGCGAAAGGCTGCCGCGCCAGCAGCGGCCGGCCGCATTGTACGGCGAGATCGACCGGCGTGAACGGGCCGGGACCGGAACGCGCTTTCAGGAACGGCGTCCGGCTGCCGTCGACAATAAAGACCGGTCTTGCCATCAGCTCGCCGCCCTCTGTTCACCCAGTTCCTGAAAGAACTGATGCACGTCGGCGCCCTTCCTGTAAATCGGCGACAGCGCTTCGGCTGCGAAATCGTCGACCTCGATCACCTTCGCAACGGCTTCATGCGCAGCCTGCAGCTTCTCGCCGTCGGCCTGCGTGATGACGCCCTTCTTGACCGCCTCTTTCCAGTCATGCAGGCGCGCGGCGCGCATCTGCTTGGAAACATCTTCTGCCGCCGTGACCAGAAGGAACGCCTTCTCCAGCCGGGCGATGCCGCCATCGTCGTCGACCGCGGAAAGATCTGATGTCAACCGGTCGCGCGCGGCCGACGGCTCCAGCACGAGCTGCGCGCATCGATGCACGACGCGGTCGGACGGACCGGTCACCCTTGCGCCGAACGGCTGGATCAGGAATTTCAGGATGATTGCCACGAACCGGTTCGGCAGGTTGGCGAGGATTTCGGCAAAGCGGTTCTCGATGGTCTTGAAGCCGCTCGCCATGCACCATTCGAGCGCCGCGAAATCGGCTTGCTGCCGTCCCTCGTCCTGCCAGCGTTTCAGCGCCGCCGACAACAGATAGAGTTCGGACAGGATGTCGCCGAACCGGGCCGAGAGCATTTCCTTGCGCTTGAGCGCGCCGCCGAGCGTCAGCAGCGCCATGTCGGCGCATAGCGCGAACGCCGAGGAGTAGCGCGAAAGCTGGCGATAGAACCGCGTTGCATCGCCGGCATGGGGCGCCGGTGCGAACAGGCCAAAGGTCCAGCTTCGGCCCCAGGCGCGGAACATGGTTTTAAAACTGTGGCCGACATGGTTCCAGAAGGCCTTGTCAAAAGCGTCGAGCCCGTTGGCGCGATCGGCTTCGCCGAGCGCGTTCATCTCGTCGAGGAGATAGGGATGCGCGCGGATTGCGCCCTGCCCGAACACGATCAGATTGCGCGTCAGGATATTGGCGCCTTCGACGGTGATGCCGACCGGCACCGAGCGATAGAGATTGCCGAGATAGTTTTGCGGCCCGTCGATCACGGTCTTGCCGCCATGGATGTCCATGGCGTCATCGATCGCAATCCGCATCCGCTCGGTGGCGTGCAGCTTCATGATGGCGGAGATGACGGCGGGATGGTGCCCCTGATTGAGCGCCGCACAGGTCAACCGACGCGCGGCGTCGAGCAGATAGGCGGTGCCGGCGATGCGGGCGAGCGGCTCCTCGATGCCTTCGAACTTGCCGATGGAAATGCCGAATTGCTCGCGGATGCGGGCATAGGCGCCGCTGGTGCGCGCCGCATAGGCAGCACCTGCGGCGGAGAGCGACGGCAGCGAGATGCCGCGGCCGGCGGCGAGCGCCGTCATCAGCATCTTCCAGCCCTGCCCGAGGCGTTCTTGTCCGCCGATGATGTAGTCCATCGGGATGAACACGTCGCGCCCCCGGTTCGGGCCGTTCTGGAACACCTGCATCGCCGGCAGATGCCTGCGGCCGATCTCGACGCCGGGCAGATGGGTCGGGATCAGGGCCACGGTAATGCCGAGCTCTTCCTGATCTCCCACGAGATGATCGGGGTCATAGGCCTTGAAGGCGAGACCGAGCAGCGTCGCGACCGGCCCCAGCGTGATGTAACGCTTATGCCAGTTCAGTCTTAAGCCCAGCACTTCGCGGCCTTCGAAATTACCCTTGCAGATGATGCCGGTATCGACCATCGACGCCGCATCTGAGCCCGCTTCCGGGCTGGTCAGGCCGAAGCAGGGAATGTCGGCGCCTTCGGCCAGACGCGGCAGCCATCTATCCTGTTGCTCCTTGGTGCCGAAACGCATCAACAGTTCGCCGGGCCCAAGCGAGTTCGGCACCATCACGGTGACAGCCGCGATCAGCGAGCGCGAGGAAAGTTTTCGCACCACATCCGAATGCGCATAGGGCGAGAAACCGAGCCCGCCAAATTCCTTGGGGATGATCATGCCGAAGAATTTGTGGCGCTTGATGAAGGCCCACGCCTCGGGCGGCAGATCGCGCCATTCCCAATTGATCTTCCACTCGTCGAGCATGGCGCAGAGCTCGTCGACGGGGCCGTTGAGAAAGGCCTTTTCTTCTTCAGTCAAAGTGGCCGGCGCAACAGCCAGCAACTTCGACCAGTCGGGATTGCCGGTGAAGAGATCCGCGTCCCACCAGACATCGCCCGCCTCGAGCGCCTCGCGCTCGGTGTCGGACATCGCGGGCATGGCGCCACGCGCGAAAGCGAAGATCGGCTTGCTGATGAAATCGCGGCGGAAGCTCATGGCGAACCCTCCTGGTCTACGGCGCTAGGTCGCGCCCCACCTGTGCCAAACGACGGCTCATTCTAGCTGAAAGCACGGGATTGGGGGACGTTTCGCGCCGGGAATGAAGCGAAATTGATAAACCGGGAGATAACGGCGGAGGTCCCGGACCCGTTCCAATATGACCGCATTATCCAGCCTTTAGAAATTGGCGACGTTACCGGATGGTTGCCGTCTGGCGTGCCCGCCGGTCTCAGCCGCGGGCACACCAGCGCTATGAATCACGCTTGTTGCGCCGTCGCTCGTTGGGGACGAACACGGCAAACACTTCCTTGACGCGAACGGCAGGCGTGACATCGCGGGTAAAGCGAAGCTCCGCGGTTGTCCGGGTTTCCTCCACGCGAGGCGCGTAGAGCGCGCTGGCGTACAGCGATCCGTCAAACCGCAAATTGCTCTCGTCATCGGTAAGATAAGCATTCGAAATAAATAGAAAAACGAACAGCGTCGATCCTACGACGGCAAAATATTTGAATACGGGCATTGGTGCACAGGCTCTCCCTTTCTGGAAAAGGAGGGTGCGCCACGCGCCATAAAAGCCGGGTTTAGACGTGCCCAGCTTTTGCCCAAACGGTTGGCTGCGGATTGCCAGATTGTGACGAATTTTAAAGAACCGCCGCGGACGACCGTGGAGATGGGTGTCTCACGGAAATTCGTGTCGAGCCCCGCCAAAGCTGGCGAAAAATCAGATTGAAAAATTGATTAACGAGACAGCCTGTTAAGGAGCGCCACGAGTTCGCCCTGGCGATGCGTGCCGGTTCTGTTGAAAATTGACTTGAGATGACTTCGGGCTGTTTCCACCGTGACACCCAGTTCGGCCGCAGCCGTCTCCATAGAACTGCCTGTCGCTAGCTTTCCCGCCAAATTGGCTTGTGCCGGCGTGAGCTCAAAGACTTTCCCAAGCATATCCGGATTGACCGTCGCAGCGCCTTCGAGATCGTTCAGTACGAGCACGGCGCGCGCGCCAAGAAACGGACTTCGCGCCGCCGGCGGAACGGGTAGCGCCTTCAGCACCAGAGGCCGTTTGCTCTCTCGCCTTACGATGATCGGATCGAACCGACAAGCCTGCAGGTCCGACGTCTCTTTAAGCCGGTCGATCACTTCGGACAATTCGGAATTGGCGCGGCTGTCGTGAAGCACCAGCCGATTGTTTCGAACGAGGATTTCGTGGCCGACATAGGCCTCCATCCGCCGGTTCAAGCCAAGCAATCCTCCATGGCGATCAATCGCCAATGCAGGTCGTTGCACAAGATCAAGGGCGTTCGTCACGTTCAGGATTGCGGCCCGGCCAACCGCGTTGGAAAGCGTCGCGACTTCTGTAAGGCGGCGCGAAAGCTGCGACAACGCTTTCACCTCGTCGCGCTCGAACATTCCTTCTTGAGGGGTGCGCTGAAGAGATAGTCCCCATAGGGCCGGACCAGCCCTGAAACCGACCGCGGCAAACCACTTCAATCGATATCCAGCGAGATTTGCGTAAAGCGGATCGCGCAGCATCTCGGCTTCCGATTTGAACAAATCGGCATCCGTAACCACGTCAGCGCCTGCCTGAAGAAGCGGAACACCTCGCGCGGCCCTTACGTCGGCCACGTGGAATTTATGGTGAAAGTAGTTGTCGATATATTCGGAGATGGCTTCGGTCCTTGGAATGTCCTCGGTTCGCACGTCGCCTTGGAGCATGGCCGCGCCCTTGGCATCGGCGGCCTGGCATATGTCCTCCATCAGTTCGGTCCAGACCAATGGGTCCAGGACGGCATCGCCGAGGCGTTTGCCGGCATCCTCGAGCTTTCGAACGTCAAACAAATTTCTGCCCCCTAAGACTCCATCGACCGACCGAACCAGTCTGCTTGAGTTTAGCGAAGGAGCAAGCGCCGAGCCTCGTTTTGCGCCGGAAAAGCACGCAGCTGGAGAACAGAAAGGCTTGCGGTATCGAAACACCGCTATGCCGGCAGGCTGGAGCTGATGATTCCTCGGCTTCAGGCTGCGGACGAGCGGCTCCAAAATGATCAGGCGTCGGCGGGTTGCGCCGACGCCTGATCGCCGTATCGAGCAATCTGCAGAGCCAGTCGTCAACCCGGTCCTGCGCCCTGCGTTGCCGTATACACGGCGTAGAGCGACTGGCTGGCGGCCATGAACAGGCGGTTACGCTTGGGGCCGCCGAAGCAGATATTGCCGCACACTTCGGGCAGGCGGATGCGGCCGATCAGTTTGCCTTCCGGCGACCACACCGTCACGCCGCTATAACCCACCGCACGCCCGGCGTTGCTCGAACACCAGACGTTGCCGCTGACGTCGCAGCGCACGCCATCCGGTCCGCATTTCACGCCGTCGACCATGAAATCGCTGAACCGCTTGTGGTTGGTGAGCTTGTTGTCGGTGCCGACGTCGAACACGAACATGTCGCCCTTGCCGCCCGGACCGGTATCGCCCGGCCCCTTGCCGGTAGAGGCAACATACAGCTTCTTGTAGTCGGGCGAGAAGCAGAGGCCGTTGGGATCGGGCACCTGCTCCTCGGTCACCACGAGGTCGACGCGGCCGGAGGGATCGATGCGATAGCAATTGGTCGGCAGTTCGCGCTTGCCCGGCACGAAGCCGGCCGGCTGTCCGATCCGCGGATTGAGCTTGCCGCCGGAATTGCTCGGGCCACCTGCGACGTCTGGCTCACCCTCATAGAGCTGCCCGCCATAGGGCGGATCGGTGAACCAGTAGCTGCCGTCCGGATGGGCGACGACGTCGTTGGGTGAGTTGAGCTTCTTGCCGTTATAGGAATCGGCCAGCACCGTCGCGGTGCCGTCGTGTTCATAGCGCACCACGCGGCGGGTGAGATGTTCGCAGGAGAGCTGGCGGCCCTGGAAATCAAACGAGTTGCCGTTTGAGTTGTTGGACGGCGTGCGGAAGACGCTGATGTGACCATCATCTTCCGACCATCGCATCTGCCTGTTGTTGGGAATGTCGCTCCACAGCAGGTAGCGCCCCTGCGCGCTCCAGGCCGGGCCTTCGGCCCACAACAGCCCGGTGTGGAGGCGCTTGATCGCCGTGTTGGGCTGGGCGAGGTCGTTGAAGGACGGATCGACCGCGATGATGTCGGGGTCCCAGAAATAGGTGGTCGGGGCGCCGCGCGGACTGAAATCGCGCGGTGGGCTGGTGATCGTCGACGGCGGCGCCACTGGCCCTTGAGGGCTGCCTTGGGCCAGCGCGCCGCTGACCCCGGCCACGGTGGCGCCGGCACAGGCGGCCAGGCCGTGGACAAGCGTTCGTCGTGATATCGAGACTTCTGGATCGCGCAGCCGTTGTGGATCGCGGCGCTCTTGGCGTGTCATCGCATCCTCCCAATGTGTACGCCGACCGTTGATCCCGGCCTGGCAACTCAAGGTTATTCTGCTCCGTCGCCGGTGGCGAGAGCTGCTTTACATTTTTTTCCGCGCGTGAGGCTTGCAATGCAAGATGGCGTTACCTCGTCCAACTCATGTCCATCGGGAGGCTCTGCCACGCGCGGCCGGCGAGTGGCTTGGGCGCTTGCCCACCGGAATAGGCCGGCAGCGCTTACATCAAACCTTCGTCGGGAATATTCAACACCGTGCCACACGCCTTGCAGTGAACCGCATCGCTGTCATGGCGCTGCAGTCCGCAGGTCGGGCACGCAAACCGCACCTTGTTGGGCGAGAGCAGCGCGCGGGCGAGATTGAAGAACAGGGTGACGCCGAAAATCATGATGACGACCGTGATCAGGCGGCCGGTCGTTCCCGACAGGGTGATGTCGCCGAAGCCGGTCGTCGTCAGCGCCGTCACGGTGAAATACAGTGCGTCCGCATAATTCGCGATCAGAGGATTGCGAAACTTCTGCGTTTCGTAAACGATCGCGGTCATCACGAAGATGAATACCGCAAGGTTGGTGACGGCGAAAATGACTTCCTCATTGCGCCGGAAGAACGTGCTGTCTTCGCGCATCCGCGCCAGCATCTGGTAGTCGCGGAGCAGCCGCAATGTTCGCAAGATACGAAGAAACCCGCCAGCTTCTCCCGCGAGCGGCGCCAGGAATGAAATGATCGCGACGATATCGGTCCAGGTCGAGAAGCGGGTAAACTCAAGCAGCCGATGCCGGCTGACGAGCAGCCGCGCGGAAAAATCAGCGAGGATCACGACGCCAAACAGCACATCGAGCGCTTCGGTGACGTCGTTGGAAGGAAGAAACGACGTCGCAATGATGAAGAGGACAGTGACGATATCGAACACCAGCAGTGCATAGCGAAATCGGACGCCCTGCGTCGTAGCGCCCTCGTAGAGGCGCCGGACATTCTTCTGGATGGAAGCAAATGACATAGCGTCATTTTCACCGTTCACACAGATCATTGCAAATGATGCTTCGTGTCGATGATGACGATTTCATTTCAGACTGCCGCGTCAACCAGGATATCACTTCTTGTTGGCCGCCTCGCGCTCGATAAAGGCGACCTCTACGCCCTTCTTCAGGAGCCTTGCCAGCCGGTCGGCGTCCCAGTTGGTGAGGCGCACGCAGCCATTCGACTCCGACTTGCTGACTTTCGACGGGTTGGGAGTGCCGTGAATGCCATATCCTTCCGCTGAAAGTCCGATCCATTGGGAGCCTACGGGATTGTTGGGGCCGGGCTTGATCTTGAAGGCTCGTTTGGATTTGACTCCCTTGAACTTGTAATCCGGGTTGTAGCGATAATACGGATTTGCATCGATCGAGATTACCTTGAGAACGCCGCCGGGGCTCGGCTTCTCCTCGCTTCCCACGGTCGCGGGAAAGAACGCGATCAGTTCGGAATTCGCGAAGGCCTTGACGGTTTGGGACATCTTGTCGACCTCGACACGCGTCACGGCTGACTTGCTCTCCTTGATCGCGACGTTTATCACCGCGATCGTTTGACCGGCCTCGTCGAATTTCTTGCCGGGGTTGAGAGCCGCAAGCAAAGCCTCGCTCATGTGAAACCTTTCGGCGATGGCCTCGCGCGGGCTGGTGTAGTCGAGCGATTTGAGACCCTTCAAGTCTTCCATCTTCGCCGGCAGTTTCTTCAGAAACGGCCCTTTGACGTCCTTCTCCGTGATCTTGTAGTCGACGACGATCGGGTCCGATCCGGTAGCCAGCAAGGCACCCCAGACTTCGGACGTCAGCGGCTGTTTGCTCACGGCCAGGCCTTTGGATTCGGCGAACGCCCTCAGGGCTTTTTCGGCGTTCTCGCCCAGCTTGCCGTCGATCTCACCGGGCGAAAAGCTGGTGCGGGCGAGCAGCACCTGCGCCTTGACGATTGCGGGATTGATCTTGTCGTCGGCCGGCAGCTTGCCTTTGAATTCGGCGTTGTTGATCGCCGCCGCATCAAGGCCCGCGAAGGCTGGAGGGGAGAGACAGACCAGCAGCATCAGCCCAGCAAACAAGCGGCCCATCGGGAAATCTCCAAAACACTGTCTGATAAAGATTTGGACGGGCCGGAGTTCCTTGAGGTAGACCGGCCGGCCGCTCAATCCGGCCGGATCATCTCGAACATGTTTTCCGGCTTGATCTCAAAATAGTCGCCGCGGCGGCCGGCGCGGACGATCGGATGGGCGAGCCCGGTCTGGTAGACGCCGTCCTGGATGAAGGCCTTGTCGATGTGCACGGCGACGACCTCGCCCAGCGTCAGCCAGGCCTGCGCCTTGTCGCCATTGGCACCCTGCAACTGGACGATCTGCGTCACCTTGCATTCGAAGGCGACCGGGCTTTCCGCGACGCGGGGCACGTTGACGAGCTTGCAGGGCGCAGCTGTCAGCCCTGCGATCTTGAACTCATCGACATCGCGGGCAACGTGCGCTGCTGTTGCGTTCATCTGCTTCGCCAGATCCATGGTGGCGAGATTCCAGACGAATTCGCCGGTGTCCTGGATATTACCCGCGCTGTCCTTCCAGTTGGTCGAGGAGAAGCCGATGATCGGCGGGTGATAGCAGAAGGCGTTGAAGAAGCTATAGGGCGCCAGATTGATGTTGCTCTTGCCGTCGCGCGAGGAAATCCACCCGATCGGCCGCGGGGCGATGATGGCGTTGAAGGGGTCGTGCTTGAGGCCGTGGCCGTTTTTCGGCTCGTAGAAATGCAGGTCTTTTTCGGTCACGCTGGCATTATCCTTGCTCTTCGTAGCCCGGATGGAGCCCGGTGGCTCCATCCGGGCTACGAAGTTCGGGATAATCGGTCAACTGACGAACGCGTCAATTCGCCTTACGCGGCTCAAGGGCCTTGAAAAGGAAATCGATCATCTGGTCGATCGTTGCGCTGGGCTTGTTGACGGCCTGCGCGATCATCTGCGGGTGGAAAAAGCGGATCATGCCGGTGCAGGTACAGAGCGCCGCCAACGGCAGGTCCGGGGCCTCGAACTCGCCGGACGCCACGCCCTGCGCGATCACCTCGCCGATGATGCCGGTGCAGCATTCGATATGGGCAACGCAGACGTCCCAATCCTCCTCCATCGCGATCTCGACCATCTCGTGCAGCTTGGAATCGCCGACATAACGCTCGGTATTCATCCGATTGATGGTCTTGAGCAGCTCGCGCAGGCGAGGTTTCGCCGGCCCAGGCGCCTGCGCGATCCGTCGCGCCTCGACCTCGACCTCGCCCATCAAGGTTCGCGCCACGCCCTCGTGAATCGACTTCTTCGAATCGAAGAAGCGATAGACGTTGGCGGGGCTCATTTTGAGCTCCTTGGCGATGTCGGCGACCGTGGTCTTCTGGTAGCCGATCTGCCGGAACAGACGCTCCGCCACCACAAGAATCCTTTCCCGGGTGTCAGTCTCGATGTGCTCCGAAATCAGCGTCATGTCAGCTCTCAATGTTCAATTATTCTGCCGCGTCGGCAAGCGGAATTGCGTGCGGGCCCTTGATCTGATGTTGCGGCGCGAGATCAGGCTGCCCGGCCTGGCCGCTTTCTTCCAGGCTCTTCCTGAACCACAGGGCGTAAAGACCCGGCAGGTACAGCAAGGTCAGGAAGGTTGCAACGAACAAACCGCCCATGATGGTGATCGCCATCGGGCCCCAGAAGGCGGAGCGTGACAGCGGAATCATGGCCAGGATCGCTGCCAGCGCGGTCAGCACCACCGGGCGGGCACGTCGGACAGTGGCCTCGACGATGGCCTCCTTGCGCGTCAGGCCCTGGGAAACGTCGGCCTCGATCTGGTCGACCAGGATCACCGCGTTGCGCATGATCATGCCGGCCAGCGCGATCAGGCCGAGCAGCGCCACGAAGCCGAACGGCTGGTTGGCGACATTGAGGCCGAGCGAGGCGCCGACGATGCCGAGCGGCGCGGTCAGGAACACCAGGATCAGGCGCGAGAAGCTCTGCAACTGGATCATCAGCAGGGTAAGCATCACCAGCGCCATCAGCGGAAACAGCAGGGCGATCGAAGCGTTGCCCTTCTCGGATTCCTCGAATGCGCCGCCCGGCTCGATCCGGTAGGCCGGTTCGAGATGGTCGCGGATTTCCTTCAGCTTGGGCCAGATCTGGCTGGTGACGTCGGGCGCCTGGACGCCGTCGACGACGTCGGTGCGCACCGTGATCGCCATGTCGCGGTTGCGCCGCCACATGATCGGCTCCTCGTGGGAATACTCGATCTTGGCAATCTGCTGCAGCGGCACGGCGACGCCGTTGCGTGACGTCACAGTGAGGTCACCGACGCTCTTGAGATCGAGCCGTTCGGACGGGACTGCGCGCGCGACCACGCCGACCTTCTCGATGCCGTCACGGATGGTCGTGACCTGCGCGCCCGAGATCAGCATGGCCAGCGCCTGCGAGACGTCCTGCGGGGTCAGGCCGAGCGCGCGGGCGCGATCCTGATCGACCACGAGCTTCAGGTAAGGCGACTGCTCGTTCCAGTCGAGCTGCGGCTCCACGACGTTGGGATTCTGCTTCATGACGTCGCGCACCTTGTAGGAGATGTCGCGCACGGTGTTGGCGTCGGGGCCGATCACACGGAACTGCACCGGGAAGCCGACGGGCGGGCCGAAATTGAAGCGGTCGATGCGCACGCGTGCTTCAGACAGATCGCCTTCGGCGACCGCCTTCTCCAGCCGCGCCTTGATCCGCTCGCGGGCTTCGACATCCTTGGAAACGATCACGATCTCGGCAAAGGCCTCGTTCGGCAGTTGCGGATTGAGACCGAGCCAGAACCGCGGCGAGCCCTGGCCGACATAGGCGGTATAGGTCGCGATATCCTTGTCGTCCTTCAGCAGCGCCTCTGCCTTCTTCACGGAGTTCTCGGTGACGTTGAAGGCGGTGCCTTCCGGCAGGCGCAACTGCAGGAACAGTTCGGGCCGCTCCGACAGCGGGAAGAACTGCTGCTGCACGTTGCCGAAGCCGACGATCGAGAGCACGAACACGCCGACGGTCGCCACCACCACCTTGACCCGGTGGTCGACGCACCACTGAACCATGCTGCGCAGGACGCGATACATCCGCGTCTCATAGACCGCGTGCGGATCGTGGTTGTGGTGGACCTTGATGTTCGGCAGCAGCTTGACACCGATATAGGGCGTGAAGATCACCGCGACGAACCAGGAGGCGACCAGCGCGATCGCCACGATCCAGAAGATGCCGCCGGCATATTCGCCAACCGCCGAATTGGCAAAGCCGATGGGGAGGAAGCCAGCGGCCGTGACCAGCGTTCCCGTGAGCATCGGAAACGCAGTTGATTCCCAGGCAAAGGCGGCCGCGCGAACGCGGTCCCAGCCCTGCTCCATTTTCACCACCATCATCTCGACGGCGATGATGGCGTCGTCGACCAGAAGGCCGAGCGCGATGATCAGCGCGCCGAGCGTGATGCGGTGCAGGTCGATCGACATCGCGTTCATGACGATGAAGACGATGGCGAGCACCAGCGGCACCGACGTCGCGACCACGATGCCCGTGCGCCAGCCGAGCGCCACGAAGGAGACGAACAGCACGATCGCGAGCGCCTCGATGAAGGAATGCACGAACTCGCCGACGGCGCGCTCGACCACCTTCGGCTGGTCGGCGATCTGTTCGACCTCGATACCCTGCGGCACCGCCTTCATGAAATCGTTGGTCGCCTTCTCGACCTCCTTGCCGAGTTCGAGGATGTTGGCGCCCTTGGTGGTGACCACGCCGATGCCTAGCGCAGGCTTGCCTTCCTGGCGGGCGACGAAGGTCGGCGGATCGACGAAACCATGCGTGACGGTCGCGATATCGCCGAGCCGGAACACGCGGCCGTTGCTTTCGACCGGGGTCTCGGCCACCGCCTTGGCGCCGTCAAGCGCGCCGGTGACACGCAGCGGCACGCGCTGCGAGGAGGTTTCCACCGTGCCGGCGGGCGTGACGTTATTCTGCTTGGCCAGCGAATCAAACAGCGCCTGCGGCGTGATGCCGAGCGTCGCCAGCTTGGCGTGCGAGAACTCGACGAAGATGCGCTCGTCCTGGGCGCCGTAGAGATTGACCTTGGTGACGCCAGGCACCTTCAAGAGCCGCTGGCGCATGCCTTCGGCGGTCTTCTTCAACTGCGCGTAGTCGGCGCCGTCGCCGGTCATCATGTAGAGAATGGAATCTACGTCGGAGAATTCGTCGTTGACGTTCGGGCCGAGCAGGCCTGCGGGCAACTGGCCCTGCACGTCGGCGAGCTTCTTGCGCAACAGATAAAACAGATAAGGCACGTCCTTTGGTGGGGTCGAATCCTTAAACGTAACCTGCATCGCCGAGAACGACGGTTTTGAATAGGTCTGCACCTTCTCGAAGAACGGCAGTTCCTGCAGCTTCTTCTCGATGGGGTCGGCGACCTGGGTCTGCATTTCCTGCGCGGTCGCGCCCGGCCAGATCGCGGAGACGTTCACCACCTTCACCGTGAAGAACGGATCCTCGGCGCGGCCAAGCCGCTGGTATGAGAAGAAACCGGCAGCGCCCAGCATGATCATCAGGAACAGGATCAGGGTCGGATGGCTCACCGCCCAGCCCGAGAGATTGAAGCGCTTCATGTCACTCTCCAGATCCAAAAGACTATGCCTTGTCATTGCGAGGAGCGAAGCGACGAAGCAATCCATACTTTCTTTGCAGCACGATGGATTGCTTCGCTTCGCTCGCAACGACGAACTAAAACGACAGCGACGAGACCACCCGGACCTTCTGGGCCGGATCGATCTTCTGCACGCCGAGCGCGACCACCTTGGCGCCCTCATTGACGCCGCCGGAGATCACAACGGAATTGCTCTCGTAGGACTTCACAATCACCGGCTTGAGCATCACCGCGCCGGAATCGTCGACGATATAGAGCGAGGGATTGCTACCCTGGCTGAACAGCGCCGACAGCGGCAGCTTTGCCACGCGCTCGGTGGCGGCATCCGCCAGCGTCAGCGTCGCAGTCATGCCGAGCGAAACCTTGTCGTCGGCTTCCGGCAACGAGAATTTTGCAAGATAGGTGCGCGTCGCCGGATCGGCCGAGGGCGCGATCTCGCGCAGCTTCGCGGTATATTTCTTTTCCGAATCCGACCACAGCGTCACGCTCGCGGTGCCGGACTTGGCGCGCCCGACCAGCGTCTCGGGGATCGCGACCACAGCCTCCTTTTCGGCGAAGCGCGCGACGCGGATTGCGGTCTGGCCGGAGGCCACGACCTGACCCGGATCGATCAGGGTGGCGGTGACGACGCCGCGGCTGTCGGCCAGCAGCGTCGCATAAGAGAGAGAGTTCTTGGTGAGTTCGACCTGCCGCTCGGCGCGATTGAGGCGCGCGCGCGCTTCATCGGCGGCGGCGCGGCTCTGATCCATCTGGGCGTCGGTGGTCCAGCCCTTGGCGCGCAGATCCTTGGCGCGCTGCTCGGCGGCGCCAGCCTGCGCCAGCACGCCGGTGGCGGCGCGGAATTCGGCCTCCGCCTGCTCGGCCTGCAGTTTCAGATCAACCTCGTCGAGAGTGGCGAGCGGCTGGCCGATATCGACGGTCTGGCCAACCTCGACCAGGCGCCTCGCGACCTTGCCGGGAACCCGGAAGCCCATATCGGTCTCGATCCGGGGCCGGATAGTGCCGACGAAACTGCGTTCCGGCGTCTCGGCCCCATAATGCACGGTAGCGACCAACACGGGGCGCCCCGGGGCCGCCGTTTCCGCCGCCTTTTCATTGCAGCCGGCCAGCGCGAACACCGCAAATGCTAACGACGCTCCCGTCAAGAGCCTGTAATAGCTAGAGAAAATGGACCGGGCGAACATTGGACTCTCCATCGCAGGATCTGATGAGGAGTATTGAATGCTCACTGACGAATGTCAACATTCGTCAGTGGTCATCATTTCGTGATGGAAAATGGGGTTAAGAGGTAATTGCTTTCCCTGAAATCGTCGCTCCCGCGGACGCGGGACCGACCCGATGCCGACAAAGAGAAGAATATCCGCCCGCGTGCCCATTCCCAGGGCCGCGGCCTGCGGGCTCCCGCGTCCGCGGGGGCGACGGATAGAGAGTGCGCTATCGCGCCTTCCCCACGCCGGCGAACTCCGTCTTCGTCTCGTGGCCACCAAGGAAGACGAGCAGGCCCGCCGCGAGCGGCAATAGCGACAGCACCAGCAATCCCGTCGAGGTGTTGCCGGTCGCTTCCTTCACCCAGCCGATCAGGTACGGCCCGCCGAAACCCGCGAGGTTGCCGATCGAATTGATCAGCGCGATCCCGCCGGCCGCGGCCGTGCCGGACAGCCATGCTGTCGGCAGGGTCCAGAACACTGCAAAGGTGCAGAAGATCCCGATAGCGGCGACCGTCAGCACGATCATGGTGATGGCGGGATCGGTAATGTAGCTGGAGACACCAAGCGCAACGGCGGTGAGCAATAGCGGCCCGCCGACATGGGCGACGCGCTCGCGCGTGGCATCGGAATGCCGCGCCCACAGAATCATGGCGATGGTGCCGAACAGATAGGGGATCGCCGTGACGAAGCCGGTCTGCGCGTTGGTGAGGCCAAAAGCCTTTACGATCTGCGGCAGCCAGAACTGCATGCCGTAGAGCGCGCCGACGAAGCCGAAATAGATCAGGCTCAACGTGATCACTTTCGGCGAGGACAGCGCCTCCCCGAGCGTCAGGTGTTTTGCTGCCTGTTTGGCCGCGATCTCTGCCTGCAGCTTCGCCGCGAGCCATGCCTTCTGCTCTTTTGTGAGCCAGTCCGCCCTTTCGGGCCGGTCGGTCAGATAGAACCAGGTGACGATGCCGAGCAGCACCGAGGGGATGCCTTCGAGGATAAACAGCCATTGCCATCCCTTCAGGCCCATCACGCCGTCGAGCCCAAGCAGCAGCCCCGAGACCGGCGCGCCGATCACGGTGGAGACGGGAACAGCGATGGCGAAGGCGGCGAGGAACCGTGCGCGATATTCAGCCGGGTACCAATAGGTCAGATAAAGAATGATACCGGGAAAGAAACCGGCCTCCGCGACGCCGAGCAGGAAACGCAGCACGTAAAAGCTCAACTCGCCGCTCACCATCGCCATCGCGGCCGAGATGATGCCCCAGGTCACCATGATGCGGTCACCGCTTGCAACGCAAGATGCCCGCGCTGGGGTAACGCGGGCATTCCGTGGACGAGGGGCTTGTTGTGGAAAGCCTCGATGCGCCACCAGTATCAGGCGGGCCGGGCGAACGAGGGCGCAAACCCATAAATTCAGACTGGTCGGCGGACCTCCGCTTTGGTGCGTATTCCGGGCGCAAGTCGGACATCGCGTGAGGTCCGAAAAGTGCCGCCACAAGCGAATGTCCTGCGAATTCCCAAGCGGGACAGGTCAGGATGTGCAGACCGGTCGCAGCAGCGTCTCCAAATGTGCATCATACTAAGGGGCCGCAGCTGGTGTGCCGTATCTTGCCCGAGGGCAGAATCTAAAATGAATCCGGCCTGCTCGCCTTCGGAGCTTTGGTATTCAATACCTTGACCCGTCGCGGGTCAGAGTTCATGTCGTGGTAAGGGCGGTGCTCAAGCCTCGGCGGTCGAAGCCGGGCTCACATCTGCTCGGATATTGAATAGCGAGGCAGCGAGAAGCCGCTGCCTCGCTATTCGGAGTCCGACGGGGGATAGGGTGACGACTTCAGTCCACGAGTGCCTGATAGACGAGCGACTTGAACATCTTGCGGTAGTACGCGCGTATCGGGCTCGGTGCCTGTGTCATGTATACACCGACGATTTCTTCCTTGGGATCTACCCAGAAGTAAGTGCCGGCGTAACCAGCCCACATGAACTCGCCCGCGGAGCCGGACACGCCAGCAATCCCGTCATTCTGGCGCACTGCAAAGCCCAGGCCGAATGTATAGCCCGGCGTACCCAGCAGAAGCTCACCCGGCTGCAATGGTGCTGCGACGCGCGTGCCGAGATGGTCTGAGGTCATCAGTTTGATGGTGGAGCGGCTCATCACGCGCACACCGTCGAGCTCGCCACCATTCATTAGCATCTGTCCGAACCGCAAATAATCATTGGCGGTTGAAAGACCTCCGGCACCGCCGGAATCGTTCCCCGGCTCCGCAGACACATCGATTACGCTTACTTTCTGGCCCGACGCCGGGTCGACCGGCAATGGTTGCGCGAGGCGCGGCATCTTTGACGCAGGAAGCCAAAAACTCGTGTCTACCATCTTGAGCGGCGTGAACATCCGCTCATCCAAAAAGACGGCAAGCCGCTTGCCCGACGCAGCCTCGACGACACGGCCGAGAATATCGACAGCCATGCTGTATTCCCACATCGTGCCGGGCTGGTGAATCAAGGGCGCCTTGGCGATGCGCTCGACTTGCTCGGCCGGTGTCATGCCGCGGGAGTCGTACTCGTGGACGCCCGGCTGGGAGAACTTAGCCTCGACGTAGGCCGTCTTCACGGGCTCGTTCTTGGTAATCTCCGCATAGGCGAGACCCGCGCTGTGCCGCAGAAGGTCCTGCACGATGATCGGCCTCGCAGCCGGAACGTTGGTGTAGGTGGCCTTACCATCGGGTCCGGGGGTTGCCACACTCACTTGCATGTCCTTGAAGGCTGGCAGGAATTTGGAGATGGGATCGGTCAGCTGGATGACGCCATCTTCGACCAGCATCATTGCCGCCACCGAAACAAGCGGCTTCGTCATTGAGTAAATGCGGAAAATCGAGTCGGGCTTCATCGGCGTATTCGCGCCCTTGTCCTGGAAGCCGATGGCGTCCGAATAGACGATCTTCCCCTTGCGGGCGACCATGACTACCGCCCCTGGCAACTTACCGTCGGCAATCTCCTTCTTTAGCATTGAGGTAATGCGCCCAAGGCGCTCGGGCGACATCCCCACCTGTTCAGGCGTTGCCGTGGCGAGCGGCTGGAGTTCGCGTGCGCAGGCTGGTAGCGACACTGTCGTGGCGAGCACCATCGCAGCCAATGCCGTCGTCGCTGCTAATATTTTCCACCTAGACATGACGTTTCTCCCTGACCGTTTTTTGCGAGTTCGCTCGATCTGGCAACGATCTTATCTGACATCGTCGCCTTGGGACATGGAGTCGGCTATTGCCCAGGCTGCCATTCGCAACGAAGAACGCTGCCCGGCAGCAACTCGTTCTGGTGTTGAGCCCCGTCCGGGCAACACTCATTGGGCGGCCGCTTCGACGCCGAAGCCCGGAGTGCCGGCGTGGGCGGGACGTCCGCCCACGCGCAGATGCGCCCTGGTCACGTGATCGCGATCGGAGAGCCGTTGCTTCCCGTGGCGCCCTTGATTGGAGCCGGGGTGAAGCAATAGACGAACTGGTACTTCTTCTCGGCGACGAGCTCGTCGAATATCAGGTTCTCGTGGTTGAGTATGCCGTGCTTCGTCTGCAGCTCGGCATGGACCGCGAAGGCGAGCGACTTGTCGGGATTCGGGACCACCTCGACCGCCCAGGTGTCGGCCGCGGTGAGCGCGAGGTCCTTTTCGATCACCCATCGGGCAGCGTCGAGGCCGATGCCCGGCTCTCCGCTGTTAAAGCGATCATTGTTTTTCATCCACAGCGAGCCCCAGCCCGTATGGAACATGATCGCGTCCCCGGCCTTGATGTCGCTCTCGGGGATGTTCTGCTTCTGCAGCGCCGCCTTGATGTCGGCTGTAGTAATCTCCTGACCGGCGTCCATCATCCCGCCCTTGAGCGCGACCATGTCGATCAGATGAGCGCGGGTGAAGAGCGGCTTCAGCTTCTCGGCGCCGAGCTTCTTGAGACCGTATGCGTCGCTGATCTCTGCGGCGGTGAAGCCGTTGTAGAACCGCATCTCGCTCTTGTCGCCGTCCTTGCCCATCTGGATGCCGATATGACCGAGGCCGTCGAATTGCGTGCCGGTCTGGCTGATCTCAGTGGCGAGAAAATCGTCATGATACACAAGCTTGTTGTCGCCGAACGGGCCGCCGGTCGGACCACCGGGAATGCGCAGCGAGAACGCACGCGCGCCGAACAGCGGCATGCCCTGCTCGTAAACGCGGCCGATCTTGTAGATCTTGCCGTCCTTGATCCATTTCGCCGCGTCGAGGACCTTCGCCGGCGTGATGTGGTTGGATGCGCCGGCCTCGTCGTCCTTGCCCCATTTCGAGGGCCACCATGGCTTGTCGACACCCTTGGGCATGGCGGCGGTGGTCTGCGCCTGCGCTGCGGTGACCGGCGCGAGCGAGAACTTGCCATGCATCGCGCCCGCGAGCGCCGCCCCCGCAGCGCCGGCCAGGCCGGCTGTGCGGAGCAACGTCCGGCGATCGGTTGCTGCCATCCCGCCTTTCTGCTCTTCGTCCCTGACTTCGTCGTCCATTGTTCCCTCCCAGGGTTGTGCCCAGACGCTGGGCTTAAAAAATTATTTTCGGCATGCTCCTCCTCCGCTAGGCTGCTGTCCAGCGACAAAAATAAGACGATTGAAGTGAGGGCGCCGATGAGCCTCTTCGAGAACGACAAGTCAGCCGACCGGCTGCCGGTATCGTTGATCACCGGCTTTCTCGGCAGCGGCAAGACCACGCTGCTCAATCGCTTGCTGCGCCACGACGCCATGAGGGACAGCGCTGTCGTTATCAACGAATACGGGGAAGTCAGTCTCGACCATCTCCTCGTCGAGCGCGTCGATGGCGAGGTGGCTGTACTCGCGAGCGGTTGTATTTGCTGCACAATCCGCAGCGACCTCGAGGAGGCGCTGCGCACGCTCCTGGTGAAACGCGATCGCGGCGAGGTGCCGCCATTTCGTCGTATTCTCGTCGAGACCACGGGTCTGGCAGATCCTGCGCCGATCGTGCAGCTCCTGCTGAACAATCCATTGGTCTCGCATTTCCTGCGGCTCGATACCGTCGTGACGACGGTGGATGCCGCCAATGCAGTTCATCAGCTCGACCATCAATATGAAGCGGTGAAGCAGGTGGCGCTTGCCGATCGGCTGTTGATCACCAAGCGTGATTTGGTCAGCAACATTGTCGCATTGGAGTCGCGTCTCCGTCGGCTCAACCCCGGTGCCAGGATCGAAAGCGTGATGCATGGCGAGATCGATCCGGCGGGGTTATTCGGTGCCGGCCTGGTCGATCCCGAGAAAAAAGCGATCGACGTTGGGCGCTGGCTCAACGAGCAGGCGTTCGCAGGATCCTGCGAGCCGGCGCACGAGCACCACGACCACGCCAATCATGGCCATCACGCCCATCACAGCCACGATACATCGATCACCAGCTTCGTGCTCGCATTCGACGAACCGCTCGACTGGATGGCCGTTTCGCATTGGCTCGCCTATCTTCGCAGCATGCGCGGCGAGGACCTGCTGCGGGTCAAGGGGATTCTCAATCTCCGCGGGGAGCCGACGCCGGTCGTGATCCACGGCGTCCACCATGTCTTCCATCCGCCGGTGGCGCTCCCCGAATGGCCCGACGCCGACCGCCGCTCGCGCATCGTGTTCATTACCCGCGGCATCGCGCGCGAAGAGGTGCTCGCGCTATGGCAGGCAGGCCGCGCGGCAGCTTGAACCAGCCGGGGCCGGGTTGCCGAACGGATACCCTACTCCGCCAGCTGAAACCGCTCGAAACGATCAAGTTCTTCCTCGATGCGGCGCTTGTAATCCTTGCGCGCGCTCCGCGCCGCGCCCTTGCCGACCCAGCTCCATTTCTGCATCAGCAACTTCTTGTTCTGGCGATCGGTCTTCAGGTCGATGGCGGCGACGATATCTTCGCCGACCAGAACCGGGAGCGCGAAATAGCCGAACAGGCGTTTTTCCTTCGGCACATAGGCCTCGAAGCGGTGGCCGTAATCGAAGAACAATTCGGTGCGCTTGCGCTGGATAACAAGCGGATCGAACGGCGAGAGGATGTGCACCAGGCCATCGCCCTCGCCACCCGCCACCGCCCCATTCGCCTCCAGTACTTCCGGCTGGACCCAATGCTCCTGCTTGCCGGCACCTTCAAGCGCGACCGGCGCCAATTCCCCGCGCCGCACCCGCGCGTCGATCAATCGCCGCACCGCCCCCTTGCTCGGCGCGTCGAGATGGCAGATGGAATCGAGGCTGACGACGCCTTGCGAACGTAACGCGCGGTCGAGCAGGTAGGCGGTGATTTCCGCCGAGGGAGCCGGCTTCGGCGGCTTGTCCCAGCCGAAATGCCGCGTCATCAGCTCATAGGTCTTGAGCATGCCGGTTCGTTCGGAGATCGTCACCTCGCCGGTGTAGAAGGCAAGCTGCAGCGCCCGCTTCGAGGGTTTGCGGCTCTGCCAGAGATGTTCCTTCTCGGTCAGAACGTCATCCTCGATGTCGCGGATCGTCAGCGCGCCGTCACGCCGCAACAGCCGCATCACCTTGCGGGTGTCCTCCGGCTTGACGGAAGCGAACCATCGGTGGCCCTCGCGCCGGTGTTCCCGCATCGCCGGGACGAAGAAACGAAAATCCTTCGCCGGCACATAGGACAGCGCATGCGTCCAGTATTCGAACACGCTCTTGTCGACGCTCTGCGCCTGGCGCAGGTCGGCGCGGGCGTAGGCCGGGATGCGGCTATAGAGAATGTGGTGATGGCAGCGCTCGATGACGTGAATGGTGTCGATCTGCACATAGCCGAGATGGTCCACCGCCGCCGCAACCGCCTGCGGCCCGGCGCCGAACGGCTCGATCGTATCGAGCCGCTGGGCCTGCAGCCAGATTCGCCGGGCTTCGGTCTTGGTCAGGGGGCGGGGTTCAGTCGCGCGGGGCATTGCGCGGCAATGTAGCGGGATTCGCGCGCAGGGGGAGTCCCGGTTCCATGGTCGCCGGCTCGCGGCGCGAATTCACCTCACCGCTTCGGCCGGTCCCCGACACTGCCGGTTGCGATCTCGGCCTCACAAGAGGCGCGGCCGGGCTGGGGCGCACTGCATTTGTAGACTGTGCCGGTCAGACGATCGACCAGCCACGCGCTCTCCTCCGTCGGGCTTTCGAACCCGGCGTAGCGGCTGCCGAGCGCGTTGATCAGCGTCGACAACAAAATTGCAGCGGCGATCATCGCCGCGCCGATCAGTGTTGGCATTGAACTTCCGGAACCGGCTGGCTCCGATGCGCTGGTACGATAACCTTGGTACTCACGCTGACGTTTGACTGACTGTAACACCCGGCCCGCCCGTTTGGTTGCCCCGAACCAATTCTTCTTCAGATTTTTTGTGAGTCGTTTTGCTAGACGCGCATCTTGCCGATTTGTTGTCCACAGATCGGCGCTGGCGCGACGGCACACAGTTTTTCTTTTCTGAAGCGAGCTGCGGGAAGTGATGCAGCGGTCGCTTGTCCCGCAAAACTCCGGATGCCAGCCCGCACCGTCCTGTCACTGCAGTGCGTTGTGCTGCGCGACATTGAGATCGCCGCGCAACGCAGCGCGAGTCGCCTCCACCGAACTTGCCGGAAGCCCTGATGTCGAAGTCGAGGCGGGCCGGACGGCACCCGACATCGCGGCGGCAGGTTGAGGCCGAGACGGTTCCGGCCTGGCCAGCGTCCGCGGGAGGCGACCTGTTCCGGTCGCTGATCGAAGAGGTGATTCAAATCACGCAAGCAAGATTGGATGATTGGTCTGCCGAAGATGCCGCGAGACGTAAAATGACGGCGTATCGGCGTCAAACACCCTGCGATGCCGGCTCAAAGCCAGCCCTAGTCAGAAAGCTGGCGTTATCAATGTGACTTGAATCACATTGCCCATTTTGAACCCGTCCTATCTTCGCAGCATCAAAACGTCATGCACGCCAGCTTTGCAGGGCGTTAACAGTGAGGATTAAGACAATGACCCGCTACCTTTCGATCATGACTATCAGCGCCGCGCTGTCGATGACAGCGGGCCTGGCTGTCGCCGGCGACACCGTCTCGGCCGATAAAATCCTGGACGCCCTGAAGCCGAAGCCGGGCGTGACCCGCGGCCTTTCGACCGGCCCGCAGCAGCCGGTGGACGCCGCCGTACAGGCCAAGGAAGCCGGCTTCGTCAACACGCTGCGCAACCGCAAGACGCGGTCGCTGTCGCTCGGCGAGCGCCAGGAGATTGCGGAACTTGCCGCGAGCAAGCCGAAGATCGATCTCGAAATCCAGTTCGACTACAACTCGGCCGACATCAGCAAGGGCTCGGTGAGCGCCGTGCAGGAACTCGGCAAGGCGCTCTCCGATGCGAGCCTGAAGGGTTCGACCTTCGTGGTTGCCGGTCATACCGACGCGATCGGCGGCGAGGCGTATAACCAGGATCTGTCCGAGCGCCGCGCCGACACGATCAAGAAGTACCTGACCGAGAAGTACGGCATCACCGGCTCCAATCTCGTGACCGTCGGTTACGGCAAGACCAAGCCGAAGGATGCGAATGCGCCGATGGACCCGGCCAACCGCCGCGTTCAGGTCGTCAACATGGACACCAAGACCGCGTCCAAGTGAGGTCTTGATGGCCAATCGCCTGCCGCTTGCGGCAGGCGGATTTTCATTTGCCGCGATCGCGATACACGACATGACGGCCCGCCGTCCGTGGCAATCTACGACTTGTCGAGAATTTCCCGGATCCTTGCCGCCAGCAAGGCCTGGGTAACGGGCTTCTGCAGCAGTGACACGCCGGCATCCAGCCGGCCCTGATGCACGATCGCATCCCGCGAATACCCGGTCATGAACAAGACCCTCAGGCCGGATTGGCGATGATGCAGTTGATCGGCCAGCTCGCGGCCGTTCAGGCCAGGCATCACGATGTCGGTCAGCAACAGATCGATCCGGAACGGATTGGCGTCGAACTGTGCCAGTGCGGCCGCCCCGTTCGCCGCCTCGCGAACCCGGTAGTTCAGGTCCTTTAGCGTCTCGACCAGATACGACCTCACATCGTATTCGTCCTCGACGACCAGGACGGTCTCGCTCCCCGAACTGCCGACCAGAGGCGCCTCGCTCTGTCCGACGGTCTCGGGAGCGGTAGCGGCGCGCGGCAGGTAGATCCTGATTGTGGTTCCGTGCCCGACCTTGCTGTATATCTTGATCTCGCCGCCGGATTGCTTGACGAAGCCATAGACCTGGCTCAATCCGAGGCCGGTGCCCTGCCCCGGTTGCTTGGTCGTGAAAAACGGATCGAACGCTTTCTCCTGGACTTCCCGCGGCATTCCAGAACCGGTATCGCTCACCACGATCAATACATATTGCCCGGCCGGCACGCCTGCGTTCTGTTGCCGATAGCCCTCGTCGACGGAAACGTTGCTGGTTTCGATCTTCAGCTTGCCGCTGTTGGCCATCGGCCCGAGATTTTGGCATTACTGGCGTTCATGGCGTCCTTGGCGTTGACGACAAGATTGAGAATCGCCGCTTCCAACTGGCTAGGGTCGACCTCGATCTGCCATAGGCCGGCTCCCTCCACGACCTCGAGATCGACGTTCTCGCCCAGCGTACGTCTGAAGAAATCCGACATGCCGCCGATCAATTGACCGACATTGGTCAGTTTGGGATCGAGCGGCTGCCTTCGCGCAAACGCCAGCAAGCGCTGCGTCAGCATCGCCGCGCGCTGCGCGCCGTTCGCGGCGTTGGCGATCACCCGCATCAACCGCTCGCGCGCGGCCTCGCTCCATGTCTGCAGGCAGCGATCGGCGATCTCGAGATTGCCGCTGATGATCGTGAGCAGATTGTTGAAATCGTGCGCCACGCCGCCGGTCAATTGTCCGATCGCTTCCATCTTCTGCGACTGCCGAACCATGTCTTCGGCTTCGCGCCGGTACATGCCTTCCTGCGCCAGGGCCACTTCAGCGGCACGAAGCTGCGACGGCGAGGGCAACGCCAGCACCTTCGGCAACAGCGGCCACAACATCGCCGCCGTCACGATCGACGCCGCGGCCGTCATCGCCTTGACGATGCCTTCGATGCCGTAGACCGGATACCAAAGCGTGACGATCGACATCACGTGTCCAACACCGCACGCCATGATGAAGAGCGCGAACGCCCAGAACACCCATCCGAAATCGACGTCGCGGCGCTTCGAGACGAAGATCGACAGCGCCACGGGAATAGAAAAATAGGCAGAAGCAATGACGACATCCGACGCAACGTGCAGCCAGATCAGTTGCGGTTCCCACAGCAGGCATATTCCGTGCGGTGCGAACATCGATGAATCGAGCAGACGTTCGAAGAAGGCCCACATGCCAGTCGTTCCTTTGAGCGGGAATCCGACAAGACTCAACGCAACGACGAATCTACGGCGAGCCAATGACCCGTACAAGTAGACTTGCCGGGTAACTACTCCTTAAGCGTCTTGGGCGGTCTCAGATCCAATTCTGGAAGATCATCAGGCGGCTGAACGTCGCCATCGAGGTAGCTATGAACGCGGCCGATATCGGCAACATTAGGACAAAACCGGCAAAACCGATCGCAACATAAGCCCATAGCAGCCATCCCGGCATGCTGCCGCGTTTCAAGGCATACACCAGCGCAAAGCTCGCCGAAGTCGCGGCCGGCAGGTAATAGTAAATAAACCCTAACGTTCGCGGCAGCAGCGCCCATGCGAGATAGGGACCGAAGTAGAACGCCAGCACGAGGAACGCGTCCAGGCGCCGCGTCACGATCCAGTCGCGCAGGCAGATCGCGACCGCAATCAGCGCCGGCCACAGGATCAGCGGATTGCCGAGGAAGACCACGGCGGCGATCCGGTCGTCGCCGATCTTGTCGAAGAGATACCAGACCGGGCGCACCAGGAACGGCCAGGACGGCCATGAACTCATATAGGTGTGGCCCGCGATCGCGGTCGTGGTGTTATCGCCAAAGATCCGCCGTTGCGCTTCCAGAATATCCGGGACGGAAAATCCGTACAGCGGAATGAATGTCGCGAGATAGACGGCGGCCGGAATCAAAATGAAGCACGCCGTGAAATGCCAGGCCTTGAAGCCAGGCCAAAGATCGGGCCGGTACCAGTCATCGGGCCGGGCGTCGGCGAATTGGGTGCGCCAGCCTTGCATCAGGCGGATCACGGCGACGATGACGATGCAGACCGCGAGCACGAACAGCCCGCTCCATTTGCAAGCGGTTGACAGGCCGAAGCCGATCCCGGCAAGCGCGAACCACAGATGCGGCCGCTGCTTTCGAAAGCCATGGATGAACGCCGCGATCGCGAACAGGCTGAAGGTGAGCGCGAAAATATCCAGCATCGCGATCCGCGATTGCACGAACAGCATCTGGTTGAAAAAGGCGAGCAGGCTCGCGGCGATGGCCGGCCCTTGCGCCGCGAACAGCGCCAGGCCGCAGAGATACACCGCGACGATCGCGAGCGATCCGAACAGGACACCCGGATAGCGCCAGCCCAGCGGCTCGTCGCCGAACAAGTGGATCGACAGCGCGATGAACTGCTTGGCCAGCGGCGGATGCATTGAGTTGAGCATCGGCTCTCGCATCACCGGCTCGAGCATCTGCCGCGCAGCCGGCACGTAATGCACCTCGTCGAAATAGAATTTCTCCGGCGTGGTGACGCCGATCAGCATCGCGAAATGCGCGAGAACAAAAATGACTGCCGCGATGACGCCCGTGCGCATCATCGAAGCGGGCAGAACAGAATGTAATGGAGTTGCTTGCTTCACGGACAATCTGACACTGAATCAGGGACAAAATGACATTGCGGCAAAATTGAGTGTGATGGCTCCAGATTTCTATGTCCATCGCGTTGAACGCATTTCGATTCCGCCATCACTAACCGACGGGCGAGTAGGCCACGCAAGTGATAATTCTGCCACATCGCACGCGCGCGCGATCCGGTGCGATGTCGGGATAAATCGATCGGCTTTGAAATGAATTTCTGTAACTGCTTTCGTTTGCTATTTGCCATTGGCTTGGTAACTGCTGGCCTGGTAACTGCGTTGGCTGCTCCCGCGTATGCGCAAACGCGCGTCGGCGAAGCGGCTGTCGTCAAGAATGAAGTACTCCGCGTTGCCGGACCTTCGACCATTCAGATCAAGGTCGGCGATGGACTGGTTCGTGACGAAACCGTGCGCACCGGGATCGACAGCGCAACGCGTCTGGTGATGGCCGACAGCACCAACCTCTCGCTCGGACCCAACGCGACGCTCAAGTTCGACCGCACCGTTTTCGACGATGAGCATCATTATCGCGAAGTCGCGGTGCGCATGACGTCGGGCGCGTTTCGTTTCGTCACCGGCCATTCGGACAAGGCCGCCTACAAGATCACGACGCCGCTGGCGACCATCGGCGTGCGCGGCACCACGCTCGATATCCTGTCACAGCGCGGCCGGACCATCGTCAATCTGCAGGAAGGCGCAGCCTCGGTCTGCACGATCAGCTTTGAATGCATCCAGCTCACCCGCCCCGGCGACACCGCCATCATCACCTCGGGCGGGCGGAAGATCGACGATCAAAAAGACCAACACTCCGCCCTGGACGTTTGCCGCAACCTGTAGCGCGGCGGCAGGGCTTTGCAGCAAGACGCAATATGCGGACGCGGCCCCCGTCATCGTCGATGACGGCAGCGATCCCACCGGCATGCTGTGCGGGCGCTGACCATGGCAAGACACGTTCGCAGCCTCGCTCTATCGGCCGCGCTCGCAGCCATGGCCTCGCTCTCGCTGCTGCAATCGTCGGCGTGGGCGCAGTCGCCCTCGCCGACACCGGTAGAAGAATGTGTCGAGTGCTATCCGCCGACGCCAACGCCGAGTCCTTCCGCCACCCCGACGCCTTCGGCTTCTCCGTCGCCAACGCCAAGCCCCACATCGACATCGGGCACCAACGCGCCGCCGGTGGCCGGGTCCGGCTCGAGCGCCGGATCGATCAACGACCTGGCCGGACAGCGCTTCAACCAGATGATCACCAACCGCGTGCTCGGCAACGTGCTGCTGGGGGTCAACGAGCAGGTCAATTGCAACGATTGCATCAGCGCGTTCGGTTCGGCGGGTTCGTTCTCGGCCGGCATTCACGGCCGCAAGAACCTGACGCCTAATCTGTCGCTGCTCGCCGGCATCGCATACGCGCAGTACAATGAAGGCGGTTACCGCGTCACCAGTTCGCCGATCGGCGCGTTCGCGCTGCGCTACGATTTCGTTGACTGGGGATCGTCGCGGCCGTTTTTCGATATCGGCACGATCCTGTCGCCATTCCAGAAGGTGCGCTACTCGCGCAGCTACACGACGAGCCTCGGCGCGGTATCGCTCGAAAGTTCGACCACGAGCGAGAATTACGCCGTCTATGGCCGCGCCGGCTGGATGAGCCGGCTGTCGCCGCGCAATGAGGTGGCGGCTTCCGTCGAGGTCTGGCAGCTATGGCAGCGGGTGAAGGGCTACACGGACCCCGCCGCGGCCTTTAATCCGTTCGACGCCTCGATCGCCGATGGCACCGACCGCACCAACCTCGTCAAGGTCGGCGGACAGTGGACGCACCTGTTCGGCACAAGCGTCGACGCCAACATCAACGGCGGATGGGTGCAATCCTTCGGGTCGCGATCCGGCATCGTCGCCAGCGTGACCGGCGACGGCACGATCGTGCCTGTCATCAGCAACCAGGGCTGATTCGAATATGGCGGCCGGCTCGGCTTCCGCATCACCAAGGGCTGGGTCGCCGACCTCTTCCTCAACGGCACCGCCGGCCCGCAGCCGGTCGGCAACACGCTTCACGGCGGCGTAGGATTGCGGATCAATTATTAGATGGGAATGTGGGGTGGGCAAAGGCGCGCGAGCGCCGTGCCCACCATCTCCCGTCAGACTGTATCGTGAATGGTGGGCACGCGGAGCCTGTCATCGGGCGCGCGTTCGCGCGACCCGTTGGCTTTGCCCTACGATTCTAGGAAGAAATCTTGGACATGGATAAACTCCGGTTGCGTGAGCGCTCAGGCGGCGGCCGTGGCTGACGGCGCAGCGGTTGCCGCCGCAACATCCATCCACATCACTTCCCAGTGGTGACCATCCGGATCTTCAAAGCTGCGGCCATACATGAAGCCGTAATCCTGCTTCGGGCCCGGATCGGCGCCGCCGCCCGCGCCTTGCGCCTTGGCGACCATGTCGTCCACCGCATCGCGGCCGTCGGCGGACAGGCAGATCAGGACCTGGCTTGTGGCCTTGGCGTCGGCGATCTTCTTCGAGGTGAACTGCCGATACTTGTCGTGGGTCAGCAACATCACGTAGATGCTCTCGGAAAACACCATGCAGGACGCCGTGTCATCGGAGAATTGCGGGTTCTTTTCGCCGCCGATCGCCTGATAGAAGGCGGTCGAGCGGGCGAGGTCGCTGACAGGCAGGTTGACGAAGATCATTTTGGCCATAATCGGGTTCCTTTTCCAGGGGCTTCGAGCCAAGGACGAACGCGCGGAGACGGATCCGACATACTCTTTCAAATTTTTTCAGGCGGCGAAACGGCGTACCGCGACCGGCATCCGGGGGCGAATGGCCGCTATCGGCCCTTGAAGTGAGGCTTGCGCTTTTCGGCGAACGCCTTGACGCCTTCCTTCAGGTCTTCGCTGTCCCTGACGGCATCGAGCAGCCGCCGCACTTCAGCGACCCCTTCCAGCGGCCCCCTGGGCATGGCGTCGCGGGCCAGTTTCTTCAGCGCCCGGACCACCAGCGGCGCGTTGGCGGCGATTTTGGCCGCCATCTCCTGGGCGAGTGCGACATGCTGCCCCTTCGGCGCGACCTTGTTCACAAAGCCGATCTGCCAGGCACGCTCCGCCGACATTTCCTCGCCGACCAGCAAAAACTCCATGGCGATCTTGTGCGGCATACGCGCCATCACCGAGGAGATGCCGCCGGCGGTGGTGCCGATCTTGCCCTCGGGGTAGATGAAGCGCGTCGTCTCCGACGCCACGCACATGTCCGCCATCTGCACCAGCACGAAGGCGCCGCCGACCACCCATCCGGATGTCGCGGCGATGACCGGCTTGTCGAGTTCGACGCCCAATCCAGGCACCGCGTGCCACATGTTGACGGGAAGATCCCTGACATCGGCGCCGACCGAGAAATATTTTTCTTCGGACGAAGCGAGCACCGCAACGCGGTCGTCGCTTTCGTGAAAGCGGAGCCAGGCTTCGCGCAGTTCGTCACACAACGCATTATTGAGCGCGTTGTGCGCCGAAGCGCGATCCATGGTGATGGTGGCGACGTGGCCCGCGCTCTCGTAGCGAACAAGCTTCATAGGATTTCCCCCCGCGACATCCGCACGGCGGCGGCGGTTGTTGTTTTTACTTCTTCTCGGCGGGATCGCGGTGCACCGGATCGATCCACAGCACGGTCTCCGGCTTTTCCACCGGCTCGATATCGAGGTTGATGGCCACCGCCTCGCCGTCGCTGCGCACCAGCACGCATTCCAGCGCTTCGTCGCGGCTGGCGTTGATCTCCTGATGCGGCACGTAGGGCGGCACGAAGATGAAATCGCCGGGGCCGGCTTCCGCGGTGAACTGCAGATGCTCGCCCCAGCGCATCCGCGCCTTGCCCTTCACGACATAGATGATGCTCTCGAGATGGCCGTGATGATGCGCCCCGGTCTTGGCGTCGGGGCGGATCGTCACCGTCCCCGCCCACAATTTCTGGGCGCCGACGCGAGCGAAATTGATCGCGGCCTTGCGGTCCATGCCCGCGGTTGACGGCACGTTGGGATCGAGCTGGTTGCCTGGAATGACGCGGACGCCGTCATGCTTCCAGCGCTCAGTATCGCCGTGCGAATGATCGTGATCGTGGGAATGGCTGTGGTCGTGCGTGCCGGTCATTGTGCGCCTTCTCGGAATATCGTTGGTCCGAACGGTATCGAAAAGTAGGGCCGCAAACCAGAGGATTAAGAGAGCCTGCGGCGCATGGGCGCCCCGGTTTTCGTCATGGCCGGGCACGTCCCTCGCCTATCCACGCCCCTCGCGCTTGCCGCGCATCAGCGCCGTCTGGACATCACATCCGGATTGACGACATTGGTCGGCGTGCCCGCGGCATGGGCCAGTATCTGGTCAAAGATATCCGTGAACTGGATTTCGTACTCGTCGCGCGAGACGTAGCCGAGATGCGGCGTGCAGACCACATTGTCCATGGTCAGCAAGGGATCGTTGACGTCGCGCAGCGGCTCTTTCTCGTACACATCCACCGCCGCCATGCCGGGCCGGCCGGCACGCAGCGCATCGACCAGCGCGTTCGGCTCGATCAGCGGCGCACGGCTGGTATTGACCAGAAGCGCCGAGGGTTTCATGCGCGCGAGGTCTTCTGCCTTGACGATGCCGCGCGTGGCATCGACCAGGCGCATGTGCAGCGAAAGCACGTCGCATCGTTCGAAGAAATCAGCCTTGCTGGCGGCGGTCTCGTATCCGTCGGCGCGGGCCTTCGCCATGGCCGGTTCGCGCGCCCATACCAGCACGTTCATGCCGAACGCCTTGCCGTAGCCGGCGACGACGGCGCCGATCCGCCCGTAACCATAGATGCCGAGCGTCTTGCCGCGGAGCGTGTTGCCGACGCCAATCTGCCATTTGCCGGCCTTGAGCGCCGCCATCTGCTGCGGGATAGCGCGCATCGCCGCCAGGATCAGACCCCAGGTGAACTCGGCGGTCGCGTAAGACGGCGTGTCGGCGTGCTGGCTCGACGACACGACGATGCCAAGCCGGGTGCAGGTATCGATATCGATATGTGGAAAGACGCTGCGCTGGCTGATCAGTTTCAGTTTCGGCAGGCGCTCCAGCAGCGGCGTGCGAATCTGCGTGCGCTCCCGGATCAGCACCAGCGCTTCGGTATCACGCAGCCGTTCCGCCAGCACATCGATATCCTGGACGTGATCGTTCCAGATGGTAACGTTGTGGCCGGCGAGCTTGCCGAAGCAATCGAGGGTGCGCAGCGTGTCGAAATAGTCGTCGAGGATCGAGACCTTCACGATGCGCCTCCCCCGTTGCGCGTTACTTCACCGCCAGCAATTCGACGTCGAACATCAGCGTCGCATTCGGCGGGATGACGCCGCCGGCGCCCCGCGCACCATAACCAAGCGCGGGCGGAATGATCAGCGTGCGCTTGCCGCCGACCTTCATGGAGGCAACGCCCTCGTCCCAGCCGGCGATCACCTGACGCTGGCCGATCGGAAACTCGAACGGCTCGTTACGATCAACAGAGGAGTCGAACTTCTTGCCCTTCTGGCCGTTCTCGTAGAGCCATCCGGTATAATGCATGACGCAGGTCTGCCCGGTCGTCGGCGACGCGCCGGTGCCGACCTTGCTGTCGATGATCTGCAAGCCTGATGCTGTGGTCATGGGTTTTCCTGCGGTCTGGGCCGATGCCATCCTGATGGCAACGGGCGTGGCAACCGCCGCCGCCATGGCGGCAGTAGCGGTCCGGATGAACGTGCGTCGCGAGAAGCGCATCTGTTGAACCTCTTCTTGGAGAGACGGAGCTTCTAGACGCTCAATAGCCCAGCGCGCAACCGTCCTTGCGGGGATCGGAACCGCCGGTCAGTGTGCCCTTGTCCCAGTCGATCCAGATCGCCTGGCCGCCGCCGAGCGGGCCGACCACGCTGGTGGTCTTGTGGCCGATCTTCTTCAGGCCCTCGACGATCTCGGCCGGCACGCTGTCCTCGAGCTGGTAGACGCCTTCATAATGCAGGCCGCGCGGCATATCGATGGCTTCCTGCACGTCGCAGCCATAGTCGAGCATGTTGGTCAGCACGCGGGTCTGGCCCACCGGCTGATACTGTCCGCCCATCACGCCGAACGGCATCAACGCGCGACCATTCTTGGTGGCGAGTGAGGGAATAATGGTGTGCAGCGGCCGCTTGCCCGGCGCGATGCAATTGGGATGGCCGGGCTGGATCCGGAAACCGCCGGCGCGGTTCTGCAGCAGGATGCCGGTCTTGTCGGACACGATCGCCGAGCCGAAGGAATGCGCGATCGAGTTGATGAACGAGCAGACGTTGCGGTCCTTGTCGACCACGGTGATGTAGACCGTGGACGGATTCATCGGCGGCGCAACATTCGGGAGATCCAGCAGCCGATCCATCCTGATGTTTTTGATGTGCTCCTCGGCGAATTCCTTCGCGAGAATGCCGGCAACGTCGACGTGAACCTGCTGCGGATCGCCAATGTACTGCTCGCGCATCATGTAGGCGATGCGCGCGGCTTCCGCCTCGAGATGGAAGCGCTCGACGCTGAGCGGCGCGAACTTCGTCAGGTCGAAGCGAGAGAGGATATTCAGCATCACCAGCATGGTGATGCCCGGGCCATTTGGCGGGCACTGCCAGACATCATGGCCCTTATACATCGTGCCGATCGGCGACGTGGTTTCGGTCGAATGCGCGGCGAAATCTTCCAGCGTGTGCAGGCCGCCGATGCCGCGCAAGGTCTCCACCATGTCGGCCGCGATCTCGCCGGCATAGAACGCGTCGCGACCGTTCTTGGCGATTGCGCGCAGTGTCTTGCCGAGTTCCGGCTGATGGATCACATCGCCGGCGACCGCCGGCTTGCCGTGCGGCAAAAGATAGCGTTCGGTGTTGGTGCCGTTCTTCAGCTTCTCGAACTGGTTCTTCCAGTCGAAGGCGATGCGCGGCGCGACGACATAGCCTTCTTCGGCCGCCTTGATCGCGGGCTGCAGCAGCGTGTCGAGCCCCATCTTGCCATGGTCGCGCAGGATCGTATCCCAGGCGTCGATCGCGCCGGGAATGCTCACCGCATGGGCCGATGTCAGCGGCACCGAATGGATCTTGCGCTCGAGATACCATTCGGCCGTTGCCGCCATCGGCGCGCGGCCGGAGCCGTTATAGGCCGTTATCTTGCCCTCGCCCTTCGGCTGGATCAGCGCAAAACAATCGCCGCCGATGCCGGTCGATTGCGGCTCGATGACGCCGAGCAGCGCGCAGGCCGCAACCGCGGCGTCCGCAGCCGTACCGCCCGCGCGCATCACGTCGATGGCGACAAGCGCGGCCTCCGGGTGCGACGTCGCCACCATCGCGTTCTGGGCATGGACCGTGGAGCGGCCGGCGAAATGGAAATTCCTCATCGCGAGTGCTTTCTTTTCAGCGTTTCTTCAATATTTCTTGGGCATCCCGCTGGGGACGATCGGGTGAGTTTACAGACGGTTCTTTGGCATATTCATCCCCAACTGGGCAATGGCTGGCATGCCAAGGTCTCGCGGTGGCAATACGCGGAATACGCAGGGCTTTGCGGGGTTTCCCCTGCCCGGCCCGCCTGATAAACGGTCGCCATGCCGTTCAAGGTCGCCGCCCTCTACCAATTCGCCGCCCTGCCGGACTTCCGGGAGCTGCGCGAGCCGCTGCGCGCGCTTGCTGCAGGCCTTGGGATCAAGGGTAGCGTGCTGCTGGCCCACGAGGGCATCAATGGCACCGTTGCGGGTGGCGATGAGGGCATCGACGCGTTCGTCCGGGAGCTGCAGCACGGCCCCCTCTTCGCTGGCCGGCTCGACAATCTCGAACTCAAGTTTTCGAGCGCTACCGAGATGCCGTTCCAGCGGCTGAAGATTCGGCCGAAAAAGGAAATCGTCACGCTCGGAGATACCACCGCGGATCCGAGGCGGCAGGTCGGGACCTATGTCGAGCCGTCGGACTGGAACGAACTGATTGCCGCGCCCGATACGCTTGTCATCGACACCCGCAATGCGTTCGAGGTGGCGATGGGCACTTTCGAGGGCGCGGTCGATCCCGGCATCAAGAGTTTTGGGCAGTTCAAGGAATTCGCCGCGGAGAAACTCGACCCGGCGAAGCACAAGAGGATCGCGATGTTCTGCACCGGAGGTATCCGGTGCGAGAAAGCCAGCGCCTATCTGCTGGCGCTGGGGTTTGGTGAGGTCTATCACCTCAAGGGCGGCATCCTGCGGTATCTCGAAGGCGTGCCGGAGCAAGAGAGCCGCTGGCGCGGCGAGTGTTTTGTATTCGACGAACGTGTGGCGCTGGGCCACGGGCTGCGGCAGCGACGACCGAACGATGGCTCCCATGAGTGATGCCGACGACTTAAGCGAGCGCATCGACGCGCTGGAAATGCGGCTGACCTATCAGGATGTGACCATCGAGACATTAAACCAGACGATCACCGCGCAGTGGGTTGAGATCGACAGGCTGACGCGCCAGGTCGCTGAACTGAAGGAGCGCCTTCAGGAAGCCGAAAGCAACGCGCCGGGTCCCGCGAACGAGCCGCCGCCGCATTACTGATTTGCGTCAGCGGAAGACGGCGCGGACCTTGTTCCACAGCGTTTCGTTGGCACGATCGCCATCGGCTTTCGAGGGCGCCGGTTGCGCGGCGCTCACGGGATCGGATGCCGGAAACGTGTCCACCAGCCCGGCCTCGAGCTTCTCGTGGATTTCCCGGTCGGCTTTCTGCGCTTCACGGGGATCTTCGGCGTGCTTGTCATGCGCCGCAGGATTGAATTTCTCGGCCATCGGGACCTCCATGGACGAGATAACGGCGCGGTTTTACGCCGGTTCCACGTTCGCCCCTGGTATCCGTCCTTGGCCCGGAGGGAACCTGCGTGTATCAGAGGCACAAATATCAGCCGCCCGCAGGAACCCTTCGATTGTCTCAGAAATCCGTCGCAAAACCATTTCTCGAAGTGCTGTCCGGCCGCCGCCAGCAGGTGCCGCCGATCTGGATGATGCGGCAGGCCGGGCGCTATCTGCCGGAGTATCGCGAGTTGCGCGCCAAGGCCGGGAGCTTTCTCGACCTCTGCTTCACGCCGGACTATGCCGCCGAGGTGACGCTGCAGCCGATCCGCCGCTTCAACTTCGACGCTGCGATCATCTTTTCCGACATTCTCGTCATCCCCTACGCGCTCGGCCGTTCCGTGCGCTTCGAGGCCGGCGAAGGCCCGCGGCTCGATCCGCTGAATACACCGGAGCAGGTGACCACACTGGCGCGCCACGCCGATTTCGGCAAGCTCGAGCCGGTCTATGAAGCACTGCGCCGCGTGAAGCGCGAACTCGCGCCTGAGATCGCGCTGATCGGCTTCTGCGGCGCGCCATGGACGGTCGCGACCTACATGGTTGCGGGACAAGGCACACCCGACCAGGCGCCGGCGCGGATGATGGCCTATCGTCACCCGGAGACGTTCGCTGAAATCATCGACGTGCTGGTCGAGAACTCGATCCAATACCTGCTCGGCCAGCTCAAGGCCGGCGCGGACGCGTTGCAGATCTTCGATACCTGGGCCGGCGTGCTGCCGCCGCGTGAATTCGAGCGCTGGTCGATCGAGCCTGCGAAACGCATCGTCGCCGGCGTGCGCGCGAAAGCGCCTGAAGCGAAAATCATCGGCTTTCCCCGCGGCGCGGGCGCGCTGCTGCCGGCCTATGTCGAAGCGACCGGCGTCGATGCCGTCAGCATCGACTGGGCAGCCGAGCCGTCAATGATCCGCGAGCGCGTGCAGAGCCGCGTCGCCGTGCAGGGCAATCTCGATCCGCTGGCGTTGATCGCGGGCGGCGCCGCGCTCGACCGCGCCGTCGACGACGTGCTGGCGAATTACGCAGAAGGACGGCTGATCTTCAACCTCGGCCATGGCATTCAGCCGGAAACCCCGATCGCCCATGTCGAGCAGATGCTGAAGCGGGTGCGGGCGTATAGGGGATGATCGGCCACTCCCTCGCCCCGCTCTTGCGGGGAGAGGGTTGGGGTGAGGGGCATCTCTATCCGCTTGCACTAGCGTTCGCTGATGGTCCGGTACCCCCTCACCCGGCGCTTCGCGCCGACCTCTCCCCGCAAGCGGGGCGAGATAAGAAGAAGCCTACCTTGCGTCCTCCAGGATCATATCCGACGCTTTCTCAGCAATCATGATGGTCGGCGCGTTGGTATTGCCTGACATCAGGTCCGGCATAACAGACGCATCGACTACGCGCAGGCCTTCGATGCCGCGCACGCGCAAGCGCTGATCGACGACGGCGAGCGCATCGCTGCCCATGCGGCAGGTCGAGGTCGGGTGATAGACCGTGCTGCCGGTACGGCGACAGAAATCGAGCAATTCGTCGTCGCTCTGCACTTTCGGACCGGGATCGACTTCCCCCACCGCGTAAGCCTTCAGCGCTGGCGCGGCGAGGATCTTGCGCAGGATGCGGATGCCGTCGATGAAGGCGCGGCGATCGGTTTCGGTCGCGAGATAGTTGATGCGGATTTCCGGCGGCACAGAAGCATCGGCGCTTTTGATGCGCAGCGAACCGCGGCTTTCCGGGCGCAACTGGCAGACCGAAGCGGTAAAACCGGAAAGTGCGTGAAGCTTCTCACCCATCTTGTCGGTCGAGAACGGCAGGAAGTGAATCTGGATATCGGGCGACGCCAGCCGAGGACTGGTCTTGAAGAATGCGCCCGAGGTGCCGGCGGCAATCGTCAGCGGCCCTTTTCGCAGGGCGGCGTACTGAATGCCCGCCATCACCCGGCGTACCGGATTGTTGACCACGTCGTTGAGCGTGACCTTTTGCGCGCAGCGCGTGATCAGGCGGACCTGCATGTGATCCTGCAGATCATTGCCGACGCCGGGCGCGTCGAGCACGATCTCGATGCCGTGCTGCTTCAGAAGGTCCGCCGGACCGACGCCGGAGAGCTGCAGCAATTGCGGCGAGTTATACGCGCCGCTGGAGACCAGGATTTCCTTGCGCGCCCGCGCCGTGCGAGCACGGCCTTCCCGCTTGTATTCGACCGCCTTGGCGCGCCGCCCTTCGAACAGGATGCGCTGCGCCAGCGCCGAAGTCTCGATATGCAAATTGCTGCGGCTCTTCGCCGGACGCAGGTACGAGAACGCCGTGCTGGCGCGCCGGCCACGACTTGTTGTGATCTGGAAAAATCCCGCACCTTCCTGCGTAGCGCCGTTGAAATCCGGATTGGTCGGAATGCCGGTTTCGGCGGCGGCGACGACGAAGGCTTCCGACAATGGATCGTGATGCCGCCAGTCCGACACCGGCAACGGCCCGCCCGTGCCGTGATACTTGTCGTCTCCGCGCTGCTGGTTCTCAGCCTTCCTGAAATAGGGCAGCACGTCGTCGTAGCCCCAGCCGGCATTGCCACGCTGGCGCCAGCGATCGTAGTCCTCGTGCTGGCCCCGCACATAGAGCAGGCCGTTGATCGAGCTCGAGCCGCCGAGCACTTTTCCGCGTGGCTGGAACACCTGCCTGCCGTTCAAGCCTGGTTCTGGCTCAGTCTGGTACATCCAGTTGACGGATTTTTCCTTGAACAGTTTTCCGTAGCCGAGCGGCACGTGGATCCAGAGATTGCTGTCTTTCGGTCCGGCCTCCAGCAACAACACGGAATGCTTGCCGTCGGCGCTCAGGCGATTGGCGAGCACGCATCCGGCTGAGCCGGCGCCGACGATGACGTAGTCGAATTCGGAAGCTTCATTGTTCTTGTTCATTTGTTTCCCCGCACGCAACCCGAAAGAGGTAGCGGGGCCGCCACGGGCGGTCAATCACCTCCCGGTCGCGGGCGGGGAGAGGCCGCTCAGCTTGCGGCGAGTTTCAAAAAGTCCGGCGGCCGGCGTTCGGCGAAGGCGGTGAAAGCTTCGCGCGCCTCCACGGTCTTCAGCCTTGCCGCGAACTGCTCGCTTTCCGCCTTGATCTGCGCCATGAGCAGTTCCGGATTGCGCATCAGCCGCTTCGTCGTGCTGACGGCACCCGCCGGCTGTTTCGCCAGCCGGGACGCGAGCGCTCTTGCTTCGGCGTCGAGCTTGTCCAGTGGCACCACCCGATTGGCGAGCCCCCAGGCCAACGCCGATTTGGCATCGACAGCTTCACCAAGCGAGAACATTTCGAAGGCGCGCGCATAGCCGATACGGAGCGGCATCAACAGGCTGGAGGCCGCTTCGGGAACCAACGCCAGATTGACGAACGGCGTCGAGAGCAGCGCGTTCTCGGCCAGCACGACCAGATCGCAATGCAGCAGCATCGTGGTGCCGATGCCGACGGCGCGTCCTTGAACGGCCGCGACCAGCGGACGGCTCGATCTGGCGAGCGCCTGCAGGAAACGTCCGACATGCCGCTCGCCCTGAACCGCGCCTGTCGCAATGGCGGCGAACTCGCCGACGTCGTTGCCGGCGGTGAACATGTCGCCCTCGCCGCGGATCAGGAGAACGCGGACGGATGGATCAGTCTCCGCGCCTTCGATTGCGTCGGCCAGCGCGCCGTACATCGCATTGGTCAGCGCGTTCTTCTTGTCCGGGCGAGCCATCGTCAGGCTCAAAATCCCGTCGCTCTTCTCGATCTTGATATGCTCGGTCATTCATCTTCTCCTCTGGGAAATCTGGTTTGCATGGTGGTGAGCCAGCGCGCGACGACATCGATCTCGGCCTCGGTGAAGCCTTCCGTGAGGCGCGCATTGACCTCGGCGAGCCCTGCCTTCGACTGCGCCATCGCCGCGCGGCCGGCCGGCGTCAGCCAGAGCCGCCACGCGCGCCCGTCATCCGGATCGGCACGGCGCTTGATCAGGTCCGCAGCCGTCATCCGGTCCACCAGTCCGCTGATGCCGGGCGGGCCGAGATCAAGCGCCGCGCCCGCCTCGCCCATCAGCACGCCGTCCCGCTGGCCCAGGATGAACAGCAAGCCGGACTGCGCGGCGGTAACGCCGCTGGCTTGCGTCCGCGCCGCCATCCAGCGCTGCAGCCGGCGCTGCGCGACGCTGAGCAGGAAAACCAGCCGGTGCTCGCGCCGCGGGCTCATGCCGATGAAGCTAATTTATTTCGCATGCGAACTATCTATGTCACCACCGGCAAGTTGTCACGGTGATTTTTAGTGCGGACGCGCCGCGAGGTATTCAGGGCTAGACAGCGCATGGCGGCCACCAAACCAGAAACCGAAGCCTTGGCAGCAGCTTGGATAAAAAATCGATTTTCGATTGACGACATCGCCTTCCCTCGCCAATCTGCGCCGCCATGAGCAGTATCGGGTTGAGTTTTGGTGAGAGCCTTGCCGACGAACGGCCTCGAAGCCTGACATCAGCCGTTCAGGAGCGGCTGCGCGCGGATATTCTCTCGACCCGGCTGCTGCCCGGCCAGAAGCTGCATATTGCCGGTCTCGCCAAACAGTTCTCGGTCAGCCTCGCCGCGGTGCGCGAAGCGCTGTCGCGGCTGGTCGCGGACGGGCTGGTGCAGGCATCCGACCAGCGTGGCTTTCGCGTCAGCCCGGTATCATCAGCCGATCTTCGGGACGTGACGCAGACCCGTGTCGATATCGAAGGGCTGGCGCTGCGGCGCTCGATCGAGCGTGGCGACGCGGCATGGCTTGCCTCGGTGGAAAAATCGTTCGCAGCGCTCTGCGCCGTTCCCCATACCTATCCCGACGATCCGACCCATCACTATGAGGAATGGGTGGTGCGGCACCGCGTCTTCCATCGCACGCTGGTGAACGCCTGCGGCTCGCAATGGCTGCTCGGGTTTCGCGATGTGCTGCATGAGCAGAGCGAGCGCTATCGGAGGCTCGCGATCCGGCGCAACAGCGAAAAATCCCGCAACGTCGAGGCCGAACACGCGGCAATCGTGCATGCCACGCTCAAGCGCGATGCCGATGCCGCGGTCGCGGCGCTCTCGAAGCATTTCATGACGACCATGCACCTCGTCGAACTTGCCACGCCGAAAACGTTTGGAGGTGGCAACACCGCCTGACCGCTCGAAACCAAACCAATCAAGAAAAATCAAGGGGAAACGTCACAATGAAGATCACGCGACGCCACATCCTGGCAACGATCACGGCAGCCACCGTGCTTGGCGCATCCGGCTACGCGCAAGCCGCCGACACCGTCCGCATCGGGCTTCCGACCAAAACCTACTGGCCGACCACGATCGCGGAAACCGCGGTGCGGCAGAAATTGTTCGAGAAGGAAGGCATCGCAGCGGAGCTTACGATCTATCGCGGCGGCGCCGAGACGTTCGAGGCGATGGCGGCGGGTGCCGCCGACGTCATTCTCGACGCCACCTCGCTGGTGTCGGCCGGACGCAAGAAGGGCGTGAACTCCAAAGTGCTCGCCAGTGCCGCCACGGGCTATTACGGCTGGCAGTTGATGACGCTTTCGAAATCGACGCTCGGGGTGAAGGATTTGGCCGGCAAGAAGGTCGCGATCACCTCCGCGGGCTCCGGTTCCGACCTGCTGGCGCTGTGGACCCAGCAGGACAAGAAGATCGAATTCACCCGCGTGCCCGTCGGCGGTGGCGGCCTGGTGCCGAACCTGCTCGCCGGCAATGTCGACGCGGCCGTGGTCTATTCGCCGCTGAGCTTCCAGATTTCCAAATCGGGCGAAGCGCGCACCATCCTCGACTTCTCCAAAGAGGTGCCGCCGAACCTAGCCGCAGGCTGGATCGCGCTCGACAAATACGTGCAGGACAAGCCGCAGATGGTGCAGAAGACGCTGAACGCGCTGTATGGCGCGCTGATGTTCATGCGCGCCAACAAGGACGCCTCCGTCAAGCTGATCACCGAACTCTATGAAATTCCCGCCGAGATCGCGGCGCTGGAATATGAAAACACGATTCTGAAGCTGGAAACCGACGGCAGCATGGACGGTGCGAAGATTCCGGAGCAGCTCCAGCTCGCGCTCGACATGGCCAAGGCCGGCGGCATGAAGGACCTTGGGCCTGCCGCCGAGATCATCTCGACGCAGTTCAAGCCGGTTCCGACCAAGCCCTGAGGCGGCGCGATGCGTGGATTAGGCGTAAAGGCGGCACGAATCGCGATTGTGGTGGCGCTGTTTGCGATATGGGAAATCCTGTCGCGCAGTGGCATCGTCAATCCGCGCCTGCTCCCTTCCGCCTCCGACACGCTGGCAACGCTCGGCGAGCTCCTGCAGCGAGCGAGCGTGCGCAAGGACCTCGCCGTCACCGCGACCGAGGTGGTGACAGCCTTCGCGCTCGCCGTTCCCGTCGGCGCGCTGATCGGCTTCCTGATCGCGGAGAACCGCTATTTTGCCGACGTGGCAAAGCCGCTGCTGTTCTTCGCCTTCAGCATCCCGAAATCGATCTTCCTGCCGATGTTCATCCTGGTGTTCGGCGTCGGCTTCGCGCAGAAGGTCGGCTTCGGATTCTTCTCGACCATCTTCATCGTGATCATGTCGACCACGACGGCGGTGGAGTCGGTCAAGGTCGAGCATTTGACCGTCGCCCGCTCCTATGGCGCAACGCCGATGCAAACCGCGTTTCGCGTCTATCTGCCGAGCATGCTCCCCGTTCTGCTGGAGGCGCTGCGGATCTCGATGATCTTCAATCTCACCGGCGTGATCCTCGCCGAAATGTACGCCTCGCGCGACGGCATCGGCCATCAGATCGCGACCTGGGGCGAAAATTTTCAGATGAAGCAGTTGCTGGCCGGCGTGCTGATGATCGCCGTGATCGCGATTGCCTTCAATGAACTGGTCAGATGGGTGGAAACACGATGCAGCCATTGGCGAACATAACCCCGCTGAAGCCGGCCGGCGCGATCGAGGTCCGCAATGTCGGGCAGATCTTCAAGACCACGACGCAGGACGTCATAGCGCTCGAAGACGTCTCGCTCGACGTCAAGCCCGGCCGTTTCGTCGTGCTAGTCGGCCCGAGCGGCTGCGGCAAGTCCACGCTTCTGATGATGATGGCGGGCCTCCGCCAGCAGACCTCGGGCACCATCACCATCAGCGGGGCACCGATTCCCGAGCCCGATCCAAATCGCGTCGGCGTGGTGTTTCAGGAAGCCAGCCTGTTTCCCTGGCTGACGGCGGAAGAGAATGTCGAGTTTCCGCTGGCGCTGCGCCGCGTCGCCAAGAGCGAACGCCGCGCCAAGGCGCAGGACGCGCTCAAACTCGTCGGCCTCGACGGTTTCGGCAAGCGCCATCCGCATGAATTGTCCGGCGGCATGAAGCAGCGCGTCTCGATCGCGCGCGGGCTGGTGCAGGACCCTCCGGTGCTGCTGATGGACGAACCGTTTGCCGCGCTCGACGAACAGACCCGCATGACCATGGGCGACGAACTGCTGCGGATCTGGGCTGCCACCGGCAAGACCGTGGTGTTCGTCACCCACAGCCTGACAGAGGCGGTCTATCTCGCCGACGAGGTGATCGTGATGTCGCCGCGGCCCGGCCGCATCGTCGATCACCTGCAGGTCTCGCTGCCCCGCCCGCGTACCTATGAAATGCTGAGCGGCGACGCGTTCGGCACCCTGCGCGACCGTATCTGGCGGCACATCCGCAAATCAGCGTGAGGCAGAGATGACCGCGGCGACGCTTCGCAGATTGATCGTGATCGGGCTCATTGCGCTGTGGGAACTCCTGCCGCGCGCAGGCCTCATTCCCGAGCTGTTCCTGCCGTCGCTGTCGTCGACGCTCGCGGCCGGCTGGAACGAGGCGGGCGAATACGGCCATGCCCTTGCCGTCACGCTCTACGAGGTCGCGATTTCGATGGCGTTCGCCTGTGGCGGCGGCATCCTGTTAGGGGCCATCGTCGGCAGCCTGCCGCGGCCGCGTATCCTGATCATGCCGATGGTCTCGAGCCTCTATGCGGTGCCGCTGGTCATCCTCTATCCGGTGTTCACGGTCTGGCTCGGCATCGGCTCGGAATCCAAGATCGCGTTCGCCTCGATCTATGGCTTCCTGCCGACGATGCTGGCGACCGCCGCCGGCATCCAAACCATCGATCCGCAATTGCTGCTCGCCGCACGCAGCATGGGCGCGACGCTGAGCCAGCGGCTGGTTCGCGTGATCATTCCGGCGGCGATCCCGACCGTGCTGTCGGGACTGCGTGTGGGTGGCGCGCTCGTGATCGTCGGCGTCGTGGTGTCGGAGATGCTGATCTCGTCCGCCGGCATCGGCTATCTGATTTCGCGCTATCGCACCATCCTCGACAGTCCGCATGTCTTCGCCGGCGTGCTGCTGGTGCTGGCGATGGCGATTGCCTTCAACGCCGCCATCAAATGGATCGAGCGCAAGGCCGCGATCTGGCAGACGGGGACGCGCGCCGGACAAAACGCTGCGGAAGAAATCTCAACGACTACCCTGCAGCCCGCGACCTGACGGAGCAGCGCGTGTTCGACCTGACGCTGACATTCGACAATGGTCCCGAGCCCGGCGTGACGCCGCGCGTGCTCGATATTTTGCGCGAGCGCGGCATCAAGACGACCTTCTTCGTGATCGGCGAGAAGCTTGGCGACCCCGAACGCCGCCAGCTTGCGGCGCGGGCCCATGACGAAGGCCACTGGATCGGCAATCACACTTTTACGCACACGGTACCGCTCGGGCAGCAGCGCGATGCGGACACGGCGCAAAACGAGATCGGCCGGACGCAGGATGCGATCGGCAACCTCGCGCACGCCAATCGCTGGTTCCGGCCGTTCGGCGGCGGCGGCAATCTCGACGCGCGGCTGCTGAAGCCTTCCGTGGTCGAATATCTCACGCGCAACAAGCATAGTTGCGTGCTCTGGAACGCGATCCCGCGCGACTGGGACGATCCGGACGGCTGGGCCGACCGGGCCCTGGAGCAGTGCCGGTCGCAGCCGTGGAGCCTGATGGTTCTGCACGATCTGCCGAGTGGCGCGATGAACCATCTCGAGCGCTTTATCGACCACGCCGGAAAAGCCGGCGCGCGTTTCCATCAGGACTTTCCACCCGATTGCGTTCCGATCCGTTCGGGCGAGATCGTACAATCCATCGAACCCTATGTTTCCTCCATCGAAGAAAGTGCCGAATAATGAAGATCGCAAGTTTCAAGGCGGGTCCAACAGCAACATACGGCCTGGTGATAAAAGACGGCATCATTGACGCCGGCAAGCGGCTGAAGGATCGGCCAACCCTGAAGGCGCTGCTCGCGAGCGGATCGCTCGATGCCTTGAGCGCGCTGCAAGGCGAACGGCCGGACTACGCGTTCGCCGAAATTGAGCTGCTGCCGACCGTTCCCGATCCGGACAAGATCTTCTGCATCGGCGTCAATTACGCCACGCATCTCGCCGAAAGCGGCCATCCTACACCGCCGCACCCGATGATTTTCACCCGCTTTGCCAACAGCCAGGTCGGCAGCGGCCAACCGATGATCCGGCCGCTGGAGTCGGAGCGCTTCGACTATGAGGGCGAAATGGCCGTCATCATCGGCAAGGCCGGCCGCCGCATTCCGCGCGAGGCAGCGCCGGCGCATGTGGCTGGCTATGCCTGCTACAATGACGGCAGCATCCGCGACTGGCAGCGCCACACCTCGCAATTCGCACCGGGCAAGAATTTTGTGGGTACCGGCGCGTTCGGGCCGTGGATGGTCACGACGGACGAAATCCCCGACATTAGCAAGCAGACGATTGCGACCCGCCTTAACGGCGTCGAGGTGCAGGCCGCACCAATCTCGGACCTCGTGTTCGACGTCGCTGCCCTGATCGCCTACTGCTCGACCTTCACCGAGCTCGTGCCCGGCGACGTCATCGTGACCGGCACCACCGGCGGCGTCGGCGCCTACCGCACGCCGCCGCTCTGGATGAAGGATGGCGACGTGGTTGAGGTGGAGGTCTCCGGCATCGGCGTGCTGCGCAATCCGGTCAGGGATGAGGTTGCGGCCGCAGCGACACGTGCTGCCTGACGTGAGCGGGAAAATAACAAGAGCAAGGAGATACTCATGAACCTGCCAAAGCACCTGCTGCCGACCACCGTCGTCGGCAGCTATCCGCAGCCGGAATGGCTGGTCGACCGCGCGATGCTGTCCAAGGTGGTGCCGCGCACGCGCCTGCATGCGATGTGGCGGCTGCCGGCCGAGCACCTGGAGGAGGCGCAGGACGACGCCACTATTGTCGCCATCAGGGACATGGAGCGCGCCGGCATCGACATCGTGACCGACGGCGAAATCCGCCGCGAGAGCTACTCCAACCGATTTGCGACGGCGCTCGAAGGCATCGATGACGAAAATCCGGCCATGATCACCTCGCGCAGCGGACACCAGACGCCGGTGCCGCGCGTCACAGGCCCGGTGAAGCGCCGCGGCCCGGTCGAGCTGCACGACATGAAATTCCTGCGCCAGAACACTGATCGCGCAGCAAAAATCACCCTGCCCGGCCCGTTCACGATGAGCCAGCAGGCCAAGAACGAATTCTATAAGGACGACGAGGAACTGGCGATGGCCTTCGCCGCCGCCGTCAACGCCGAGGCGCTCGACCTGCAAAAGGCCGGCGCCGACGTGATCCAGCTCGACGAGCCCTGGGTGCGCAACAATCCGGACCTTGCCCGCCGCTACGCCGTAAAGGCGATCAACCGCGCGCTCGAGGGCATCACCGTGCCGACGGTGGTGCATCTGTGCTTCGGCTATGCCGCCGTCGTGCCCGGCTCGACCAAGCCGGCCGGCTATTCCTTCCTCGCCGAACTCGCTGACACCAGGGCCGAGCAGATCTCGATCGAGGCGGCGCAGCCGAAGCTCGATCTCGGCGTGCTCAAGGATCTGTCGTCGAAGAAGATCATGCTCGGCGTGCTCGACCTCGGCAATCCCGAGATCGAATCCGTCGATGTGGTGGCCGACCGGATCCGCAACGGGCTGAAGCACGTCGCCGCGGATCGCCTTGTCGTCGCCCCCGACTGCGGCATGAAATACATGCCGCGCCAGACAGCGTTCGGAAAACTGAAGGCGATGTGCGACGCGGCCGCCGCCGTCCGCAAGGAGATCAGCTAAGCGAGATCAGCCAAGCGGCTTGCCCTGCAGCCACGCCGCACCGCGCGCATACAAGGCCTCGACTTCGGGCCCCTTCAGGCCCGGCATGTCGGGCTTCACCGTGTAACCGATGCGGGTCTGCAGATAAGCGAGATGCCGGTAGCCCGGCGGAAACCGTTCGAGCAGCGCCTTGTCGAGGACGGGCGCGGTGCCCGGCGTGACGGGGTCCATGCGGTCCTTCTCATAGATCGGCTGGCGCAGCACGATGCCCCAGCGTCCCTCCCGCTTTTCGAGAAAGTCGTAGAACCGGCCGGTGCAAAGCACGTCGCACAGTACGCCCTCGACCTCGGCGCGCTGCGAGATCGTCATCTTGGTCTGCGAGATGGCGCGCTGTCCTGCAAGGTCGACCGAGATACCGCCGAGGAAATGCAGGATGCTGACGCCCTTGGCCCAGGCCTGCTTGCTGATTTCGATGAACTCGTCGCCGGTGCCCTGCGTCCAGGTCGCCATCATGCGGCCGTCGGGATGCCAGACCGTGCGAAAACGCTCCCAGTCGCCGGCATCGCGCCAGATCGCCCAGTTCTGCAACAATTCCCGGATCAGGCGGTCATCTTCGATTTCGCTGTCGCTTGCAGGCATGGGGACTCACAACAGCTTCGCGCGGACGAACAGCGCGCGCAGGGCGTTGGTCGCCTGCACGGTCAGCATCGCGTTATCAGCGGCGCCCTGCAGTGCACTGACAGCACCGGCGTGTAGCGCGCGGAATTCGATCCACTCGATCGAGCTGAGATTGGTGATGAAACGGTAGGCCTGGCCGACGGTGGCGATCGACACCGTCTGGCCGTTCAGGTTGATCTTGAAAACCGCACGCAGCGGCGTGTCGGAATCGGCGGCATCGCCTGCGACTGCGTTCATGACGGGGACGGTGAACGCCGCGACGCGGTGAGGCCTTCCTTGAGGCTCGGCACGACGACGAGGCGCTTGACCTCGCCATTGCGGTACGCCGTCAGGAACCGGTCATACTCCTTGATCGAGACGCAGCCGTTGGAATCGCCGTTTGGGCCCAGCAGGTAGCTGTGCACGAGCAGACCCGTTCGCCCGTGCATTTCGTTTTCGCCCACGGGCGTCATGCGCAGCGCCGCGACGCCATGAAACAGCTTTTCACGCGGCTTGAGGTCGTAGACGTTTGGCGGGGTCGCGCCGACCATCCGCTGATCGACATGGGCCGGATTGTCCATCAGGCCGCCCAGCCCCGAATGTGCCTCGAGCTTGGCGCCGTTCGGCAGGTAAACGGCGCGGGCCGAAATGTCGTAGACCGCCGTCTGACTGTCGTAGCCGAGCGCCGTCAGATCCTTGCGCTCGCCGAGCAGCCCATCCCCCGGGGTCAGCGACGCCAGCGAGAAGCGCATCGGCACCAGATCGGCGAGTTTCTCGAACATGGTGCGGTTGTCAGACGAAGCCGGCGCCGGGTCGCTCCCCGTTGACTGAAGATTGGCCAGGACCGGCCGGGCTCGTGGCAGCGGGATTGCCGCCTCGACCGTCGGGGCGGACGGTTCGGGCTGAACGTTCTGCTCCTCACGCGATCGTCCGCCCAACTGGCTTTCGATGTGCCCGAACTCTGCATCGAAATTCGAACGGGCCGCGGGACGCCAGGGGTAGTTAAAGGCCAGCGAACGGCGCACCGAGCCCGGGCCGAAGCGCTCGTCGAACGAGGAAGTGCTGCCGACATTCGCGGATGCGGGATTGATCCAGGCGGCCGGGTCGAAATCGATCACCCAGCCGGCCAGTCCCAACGCCATGGCGAGCGCCGCCGCGCCGAAGGCCGCCTCACGGCACAATCGGGTACGGCGGCTCGAAGCAAGCCCGGCTGCGCTGGTCGTCTTTCTATCCATCCGTCCCCGGCTCGGCGCTTCGGAATCACGTCTGATTCCTAATGGATTCACCGAATAAGTCCCACCATAATGCAAACCAAAGTAAGGCATAATCGAGACAAGCGCTCGATGTCATCATGACCGGCCGAATCCACGGATTCAAGCATCTAATGGTAAGCTAGGCCGAGATTCCCCGGCGAGGCCGCGCTCAGGGCCGCAGAACCGGGTTGGTATTCGGCGCGGGCGCCTCTTCCATCTCGGCGTGCTCCGGCAGCTTGTCGGCATGCACGGCGAGCGCCGGCCCGATCCAGATCGGATCGGCCTCATGATCCCGGCGCGGATTGGTCGTATTCGGATGGACCAGAACGCTCAATTTGCCATGATTGAGCATCAGCCACGGGACCAGCTCGGGGAATACCTCCCGGGCAAAGGCCACCTGGTACATGGCCTGATCATGCGGGCCGACCTTGACGTCGTGCCAGCGTCCGAGCGTGACCGAGAACCGCTCACCGATCCAGGCGCGCAACTGCTCGGCCTCGGCCCGCGACGTCGCCGGATCGTAATAGATATGGGCGTGGTAACTCGCGATCTCGCCCAATGGTCGCGGACCGCCTGTCTCCGGCTCACCCGTCATTGCATTCGCTCCACGCTATCGTTGCTTTGGACCGGTCGATGATCGCTGCAACTGGCCGTGGGGTCAATGTGGCGCGGGCAATGTGTAGGCGTCAGCCCGACCGCTTCTTGCTGCTCTCGAAGAAGACGGTCATGCCAGCGGCCGGGTCGAGGTCGACGTCGGTGGCCTCCGTCAGGCGCGCCATCGTCATGTAGAAGCCGATCGCGAGGATCGATTCGACGATCTCCTGCTCGCTGAAATTCGTGCGCATGGCAGCGAAGACCGGCTCGGCGACACGGACGTTCTCGATGACTTCCCGGCCGAACGCCAGCAGCGCCTGTTCGGCGGCATTGAACGCGGCGTCCTCGTATTTGCCTTGTTCGATGCAGTCGATCTGCTTTTGCGTGACGCCGACGCCGAGCGCGATCGGAACGTGCTGACGCCACTCATAGACGCCATGCTGCAGCTGCGCGACCTGGAGGATCAGCAATTCCCGGTTGACGTGGCTGAGTTTCTGGCGGTGCAGGATCGAATTGGCGAACCGCATCGCCGGAATGAAATTGGCCTCGGCATGCGCCATCATCCGGAAGATGTTCAATACGACCGGCATCCTGTCAAAGGACGTGCGCACGTCGCCGCTGGTTGCCGCCGGGTCGATCAGGGGAAGTCTTGCCATTCGGCCTCTCCTTGCGTTTGCTGTTCTTGTTGCTATTGCGGACGCTTCCGCGCTCAGGCCGGAACTTACCTCGCACTTGCCGGGGCGCGCATCACTCAGCGTCCGCCGACTTCGCGGATGGGATCGGCGCCGTCCCAACCAGCGGCGACCTTGCGAATGTGCTCGAAGAAACTCCCCTTGCTGCCGCTGATGTCTGAAATCTCCACCACGGTGCCGGGATGGGCCTGCGTATCGAAATAAGCAAAGCGGCCCTTTTCACCGCCGATCTGGCCTTCGTGCCCCACTTTATAGCTAAGCGACAGCGCGCGGTCGTAGAGGGCCTGATAATCACGGGTCCAGTACGACATGTGCTGCAAGCCTTCGCGGCCGGAGTCGAGGAACTCCTTGTACATCGAGGGCGCGTCGTTGCGCTGCTGGATCAGCTCGATCTGGAGATCGCCGGAATTGGCGAGCGCCACGCTCATCTCCATGGCGGAGTCCTGGCCGCGGTGGCGGAAGTAATCGGTCTTGACCTTGTCGATATAGTACCAGGGCCCGACGCCCATCACATTGACCCAGTGATTCATGGCGGCGCGGATATCCCGCACGACATTTCCGTTCTGGCAGACTGCTCCAAAGATGCGGCTCATGACGATCTCCCGGTCCGCTTGTCGGCGGGACAGACTTCCCGCCTCTTGTTCTTCTTGGTCCCGCCGTTCGAGAAGCTGCTGGCACTCGGCATCTCCACCGACTTCATCGCCGGAGACCAGCAGCGCGACATCAACGCGCGCGACATCGAAGCCTGGAAGAAGGTCGCCAGCGACGCGAAGATCGAGATCAAGTAGTCGCTGAACGCAAAAGGAGGGCCGAGACAATCGGCCCTCCCCGCCTCATTCATGGAACGCTCAGCTCGCCTTGCCGAACAGCATGGGCAACTGGCGCGGGCCGCGCACGGTGCCTTCCGACCAGGTGACCTTGCCGGCGGGATCGAGCCTGAAATCCGGGATCCGCTTCAGCCATTCCTCGATCGCAACCGTCATTTCCATGCGCGCCAGGTTGGAGCCGACGCAGCGGTGAATGCCGAGGCCGAACGCGGCGTGGCGGTTTTCCTTGCGGTCGATCACCACCTTGTCGGCGTCGGGGAACATGGCGGGATCGCGGTTGGCGGCCGGGAACGACAGCAGCACCATGTTGCCGGCCTTGACCGGGCAGCCGCTGATCGTCGTCTCCTTTATCACCTCGCGCGCCATCGTCACCGGCGAATAGGCGCGCAGCAGTTCCTCGACCGCTAGCGGCATCAATTCCGGTTCCTTGACGAGACGCTCGCGGTCCGCCGGCGTCTTCGCCAGATGCCACAGCGAGGAGCCGATCGCGCTCCAGGTGGTGTCGATGCCGGCGATCAGAAGCAGCCGCAGCGAACCCAGCACATGCTCATCCGCCAGAGGATTTCCGTCCTTGTCCCTCGCGTTCATCAGCGTCGAGATCAGATCATCGGTCGGATTGTTTTTGCGATACTCGATATGGCCGGCGAAATAGCCGGTCATCTCCCTTACCGCCTCCATCAGCGCGTTTTCGTCCTTGATGCCGAGTTCGAGGATGCCGTGAATCCACTTGATGAAGAGATCGCCGTCCTTCTCAGGGATTCCGAGCATATGCGCGATGGCGCGGACCGGAACATGCTTGGTGTAGCGCGCGGCGGCGTCGCATTTGCCATCGGCGATGAACTCGTCGATCAGCTCGTTGCAGATGGCGCGCACCCGCGGTTCGAGCTTCTTCATCGCGTCCGGCGTGAACGGCGGCAACAGCAATTGCTTGGCGGGCTTGTGCTCGGGCGGATCGGAGGTGATCGGCGGCGCCCGCGCCGTGATCTCCGGCCGCATGTCGCGCACGATGACGCGCCGGGACGAAAAATGGTCGGTGTCGTAGGCGATTTCCTTTACCGCCTGGTAGGTGGTCGGCATGTAGCAGCCGAGGAAGCGCTCGGTGTGAACGACCGGCGAAGCCTCGCGCAATTTCTCCCAGATCGGAAACGGGTTTTCCGTCCACGTCGGATCGGTGTGGTCGAAATCATTGACCCAGTCGGAGACCGGGGGATGTTCGGGCATGATGCTGGCGGAATCGGACATCGGAGCAAATCCTCTGCTTGGTTCGTTCAGATCTATTTTGGCTATATCGATCTCCGGACCGGACTATTCCTCGGTCACCTCGATCGCGATTTCAGGACAGTTGGTCTGGGCAAGCCAGGCCTTGTCTTCCAGACCCGCGGGCACGGAACCGTCGCCGACTTCGTGCGCATTGCCGAATTCGTCGAGGTCGAACAGTTCGGGTGCCAGTGATTTGCAGCGCGCGTGGCCCTGACATTTGTCCTGGTCGACGCGGATTTTCAGCTTTCCGGCCATCGCAGCGTTTCCCTTTTTGTGACGCGCTTTGCCGCGCGGTATTCTTCTTTCGGCATTCTTCGGCACGGCGGCACAGACCCGCCGGCGCACCGCGAAGTTATATTGTATTACATTCGCGCTACCGTTGTGCTGTCAAGTCAAAAGTTATAGATCATGACATTGAAATGCCACCTCGACCCGCACGCAAAGCGCTGAACGCCTATCACCATGGGGATCTTCGTGATGCCCTGGTTCAGGCCGCGTTGCACGAAGTCGAGCTCGGCGGCCCGGAAGCGATCAGCATCAGCGCGCTTGCCAAGAAACTCGGCGTCTCGCAGCCGGCGCCATACAAGCATTTTGCCGATCGCGAGACGTTGCTGACCGCTGTCACGGCCGAAGCGTTCCGCCAATTCAGCGCGATGATGCGTGCGGCGATCGAAAAGCCGTCAAAACAGTCGAAGCTGTCGCGCTTCGCGCAGCTCACGCTTGATTTCGGCCTGCGCCGCAACGGCATCTATCGCCTGATGTTCGCGTCGCGAACCATGGCGTGCGCGCCAAAAGGCAGCGAGTTGCACAGCGCGGCAATGGAAACCTTCGAACTCCTGGTGGAGGCGCTCGAGGCGCCGGCCGTCGGGCTGTTGCGCGAGCGTAGCGCCCTGAAGGTCTGGGCCTCGCTACACGGCGTGGTGATGCTCGCCGAACAGGGACTGCTTACCGGCCAGGTTGCCCATGTCAGCCGGGAAGAACTGGTCGAGGACATCGTGATGGAAACGAAACTCGCGCTGTCGGTCGCCATCAATACGGCCGGCAAGGCTGATTCATGAAGGCCGGTTCATGACGGCCGAGGCGCCGGCATCTGACGGATCTGACAACAGTGGCCTCTATGGAGGCGTCGTTCTCGGGCTTGCCGCCATCGCGGCTCTCATCGTCGCAAACTCACCGCTGGGGCCGCAATACGAGGCGCTGCTACGGACGACCGGCGAGGTCCGAATCGGATCGATCGGACTGAGCAAGACCGTCGATCACTGGATCAATGACGGCTTGATGGCGGTGTTCTTTCTGCTGGTCGGCCTCGAGATCAAGCGCGAGGCGCTAGAGGGCCCGCTGTCGAGCGCAAAGCAGGCGGCATTGCCCGTGATCGCCGCGTTCGGCGGCTTTGTCACGCCAGCGGCGATCTTTGCCGCGGTGAACTGGGCCGACGCCCACGCATTGCGCGGCTGGGCCATCCCGGCGGCGACCGACATCGCCTTTGCGCTGGGTGTTTGCGCCATGCTGGGACGCAAGGTCCCGGCTTCGCTGAAGATATTTCTAATGGCGCTCGCAATCATCGACGATCTGATGGCCATCATCGTCATTGCGATCTTCTATACCGCGGACCTCTCCATCATGGCGCTGGCGCTTGGCGGAATCGGCGTGGGGGCGCTCGCGGTTCTCAATCTGCTCGATGTGCGCAGACCATCGTTCTATCTCATCGCCGGGCTGTTCACCTGGGTCTGCGTGCTCAAATCCGGCGTGCATGCGACGCTCGCCGGTGTCGCCGTCGGTCTCGCGATGCCGCTGACCCGACACGACGGGCACAGCCTGCTCGAAGATACCGAACACGCTCTCAGGCCATGGGTGATTTTCGCCATCGTGCCGATTTTCGCCTTCGCGAATGCCGGCGTATCGCTTCACGGATTGACCTTGTCAAAGCTGGCGGAGCCGATAACGCTTGGCATTATCGCAGGGCTTTTCGTCGGCAAACAGATCGGGGTCTTCGGCTCATCGCTGCTCGCGATCAGGCTGGGCCTGGCTGCGATGCCGGAAGGGGCCACAACGGCAAAGCTTTATGCCATCGCCATCCTGACCGGCATTGGCTTCACCATGAGCCTCTTCATCGGCACGCTGGCCTTCGACGACGAGGCGGTGCTGAAACAGGTCCGGCTCGGCGTCCTCGCGGCTTCGCTGCTGTCCGGCATCGTCGCCGCGCTGCTTTTTGCGACCCTCAGCCGATCGAACGGAGTTCCGGCTTCGCGATAGGCGGCGCAAACGCGCCACACCCGCCATGAGACCGAAGTCCGCATGGCAGCCGCCGCTTGTATTCGCCACGGACAGATGATCTAGCTTGTCCAGTGAAGGGCAACGCCGGTTGAGCACGAGCTTTACCAGATCCACCGCACCGCGCCGTCTGAAACTCGCGCTAGCGCGATCCGTCAGAGGCGTAGCGCTCGGCATGCTGGTGTCGTTTTGCGTTACAGGCCTTGCGCTTGGAAAAGACGATGGCGACGGTGAGGAGGATGCGGCCAAGGCAAAACCGGCCCTGCCGAACTTCTATCTCGATATGAGAACGATCTACTCGACGCTGCCCGCCGGCTCGCTCTCGATCGGATTTAGCGCCCCGCCTTTGCTGGCGACGCTGGCGAACCTTTCCGCGCTCCGAACCCTTACCTCACCCTCCAGCCAAAGTGTCTCGATCGACCTGCCGTTGACGGTCGATGTCAACGATCGGCTCTCGGTCTATGGCGGCGTCAGTGGCGCTACGTCGCAGGCCGGCACTGATCCCTGGACCGCTTTCTCGATCTTCAGCTTTACGCTCGGATTCCAGGCCGACATCTATCAGCAGAACGGCGGAATGTTTCCGACCATCACCGTTCAATCCAACGTGTCGCGATCGACTTCGGACTCTCCGCTGGCCTCCACGACCTACAACACGATCCTGGAGGCCGGCTACGCGCAGAATGCGGATGAGACGCGAGGGCTGCTCGCGGGAATGCAGTACGCCAAGGTCCTCGTCGATACCCCGCTCGCCCGCGTCAGCCCTGACGTCATGGGCTATGTCGGCGGCTACTATCAGTGGGACAACAACTGGAAGTTCACCGGCCGCTTCGGCGTGCAGCACTTCGGCGGCGCGCAGCTTCTGAACCTGACGCCGTTTCCCGCATTCACGCAGCCGATCCTTCGGCTCGACCTCGACCGCATGGATGACGACGACAACCGGCTGTTCGGCATCACCGCGCAGATCGCCTGGACACCGAAGCCGTCGTACCAGCTAACGCTGCGAACGCCGCTCTATGCGATCAAGAATTAGCGGCCAGATTGCCGCAAGCTCATGCGGCCTGCGAATCTCGCACGGCCGCGCCGCGCAGCAGCTTGCCGATCTCCGGCTTGCAGGCACCACAATTGGTACCGGCCTTCAGGCGCCGGCCGACCTCGTCGACGCTGGCTGCCCCTTTTTTGATTTCGGCTGATATCTGGTGCTGTCCGACGCCGAAGCACGAGCAGACGATCGGCCCAACGTCCTGGCCCGCATCGAGCGGCTGCCCCGTCAGCAGCGACATCCTCGCATTCGCTGACAATGCCTGCTCTGCGAATAGCCCTGATAGCCACGATCGCGAGACCAGCTTGTGATCGGGTGCGATGAACACGCAACCTTCCAGCCGGCCGTCGCGAACGGCCGCGTAGCGGAAGCGGCCGACCTTCGGATCGCGATAGGCGATCCATTCGATGTCGTCCTGTCCGACGCGGAGCTGCGCCCGCGCCCAGTCGCGCCAGCTTGCCGGCCGCTCGTCGCCGGTGAGTTCCATCCGCCAGCAAGTCCCTGAGAGCCCGCCGACCCAGTAGCCCGCTTCGGGACGCGCGATCTCCTGGCGGCTGAGGATGAAGGCATGCCATTTCGGCAAGTAGGCTGCCGCCTTCACCGGCGTGTGCTTGGACTCCGGCTGCCCGGAGATCGGATCGGTCGCCGGATTGACCAGCGCGTTGACCCGGCCATCGCCGGCATATTCGCCGTTCCAGTGCATCGGCACGAACACACAGCCGCGGCGCTGCTCGGCGGTGACGACAACGCGCGCCACCATCTCGCCCCACGGGCTGGTCAATCGCGCGAGCCCGCCATTCTCGACGCCGGCCATGCGCGCATCGTCGGGATGGAATTCGGCATAAGGCTCGAAAACGTGAGCCAGCAGCCGTGGGGATTTTCCCGTCCGCGTCATGGTGTGCCATTGATCGCGGACCCGCCCGGTGTTGAGCACCAGCGGATAGTCCCGGCTGGTCGCGTTCACAGCGGCACGCGGCGTCACCGGCACGAAACGCGCCTTGCGGTCGGGCGTGAAGAATTGTCCGGTTTCGAACATCCGCGGCGTGCCGGTCGGATATTCGCGCGTCACCGGCCACTGGATCGGGGTAAGCGCGTCGTAGGCGCGATCGTCGAGCGTATTCAGGGCGGACAGATCGAAATCGCGGGTCCCCTCATTCTCGAAACTGGAGAGTCTCGCGTGCTCGCGGAAGATCGCGGCAGCGTTCGGATAGTCGAACCCCGAAAAACCCATGCGCTGCGCGACGTCGCAGACGGTCTGCCAATCGGCCCTTGCAGCGCCGGGCGCGGGCAGGAATCGCCGTTGCCGGGAGATGCGGCGTTCGGAGTTGGTGACGGTACCGTCCTTCTCGCCCCACGTCAGCGCCGGCAGCAGTACGTGCGCATGACGCGTGGTGTCGGTATGGCGCATGCAGTCGGAGACGACGACGAGCTCGCACGCATCGAGCGCGCGGCGCACGCGATCGGCATCCGGCAGGCTGACCACCGGATTGGTGGACATGATCCAGACCGCCTTGATGCGCTGATCGGCGATCGCGTCGAACATGTCGACGGCCTTGAGGCCCTGCTTGTCCGCGATAATTGGCGACTGCCAGAAGCGCTGCACGATGTCGCGGTGTCGCGGGTTTTCGATCTCCATGTGGGCGGCCAATTGATTGGCCAACCCGCCGACTTCCCGGCCGCCCATGGCGTTGGGTTGTCCGGTCAACGAGAACGGGCCCATACCGGGTCGCCCGATACGCCCCGTCAACAAATGACAGTTGATGATCGCATTGACCTTGTCGACGCCGCTGCTCGACTGGTTGACGCCCTGCGAATAAAGCGTGACGACCCGCTCGGTTTTCGCGAACCAGTCGAAGAACAACGCCACCGCGCCCTCGGCCAAGCCGCAGATGTCGGCAGTCTGCGCGACCGTCTGGCCGGCGACCTGTTGCAACGCGGCTTCGGCGCCGGTGGTGGATTCATCCACAAACGCGCGGTCGATGGCGTTGCTGGACGCGAGATGCGCGAGCAACCCGTTGAACAGCACCGAATCGCTGCCCGAGCGAAGCGGCAGGTGCAGATCGGCGCCGTCGCAGGTTGCAGTTCGCCGCGGATCGATGACGACGATGCGGCAGGCAGGATTATTGGCCTTTGCGGCCACCATGCGTTGGTAAAGGATCGGATGGCACCAGGCGGCATTGGAGCCGACGAGCACCAGAAGGTCGGCGGTTTCGAGATCCTCATAGCAGCCCGGAACGGTGTCGCTGCCGAACGCGCGCTTGTGCCCCGCCACGCTCGACGCCATGCACAGCCGGGAATTGGTGTCGATGTTGGCGGTGCCGATAAAACCCTTGGCGAGCTTGTTGATGACGTAATAGTCCTCGGTCAGAATCTGGCCGGAGACATAGAAAGCGACCGAATCCGGCCCGTGCTCGCGGACGATTCTGGCAAAGCCCTCCGCGACATGATCGAGCGCCGTATCCCAGCTCGTTTCCTGGCCGTTGACCACGGGAGCGAGCAGCCGCCCCTCGAGACCGATGGTCTCGGCCAGTGCCGAGCCTTTCGCGCATAGCCGTCCGAAATTGGCGGGATGAAGCGGATCGCCCCGAACGGTAACGGCGCCCGAGGCATCCCTGTCAGCGATGACGCCGCAGCCGACGCCGCAATACGGACAGCTTGTCTTCACTGGCACGGGCAATCACCCTCACTCGGCGGGCACGGCCGCCGCCGTCTGGATGCAAAGCCAGACAGTGTTGTTCTCCACCTTGGTCGGATGCGCGCGCGTACATCCCTCGTCGGGAGCAACCGCCGTACCGCTCTTGAGCTCAATGACGAAATTGTGCAGCGGACAGGTGACGCGCTTGTTGTGGACGATGCCTTGCGACAACGGTCCGCCCTTGTGCGGACAGCGATCGTCGAGCGCGAACACCTCGTCATCGGCGGTCCGGAACACCGCAATGTCTCCGGACGCTGTTCGCACGACGCGTGAGCCGAGAACGGGAATATCGCTCAGTGTCCCGATTTCAATCCAGTTGCTCATGCGAGTTCCAGCTCCGCAAGCGGGGTGAATTCGTTGCGATCGACACCGCGTTTGGCGCGCGCCGCCCACGGATCGCTCTGAGAGAATTGCTGCGAGTAAGCGAAGCGGCTGAACAGCGCCTTGCGGTTGGCGATATCGTCGACCACCTGCTTGCGGATGGCATCGAGACCAATCCGATCGCACCACTTGTACATGCGCTCCAGATACCAGCCCTGTTCGCGATAGAGCTGCGTCAGCGCGGCGATGACTTCGAGCGTCTCCTCCTCGGTCGCGACCTTGGTCAGGAATTCGGTCCCCTTGATGTGAAGACCGGCGGCGCCGGCGAAATGGATCTCGAACCCGGAATCGACGCAGACGACGCCGACGTCCTTGCAGGTCGCTTCCGCGCAATTGCGCGGGCAACCGGACACCGCAAGCTTCACCTTGGCAGGCGTCCACGAGCCCCACAGGAATTTCTCGATCTTGATGCCGAGGCCGGTCGAATCCTGCGTGCCGAAACGACACCATTCCGAACCGACGCAGGTCTTCACCGTGCGCAATCCCTTGGCATAGGCGTGGCCCGACACCATCCCCGCATCATTGAGGTCGGCCCACACGGCAGGCAAATCCTCCTTCTTCACGCCGAGAAGGTCGATGCGCTGCCCGCCAGTCACCTTGACTGTCGGAATCTTGAACTTGTCCGCGACGTCGGCGATGGCACGCAATTCATCCGGCGTCGTGACGCCGCCCCACATCCGCGGCACGACCGAATACGTCCCATCCTTCTGGATATTGGCGTGGACGCGTTCATTGATGTAGCGCGACTGCTGGTCGTCGCGGTACTCGCCGGGCCAGGTGGCGAGCAGGTAATAGTTCAGGGCGGGCCGGCAGGAATGGCACCCGTTCGGCGTCTTCCAGTCCATGAACCTCATGACATCGGGAATGGTCTTCAATCCGTTCTCTATGATGACGCGCCGCGCGTCGTCATGGCTGTGATCGGTGCATGCACACATCGGCTTGACCTTCGGGGCCGCCGAATAGTCGCCACCGAGCGTGAAGGCGAGCACTTGCTCGACCAGGCCGGTACATGAGCCGCAGGACGAGGAGGCCTTGGTGTGGGCCCGCACGTCGTCGATCGTGAACAGTTTCTTTTCGCTGATCGCCTTGACGATCGCGCCCTTGCAGACGCCGTTGCATCCGCAGATTTCCGCGTCATCGCTCATGGCGGCGACCGAGTTCTTGCCGCTATGGCCGCCATCGCCGAGATTGGCGGCGCCGAACACCAGCCGCTCGCGCATTTGCGAAACGTCGGTGCCGTCGCGCAGATGCTGGAAGTACCACGGGCCGTCGATAGTATCGCCATAGAGCACGGCGCCGATGATTTTCTTGTCGCGCAGAATGATCCGCTTGTAGACGCCGCGGGAAGCGTCCTGCATGACGATCTCTTCCTTGTCCGCACCCGGTGCGAAGTCGCCGGCGGAGAACAGGTCGATCCCGGTCACCTTCAGTTTGGTCGAAACGACCGACCCGTCATAGGTGGCAAAACCCTTCATGGCGAGGTGATTGGCGCAGACCTTGGCCTGGTCGAACAGGGGAGCGACGAGGCCGTAGGTCTGGCGACGATGCTGCACGCATTCGCCGACCGCATAGATTCGTCCGTCGTAGGTCTGCATGGTGTCGGAGACGACGATGCCGCGCTCGCAATAAAGGCCTGCCTTGCGCGCCAGCTCGACATTCGGGCGGATGCCGACTGCCATCACGACCAGGTCTGCCGGAATCTCCTCGCCGTCGGCAAAGCGCACGCCGGTCACGCGATCCTCGCCCAGGATCGCTTCCGTCTGCGCGGGCATCTTGAACACCATGCCGCGCTCTTCCAGCGACTTGCGCAGCAATCCGCCCGCGACCTGATCGAGCTGACGCTCCATCAGCGTGTCGAGCAGATGCACCACGGTGACGTTCATGCCGCGCTTCATCAGGCCGTTGGCGGCTTCGAGACCGAGCAGACCGCCGCCGATCACGACGGCATTCTTGTAGCTCGTCGAGGCCTGAACCATACGCTCGACGTCCTGAATGTCGCGAAAGCCGACGACGCCCGGAAGGTCCTTGCCCGGCAGCGGCAACATGATCGGGTTCGAGCCGGTGGCGATCAGCAGGCGATCATAGGGCACCCGCGCGCCTTCCGCGGTGACGACTTCGCAGGTACGCCGATCGATCATCTCGATCATTTCGCCCTTGCGCAGCGTGATCCCGTTATCCTCGTACCACTGCTCCGTGTTGAGCATGATGTCGTTGACGGTCTTCTCGCCGGCAAGCACCGGCGACAGCAGAATCCGGTTGTAGTTGCCGTAGGGTTCGGAACCGAAGACGGTGATGTCATAGAGATCGGGCGCGCGGTCCAGCAGCACTTCCACCGTGCGGATGCCGGCCATCCCGTTGCCGATCACCACCAACTTTTGCTTGTTTACTTTCTCGAGCATGCCCTGCCTTCCAGATTTCCGATGGTCCCGCTCGGCGACGCAGCTCTGCATCGTCGATTGGCAAAAAGTATTGATGATTGGGGAGCGCCCATCGGCGGGCATAAGGATCGTCGGCTATGACGATCGATATCTCAGGTATTCAAGAGACGTGCCAACACCAGGCCCGTATTTTTCCGGGCGCAACGCACGGCTTCAGCCGATGAATCGTCAGTTGGCTGCACCTGGGCGTGCATGAATGCCCAAAAAATCATCCTCCCGGGCTACCCATTGTGCACAACACGAACGCTTAACCATGAGCGAGCGTCAATTTGCCCGCGGAACTGGCACGACACGGATAAGTGGCTTTTCAGGCGCGTTTTTCCGTCAATAGCCGGAACCGCATAATAAAACACCACACTGCACGCTCGAGCGGCTGCTTTTGCCAACAAACGGAGCAAGGGCCGCATTCGCGGCAGGTTATCCACGCGCCGCAAGACACTGCAATTACACGCAAAGTGGCGCGCTTGCTTTTCTGGCACACGAATTGCTGATGTTGCGACCAGAGTAAAGTCTCAACGACGAGACGACTCGCATCCCAAAATTAAATCCCTTTGTGCCGAGATCACCGCGCTTGCGCGGTGTCACGCGCCGATGCTCGAGGCTGCTCGATGAAGTTTGCTGAATTCAAGAAGGCTGGCCACTGGCCCACGCTGCTCGCCGCCTTCCTCTATTTCGACATCAGCTTCATGGCTTGGGTCGCGCTCGGTCCGTTGATCGTCTACATCGTGCACGACATGAATCTTGCCGTCGACGAGAAGTTCACGCTCGTCGCCATCCCGGTTCTGGCCGGCGCGCTGCTGCGGGTGCCGATGGGCCTTCTCGCCGATCTGTTCGGCGCCAAACGCACCGGAATTGTCGCGCAAATCGTCGTCATCGCCGCGACGGCATGGGTTTGCTACTTCGGCCTTCCGAGCAAACTGTCGGTGGAGATATTCGGTCTCGCGCTCGGCATCGGCGGCGCCTCGTTCGCAGTGGCGCTGCCGCAGGCAAGCCGATGGTATCCGCCGCAATATCAAGGCGTGGTGATGGGGATCGCCGGCGCCGGCAATATGGGTGTCGTGCTCGACACGATGTTCGCACCGTCGATCGCCGAACATTGGGGCTGGCAGGCCGTGTTCGGCGTACTGCTCGTTCCGATGGTGCTGATCCTCGCCTACTACATCTACGCCGCCAAGGATGCGCCCGGAGAGCGGAAACCGATTTCGCTGAAGGCTTACGGTGCGTTGCTGCGCGATCCCGACAGCCGCTGGTTCATGTTCTTCTACTTCATCACCTTCGGCGGCTTTGTCGGACTGGCCAACGCCTTGCCGCTGTATTTCAGCGTGCAGTATCACGTATCAGGCGTTGCGGCGGGCCTGCTGGTTTCCTTGATCGTCGCCTTCGGTTCGGGTTTCCGTCCCGTCGGCGGCCTGCTCGCCGACCGCATCGGCGGCATCCGCTCATTGTCGATGTTTTTTGGCGTCGTCGTGGCGGCCTATCTCGTCATCGCCTTCATGCCGGAGGGGCCTGCCGCGCCGGCGCCTGGGGGCTGGGCGCTCACCGAGATGCCGCGGATCGCCTGGATCTCGGTATCGCTGTTCTCGATCGGCGTCCTCGCGCTCGGCATGGGCAATGGCGCCGTGTTTCAGCTCATTCCTCTCCGCTTCCGTCAGGAGATCGGCCTGATGACCGGCATGGTCGGCTGCGCCGGCGGCATCGGCGGTTTCTTCCTTGCCAAGGCACTTGGCGTCGCCAAGGGAATGACCGGCGGTTTCGGCGCGGGCTTCGTGTTTTTCGGCCTGCTGGCGTTGCTTGGTTTCCTCGGACTTGCCATGGTCAAGGTGCGCTGGCGCACCACATGGGGCGCCGCGTCGGGAGCGCGGGTCTGACGACGCGCGCTAACTTGACAGGCCGCGGGTGACGATCGGTTCGCAACGAAATCTCGGGGTTCGCGTCGGCTTCGTCAGCGAGACCGGCAAGCGCTCCGCCAATGAGGATTACGTCGCGACCTGCCTCGGCCGGTCCGGCGGGAGCAACCGCGACATCGTCGCCGCTGTCGCCGATGGCGTCGGCGGACACAAGGGCGGGCGCGAAGCCGCCGAGCTCGCGATTCGTTGCTTCATCGACGCCTATTACTCCCTCCCCGAAACACTCGGTGTTCGCCGCCGGGCCTCGCGTTCGCTGGAAGCCGCCAACAGCTGGATCTACACGCAAGGCCGCACCGACCCGCTGCTCAGCGGCATGAGCTGCGCCTTCTCGTCGATCATCCTGTCGCGGCGGCTGTGCCACATCATTCATATCGGCGACACCCGCGCCTATCGCCTGAGCGAGGGGCGCCTGGAGCGGCTGACCACGGACCACATCGCCGGCCGCGGCGATCTCGCGCATCTGCTTAACCGCGCCATCGGCTTTGAGGACTTCGCCCGCTTCGACTACGCCACCGTCGGACTGCGCCAGCACGACAGGCTGCTGATCTGCAGCGACGGCGTTCATGGCGTGCTGGCCGATCACCGGCTGCAGCTATTGTTGAGCGAGCGCACCTCGCCGGAAGAATCCGCGCGCGCACTGGTCGACGCGGCCATGGATGCCGGCTCCAGCGACAACATGACCGCGCTGGTGCTCGACGTCGTCGACCTGCCGCCCGCCGACCGCGACGAACTCACCCACTCGATCGCGACGCTTCCGATTTTGGACTTGCCCGAAACCGGCGACGTCATCGACGATTTCACGCTCGGCGAAATATTGTCTGATGGCCGCTACAGCCGGCTGTTCAAGGCGATCGACAAACGACAAGGCCGCGAACTCGTGCTGAAGTTTCCGCATCCGCGCGTGGCCAGCGAGGGCTCCTATCGCCTCGCCTTCGTCCGCGAGGCGTGGGTCGCGGCGCGCGTGCGAAGCCTGTGGATCGGAGAAATCGTCGAACTGCCCGCCGAACGCCAGACCCGCCTCTATTCGGTGATGCCGCTTTACGAAGGCGAGACGCTGGAACAGCGGCTGAATCGTTCGCCGCAACTTTCGCTGTCTGAAGGCATCGGGATCGCGACCAAGCTGGCGCGCGCGGTCGCTACCTTGCATCGTGCCGGCATCATCCATCGCGACGTCAAGCCCGACAACGTGATCCTGCTGAAGGCCGGCGGATTGCGGCTGGTCGACCTCGGCGTCGCGCGCGTGCCGCTGCTGGAGGATTTCCCGGCCGAGGACATTCCAGGCACGGCGAGCTACATGGCGCCGGAGCTGTTCGGCGGGCGGACCGGCGACGAGTTTTCCGATCTCTATGCGCTCGGCGTCACCGTGTACCGGATGTTCACTGCCGCCTACCCTTACGGCGAGATCGAGCCGTTCTCGCGGCCCCGCTTCGGCAAGCCCGCTTCCCTCTCCCGCTATCGCCCCGACCTGCCGGCCTGGCTGGATGCGGTGGTAGGCAAGGCGCTCAACGTCGATCCGCTGCAGCGCTACGGCGACGTCATCGAGTTCTCGCACGAGCTCGAGAACGGCGCGATGTGGGCGAAGCCGGCTGTCGCATCACGGCGCTCGCTCTACGACCGCGATCCCCTCGTTTTCTGGAAGAGCCTGTCCGCCGGCCTGATCGTGCTCGTCATCCTGCTTCTGGCATGGTCGGTACGACACTAGCCCGACGCTCCGGTGGAGCGTCGGGCCATGTTTGCATGAGCGAAGCCAACCGCGTTAGCTTCGCGATCCGGCTCACACCCCGGTCTGGGTGATGAACTTGGTGTTGAAATACCCGTCCATCGCCTCGGTGCCGCCCTCCGAGCCGTAGCCGGAATCCTTGACGCCGCCGAACGGCACTTCGGGCAGCGCGAGCCCAAAGCTGTTGATCGAGACCATGCCGGCTTCGATGGCGGCGCCGATCGCGGTCGCCGTCTTGGTCGAACTGGTGAAGGCGTAGGACGCCAGACCGAACGGCAAGCGGTTGGCTTCCTCGGCCACCTCGTCGAAGGTCGAGAAGCGGGAGATCAGCGCCAGCGGCCCGAACGGCTCCTCGTTCATCGCGCGCGCATCCTTCGGCACGTCGCTGACCACGGTCGGCTCGTAGAAGTAGCCCTTGTTGCCGACGCGGTGGCCGCCGGTCTCGAGTTTTGCTCCTTTGCCCACGGCATCCTGCACCATGCCTTCGATGGCGGTGACGCGGCGCGGATTGGCGAGCGAGCCCATCTTCGAATCCGGATCGAGGCCATTGCCGACCTTCATCGACTTGGCGCCTTCGACGAACTTGTCGACGAACTCGCGGAATACGTCGTCCTGCACCAGCATGCGGGTCGGCGAGATGCAGACCTGGCCGGCGTTGCGATACTTCGCCGCCGCCAGAATCTTCGCCGCCGACGTGACGTCCGCGTCCTTGAACACGATGGCCGGCGCATGGCCGCCCAGCTCCATGGTGGCGCGCTTCATGTGCAGGCCCGCCAGTGCGGAGAGTTGCTTGCCCACGACGGTCGAGCCGGTGAAGGAGATCTTGCGGATCACTGGATGCGGAATGAGATATTCCGAAATCTCCGACGGCACGCCGTAGACCAGGTTGACGACACCATCGGGCACGCCTGCGTCAGCGAACGCCTTGATCAGTTGCGCAGGCGACGCCGGCGTTTCCTCAGGCGCCTTGACAATGATGGAGCAACCGGCAGCGAGAGCCGCGGAGAGCTTGCGCACCACCTGGTTGATCGGGAAATTCCACGGCGTAAAGGCCGCGACCGGGCCGACCGGCTCCTTGACCGCGATCTGGTAGATACCGGGGCCGCGGGCCGGGATCACACGGCCATAGGCGCGCTTGGCTTCCTCGGCGAACCACTCGATAACGTCGGCGGCGGCCATGGCTTCCATCTTCGCTTCCGCCAGCGTCTTGCCCTGCTCCATGGTCATCAGCGGCGCGATCTCGTCATTGCGCTCGCGCATGATTGCGGCCGCCTTGCGCATGATCCTGCAGCGCTCGAATGGCGCCACCGCCCGCCAGACCTTGAAACCCCTGGCGGCCGCTTCCAGCGCCTCGTCGAGATCGGCGCGGTCGGCATGCGCGACCGTGCCGATGGTTTCCTCGGTCGCCGGATTGAGCACGGCGATGGTCCTGCCCGACTGGCTCGGCCGCCATTTGCCGTTGATGAACAGTTGAGTATTGGAATATGCCACGAGACTTGCTCCCTCTTTTATTGTCGCCGGATGGCGAATGGCCCGGCTGAAGATCAGGCGCCTTTATGATCGAAGCCCGCCCGGATTGCAAAGCCGATTCAACCGGGTACGGCCCTGCGATCGCTTGCGATACGCCTCGATCCCGCCGCACGCATGGTCGAAACCGGCACGCTCGACCGCATCGCGACCGTGGACGAAATATGGAAAACAACCCCATGCAAAGTAGCAATAATCGCTGGCATGATACCTTGAGCGATCCTGCGAACACTTGACACGTCGGGCAAATCAGCGGCACCGCTTTGGGATTGGGTTGAAGTAGCGCGATGGATGTTCAAGAGACGCACTATCTCACGGCATGTGGTCGTGGAAGCGAAGATTGTCAGAGAGGCTAATTTAGCTTTATCTCAGCCGGATGGACTAGAAGCCATCTTCGTTAGGAAGTTTTATCAAGAGCTCCACGCCTGAAACAGAAAGAGCGGTTAACTCCAACGTTAACCGCCCGCTCTTCTGTGTGAACCGCACTTGTCCTAATCTGCCAGCACGAGTGGCTTATTTCGGCCAGCACCCGCGGTCATATACGTTTGCCACTACAATCCATGCCGGATGCATGAAGCCCTCCGCCACCTCAGTTGGCGGCCACTTTCGTCCGAGCCGTGCGTGAATCCGGCCTGCTCGCCACGGGTGTTGACCGACGGGCGAACGCTCCGCCCTTCCGGGATACTGACGGGCGCCGGTTCTGCTCTGCCGCCAACGGCTTCCCGTCGATCTCGCGCTGTGCAGGAAGCTGCAGCACCGTTGCGCTTTGGCCGGGACGCAGCTTTGTCAGAAGTACGATCTTGCCGTTCGCAAATTCCAGCGCGTCATGGTGCGAATTGCTTCCCCGACTGATTTTCCGGAAACGCGCGAGCCGCGCCCCAATGCTCCCAAACCGCATTTGCGGGTAGAGCTTCGCGAACGGGTGATCGCATACCGCGTCCTCGCTGAACGCAAGTTCGGTGCCTGGCAGGAGGCATACAGCGGCGCCGGGCTCTCCGATCGCGGAGAGCCCGCGCGTTACCGTATTGGGGAATTCGCCCGTTAGCAGCACGTCCCCCGCTCTTGCGGGACGCGACTGGACGGCATGCAGGCTGTAGTCGCACATCAAAACGCTCCACCTTCATTCTTCCGACGTGTATGCGTCACCAGGCATGTCCGGCTCCTTCGAACTTCTCGCGGCGAGATTTCGCGAGCTGCTCCGAACGCTAGCTATCTTGGATTCGCCGCGGACGCGTTGGGTTCATTCGGCTGCTGCCCCAAGGTCACGCTCAATGAGCTCTCTTTTCCTTGCCGAAGCACCGTGAGCTGGGTCGAAGAGCCCGGCGCCAACGCACCGACTTTCCTGATCAACTCGTTGGCGTTCTTGACTGGTTCGCCACCCACCGAGGTGATCACGTCTCCGCTTCTCAATCCGGCTTTCGAAGCGGGACCATTGGCTTGAACCGCCGCCACGATCGCACCGCGGAGATTGCTCAATCCGAGGCCGTCGGCAAGTTCAGGCGTGACCGATTGAACTTTGGTCCCGAGCCATCCGCGCGTGACCGCGCCCTTTTCTTTCAGCTGCGGTATCACTGCCTTGACCGTATCGGCCGGGACCGCAAACGCAACGCCCACTGAGCCTTGGGAGGGTGAAAAGATCATGCTGTTGACACCGATGACGTCGCCCCGGGTGTTGAAGCTCGGACCGCCGGCATCGCCGCTGTTGATTGCCGCATCGATCTGGATGAAATCCTTCGCCGAACCAACCTCGATGTCGCGATCGCGCGCTGAAACAATACCGGCCGTCACGGTACCTCCGACCGCAAGCGGATTTCCGGCGGTAAGCACCCAATCACCCACGCGCGGGGGCTGGTCAGAGAGCTTCACGTAGCTGAAGTCCGTGCGTCCATCGACTTTGATCAAAGCGATATCACTCCACGAGTCCCTTCCTACGACTCTTGCCGAATAGGCGTTGTCGTCGCTGGTTCGGATCTCGACTGTGTCGTTGTCTTCCACGACGTGACTGCTGGTCACGGCATAACCGTCCGCAGAGATGAAGAAGCCTGATCCAGCATTGATCAGTTCGAGTGTCGATGCCCTCCCTCGATCGGGCGCATCCGGATCCGCCCCTGGAATTTCCCCTTTCGGAGCGCGCTGTTCAGGCGCACCAAATTTGCGTGTCGCAGGCGCTTTGGAACGCACCCCAATCACGGTCGGTTGAACTTTTTCGGCGAGATCGGCGAAATCGCCGGGCCCACCACCATCTTCAGTACCAGCAACCCGATCGATCAATGTCGTCGGCCTGCCCACGAAGGAAGCCTGGCCCGGAGAATTTACCGTTGCCTGCGCGATATTCGCGATCACCGGAATCGCGAAAACGGTCAGCCCGCCCATCATCGACGCCCGGCGCCAGCTGAAAACCAAATTTCCACGAGCCAAATTTCTACGAGCCAGATTTTCACGAGCCATATTTTCACGAGCCAGATTTTCACGAGCCATGTGCGCTTCCATAGCCTTGTCATCGCCTCACCGCGGCTTTGACGTCAGAGGCCGGCGCGTTTAGCGCGCCGTCAGTTCCGTGAAAGCTCAGACGCCTGCGGCAACAGTGGGCTCAACAATTTGCTGCGCCGGCAGTTCCTTTCAGCCCAGGGTGGATAAGGAAGGTCGTCCAAATGCCGGAAAGCCATGCCGACTGATCGCCTCGTCACCGAAAATCCCGCATGGCTCCCAACGCGATCTTCGCAGTTCCACCGGGAAGCACGCGCTCGCCTCATTTCCATCCGAACTTGCGGTGGCCTCGACAACTTTCTTTGAACCGTCGGTTTCTTTGAACCGTCGGCCCGTGTGTTAGGATGGATCTGCCACGACAACGAATGAACCGATCTCGGTGAAGGCAGGCTGTGATTACGGTCGAGCGAGCCGGCGAAGGCGATCCACTCGAATTCGAGGTCATCGTCCGTGTGGGAAACGGCGAGACTCGCCATCGCGTCACGATGGCAAGAGACACTTGCGAACGGCTGACGATGGGCCCGCACACGCCCGAGGGTTGCATCAAGGCGGCGTTCCAATTCCTGCTTGATCGCGAACCCCAGGGATCGATCCTGCGGCGTTTCGACATCACCGTGATCTCTCGTTACTTTCCCGAGTTCGAGCGCGAGCTGCCACGCTACCTCTCTCAATCCTGATTAGGTCGCAATCCTGATTAGGTCGCCGAGTGACCTTGACGCTTGCGCGCCATGGCCCAGCCGAAATATCCAATTTTTAGATGATCTGTATTATTTGAATGCCCCGTCAAGAGCGGGGTTGACAGTGTCCAGGACATCGAGCTCGGCGAGACATGAAGCGCTTCGGACGCTCATTCGAGACCGACGAAAAGCAGCAGGTCTACCAAAGCCGGCATCCATCCAAGTTGATGGCGCTCGACCAGCCGTGGAGAACACGGAAGTAGCCGGCCATGGGCGCTCGACGGGCTGCGATCAGGTTGTTAAGCCCGCCTCCGCCAAGGAGCCTTTGAGTCGAGACATGACCGTTGCGATCGAGATGGGACACGCGACGGCAGGCGCTCCGGCTACACTGGACCTTGAGGAACTGCTGGCGACCCGCCTGCTGGTGCAGGGCAATTCGGGCTCCGGCAAATCCCATCTGCTGCGCCGGCTGCTGGAACAGAGTGCCCCCTGGGTGCAGCAGACCATCATCGACCCCGAAGGCGACTTCGTGGCGCTTGCCGACCGTTTCGGCCACCTGCTGATCGATGCCGAGGACCATACCGAGCGGGGCCTGCAGGTCGCCGGCGAGCGCGCGCGCATCCATCGCGTCTCCACGGTGCTCAATCTCGAGGGGCTCGACGCCGAGAACCAGATGCGGCGCGCCGCCGCCTTCCTCGGCGGACTTTTCGACGTCGCCCGCGACCACTGGTACCCGATGCTGGTGGTGGTGGACGAGGCGCAGCTATTCGCGCCGGCCGTCGCCGGCGAGGTTTCGGACGAGGCGCGCAAACTCTCGCTCGGCGCCATGACGAACCTGATGTGCCGCGGCCGCAAACGCGGGCTTGCGGGGATCATCGCCACCCAGCGACTGGCGAAGCTCGCCAAGAACGTCGCGGCCGAGGCGTCCAATTTCCTGATGGGCCGAACCTTTCTGGATATCGACATGGCGCGCGCCGCCGACCTTCTGGGCATGGAGCGGCGACAGGCGGAGGCCTTCCGGGATCTGGAACGCGGGCAATTCATGGCGCTGGGACCGGCCCTCTCCCGCCGTCCGCTGGGGCTGCGCATCGGTCCAACGGAGACCACGCCGCGCAACGCGACCCCGCGCCTGATGCCTCTGCCGGAAGCGACACCGGACGCACGCGCCATCATCCTGGCCGCGCCGCCGCCCGAGAATAACCGGCCCCAGCGCCGGTCGCCGCCGGACCTCCTCGGCCAGCTCATGGCGGCGAAGACCGCGGCGCTGGAGATCCGTCCCGAAGCGGTGGAGCAGCCGCTCAGCGCTGAGGAACTGGCGGAGCGGCGTGAGCGCGTGGACCGTATTCTGCGCGCCGTCATGGCGGAACCCGATTCGGGATTCCGCGCCATCGGCGTCCTCTATCAGGAGTTCGTGGTCCGCTGCCGAATAGAGGGCCTCGGTTCGGACGTGCCGGACCTGGGTGACTTCCGTCGCATGCTGACGCGCGCCCGCGCCGGGCTCGGCTCCGATATGGCAGAGGATGACGCCTGGCAGGATGTCTCGGTCCGCGCCTCACTTCTGCCGGAGGATATGCAGGGCGTCTTCATGATGATCGCCCGCGCCGCGAAGGAAGGTTGGCCCTGCCCGGGCGATGCAGCGATTGCCCGCGCCTATGGCTCACATTCGTTGCGCCGTGCACGGCGTCTTTTGACCTACATCGAGGAGCAGGGCCTCATCGTTTGCCAGCTTGACGGTGCCGGCCGGCGGATCGTGACGCTCGTCGAACTGGCCTGGGCGACGGCACCGGGCGACCCCAATGCCGAGGAACTGCCGGCGGAGCAAGGCTGCAGCAGTTCGCCGCCATGATGCGGCGGTCGCGCGCACCCGGAAAATGCCACGCATCAAGCCGTGGCTGTCCACCGCGGAGGACTGTCACAGGGCCTCTGTCGAGTGTTCCACAAACGAGGTAACTTGATAATGGCGCCCGGCTCGCTCTGCGGTATATGATTCGTAGAAGTCGCTGAGCGTTGCGCCACAGTTCCCTTGACGGGTCCGCGCCCTTGTCGCCGACTGCCTTTTTGCATATCTCGCTTAAAAGGAGTTCTGAGCTTGAGCGTTGCCTTCACCAAGGAAGACAGTGCCGAAACTGCGTCGGAGACGCTGCTGCCCGATCGCCCGGTTTCACCTCATCCGAACCTTGTTACGGAAGCGGGATTAAAGGCTCTGGAATTTCAGCTCCAGCAGGCTCGTGAGGCGTACGAGGCGGCGCAGAAGATCGAAGACGTGAATGAGCGGCGGCGGCAAGCAGCAACCCCCTTGCGTGATGCGCGCTACTTTGCGGCGAGAGTTCGGACGGCTCAAGTCATCACCAATCCTACGTCAGCTAACACCGTTGCCTTTGGCAGCACTGTGACCTTCCGGCGCGACGATGGGCGCGTACAGAAATATCATATCGTGGGAGAGGACGAAGCGGACCCCAAGGCCGGTTCCATTTCCTTCGTGTCCCCAGTGGCGAGGTCCCTGATGGGCAAAGCTGTTGGGGATGTCGTCAGCACATCCGGTCAAGAGCTTGAGATCATTGCGATCTCGTAGCCCCCGGACGAGACGCAGCGATGTCTGGAATGTCCGCCTTGCGAATGAGCGGTCCTTCCATACCCGCTCATTCTGTGAATCCCCTGCTCAAGCTGTCTCGCGCGCTACCTGGGTCGCGCGCAAGCCGAGCTTGCCTCCAAAAGTTTTGCCTGAGTTTATGGGGGCTTATCTGTCGACGTCGCCGCCTTCCAAAAGCGTCTCGACTCAGCCCTTGAGCGCGGTGACCACCACCTCAATCAAGGCGCCACCTCCGAGATCGGCCACGCCGACTGTTGCTCGTGCCGGCAAATTTTCGCCGAAAAATTCGGTCCAGGCCGCGTCCATTTCCTTCTTTCTGGAGAGATCCGTGACGAAGATCGACGCGCTGACCACGCGGGACGTATCGGTTCCCGCCTCCTTCAGATAGCCGGCGATCTTGCCGAGGATGTTGCGGGTCTGCTCGCCCATTGATGCGCCCGTGTCGTCGGCGATCGTGCCGCCAACGAAGACGAAGCCATTGGCTTCGACGGCGCGGTGCATGATCGGGGTGCGGATGCTGCGGATAATGCTCATGATGTCCTCTTCTTAGGTCGTGGAAGCGTGGAAACGGCCGATGCCCAGATCGCCGATCCGGGTCTGGGTGCCGCCGTTGACAATCAGCTCCGCCATCACGGCGCCGGCGCCGGGACCGAGCTGGAAGCCATGCAGCGAAAAGCCGAACTGGTGATAAAGGCCCTTGTGACGAGCACTTGGCCCAAAGACGGGCAGATCATCTTTTGTCTTGGCCTCGATGCCGGCCCAGGCGCGGACAATCGTCGCACCGCGCATGACCGGAAACAGCTCGAACACGGTGCGCGCGCTCACGGCGAGGCTCCGCCAATCCAGCACGGTCTCGTTGCGGTCCTGATCCGGCGTCGCCAGATGACCGCCGCCGATCAGCACGGTGCCGTTGGCGAATTGTTTGAAGGACAGTTTGCGGCCGCGCAGGATCACGACTGGATCGATGAAGTGCGGCACGTGTGACGTGATCATCAGCATCGGCGCCACGGTCTCGACCGGGACCGGCTCGCCGAGGGCGTCGGCAATTCGTCCAGCCCACGCGCCAGCGGCGTTGACGAGCACCGGGGCGGCATAGCTGTCCGCGCCAACGTCGACGTGCCAGAGCCCGTCGCGCTGCCGGACATTGCTCGCGGCCACGCCCTCGCAAACCGTGGCGCCAAGCGCAGCCGCCTTGCGCCGAAACGCCGTCGTGGTCTGCGCGGGATTGGCCGCGCCATCACGCCGTGACACTATTCCACCGGGACAGGTGTCAGCCACCGCAGGCACCAGCCGGCGCAACTCGGCTGCGTCAATCAGCTCTTCGTGGGTGAAGCCAAGCGCGTTCAGTTCCGCGACACGTGCGCGGCATGCTTCCAGTTCTGCGTCATTCTCCGCGACCAGAACCTGGCCGTGGCTCTCGAAGCTGCAATCATCGTCGAGGAGCTCCGCGATCCGCTCCCAAATTCCCATCGAGCGGATCGAGAGCGGAATCTCGGGGATATGCCGCGCGAGTTGACGAACGCCGCCGGCATTCACCCCTGAGGCGTGGCGGCCGGCATAGTCCTTCTCGATCAGCACCGGCTTCATTCCCGCAAGGCACATGTGAAGCGCCGTCGAGCATCCGTGGATGCCGCCACCCACGATGATGGCATCCGCGAGCTTCGTCATCCGCGCACCACGGCCTGGATGTCGGCCTCTGTCTTCGGCACGGCCGCCAGCTCCGCCAGCGTGATCGGCTTTACCGGTGCACGCAGCCGGTAATAGCCGATCTCCTGGGGAGTCTTGCCACGGGCCTGCGCCATCAACTCAGTGACTGTCAGACCGCAGAGCCGGCCCTGGCAGGGACCCATGCCGGTGCGACGATAGGCCTTGAGCTGGTTGGGACCGGTCGCGCCGATCGCGACGGCGTCGAGAATGTCCTTGGCCGTGACCTCCTCGCAGCGGCAGACGATGGTGTCGCCTGAGGGGATGCGAAACTGCCGGGCGGGACGGAACAGCGTGTCGAGGAAGGCACGGCCGCGCTCGGCCTGGGCCAGCGACGCTCTGAACGTCGACATGGGTGCGAGCTTCGCAGCAGCCGCAGGCGCCAGGGCCTCGACCGCAGCTCGCGCGGCGATACGGCCGCGGACAATTGCGGCTCCCGCGCCGCCGATCCCGGCACCGTCGCCAGCCACAGCGATGCCCTCGACCGACGAACTGCCGTCGCGATCGAGCACGGGCGACCAGCAGAGCTGCAGGTCGTCCCAGCGGTGCTCGATCCCCGCCGCCATCGCGAGATTGATGTTGGGCACCACGCCCTGATGCAGCAGCAATAACTCGGCCGCAATCGTCTCGCGTCGGCCGCCGGCCGTATAGGTCACGGTTGCGAGCTGGCCATCACCGGCGGCCTCGAGTTCGCTGACGCCGGTCACCACCGGCACTTTCGCTCGCACCTCCTTCATCATCGCGAGTCCCTTTGCAAAATAGGGCGACGTTACGAAGGCGAAGGCGTGAGGCAGCGCGGCGAAATAATTCCGGCGCTCGGTCGTGTCGAGGATGCGGTCGATGCGACCGCCAAGACGCAGGATCTGCGCCGCGAGCAGCCAAAGCAGCGGCCCCTGACCGGCGATCACCGTCTGCCCGTCCGGCACCAGCCCTGAGGACTTCAGCATCGTCTGCGCGGCGCCTGCGGTCATCACCCCCGGAAGCGTCCAGCCCGGAATTGGCAACGGCCGCTCAAGCGCGCCCGTCGCCAGAATCACACGCCGCGCCTTGACGAAAAACGACGCGCCGCCGACCGACACACCGACCTCGAGATTCCGGTCAAGACTCCAGACCGTCGCGCGCTGGACGATCTCGGCACTGCTCGATCGCACTGCATCGACAAGGTCCGCGCCCGCCCAATAGTCGGCGCCGAGGCGGTCACGTTCCGTCACCGGGGTCGAGGCGATGGCGCGCCAGACCTGGCCGCCGGGGCCGGCATTCTCGTCGAGCAGCAGCGTCGACAGGCCAGCCTCGGCTGCGGTCGCTGTGGCGGCGAGCCCAGCGGGCCCTGCCCCGATAACCACGACATCATAACTATCGCGCCTCGGAGTCGTGTTCATCGGCCGATTTCCCTTTTGCCCTTCTGAATTTCGATCTGCATGCCCTCGGCGACGGGCACCAGGCAGCCCTGGCGATTGCCGACGCCGTCGATAGTGACGAGGCAGTCGAAACACACACCCATCATGCAATAGGGCAAGCGCGGCGCGCCGCTCACCGCGGTCGCGCGGCGCACGTCTCGGCCGGAGACGAGCAGCGCAGCGGAAACAGTATCGCCCTCGCGCGCCTCGACGGCGGCCCCGTCCACGAGGATGTGCACGGATCTTCTGCTGTCCTGATCGGATCGTTTGAACATGGGATGCCTCTTCGTCCCTTTCTCGGGTCGCGTAGGTGTCAGTAGTAGCCGCTGCCTGCCGCAGCCTGGCTCGCGTCGAAGCGGCGGGCCGAGAACGCGCCGACGAGTTCCGGCTCGAGCGCACCCGCCGCGACCATCCGGGCAATATCGAAGGCATGGTTGGAGGCGAGCGTCACACCGGAATGACAGCAGGTGACGAAAGCGCCCGGCTCGCGCTCCGACTGATCGTAGATCGGGAAGCCATCCTGCGGCATCACGCGGATGCCGGACCAGGTCCTGATGACGTTGAGGCGGGCCAGATGCGGGAACATGCGTTGGGCCCGATCCGCCATCACGGCGCTGACCGAATGGTTCAGCGTGCGATCGTCAAGCTGATCTTCCTTGCTGTCTCCAATCATCACCGTGCCCTCGTCGGTCTGGCGAATGGTGGTCAAGGGATGCGGCAGGAACGGCATGGTGCGCTCGGTCACCACGATCTGCCCTCTGGTCGGTCCCATCGGCGCCGACAAGCCGACCATCGGCGCGAGCGTCTGGTTGGCGTTGCCGGCGGAGAGCACGACCTTGCCGGCGCGGAGCTCGCCCTGCGGTGTCGACAGCCGGAATTCGCCGCCGCTCCGGGCGATCGCCGAGACCGGCCGCTCCGGAAAATAGTCGACGCCGAACAACTTCAGCCCGGTGTGGAAGGCGCGGAAGGTGCGCAGTGAATTCACGTGCCCGTCCAGCGGACAGAAGCTGCCGCCCGACACCTCGGGTCCGATCAGCGGCAGCATCTTCTTGACTTCCGACGCCGACAGCATCTCCATCCTGTAGTCAGCCGCGCCCACCTGATTGTGCATGCGCGTCACAAGCTGAGTGCGCTGCGCGAACTCGTCCTCGCCCAGCGTCAGGTGAAAGCCGCCATTCTGCTGCAGGGCGACGTCGAGCCCGGTCTGATCTTTCAATTCGGTGGCGAGCCTGCCCCAGTTTTCGGACGCCCGCATTGTCCAGCCGGTGTAGGCCGGCATGCCGAGCCCCTTGCTCTGCACCCAGACCAGCGCGAAGTTTGCCCGCGAAGCGCGCTTGGCGATATCGCCCTCGTCGAGCACGGCGACCTTCTTGCCAAGCCGGCCAAGACCCCAGGCGATAGCGGAGCCGAGCAGGCCGCCGCCCACGACAGCGACGTCATATTCCTTTGACATAGGTTTTCCTTGGGTTCTCCTAACGCCCTGGATCGCTCTTGCCGGCGAGCACGCGGTCGAGCCCGTAGAAGCGGTCGAGCAGGATCAGGGCGGTCATGGTGATCGCGATCACGCTGGCCGAGACGGAAGTCACCAGCGGATCGATGTTGTCCTGGATATAGAGAAACATGCGAACGGGCAGCGTCTCGGTACCGGGCGCGGCCAGGAAGACGGTCATGGTCAGATCGTCAAAGGACTGAATGAAGGCAAGCGCCCAGCCGCTGATGACACCCGGCAGGATCAGAGGCAAGGTCACGCGGCGGAACAACGTCCAATCACCAGCGCCGAGCGAGACCGCGGCCATCTCGACCGAGCGATCCATGCCGGTCGCCGCCGCCAACGTCAGCCGGAGTGCGAACGGGAACACGACTACCACATGAGCGACCAGCAGCCCCGCGAAACTGCCGCCGATACCGATCGACGTGAAGAAGCGTAGGAACGCGATCCCCAGCACGACATGCGGGATCATCAACGGCGAGAGGAACAGTGCTGCGAGAACGTCGCGGCCCCGAAACTGATAACGGGCGATGGCAAGCGCCGCCGGCACCGCGAACAGCAGCGCCACCAGCGAGGACAGCGCACCTAGCCCGAGGCTCACCCAGAAGGCATGGACGAACTCGGGGTAGTTCGCGATCGTCCTGAACCAGCGCAGTGAGAAACTGGTGGTGGGCAGCGACAGGTAGCCCTCGGGCGTGAAAGCGACGAGGCAGACCACCACAATCGGCGCCAGCATGACGACGACGAAGATCGTATGGAAGATGAGCGCCAGCGGGCCATTGGTCCTCATCGGAACACCTCGGCATAGCGTCGCTCGATCAGCGCGTTGCTGCCGACGACGATCATCACGAGGGCTACCAGAAGCAGGACCGCGACGGCTGCGCCGAGCGGCCAGTTCAGCGTATTGAGAAACTCGTCATAGGCGAGCGTCGCCGCGACCTTGAGCCGTCGGCCGCCGATGATGGCTGGCGTCGCAAAGGCGCTGGCGGACAGCGAGAACACGATGATCGCGCCCGACAACACACCCGGCATGATCTGCGGCAGTACGATGCGGCGGATGATCGTGGGCGGACTGGCGCCGAGCGACAAGGCGGCGTTCTCGATCTGCGGGTCGACACGCTGCAGCGCCGCCCAGACCGACAGCACCATGAACGGCATCATCACATGTGCGAGCGCGACGACCATGCCGGTTTCGGTGAACATGAAGGGCAGCGGCTTGCCGATCAGCCCTAGCGACATCAGGAGCTTGTTGACGAGGCCATTGTTGCCGCCGAACAAGAGCGCCCAGCCGAGCGTGCGCGCCACCACGGAGATCAGCAATGGGCCAAGGATCACGAGCAGGAAGAAGCTCTTCCAGCGTCCGCTCATGCGGTTGAGGATGTAGGCCTCCGGCGCACCGAGCACGGCGGTGATCAGCGTGGTCAACAACGCGATGCGGAAGGTCCGCCAGAACATCTCGGCAAAATAAGGATCGGTCGCGACCTCGTGCCAGTTCTTCAGGATGAAGACCGGCTCGATGCCCTTGTACTGGCCCCAGTCATGGAACGAGAGCATCACCGTCATCGCGAGCGGGATCACCAGGACACCGATGAACAGCATCAGCGCAGGCGCGGTCAGCGCCCACGCCGCGCGCGCATCGCGCGTGTCCGCCGTCGATGCAGCGTTCGCCGGAGCGGTATCGTCGGCCGCGCTCATGGGGCAGCCTCGGCGCCACGCAGGCTCATGTCTTCCGGCCGCCAGGCGAGCCGAACAGCCTCGCCCTCGGCGGGCTGCGGCGTTCCATCGTTCTGACGGATCACGATCGCGGGGCCACATTCGGTCTCGCACTGGAACAGCCAGTGATTGCCCTGGAAGATCCGGGTGACGATCGTCGCTGCCAGCCCGGTGTCACCGAAACCGATCCGCTCGGGGCGCACGCTCACCGTCACCGGACCGACGACACCTATAGGGGCAGGCGCGTTCCAGGAGCCGGCGACCAGCCGCGCCGGGGCGACGGTCCGGTCGACGGTCGCGGCGAAATCGTTGGTCTTGCCAAGAAATTGGGAGACGAAGGCCGAGGCCGGCCGCTCGTAGGTCTCCTGCGGCGTGCCGATCTGCTCGATCCGGCCCTGGCTCATGACCACGATCCGGTCGGACAGTGACATCGCCTCGATCTGGTCATGGGTGACGAGGATCGTGGTGGTGCCGAGATTGCGCTGGATCTGGCGCAGCTCGATTTGCATCTCCTCGCGCAGCTTGGCATCGAGGTTCGACAGCGGCTCGTCGAGCAGCAGCACGCTTGGCCGGATCACCAGCGCGCGGGCAAGCGCCACGCGCTGCTGCTGGCCGCCCGACATGCGCCGCGGATAACGCTCCTCATAGCCGGCGAGCCCGACCATCGCCAGCGTGGCGCGGACGCGCTCTGCGCGCTCAGCCCGTGGTACGCGTCGCATCTCAAGGCCAAAGGAGACGTTCTCAGCCGCTGTCATGTGCGGAAACAGGGCGTAGCTCTGGAATACGATACCAAGGCCGCGCTTCGCCGGCTGCACGGCGGTCAGGTCTCGTCCCTCGAGCCGGATCGCGCCGCGCGAGGGATCGAGGAAGCCTGCAATCATCTGCAGCGTCGTGGTCTTTCCGCAGCCCGAGGGACCGAGGAAGGAGATGAACTCCCCCTTGCCGACCGCGAGACTGAAGTCATCGACGACTGTCTGCGTGCCGAACTGTTTGCCGACACGGTCGAGTTCGAGAATGGACATGGACGTGCTTCCGGATGGTGCTGTGGCAATGGTCGATCGAGGCTTGCGGCGCCCGCGCGGAGCATCGCCGAAATCCCGCTCGCCCGCGCTGAGCCTTAAGCTCAGCGCTCGACCTCCCGATTCCACCGCTTGGTCCACTCCTCGCGCTTGTCGTTGATGATCGCCCAGTCGGGCGTGTAGAGCTTCGCCGCGCGCTCGCCGATCGGAGCCATCTTGCCGAGCTCCGGCGGAACCACGAGCGACTTCAAGACCGGGCCGTAGCCGTAATCCTTCAGCATCACGAGCTGCGTTTTCGGCTCGAGCAGTGTCTTCACGAATGCCGAGGCGAGCGGCGATGCGTTGGGCTTGGTGATTGGACAGGCGGTCGTCACGAGCGTGGCCGCGCCTTCCTTCGGATAGACGAAGTCGACGGGGAAGCCGGTGTTGGCGAAGCTCTGGACGCGGCCCGTACCCCACACAGCCAATACGGCCTGCCCGGACTGGAACAGCTCGGTCATCTTGCCCGGCGAAGGCTCATAGGCCAGCACGTTGGGATTGACATCACTCTTGAAGATCTTGAAGCCGGCATCGACGTTGGCTTCACTGCCACCGTTCATCCTGGCAAGCATCAGCAACGCGTGCAGGCCGTAGGTGTTGTTGATGGGCGGGATGACCAGTTGCTTCTGGTATTTCGGATCCTTGAGATCGTTCCAGGAGGTCGGCGGCGCCCAGCCTTTCTCCGCGAAGGCTTTGGTGTTGTACATCAGACCGGTTGCGACAAGACCAATGCCCACCGCGCGATCATCCTTGAAGCGTGCGGCCTCGTAGAGATCGGCAGGCAGACCTTCGATCTTGCCGCAGAAGCCCAATTGAATCGCCTGGTACATCGGACCATCGTCGACGATGGCCACATCGATCTGCTGGTTTCCCTTCTGCGCCTGCAGCTTGGCAAGCGTATCCGTCGAATTGCCGGCGACGTATTCGACCTTGACACCGTTGGCCTGCTCAAAGGCCGGGATCACTTCGTCGCGGATCGTCTTCTCAAAGGAGCCGCCGTAACCCGCGACATAGAGCGTCTTCTGCTGCGCTAAGACCGCCGACGGGGCCAGGGCGAGCGTCGCGATGCAGACCGCGGTCACAAGGGAGAGATGCTTCATATCGATCGATCTCCAATACCGTTTGCGAGGTGGCACCCGGAGCGCACCCTCATTTTTGACCGGCTCGAGCCCTCCGCCGAACGAGGCGCATGCGCCAAGTTCATCGGTATCGCGGTACGACATATCGGATTCGCACGCAGGGGTTTTCGGGCTTCACCAGCTCGCTTCGACCGGCGTCGCCTAAAAAACTAGCTGTTTCCAGTCTTGATGAAAAAGATCGCAATCCACGCTTTCGCCGTCCAATGAATAATGGCACCTACTACATGCCGAAATGTTATGGACGGGAGCAGGCATGGCTCGGATCAATTCGCGGCAGGTCGAAGCCTTTCGCGCGATGATGCTGACAGGCAGCGTGACGGAGGCGGCAAAGCTGATGGCCGTAACACAGCCGGCCGTAAGCCGGCTGTTGCGCGACTTTCAGGCGCTGCTCAAAATGGAGCTGTTCGAGAGACGCGGCAGCGGCCTTGTACCGACGGCATCCGCAACAGCACTCTACATGGAAGTCGAGCGATCCTTCGTCGGACTCGAACGCATCACCGCGGCCGCCGAGGAGATTCGCGGCCGCCGGACCGGTACGCTGCGGATCGCGGCCCTGCCGGCGCTGTCCAACGGCTACCTGCCGCGGCTGGCTGGTGGATTCCTGAAGGACCGGCCGAACCTCAACCTGTCGTTTTTCGGTGTCATCTCGCCGATCGTGGTCGACTGGGTTCTGAACCATCAGTGTGACATCGGTTTTGCCGAGGTACCGATCGCCCATTCAGGCCTGCCGTGCGTGCGACTGCCGGCGCCCGCGCGCGTTGCGATCTTGCCGGCCGGCCATCGGCTGGCCGCCAAGGCTGTGCTCGAGCCGCGCGATTTCGAGGGCGAGACCTTTGTGTCGCTGACCGCCGGATCGACCGGTCGCCATCTGATCGATCAAGCCTTCAACCGCGATGATGTTCGCCGCGTCCTGCGGGTCGAGACCAGCCTGTCGGAGATCATGTGCGGGTTGGTTTCGTCCGGCCTTGGGGTTGCGATCTGCGATCCCTTCACGGCGCGGGAGTTTGCGAACCGAGGCGTCGTCGCGCGCCATTTCCTGCCGCGGATCGATTTCGAATTCGCCGCCGTTTTTCCACCGCAGCGCAGTCCCTCACCTGTGGCCCTGGATTTGGTGGAGGTCATGCGTCAGGCGCTCGGCAAGTTAAGCGAACTGCCCGTCGTTTAAACTGATGGTGTATCGGCGCCCAGATCGTCGGCCCATGGCTCGTGATCTCATCCTGCCTCTCCGCCGAGTTCTCAACCCACGAGGATTTTCGCCGTCGGGTCGAAAAGCTTCGCGTGATGGACGAGGAAAGTTGAGTTCCGGGAGCGGCTTGCCATGATCCTGATCTTCGGGTCGCTGCTAACGTCTGCGCGAAGGCCTCGAAAAACCTTTCTGCGCGGTCGGCAACATGAAGCCGAGCACCGAGCATTTAACCTTGGTGGCTAGTAAAGTTTTGGTACAGCGCGCCGTCGGCGAGCGGTTACATGTCGTAGTTCGAACGACCGTTGTGCTGCAGGCAGGCACTTCTCCAGCAATTTGCGGCCTAAACTAGCCGAAGTTGCCATAGCGGAACCAAGCTGCCTCGGTCATTTATGGTCTCGTTGCCGCAGTATTAAACCAAAACGTGGCGTTGAAGAGATCCGCGTCCGCATGATCGGGCGTCTCCGAAGGCGTCACCCTGTGATCGACCACCAGCAAATGCGGTCCCGCCTTCACAATGGGTATCGATGCAATGCCGTCAGCGTCGGTGGCAAAGCGAGGGATATCTTGCTCTGCCACCGCCGTCATACCGTCGCCCTGCTCGACATCGATTCCGGAAAGCGGCTTGCCGTGAAACAGCACTTTGAGGCGCAGGGTCTGTCCTGGCTTCGCCAAGTCTGGATCGGATAGCGGAACGATTTCCAGATCGTGACCGATCACTTTCTGCCACGGTGCGTCCGGCCCTGTCAGCGCCTTGGCAAATTTCCCCGACCACATGCTATCTGCCGCATTAGGAACGAGGCGTCGGGTCGCGTTGCGATAAGGACCGTCGGCCATCTTGATCCAGAACCCATTGTCGTAACGCGCAGCCAGCAACAGATTTCCGCTGTCCGCGAAAGGTCTGGACACAACGACGGGGACGCCGTGGTCCTGCGCCGGTGTCAGGTCAGACAACAGCGACGACGCGCCGGCGGGCGCAATCACGACAAGATCGAGGATCTTGTCCGGCATGGTCGGGGGACGATCGTCTGGGTGACCATAGTTGACGACGACGCGGCGGGAGGTAGCTTCACCGGAGAAGGTCAGCCAAACATCGTGGGCCGAAGCGAAGCTGGTCGGCGCCAGTGCGACGACGGCCAAAAGCAAAGCGCTGCAGATGCGAAATGGGTTCAAGTTCATTTGGTGACCAACGTTGGAGGAGCGGAAGCAACGGCGGTCGGAAAGCGATAGGTGAGCCCAGCGAGGACGACAACGGCCGGCTGCGCGCTGACGAAGATATCAGCCGAACTCGCTCCCGTAGGATTGCCGAAATTGATTGCAATTTCGCTCAGCCGATCACCAGGATACCATGTCGCCTGCGTGAATGCCGTCCAGCCTTCGTGCCAGGTGTAGGCCAGTTTGCCGGTGACGCGCGAGAACGGCGAGGTCGTGATCAATCCATCCTGCGTAAGGTTCTTCTTGCCGACAAATGTCACGTAGGCGCTACCTGACAGCACTTGCGCATTCACGGTGGCGACGTTGAAGTCGACACCGACGTTGGCAACATAGTTAGGCACATTCGGAACGAAGAATGAGGGAGCCGCATCCAGCAATCGAGCTCGAACATGGCTGACGTTCGCAAACAACGAGATATTGTTTACAGGTTCCTGAATGGCGAAGAAGCGCCCGTCCAGATCGTAGCCGTCGCGACGTGCCTTGCCCAGGAAGGTCACAGGAAGTCCGGGAGCCGCCTGAAACGATTCGTTTTGGGAATCCGTCGTCCAATAGCTGGCGAGGAACCTGAAACGGTCGAACGTGAACTGAAGGCCACCTTCCCTGCTGACAACCTTGAACGGCTGAATCCCGGGATTGCCGATCAGTTCAAGGGGCACGTCGATGCTGCGGAAACCCTGTCCGTAGTTCGCAAACAGTTCAAGCCACTTCACCGGGGTGATCGCGACGCCGACCTTTGGGCTCGTAATGCCATTCGAGATATTCGGCGTACCGCCAAGCGTAATGCGGTCGTTGATATCGTAGTAGAATTGGTCGAAGCGTCCACCGGCGGTGAACTTCAGCCATGACAACGGCTTGATCTGAACCTGACCAAAGGCCGCGAGGTTGGTTTCGGTCAATCCGAGATTGACTACCGGCGCTCCGGTCACCGCCCGGGCCGTGGTCGGCGCCTGGAAAGCGTTGATATTGTCCGAACGCCAATTGCTTCCGATCAGTACCTGCACCGGAATGTCGCTACCGATGGCGCCGGTCCAGACTTTGCTGACGCGCCCGCCGACCATTGTCCGGTCGTCATGCTGCCATCGCTGCCCCCCGCCGAAATCAGCGTAACGGTTAAAATAGTCATGGCTGACGAACAGCGTGCCTTTGAGCTCCTGATCTTGTGCGCCGGAGGCATAATTGACGACGAAATTCTCAAGCTGCTTGTTACCACCGTCGGTCGGATTGGTCGCCGAGCGTTCCGAGATCAATCCGGCTTCAATCGCATCGCGGTTGGCGTACCCGGGCGCACCGAAGGTCGTGCCATAGGCCTGTGCGCGCAATGAGACCGTAGCTCCGTCGGGAAGCGTCGTCGTCACCTTATTGAACGAGTTGTAACGGTCGATGAAGCTGTTGTCGCGATAGCCGTCGGTACGATATCCCTCCAACGCGATGTAGGGCAGCCACGCGCCCTGCGTCGTGCTGTACGTGCCCAAACCGCGCGCGGTGCCTTGGGTGCCCCCTGATATGCCGACGTTGGCGAACGGTTCAGCGGTCTTGGTCGTGATGTTGACCGAGCCGCCGAGATTGGAATCGCCATACTCGACCGCAAATGGGCCGCGGACAATTTCGATGCTCTTGACGCTCTCGGGCAGCACGATGTTCAGGTCCGCGTAATTCGGCGTGTGCAGCGACGAGACTTCGTTCACCGGCACACCATCGATGAAATAGGCGATGTCGCGCCCGTGCTCCGCCTCGGTGTAGCCCCGGAGCGAAAGGCCATAGCCGATCGCGCCCTGTCCAAAGTTCGAGACGTTGAACCCAGGCAGAGACCGAAACAGATCGCCATAGGTTGCAATGGGCAGCTGGCTGATTCTGGGAGCATCCAGCACCGTCGTCGCCGCAGGTAACGCCGTCACCGAGCTCGATAGATCGCCACGGCCAGGTGTTGCCGCTGGAGTCCCCGCAAGGCTGGAAGGGGCCGGCTGTCGACTGGCAGATTGCCCCCTCTGTGCAGAGTGGCGGATGCGTTGTGGGCGCGTGGCGCGCTCCGAGCGTTGCGCCCGCTTCTTTGCCGCTTGATCGGGGGAAGTAATCGTTACCGGAGGAAGCAGGCTGGTTCCCGGTTCCGCCCGGACCACTTGCGCGTACATCGGATGAGCCAGGACGACAATGGATGAACCCGCGAAAAACAGGCGCCACGAAGTTTCTATGCGAAGCCGTGTCCGCATGATCAGGCGATCGAATCGGTTGCATCTTTCGATAGCACAGCCTGTGCACGGTACCGGGGCACGTATGACTTTTCAATACAAATATCATACAGCGCGCACACGTGCAGCCACGTGACACCACGATTACTGCGAGCGCCACAATGACGCCGGCCAGCAACAACGACGGCATGCTTCATCTGAATGGCGCATCCTCCATGTATTATTGCGGCTCGGTCCTTCAGTTCTCGGCGGTCAACCGGTGTGGGCAACGAAGCAGACCTGCGCAACTTATGGCGTGCCGCTGCCCCCAAGCAGTGCGCCCTCAATGAGGTTCCCAAATCGGCGCGTCGGTGAACAGGCCGCCCTCGGCAAAACCGATGCCGTAGATCAGGACCACCCCGAAGCAGAAGCTGACCAAGCCCGACGCCACGCGGAGCCGCCAATTGAATTTCGGCAGATTGACAGCCGTGAATGTAAACGGCGCCGACAGGATCAGCGTGATCAGCATCATTCCGACGATAGTCCCGAGCCCGAACAGCAGCAGATACCCGAGCGCGGCCACCGGTTCGCGGATGATAGACAGGATCATCAGGGCGATGGCGGCCGACCCTGCCAGGCCGTGCACGAGGCCGACCACGAAGGGTCGCAGCCAGCCGTAGAGCGCGATTCTACCGAGTACGCTCCGGTCGAGCCGCGCCAGCGGCGTCTGCTTGTCGGCGTGTCCGTGCGCGCCGGGGCCGTGACCGTGCGGGTGCCGGTGCAAGTAGTCGCCGTGCGCATGGAGGTGATCGTGGACGTCGAGCTCATGTCCGCCGGGAACGCTCGCACGCGCATGGGCTGCGCCGCCCGCGCGACCCATGCCTGTCAAGGTGAGAACGCCGAGCAGGACGAGCATGATGCCGACGGCAAATTCCATCGACATGCCGAGCCGTGGCGGAATGACGACCCCGAACACGATGATTGCCGTACCGACCGCCATCACCGTGACGGTGTGCCCAATGCCCCAAGCGGCGCCGATCAGCGCCGAGCCCGCCACGCTGCGCTCGCGACTGACGATCGTCGCAATGGCGACCACGTGGTCGGCGTCGGTCGCATGCCGCATCCCGAGGAAGAAGCCGAGAAACAGGAAGGACACGACGTTCAGGGCGGCTTCGGTCATTGCGCACGTTTCAAGATGGCATCGAAGCCAAGAACTTTTCACGCGGATAGCCCAAGACGATACGGCCGCCCGCGACAGCTGGTCCATCAGGGCTTTTCCGATAGAAGACCGGGGAGAACCCTGATTGACCCGTCCAGTCGTGGTCCATCTAATGTCGAGTAGCTGTCGTCGTTGCACGGAAATTCTGACGACCGTTCCGTGGGACCGACAGCCAATTAGCTCAATCGTGCTCCTGCTTCTCCCTAAGTAAAGCAAGCCAGGCAGGGCCCGGAGGATTGCATGCAGCTCACTCCGAGAGAGTTCGACAAGCTGCTCGTCTACATGATGGCAGATGTCGCGTTAAAGCGAAGAGCCAAGGGCCTCAAGCTCAATTATCCCGAAGCCGTCGCTGTCATCTCAGCGGTCGCCCTTGATGGCGCGCGTGCCGGGAAGACTATCGAAGACGTAACCAAGGAGGCGCGTACCGTCCTGACCAAGGCTGATGTGATGGATGGCGTCGCCGATCTTATTCCAATGGTGCAGATCGAGGCGGTGTTCACCGACGGCAGCCGCCTGGTGACGGTGCACACGCCCGTCCAGTGAGTGCCTGACAGGAGGCTAACATGGCCGGACCAAAGGTGGGCCCCGCTGTTGCCGCAAATGTCGACCCGGCAACGAAGGACATGCCGGTCGGCGGTTACGTGTGCAGTTCAGCGGCAATCACATTCGATGCCGATCGTCCGGTGACGACGCTTAAGGTGCGCAATGCAGGTGATCGCCCGATACAGGTCGGATCGCACTTTCATTTTTTTGAAGTCAATCGTGCGCTGGAATTCGATCGCGCAGCGGCCTTCGGGCTGCGCCTGAACATTCCGTCATCGACGGCAACCCGGTTCGAGCCCGGTGACGAACGCGATGTCCAACTCGTTCCCTACGGCGGCAAACGCGCCGTTTATGGTTTCAACAATCTCGTCGACGGTCCTACCGCAGGCCAGGACGCCGCCACGGTCAAATCCAGGGCGGTGGCGCAGGCGACGAAGCGAGGCTTCCGCTCGATATAAGGCGTGAGGTCGCGCCAAACGGCAAATCTTGAACGAGGGCCACTATGCCTACCATGTCTCGGCAAGAATATGTCGGTCTCTTCGGTCCGACGACGGGTGATCGCATCCGATTGGGCGATACGGGCTTGTTCGTCGAGATCGAGCGCGATTTGCGTGGCGGCTACGGCGACGAGCTCGTCTTCGGCGGCGGCAAGAGCATGCGTGAAGGCATGGGCATGGACAATCAGGTGACGCGGGCGGGCGGCGCTCCTGACCTCGTGATCACCAACGTGACCGTGATCGACGCGGTGCTGGGCGTAGTGAAAGCGGATGTGGGGATCAGGGACGGCCGTATCAGTGCGATCGGCAAGGCTGGCAATCCGCAGACGATGGACCGTGTTACGCCTGGCCTGGAGATTGGCCTGACCACCGATGCCATCTCGGGCTCACATCTGATCCTGACGGCCGCCGGGATCGACACACACATTCACTTCATTTCTCCGCAGCAGGCACAGGCGGCGCTCTCGAACGGCACCACGACATTGATCGGTGGCGGCACCGGTCCTTCGGACGGCTCCTACGCCACGACGGTTACGTCGGGTCCCGGAAACATCAGTATGATGTTACGCGCGTTCGAAAACTGGCCGCTCAACGTCGGCATTCTCGGCAAGGGGCACGGACACGGCAAAGCGGCTCTGGTTGAACAGATCGAGGCCGGCGCGGTCGGCGTGAAATGTCACGAAGACTGGGGCACAACCCCCGCGGTGCTTCGGTCCGCGCTGTCAGTCGCGGACGAGACGGACACTCAAGTGTGTATCCATACCGACACGCTGAACGAATCCGGCTTCGTCGACGATTCGATCGAGGCGTTTGAGGGGCGGACGGTCCATTCGTTTCATACCGAAGGGTCCGGCGGCGGCCACGCGCCTGACATTATCAAGATCGCAGGCCTTCCCAACGTCTTGCCGTCTTCGACAAACCCCACGCTCCCCTACGGCATCAATTCGCAGGCGGAGCTCTATGACATGATCATGGTGTGTCACCACCTGAGCCCCGACATCCCGTCGGACGTTGCATTCACTGAGAGCCGCATCCGGGCTGAAACCATCGCCGCGGAAAACGTCCTTCAAGATCTCGGCGTGATCTCGATGTTCTCAAGCGATTCGCAGGCCATGGGACGCATCGGGGAATGCTGGCTGCGTTGCATCCAGACCGCCGATGCAATGAAGACCGGGCGCGGCAAGCTGCCTGAGGACGCGCCCGGCAACGATAATTTCCGGGTGCTGCGCTACGTGGCGAAGATCACTATCAACCCGGCGATCACGCACGGTATTGCCGACGTGCTGGGCTCGGTCGAGGTCGGCAAGATCGCCGACCTCGTTCTGTGGGAGCCGGCGTTCTTCGGCGCCAAGCCAAAGCTCATCATCAAGAACGGCTTTATAAGCTGGGCAGTGATGGGCGATCCGAACGCGTCGCTGCCGACGCCACAGCCCACCTACTATCGGCCCATGTTCGGGGCCTACGGTGATGCGTTGGCGGCCAACTGCATCACATTCGTCTCCGGCGTCGCTCATGCTGCCGGAATCAAGGAGCGGCTGGGGCTTCGCCGCCAGGTGATGCCGGTGCGAAACGTGCGCAACATCGGCAAGCGCAATATGGTCCGAAATGCCGGGACGCCGAAAATTGAAGTCAATCCGGAAACCTTCGCCGTGACCGTCGACGGCAAGCACGCCACCGTGCAGCCTTTGACGACGATCTCGTTAAACCAGAAGTATTTCTTCAGTTGAGGAGCGTGCCGTGATCCTCATCAAAACCATTCTGGGCAACATCGGCGATCCCGAATGGACCGAGCGCTTGTCTGCCGCGGACACGGACTTACTGGAGATCGACCAGTGGGAAGCGCAGAAGAGCCGCTTCCGCAAGACGACTGCGAAGGGTGTGGAGATCGCCGTCTCAATCGACCGCGGTACCCATATCCGCGATGGAGACGTGCTGCTCTGGAACGCCGAGGCACTCTCGGCACTCGTCGCGCGAATCGAGCTGCGTGACGTGATGATCGTGCATCTGGACGATCTAGCGAGCCTTGTGCCCGAAGTGGCCATGCGCACATGCGTTGAACTGGGCCACGCGATGGGTAACCAGCATTGGCCGGCATTGGTCAAGGGCAACCGTGTCTATGTTCCGCTCACCGTCGATCGCAAGGTGATGGCATCCGTCATGAAGACGCACCGTTTTGAAGGAATCCGCTACGAATTCGTTCCTGGCCGAGTGGTCGTTCCTTACCTCGCTCCGCATGAATCACGTCGGCTTTTCGGTGGCGCGGAGGGGCCGGTGCATTCACACACGCATGAGAGTTATGCCGGCGTCGAGGCCGAGACGGGACGTGTGTACGGACGTCCACCGACGCACGTCCACGCCCATCCGGGGGACGCAGCTCAGGGACCAACATCGCCGGCAACGGCCGGTTCTGCGCATGATCATCGAGAATGATGGCGTCGACGCGTCGAGCAGCACCGCATTTCTCTCGCGGATGCTGCAGTTTGGTGACTCGATGTTTCCCATTGGCGCGTTCGCATTTTCTTCCGGCCTGGAATCCGCCATTCAGGAAGGCGTCGTCACCGACGCGGCAACGCTTCGAGCGTTCGCGCGCACCGCGTTGGAGCAGGCGGCGCGCGGTGACTGCATCGCGCTGATCGGTGCGCATCGCGCGGCAACTGCCGGCGACGTCGACGCCCTCGCCCGGATCGATGCGCAGGTATACGCGCGCAAGCTTTCAGACGAAGCGCGGACCATGTCGGTTCGCATGGGCAAGAAGTTCACAGAGATGGGTGTGGAGGTGGTTGGTGCGCCGCTGCTTCGCACCTGGCGTGAATGCATTGAAACGTCTGTTACTCCCGGCTGCTACCCGATAGCCCTGGCCATAAATTTTGCCGTACAGGATCTGCCTGCCAGCCAGGCGTTTGTCGTGCACCAGTACGGCGTTGCGACAACGATCCTCGGTGCGGCCTTGCGGTTGATGAAGGTCAGCCACATCGAGACGCAGAAGATTCTCTACGAGCTTACCGGACAAGCGGCAGGGATGTACGAGGCCGCCGCGGCGGCGCGGCTGTCGGACATGGCAGGTTTTGCGCCGCTGGCGGACATTCTGGCCGCTGTCCATGCCAGAGCGCATGTGCGCCTGTTCATGAGCTGATGTTGAAGGGAGCTTCGGATGTCGAAGAATATCACGCGCATCGGCATCGGTGGTCCGGTCGGGTCAGGCAAGACCGCGATCGTGGAAGCCATCACACCGCGTTTGCTCGACCTCGGCATCAAGGTGCTCATCATCACCAATGACGTGGTGACGACCGAGGACGCCAAGCACGTTCAGCGCACCCTCAAGGGTGTTCTGCTTCAGGAACGCATTCTCGGAGTGGAGACAGGTGCCTGCCCTCATACTGCGGTGCGCGAAGACCCAAGCATGAACCTCGCCGCGGTCGAAGATATGGAACGGCGCTTTCCGGATAGCGACGTCGTGCTGATCGAAAGCGGGGGCGATAATCTGACGCTAACCTTTTCGCCGGCGCTGGTCGACTACTTCATTTATGTAATCGACGTCGCCGCGGGCGATAAGATCCCTCGCAAGAACGGACCCGGGATCACGTATTCGGACATCCTGGTGATCAACAAGACAGATCTGGCCGCCCATGTCGGAGCTAGCCTTGACGTGATGAAGCAGGATTCGCAGATCATGCGCGGTAGCAAACCGTTCCTGTTCACGAACTGCAAGACGGGGGAAGGCATTCCGGAATTGGTCGCGCTGATCGAGCGGGAGTTTCTGTTCGATATCAATCCGCGCGCACGGCGTTCAGCATGATACCGGCGGCCTTCCCTCCCTGGGCACGCGCTGAAGCGCTCGGCGCATCAATGCCAGAGTTTGCCTCGTTCCAGGATGAACCGCCGCAGATGAGCAGCGGCACTGTGGGCAAGACGGGTTTCCTCCGTCTCGGGTTCGAGCACCGCTCTGGCAAAACGATTCTGGCAAACCTGGAACGCCGCGCTCCCTACATGGTGCAGCGCGCGTTGCATTGCGACGAGCAAATGCCAGGTTTGGCCTACGTGTTCTTGATCACCACCACGGGCTGCCTGCTGCAGGGAGACAGGCTTACTCTGGACATCACCCTTCATCCACGCGCGCAAGCCCACCTCACCTCCCAATCGGCAACCAAGATCCATGCGATGGATGCCAATTATGCGGCGCAAAGCCAAACGATTGCGCTTGCCGATGACGCGTACCTGGAGTTTCTTCCCGAGCCCGTGATCCCGCACCGGCACTCACGGTTTATCAGCGACACGCAAATCTCCGTCGCTCCGTCGGCCACCCTGCTCCTCTCGGAAATTATTCAACCGGGCCGAAAACACCATCATCCGGACGAGTGCTTCGGAGCAACCGTGCTGTCGGTATCAACGGCAGCGGCGCGGCCCGATGGTCTCTCCTTATTCGCAGAGAAGCTGGTAATCGAGCCGCGGCGATATGCGATGCGGCAGACCGGCGTGATGGACTCCTTTGATGTGTTCGCCAACGTGATCCTGTGCGCGCCCAAGGACAAGGCAGACCGTATCCACGAGCGTGCGGGGGCTGATATCGACCTTGCGGACGGTATTGCGTTCGGCGCTTGTCGTTTGCCCAATGATGCCGGCCTGATCTTCAAGGTGTTGGGCCGCGAAACGGCGCAGGTGAAAGCCAAAGTGCGCGAGTTCTGGAGCGTGGTACGTCAGGAGATCACCGGCGCCGCGCTACCTCCGCCCTATCTATGGCGCTAGTGGATCGACGGTTCCAACAGGTGATCTCCAACAGCTGACGTCGACACGTTCGAGGAGGCAGCAATGGAAAAGATCTTGGCAAAGTGGGAAAGCCTCTCCGCATCGTCAGGTATAGTGCGGTTCCTGGACATCAATTTGCGCAGCACCGGTCAGGTGATGTTTCAGAACAATCCGCTAACCGGCATTCTCTTTCTGGCCGCGATAGCCTGGGGTTCATATGCAGCCGGTGTACCCCAGGTGGTGATTGCGGGCGTCCTCGCGGTCGTCGTCGCAAACCTGACGGCGCAGCTGCTTCACGTCGATACCGATTCGCTTCATTCTGGGCTCTTTGGCTTCAACGGCATTCTCGTCGGCCTTGCGCTGGCGACGTTCCTGGCTCCCGGGCCGCTGCTTTGGGTGTATGTGATGCTGGGAGCGGCCGTGTCCGTCGTCGCGATGCTTGCCACGACCAACGTCGTCAGGCCATGGGGTGGCGCTCTCACATTTCCGTTCGTGCTCACAACGTGGCTTCTGTTGTTGGCCACGTATGGATTTTCCGGCCTCGCGGGAACGGCACTGCCGTCCGGCAGCGTCGTAACCGCGTTCCAACCCTACGAGGCAAGCCCGCTCCAACTGATCGACCTTGCCCAGGGCGTGTTCCTGAGCATTTCACAAGTCTTCCTGAAAGCCAGCGGCATCGCGGCGCTGCTCCTGCTTGCAGGGCTCGCCGTGAGCTCGCTCGCAGCCGCCGCCTTCGCTCTCGGAGGTTCGATACTGGCGGTGTTGACAGCTCATCTTTTCGGAGCCGAGAGCGACCTGATCACCGGCGGTCTCCTCGGATTCAGCCCGGTCCTGACGGCGATCGCACTTGGTACCGTCTTCTATCAGCCGAACTGGCGCGTCGTGGTTTACACGGCCCTCGCCACGGTGTTCACGGTGATCGTCCAGTCAGCGGTGAACGTTGCGCTGACACCGTTCGCCATTCCGGCTCTGACGGCTCCATTCGTGCTGGTGACGTGGCTGTTCCTGCTGCCGCGGCAACGCCTGGAGAGAGTGCCTGAGGATGCCCGCGATATCGAAAAGCCTGCCGCCGTCGCTTGATCCTCATCACGGTGTTCGTGGGGCCTGTGAGTGAGACAGCGATAGCTCAATCATCGGCCTCGGATTTGCGGGAGGAAGCGAACCATGGGACTCATTGGGATATTGCTCGGTCTCGCCCTGCTGATGTGGCTCGCGTACCGGGGCTGGAGCATTCTGCTGGTCTCTCCACTGGCGGCGCTCATCGTGGCCGTATTCTCGGGCGAGCCACTGCTCGCCCACTGGACGCAGACGTTCATGAGCGGGGCGGCGCGGTTCGTAGCGCAGTGGTTCCCCTTGTTTCTGCTCGGCGGGTTGTTCGGAAAGCTCATGGGCGACAGCGGCTCGGTCAGCGCCATCGCGCAGTATTTGACCAAGAAGTTGGGAGCCGGCCGCACGATGCTCGCAGTGGTGGCAGCCTCGGCGATCGTAACCTATGGCGGGGTGAGCGTGTTCGTCGCGTTTTTCGTGCTGGCCCCGCTGGCTCACGAGATGTTCAGGGCCACGAATCTGCCGCGCCGGTTGATACCGGCGGCCGTCGGTCTCGGTGCATTCACTTTCACCATGTCGGTGATGCCGGGAACCCCCTCGGTCAATAACGCGATTCCGATGCCATACTTCGGCACCACCACCTTTGCGGCCCCCGGGCTGAGTCTCATCGCGTCGGCCATCATCTTTGTCTTCGGCATGTGGTGGCTCGGCCGTGCCGAAGCGGCCGCGCGCAAGGCTGGCGAAGGCTACGCTGGCGAGGCGGGAACCGCTCCTGTCGTCAACGAGATGGTCCGCGAGCAGGCGGCGCCGGCGGGCGACTTCGACCCGGCCGAGTTACCGCATGGCAAGCAGGCCGAGAGCGGGCCGCCCTTCGTCCTGGCCATGCTGCCCATCGTCGTCGTTATCGTCACCAATTTCCTGATGGCGCTCGTCGTATTCCCGCGGCTCGATTTTTCGTTCCTGTCCGAGCCCCGCTGGGGCGGTGTTACGATCGGGGCCGTGTCCGGCGTCTGGTCGGTTTTGGTGGCTCTCGCGTTGGCAAACTTGACCGTCATTCTCATCAACTTTCGACGCTTGCCATCCGTTCGCGAAAGCCTTGATGCCGGCGCGAATTCCGCCGCCTTGCCGATGCTGATGATCGCCAGTCTTGTCGGCTTCGGCGCGGTCGTTGCCGCAGTGCCGGCATTTGGGTTGGTTCGCGATGCGGTATTTTCGGTTCAGGGAGGACCGCTGGTCTCATTGGCACTCTCCATGAATGTGCTGGCGGGGCTGACCGGTACTGCTTCCGGCGGTATGGCAATTGTGCTCAATGCATTTGGCGCCGACTTTATGCGTCTTGCCACTGAGCATCACATCGACCCCGAATTGATGCATCGTATAACAACGATGAGCGCTGGTACCCTGGACGCGCTCCCGCACAACGGCACGGTGTTGCTGTTATTGCAGATTAGTGGTCTAACTCACCGTGAAAGCTATCTCGACATGGTGGTGACCGTGATCGTCAGTTGCATTATCGCACTTGTTGCTGTCCTGATACTGGGTTCGGTTTTTGGATCGTTTTGACGACAGTAGTTACCGTTAGTTCGGAAGATTGTCCGAGCGTTGGTTGCCACGCGTCGTGATCATCGTTCCGTCTCGCTAACAGATCACTCGCATGCCAAACCACGACGAATTCGCCCTGCCTTAAACACGTTCGCGTTCGTCAGGTTGACTGTTACCGATAAGCGAAGCGAAGCAAAACTGGCACCAGTATCCGTCGCGCAGATCAGAATCATGACCGCGGTCTATATGGGATAGCGCAAGACAGCGGCGAGGGACTTACCTCCGGGGATGTCGATTTTGCGAACACCGAGAACGCGGCCACCTGCATGGATAACCCGCCGCGCGATTTCATCGACCACGCCATAGCTGCCCGCACTCGGCCTGTCAGCAAACGTCGTGCTGCCATCCACCTCGGACACCTTTCCGGGAACGACCTCATCAATGTCGACCAGCAGAGTTTCAATGGCCCCACAGGTGGCCGCGCGAGCCGCCTGGACGATATCGGTGGTCGCGCGACGCTGGTTCTCGCGGGCCTGGAAGCGGCTGACGAAGGCCGCGATCTCGTCACGATAGAGATCATCAAGCACTGAGCGGGCACGCGCCGCAACTTCAGCGTCAGTGAGCGCGTCAGGGCTGCCATCGATCCCTGTCGGTGTCAGATGCGCATAGGTATTTACAGATCGATAGATCGATGCGAGAGGCTGAAGCGCGGCCAGTACCAGCGGGATATCGATGCCGGCAAGCAGTGCGCGCAGTGAACTGTCCACCTTTCGTGCGAACTGGCGCAACCTCACCTTCTGGCCTTCAGCGCCCTGGATGCGACCGCTCGGAGATCGATCGTTCAGGGTCGAGCGGCCTACTGCGCTGGCAGCACACTTCGGCATGCCCTCGACCTTGACACGTGTCGCAGGCAAATCAGCGGGGACCTCGATCACGCGGACCATTGCTTCCGACAGCGCCAGCACATAACAGGCGTGGGGAAACGTGACAGCGCGCAGCAGCGGCTTCAAAAAGAAGCGATCGGACACCTCGACGAGGGGCTCCAGCGCGTTGGGAAGACGAAATGTCCGGATATTGTCGGGCGTGGCCAGCACAGCGAGGCTGCGCGCCTGGAAACGCCAAAACTCGTCATCGTCGATAAGGTCGTCCAGATGTTCGGCCAATGCAGCAACGCGGCGCTTGTCGGTGCCCGCCGCTTCGAGCTGATGGATTCCCTGCTTTACAAGATTCTTCAATTCGATCCGATCGCCTATGGTCTCCTGCGTCACTGGCGAGGTTCGCAGATAGATCGACAGGCAGATGTCATCGCGGTGGGAGATCAGTGATTTCAGATCGGCGGTAGTTGGAATGTCGACGTAGAGCATGACAAATCTCCATTTCGAGCAACTTATGGATCTTCACATCGTCCACCCAGATCAAGATAGTGGAAATCCATAGCTGAGGAGTATCTCAGGGCGCAACCAGTCTCTTGCGGATGGCATAGCGGACCAGCTCTGCCGTTGACGACATCCTGAGCTTGCGCATAGCCGACGCGCGATGGGTCTCGACGGTCTTCACACTCAGCTTCAAGATGGTGCTTATCGACCGGTTCGTATGTCCCTCCGCAATAAGCTGAACCACGCTCTGCTCGCGTGACGTCAGCACCATGTCCGATTTGTTCTGCATGTTGACCTGGTAGTCGTGGAGAAGTTTCTCCAGCAGGACACTGGTGAAGTAAGGCCTGCCGTCGAGCAAGGCTTCGATCGCAGAAATAAGGTGCTTCCGGGCATCCGACTTGAACAGGAAGCCACGGACGCCCGCCAGAATGGCCTCCGTCAGCAGTTCCTCGCTTTCGTGCATCGTCAGGATCAACACTTCGGTGCGCAGATGGAGCGCCCTGAGGCGACGACTCACCTGCAATCCGTTCATAATAGGCATGGAGTAGTCGGCGATCACAATGTCCGGCCGGGTTTCCAGGGTCAACGTGACGGCCTGCTCGCCATTGGTCGCTTCCCCGCTTACGATCCAGTTGGAGCGCGCTTCAACGATCGCGCGAAGCCCGGAACGCACGACTTCATGATCATCCGCAATCACGATGCGTTTCACGGCGTCGTTCCCGTATGCCGGCACCGAACCTTCAAGCGATCGGCTGAGGTGACCGGCAGCAAAGTCGGACGATCATACTGATCGCGGCTGGAAGGGTTATCCCACAAAACCCCGAGATCTCCCGGCGAATGTACTGACGTCACCGCCGCCCGCTCAGGTCATCGTCATGCCTCGACCAGCCTCGCCCGAACCGCGTATCGGACCAGCCCCGCGGTTGAATTCACGTCCAGTTTGCGCATCGCGGCCGCCCGATGCGCCTCGGTCGTCTTGACGCTGACATTCAGGATGGCGCTGATGCCCTTGTTGCCATAACCCTCCGCAACCAGCTTGACGACAAGCTGCTCTCGCGGCGTCAGCCCCTGCTGCCTGTCCATGTCGGCACGCGATACGATATCCAATTCATTCACGCAGCTTCTGGTACAGAAGGGCTTGTGCAGCAGAAGCGAGTCAACGGCCGCCAATAGCAGCTTGTTCGCATCCGATTTCACCAGGAACGCGCGGGCGCCGGCCTGGAACGCCTGTTGCGCGAGCAGACCGGAGTTGTGCACCGTGAAGATCAGCACCTCCGTCTGCAGCGGATGATCCCTGATCCGCCGCGCAACCTCCACCCCCGTCATTCGCGGCATCGAGAAATCGACGATAGCAACGTGGGGCCGGCTCTCAATCGCCGCGGCAACTGCCTTGCTGCCGTCATTTGCCTCGGCGACGACTTCCCAATCGACTCGTTGTTGTAGCACCGCTCGCAGCCCCGACCGCACCGCTTCGTGATCGTCAGCGATAAGAATCCGCTTCATGGCAGAACACTCCTGGTCGTTTTGCACGGTGCCAAGCTCGAAAGGCGCCAGAAACGGCGACTTCCTCCTGCCACCGGCGATTCGCGTTTTGGCTCTATTGAGTGCCTGTGTGAGCCGTAATGACTGAGGTGGCCTTTCGTCGGTTGCGCCTGTTGGTAACAAAATCATGCGGAAACACCGCGCACAACATGGTGCCCGAGCGCCGCATCGCCGGACCGGAGCGGATCTCAAGCGTGCCTCCGATCTGCTGCAGCCTCGCTCGCATTGCGGGAATTCCAACGCCAAACGATTTTGCCTTGGTGCCGGGTCGCGACGTGGCAACCGGCATGCCGTGACCGTCGTCGCTGATCATCAGCCGAACGCGACGGTCAGCTACCTCAATGACGATCTCCACTTCCGTCGCCTTGGCATGACGGAAGACATTCGTCAGGGCTTCCTGGACGACCCGCAGCAGTGAGTGCTGTTTCTCGTAAGGCAATCGATCTACGTCGGACGCGATCCTGGTACTGACTTGCAGCGACGTGCGTGCTGCGAACCCCTCGGCATAGTGCTCGATCGTGGCTTTCAGTCCGTCGATCGTCAGGTCCTGGGGGTACAGCAGATAGGCAAAGGCCCGGATCTCCCTGAGCGCTTCATCGATCGATGCATCGATTTCGTCGCAAAGCCGCTCGGCGCTGACGGGGTCGCCCAAGCTGGCCCGGATCCGCATAAGGCCCAGGCTGGCTGCGATCAAATGCTGACAGGTCGAATCGTGGAGATCCGATGCGATTTTTTGCTGGATGTCCTCCTGGATGGAAACCAGTCTGACATTCATGCGCGCGTCGACGATCCCTTCAGCGGCGCCCTTAAGGGTGCCTTCGCTCAGGATACGATGACTGCCGATCAGGCGGACCATGCTGCCGGTTGCGGCATCGCAGATCGGAGCGACGGTCGTCTCGATCGTTCGCCGAGGACCCCCAAGCGCGAGGCGATGGCGAATTCTGACCTCGGCTCGTTCGGCAAGACAAGCGTGGAGGGCTTCGCAAACGGACCTCGCATCTTCCCTGCTCAAACAAGCAGAGACGTCCATTTCTCGGATTTCCTCCGACGAAATGCCAAGAAGAGATTCAAACGCCGGATTTATCCCTTCGTACGCAAATCGCCCCCGGTGCGAAGGGCGTACTGCAAAGAGAAGATCGGCTGCGAACATCCAGTACAGCCGGTCGCTCGTTTCTTCCGGGCCAATTCGCAGCCATTCTCTGACGCTGGCTCGATTCGACTCGCGGGCTGGAGAGCCATGCAACTTCACGATACGCACTCACCCTTCTCAAGCAACTCTCAATATTGAATATCGTGAGCCGCTTTCCCGCCCCGCCACCGTGGCATCAATCCCAAAACCGGATCAGAGGCCGCGCCCTTGGGGGGTGGGTTGATTATACACCGTTAGGACGGCCACACCACCAGGTAGTATTCCCGCAAGAGCTAAATCTCGAATCTGTGAGACGAAATCCGGAAATGCACCAATGTGTGGGCCGGGAAACATCGTTGCGAGAGCGAAGCTCAAATGCGATGCAACAGATACTAAAAGTGCTTCAAACGGGGATTTTCGCGAACCGCTATTTTTTTTCGAGAGAATTCACTCTCGCTGACACGTGATCGGATGTCACCCGAGGATGGTGCCGTTCTTGGGATCAACGTCGGCAGAGTAGATTTGATCCTGTCGACTGGCATTGAGCCTGTTGGTATCCCAGCTTCCTCAGCAGACGTTGACCTTGCCAGCGATGGAACTTGTAGATGGCCGTAGAGGATCGGCTCTTCGTGGCGCGCGCCAGTGGAGCCAGTCAGCGTGACGCCGTAGATCCAATACGTCGTGTCCTGCGTATACAGCTGCTGGGGAGCGGCAGCGGCAGATATTCCCGTCATGCCCGCGGCCTCTCGGACGAGTTGGAGCATCTCGTCGCCATGGGCATCCGGGAATCATGTGTCGACACGCCCCCGATCAATGTTTCGGCCAGACCGCGCGGCTTGAGGTTTTCCAGACAGCCGCGGAGCTCGTCGACGAGACTAGACTTGCAGCGGCGGGTAACTTGGGATCTTGCCCAGATCACCATTCGCCACCATGGCACGCGGAGAGGGATTTCCAGGACCGGATGATCGGGAACATTCATCCCTGCGACTGAGGTTTTCTCGGATGCCGCGTCAACGGGCTGCGGGGCTAGTCTGCCGCATTGCGCCAAGCAGCGGCTTCAGTCTTGGCCGCCGGTGGCGGGCTCTATCCAGCAGGAGATGTCCAGGAGACTTCCATGTCAGATCTCGTCGCGATCGTGTATCCGTCCGAGGCGAAAGCCGAAGAAGTGCGTCAACGGCTGCTCAAACTGCAGAAGGAAAATCTGATCACAATCACCGATGCAGTGATCGCCGTGAAGACGGATTCCGGCGGCGTCAAGCTCAATCAACTCGTCAACGCGACTCCGGTGGGCGCGATGACGGGAAGTTTCTGGGGACTTCTGATCGCCGTGCTTATCCTCCATCCGATCCTCGGTGTAGCAGTCGGCGTGGCATCCGGCGCGTTCGGCGGCGCACCCTCCGATTTCGGCATCGACGATTCTTTCATGAAAGAGCTCTCAGCGGGCCTCCAGACTGGCAATGCCGCCTTGTTTGTCCTGATCAGGAACATGACCGCGGACAAGGTGCTCAAGGAAATCAAGGACACCGGAGGGATCGTGCTGAAGACGTCCCTGGATGAGACCAGGGAAAAAGCCCTGCGCGATGCACTCGCAAGCGCGGCGGAGCGACCGGCGGCCTGAACGGCTGCCCTTCACCTCTCAGCGTCGACTGCCGGCGAGGCGCAGCATCATCATGAACAAGTTGATGAAGTTGAGGTAGAGCGAAAGTGCGGCAATCACGGACTTGCGGCCGGCTGAAGTCTCATCGTCCCTGCTGTCGTACATCGCCTTGATCCGCTGCGTGTCGTAGGCCGTGAGCCCGGCAAAGACGCCGACGCCCACGACCGAGATCAGCCAGTCAAGCCCGGTCGAGCGTAGGAATAGGTTGACCAGGCTTGCGATGATGATGCCGATCAGACCCATGAACAGGAAAGTGCCGAGCCCCGACAGGTCGCGCCTGGTGGTGTATCCAAAGATGCTGAGCGCGCCGAACGTTGCAGCTGCGATGAAGAATACGCGAGTGATCGAGGAACTGGTGTAGATGTGGAGCAGGATCGACAGCGAGACGCCGACCAGGCCCGCATAGACGAAGAACAGAAGCCGCGCCGTTGCCGCCGACAGCGTGTTGATCCGCGCTCCGATGAAGAACACCAGCGCAAGCGGAGCCAGGATGAAGACCCACATCAGCGGATTCTGCAGCAATGCGGGGCCGGTAAGTTGATAGGTGAGCCACGCGACGACAGCGGTCAGGCCGACGCCAGCAGCCATGTAGTTGTAGATGCGCATCATGTAGGCGCGCAGTCCGGCGTCAACCGCGATCGCGCCGCCGGGCGTGCCAATGGCTGTCAGGTTCTGATCATAGTTTGACATTGCTTACGCCTCTCGAGCCCGCAGCATGATGCCAAGCTATTCCTCTGGCCTCGCGCGGGATATCGGACAATCACCCGAGTTCCGGAGGTGAAATCACCTTATTCCGCCGCGATTTCCGTATGCATCAGGCCATTCGTGGCACCCGTCTTGGCGCCTTTCCAAAGCGTAACCTGCAACAGCCGCCCTCTTCTCATCCTTTTGGCGGAGGCCCCTTACATGTTTGTCACTGGAAGCTGGCAGCGCTCCGACCTAATCCCGCCGGCATGCGCTACTTCTTTCATATCGTCGACAAATACGGTCTCTCTCCAGATGAGATCGGATGCGAACTCGCCGATCAGGACGCGGCCATTTTGCACGCCAGGCGCATTGCGGCCGAACTGGCAAAGACCGGCGAATTTTTTCGTTTCAGCGTCGTCTTCGTGACTCTGACGGCTGTTCCCGGAGCATCGTCCAACCGCAATCAAAGCGTGGCGGGCCCCGTCGCGGCGACCTGAACGCGGCCCTGCGGGATGCAGGCCAGCCAATTTCCTGCCCTTGCTCTCTACAGAGAATCCCTGATGTGCGGACAAGAAAGGTGCCTCTAATGTTGCCGAGGAAGGGCCGGCATCCCGCGATCCCAGTTGCCTGTCGTGCCCGCCTCATCTCCGATTGGGAAGGCCATCTTCTGTCATGGCTCCTTCGTCAAACGCAGCCGATCAGAAACTCTCCCGCACCGCGCTCATCGCGCTCGTGATCGGATCGATGATGGATCTGCTCCGCCGTCGCGACGCTCAATGCGGACGGCATGATCTACGCCGGCGGCCTCAAACTTCTCATGCAGTGCTCGATTCTCTGGGCGCCCGGAACACTGCTGTTCCTTCTCGCAAAACGCGAACGCAAGGAGACGACCTTCAGGCCGTTCGAAGCCATCCGCCGCCACGAACAACCAAATGGAGGCTTGAATGCGAATGATACGGTTCCTTGGATCCATTTGCGCATTCGTCTTGCTCTGCGCGGCCGCCTCGCCTGCCCGCGCCGATACGTTCAGGGTCGGCAGACTATTGTGTTTCAGCACGCCGCGCGTTGGACTGGTCCTCGGATCCGCGCAGTCGCTGCGCTGTGTGTTCTACGCGAGAAGGCCACCTCGGCAGTACATCTATGAGGGACGGATCAGAAGGGTTGGTCTTGACCTCGGCGTGACTGGAGCCGGCACCTTGTCCTGGGCTGTCCTGGCCAAGAATTCGCGGATTGGACCGGGCACCCTGCGGGGCAGCTATGTGGGCGCGAGCGGCAACGTCGCCTTGGGCCCCGGCTTTGGCGCCAACGTCCTGATTGGCGGTTCTCGCCGCAGCGTCGTCCTGCAACCGCTGTCGATCGAGCGATCGATCGGGATCAACCTGGCGGCTGGGGTGACCAACCTGACACTGGGTCCGCGAGGAAGGCGGTAGGGCCCGCCTCCGCTATCCGGCGACCGGGGCGGCATCTCCATTCGGTCGATGGGAATATTCCCGCCCGGTTGCTCAGGGTTTCGTCGGATGTCGACCTTGTGGGTTCGAGGCTACCTTCCCAAGCGTGCCGATCGCCACGCAGATCAGGAGGATGGCATGACAGTCCATGACGGCCAGTCCGGCATCGAAGCTCTGGGCCCTCCTCCGTTGTGGGTCTGCGCTCTCCTTGGCATCGTTATGATCACCGCCGGCGTCCTCGCTCTTGGTGACGTCGTGTTCGCAACCATCATCAGCGTCAAGCTGATCGGGCTGACGGCGATCGCAGCCGGCGGGTTCGAGATCATGCACGCCTTCTGGACCAAGGGGTGGGGCGGCTTCCTGTGGCAGATCCTGCTCGGCGCGCTCTATCTCGCCCTCGGCCTTGTGCTGGTCACGCAGCCGGCGTCCGGCGCCCTGGTCCTGACCTATTTCCTCGGCGCGGTGCTGCTCGCATCGGGTGCCATTCGATGTGTGCTGAGTTTCGCCCATTGGCGAGAGAACGGCTGGATGATGCTGATCTCTGGCGTCTTTGCATTGATCGCCGGTGCTCTCATCCTGTTCCGTTTCCCAATCATCAGTGTCTGGGCTCTTGGATTCCTGCTTGGCGTCGACCTGATCTCGCACGGTCTGGCATGGCTGCTCTATGCGCTTCAGTCCGCGCGGAGGACCGCGTAACAAAAGAGGAGAAGACGATGAATGCTCCCACCCGCCGTGCTTTCCTTGGCCTTGCACAGAAGGCCGTTGCCGCCGCAGCGGTCGGCGCAATCGGTGTTCGCTTCATTGAGACCGCGGAGGCGATGCCGGTCCCACCTGATCTGGGTCTAGCCGGCAAACCGTCTGACCTTGTGGCTCAAGCGCAGTGGTGGGGACCGCGGCCTACTCCCGGTTGGGGGCCCAGCCCCGGTTGGGGATCTGCCCCGGGCTGGGGTCGCCCGCCACCGCGCACGCGTCGCTGGGTTTGCTGGTGGGATCGCGGTCGTCGCCGTTGCGGATGGCAGTGGGGTCCGTCGCCCGCTCCCGGTTGGGGTGCCACTCCCGGTTGGGGGCCTACTCCGGGCTGGGGCCCCACTCCCGGTTGGGGTCGCCCGCCGCCGCGCAGGCGTCGCTGGGTCTGCTGGTGGGATCGCGGTCGTCGCCGTTGCGGATGGCGGTGGTACTAGAAGCGCTTCGCGCAACTCCCGCAATCTACGAGCTGAAGTTTTCTACACGAGGACCGTGCAAGTCCTACCAGATTGATGGAGGAACCGTGCGCAACACGAACCGATGGCTCCTCGCGGCCTTGCTGGCAGCTCTTCTCGTCGGGGCAACCTGGTACTGCGTGTCGGTGTGGCAAGCGGCTCCATCAATGCCGCTTTACGGCAACATCATCTTGGGAGCAGCAGCAATCCTGGTGCTGGTGTCCGGCTGCGGCCTGATCGCGCTGATATTCTATAGCCGTCGCAAAGGGTATGACGAGCCCGCGCGCAGCAATCGGACACAGCGGCAGTAGCGAGGCCCTGATGAAGCATTGACCCGGCGCAGTTCTGAGTCAGTGCAAGGAGCGGACAATGGACCTTGCTGGCATCGCAATCAGATTGCTGGCGGCAAGCCTCCTGACGATCATCACCAGCGGGGCGGGCCGGACACAACCTGCCCCGGGTGAACCACCTGCGGTCGGAGTCATCGAAGCGACACGACGACCGATCACCGAGACCAGCGAATTCCTAGGACGGATCGAGGCGATCAATCGGGTCAACGTCGTCGCCCGCGTCACCGCTTTTTTGGAGCAGCGCCTGTTCGACGAGGGCGCCGAGATCAAGAAGGGCGATCAGCTCTATCGGCTCGAGCGCGGCCCCTTCGAGGCCGATCTCGCCTCGAAACAGGCGCAGGTGGCTCAGCTCCAAGCGACACTCGAAAACGCCAAGTTAACGACAAAGCGCGCGCGTACGCTGCTCGGAGGCCCAGCCGGGCAACAATCGACCTACGACGCGGCGATCGCCAACGAGCGCAGCCTGGAGGCCCAGGTGCAGGCCGCACAGGCGCAAGTCCAGGCGTCCCAAATCAATCTCGACTACACCGTGATCAGCGCGCCGATCGACGGAAAGATCGGACGCACGGCGGTGACTGGAGGCAACGTCGTCAGTCCAAGCTCGGGCGTGCTGACCACGATTGTCAGCCAGGACCCGATGTATGTCACCTTCCCGGTGCCGCTGCGCCAGGGGCTGGAACTGCGCGAACGCTACGGGCCGCAAGGCGGCCTCGAAGCCGTGGTGATCAGGCTCCGACTGCCAAATGGCCGCATGTACGGCCAGTCCGGAAAACTGAATTTCGTCGACAACACCATCGCGCAAAACACCGACACGATCACCGTGCGGGGCGAGATCGCCAATCCAATCCTGCGCGCTCCTTCCGCGGCAGGCGTCACCGTTCACGAGTTGACCGATGGCGAATTCGCCACCGTCGTGCTGGAAGGCGTCCAGCCGGTCGAGGTGCTGGCGATCCCGCGCTCCGCGGTGCTCTCCGATCAACGGGGCGACTACGTTCTCGCTGTTGGCGACGATAACAAGGCCGAGCAGCGGCGCATCCAGCTCGGGCAATCGACCTCAACCATCGCCGCGGTGATCAGCGGACTTGCGGCCGGCGACACGGTGATCGTCGAGGGTCTGCAGCGGGCTCGTCCTGGCCAGACCGTTTCGCCGGGGCCGGCAAGCCCGTCGATCCTGTCGAGCATGAAGGCCAGCGCAGGAGACGCCGCTTCGCAAACAGATCAGGGCACCTCCGGCAAAGCGGACACCAAGCCATGATGTCCGCCATCTTCATCGATCGCCCGCGGCTTTCGATGGTGATCGCTTTCATCATCACCATCGCCGGCACGCTGGCGTTGATGCAGATCCCGGTGGCGCAATTTCCGGACATCGTGCCGCCGCAGGTGACGGTCGCCGGCACGTTCCCCGGCGCTTCCGCGGAAGTCGTCGAGAGCAGCGTCGCGCAGCCCTTGGAGGCGCAGGTGATCGGCGTCGATCGTGCGCTCTACATGAAATCGACCAGCGGTAACGACGGTAGCTACACGCTGACAGTTTCGTTCGCACTTGGCACCAATCCGGACATCAACACCGTCAACGTCAACAACCGCGTGCAACGATCGTTGTCGCAGTTGCCCACGGAGGTGCAACAGCAGGGCGTAACGGTGCAGAAGAGATCCTCGTCGATCCTGCAATTCCTGGTGCTCTACAGTGCCGACGGTCAGCAGGACCCGCTCTTCATCACCAACTACGCCATCATCAACGTGCTCGACGCGATTGCGAGTACGTCGGGGGTTGGCCAGGCGAATCTTTTCGCCAAGATGAACTACTCGATGCGGATCTGGTTCGATATGCAGCGGCTCACCAGCCTCAATCTCACGCCAGCGGATGTCATCGCCGCCATCCGCACGCAAAGCGTCCAGGCGCCGGTCGGCCGCATCGGCGCGCGGCCCATCAGCGATGACCAGCAGTTTCAGTTCAATGTGCAAACATTGGGCAGGCTCGCTACCGTCGATCAGTTCGCCAACATCGTGCTGCGTGCCAATTCGGATGGTTCGTCGCTGCTCGTCAAGGACGTTGCCCGCGTCGAGATGGGCGCACAAAATCTCGACAGCGAAGCGCGCATCGACGGCCGCGCCGCCGTGCCGATTGCGATCTATCTGGCGCCGGGTGCCAATGCCATGACCACCGCGCAGGCGGTAGCTGCCACGATGCAGCGATTGTCCAAGCGTTTCCCCACCGGGCTCAGCTACCTCGTGCAATACGACTCCACGAGCTTTGTGCGGGACACGATCGCGGAGGTGTTGCGAACCTTGGGCGAAGCCTTCGTCCTGGTGGTGATCGTGGTTTACCTGTTCCTCGGCAACGTCCGTGCCACGGTGATTCCGGCCATTGCCGTTCCGGTGAGTTTGGTCGGTACCTTCGCCGTCCTGCTCGTGTTCGGCTATTCGGTCAACACGGTGTCGCTGCTAGCGATGGTGCTCGCCATCGGCATCGTGGTGGATGACGCCATTGTCGTCGTGGAGAACGTCGAACGCGTGATGGAGGAAGAGCCGGATCTTTCTCCGGCCGAAGCCAGTAAAAAGGCCATGACGCAGATCACCGCGCCGATCATCGCGATCACGCTGGTGTTGCTATCCGTGTTCGTGCCGATCGCATTGATCCCCGGCATCTCCGGCACACTGTTTCGTCAGTTTGCGGTGACGATCAGTGCCGCCATGATGATCTCGGCCCTGAATGCGCTGACGCTGTCGCCCGCATTGTGTGCGCTGTTCCTGCGTCACACCGGCCCTCGGCGCGGCATCATGGGCCGCGTCCTCGGCGGCATCGACTGGCTACGCGATCGCTACAGTGGCGGCGTCCGCCGGCTGGTGCGCGTGGCCGGACTATCGCTCCTCCTCGTCGCGGTGTTCGCCGCCGGCATCTTCGGAATGTCGCTGATCACGCCAACGGGCTTCCTCCCCGAGGAAGACCAGGGCGCCTTCTTCACCTCGGTGCAACTGCCGGACGGCGCGTCTGTGGCGCGAACTAGCGAAGTCACCCAACAGATCGAAGAAATCCTGAAGCAGATGCCGGCCGTCGATCACGTGCTTGCGGTGATCGGCTTTTCCTTGCTCGATGGTGCTTCCCAGCCAAACAGTGCGCTGGTCGTCACACGCCTCAAACCGTTCGCCGATCGCAAGGCGGCGGCAGATTCGGCCCAGGCATTGATCGGACGCACCTTTGTGGCCGGCGCGCAGATCCGACAAGCCAACGTGCTGCCGTTCAATCTGCCGCCGATCATCGGGCTCTCCACCGGCGGCGGATTCGAATACCAGCTCCAGGCGCTCGAGGGACAGAGCCCCGCCGCGATCTCCAGCGTCGCGAACGCGCTAATCGGCGCCGCCAACGCTGATCCACGGCTTGCACGCGTCTTTTCGACCTTCACCGCGACTAACCCGTCCCTATATCTCGATATCGACCGTCGCAAGGCACAGGTGCTGGGCGTCACCATCAGCGACATCTTCACTGCCCTGCAGGCGACGCTTGGCGGCATCTACGTCAACAACTTCAACCTGTTCGGCCGCACCTGGCAGGTCAACGTTCAGGGTGAAGCGTTCGATCGTGCCGACATTTCGGACATCTGGCGGATCTACGTGCGCAACAATACCGGCGAGATGGTGCCTTTAAGATCGCTGGCCGGCATCAAGATCGTGACTGGGCCGCAAGTCATCACCCGGTACAACAACTATCGCTCGGTGACTGTGAACGGCAGTTCCGCGCCAGGAGTCTCCTCGGGCACAGCGATTGCGGCGATGGCTGATATCTCCAATGCCGTGCTGCCCGCGGGCTACAGTTTCGAGTGGACCGGCACCGCCTATCAGGAGCAGCAGGCCGCAGGCCAAACCGGGATCGTGCTCATGCTTGCGGTGCTGTTCGCTTATCTGTTCCTGGTAGCTCTCTATGAGAGCACGATCATCCCGATCCCAGTGCTGCTCTCGGTCGTAGTCGGCGTGCTCGGATCCTATATCGGCATCAAGATCGCCGGTCTCAATCTCGATCTCTACGGCCAGATCGGACTGGTGGTGCTGATCGCGCTCGCCGCCAAGAACGGCATCCTGATCGTGGAGTTCGCGAAGGAGCAACGTGAGGCGGGCGTAGCGCTCGCGGATGCCGCGATCCTCGGGGCGCATATGCGGTTCCGTGCGGTCATGATGACTTCGGTCGCGTTCATCCTCGGCCTGTTGCCGCTCGTGATCGCAACCGGCGCCGCGGAACTCAGCCGCAGAGCGGTCGGTACCGCAGTGTTCGCCGGTATGCTCGCCGCAAGCTCGATCGGGATCTTCATGGTGCCAATGCTCTATGTGACGTTCCAGCGGATGCGCGAGCGGATGAAGAAGACGGCTTCCAAACCAACCAATCGGTTGAAACTGCCTATCGATGAAACGGTCTAGACCATGACACGCAATCAAAACCCTGGCTGATCGCCCTCCTTGTCGTGCTCTTCGTGGTGTTTGTCTTCGTGATGCTCGGTCTGCTGGAAATCGACATCATCCAGCGCAATCTGGCTAGCGAGGGCGGCGCGACCGGCACGCGGCTGGTTTCTACCTGTCGTGAGATTGCACATAAGATCCGCAAATACATGGCCGTGCGTACGTTGATGAGCTTGCTCACGGGGCTTGCAGTCTGGGCTTTCACTGCGCTCATCGGCCTTGAGCTGGCGCCGGCGTGGGGCGTCATCACCTTTGCGCTCAACTACATTCCTTTTATCGGTCCGCTTGTGGCCGCGCTTCTTCCTACCGTGTTTTCGCTGGTGCAATACGGGTCGTTTCGAACGGCGGCCACGGTCTTTATCGGCATGAATTTGATTCAATTTTTTAGCGGGAGTTATATCGAGCCGCGGTTTGCAGGCGCAACGCTTGCCATCTCACCCTTTGCGATCCTCCTGGCAGTGTTTTTCTGGGGGTTCATGTGGGGCCTTGCCGGTGCGTTCATCGGCATGCAGCTGACAATTGCCGCTTTCACAATTTGCGAGCAGAGCCCGTCGACGCGGTGGATTGCACAAATCCTCTCAGGTCGACGCGTCACGGGCTGACGACCCGCCTTTCTCGCGACGCAGGATTCCGGCAGGATCGCAAAAGTGCGCCGACTTTCGGCCATGTTGGAATTTCGGACTAATCAATCAGGATTTCCCCCGCATCACCTTCAGTGGTTACCCGATAGACTAGTCTACGCCGGTAGACCTATCGTCCAGCGCTATCCGCGCGGAAGCCCAGAGGTCCGATTTCGACGGCCCCCACGTGCAAGCGATGTCGGCAACGCAGTCTTTCACGAATCCGGCGGTCTTCTTCGCCGGCACATGGCCGGTGAACGCTCAATGCGTCCGAGCCCGGGATAAATGGAGGTACCAAGTGAGCAGCATGGTTGTCCTTGGCTTTGATGGCGTTCACACCGCGGATGAGGTGCTGAACAAGGCACGCTCATTGCAGAAGGAGCACTTGATCGATCTAGAGGATGCGTGCGTTGTCGAGCGCGACAACAACGGCAAAGTTCACGTCAAACAAGCTGTTAATCTTACAGCCATGGGTGCGGCCAGTGGCGGTATGTGGGGCGCCTTGTGGGGTACGCTCGTTGGCGTCTTGTTTCTGAACCCGCTCGCCGGCATGGCGATCGGTGGCCTCGCCGGTGCAGGTGCCGGAGCGCTTTCGGGCTCACTCGCCGACTACGGCATCAACGATGATTTCGTCAAGAAACTCGGTGAAACGATCCCGCAGGGTTCATCCGCCCTATTTGTATTGGTCAAGAGCGTCACCGAAGACAAGGTGCTGCCCGAGCTCGGACAATACAAGCCTCGTGTGCTGAAAACATCGCTTTCCAATGAGGAGGAAGGGAAATTGAAAGCGGCGGTAGCCACGCTCGCTCAATAGTCGCCGCGTTCCTTGATGGTTATTCGCCTTTGCAGGCGTGAGGCAGGCCGCGCAGGCCAACGGCACGATGCTCGCGGTGGTGGAGAATGGCATCCATCCCGACTTGATGCATCGGATAACAACGATGAGCGCGGGTACCCTGGATGCCCTTCTTCACAACGGCACGGTGTTGTTGCTGCTGCTGCAAAATCAGCGGCCGCGAAAGCTATTTGGATATGGTGAGACGGTGATCGTCAGGTGCATCATCGCACTGATTGCCGTCATCGTGTTGGGTTCGGATGAATGACAGCACGCGCACGGGCGCAAGAGGTTCTGCAATGGTCCGCACGATTCAGGGCGTCCTGAAGCCATCGGGAACCGGCAGTCTTGCCAGGACGTTCGCGCGTCTCGGACGGGTTGGATTCTGGATGCAAATCGCAATCGGCTCGATACCCGTCGCTCTTGTCCTCTATGCCCTGGTATTTGGCCGTGATTCGGGTGGCGGTACACGCGCCGGGCTTGTTCTCGTTCAGTATTTGACGATGATGAGCCTGCTCGTCCTGCTCTTCACCACCGTCTGGTTCTATCGTTACACCCGGCTTGCGAAGCGGGTCGCTGACGCGGATCGTCGCCCGTCGGAATCGTCAGTGCTGGGCGCCGTCTGGGTTGGGATTGCAGCAAGCACGTTGGGTATCGTGCTGTCTCTGCTGATCATGCTGCTCGAGGCGAGCCAACTCCTGCTCTACTTCCTTCGTGCGCCCCAGGCAGGAGTGCCTGTCGTGCAAACGACGGCAGGGCCGGCAAGCTGGGTTTCGGCCGGCGATATCCTCGGCCTCTTGGCTCTCATCGTTACGCTGTCGGTCGAAATCGCCGTCCTCGGTATGGGCCTTTGGCTGCTGTTTCGCTCGATGGTGGAGTTTGCGGACTACCCCCTCGTCGCTAGTGAAGAACAAGCCTGAGCTTGTAACGCCAGCTCACGTCCAGTTGTTCGGCAAAAAGGAGATCGACATGCTGTCACGACGAAAGTTCAGGATCAAAGGACAACGAAAATCCCAAGTCTAGGAGCGATTCAATGGCAGCGTCTACAGGTGGAAATCCTGCCCTCTTGATCAAAAAGCTTGCGGGCGTGCTTTTGCTGATATTGGGATTGTTATTGACGGCTACGGGTGTAAGTCTGTCGTATGATGGACTTACAGCTATAGGCGCGTTCTTGCTGGTGGTCGGTCTGGTGCTCCTTACTCTGAAGATTGTGCGTCGCAATCAGCCCCTGAATTAGTGCGGATTTCAAGCCTTAGCCGGACGCGCGATTGCTCGGAGAGATTCGTAGATATTGTACGAATTGGTTCAGGTGGTATCGAAAGTGGAGACTGGGCATCTTCCGCCACGTGAGCAAGTGCAGCGACTGGTTGGTCCCGTGCTCGCGTCAAAGACAGCGACCGGAGAGATATCTCAGGTCATCTAGCTCTCGTGCGAGTATTCGGCAATGGCGTGGTCGGGACGGACGGTACCATCTCTTCCGCCGTGGATGCCGACATTAAGTTCACGATCATGAGTGTCTCCAAACCCTTCATAGTATTTGCGTTGGTTTGCGACCTCATCAGGCCTGAGGCCGCTCGCGCGAAGGTTGGCGCGAGTGGTGCGGGCTATTCCCATTCAATTCGCTTGCGGGCGTCCAGTTCAGCAAGGACGGCAAAACGAAACGCGGGGCAATCGCCACCGCTAGCCCGTCGGCTCAGATGTGCAGTTATCCAGTCGGTTAGGCTCTCAAATTGAGATAGCATGTCAAATCAACGTTCAACGGTGTTCAACATACGGCGAGACTAGGCCATGAGGTGCTCGCGACAAGCTGCTGGACGAAGTTGAGGTCCGTCGGAATCGGGAGGCGCGGGCGTATGGCGAGATCGCGATGGCATTCATTCTCTACCTCCGGCCTTCTCCTCGGAACACTGTTTTTTGCCGCCTCTCTGACGCCGTCACTGCTGCCGCGAAGTTTTCTGACGCAGGGCGTTGTCTCGGGATGTTCTCTGACGATCGGATACGGCATCGTCGTATTCGGCCGTTGGCTCTGGGCCCATATAGAGCTCCCTCAGCCTAAGGGCCGCCTCATGCGGGTTGTGCGGCTCACCGCCGCGATCAGCTGCATGGGGATTGCGCTCGCCTCCCTCTGGCAGGCGGCAGGATGGCAGAATTCGATCCGAGAGCTAATGGAGATCGAGTACGTCGAAACGGCGTATCCATTCGAGGTCGCCCTGATTGCACTGGCGGTCTTCGCAATCCTGCTGGCGCTAGCGCGGTGCTTTCGGCTGACGCTCCGCTTCGTGGCTATAAAAGTTAACCGCCTTCTGCCGATGCGGGTTTCCCACATCATTGGCATCATCGCCGCGCTTGCGCTGTTCTCATCGGTTATCAATGGACTTCTCTTCCGGGTCACCCTGCGCGTCGCAGATGCGTCTTACCGGGAATTCGACAAACTGATCGAACCGGAGACTGGGCCACCAACGGACCCTCTGAAGACCGGCAGCAGCGCTTCCCTGCTGGCTTGGCATGAGCTCGGACGGGCGGGACGGGAGTTCATCTCCTTGGGAGCGACCCGCGAGGAGATCAGTGCTTTTTCGGGCAGGAGATCGCTTGAGCCAATTCGCGTCTATGTCGGACTAAGATCGGCAGACACGCCGGAAGCGCGCGCCAAGCTCGCGCTGGAAGAATTAAAGCGCGTCGGCGGGTTCGACCGATCCGTGCTTATCGTGGTGACGCCGACCGGCACCGGCTGGGTGGACCCGGCGGCGTTGGATAGCGTCGAATATCTGCACCGTGGTGCCGTCGCGAGCGTTGCCCTGCAATATTCCTATCTCGGGAGTTGGCTGTACCTGCTTGTTGGAGCGGACTACGGCGCCGATGCTGCACGCGCGCTCTTCACGGAGGTTTACGGATACTGGACCACGCTTCCCAAGGACAAACGGCCACGACTCTATCTGCACGGTCTTAGCCTTGGCGCCAAGAACTCCGAACAGTCGACAGATCTGATTGAAGTACTTGACGACCCATTCGCCGGCGCACTGTGGAGCGGCCCGCCTTATTCAAGCAAGCTCTGGCGTTTCCTCACCGACCGCCGCAATCCCGGATCGCCAGTTTGGCTTCCCCGGTTCCGCGACGGATCGTTCGTGCGGTTCATGAACCAGGGCGGAAACGCCGCCGGCCCATTCTCGGCTCCGAATGCCTCATGGGGGCGGATGCGGGTCGTCTACCTCCAATATGCTAGCGACCCGGTGACCTTTTTCGAGTACCGCAGCCTCTATTGCGAACCAGATTGGATGACGCCGCCCCGCGGCCCGGACGTGTCGCCGCAATTGCGGTGGTACCCGGTCGTAACTCTTCTTCAACTGGCGGCGGACAAGTTCGTGGCGACCGCAGCGCCGATCGGCTACGGCCACGTCTACGCCCCGGCGCACTACGTTGACGCGTGGATCGAGGTGACGGATGTTCGCGACTGGTCCAAGGACGAGATCACGCGGCTGAAGCAACACCTCTCCAGGCCGTAGTCCGCGGCCGCTGTTCCAACACCAGCTACGGCGGAGACGGTTTTTTTGGCACAGCCATCAACGAGCCTATCAGATGAACGAGCGAGTGGCACAGCGACGGCTTCCGCCGCTTCCTTGATCAGCGCATATGGAAGGCAGCTAACGCCACGATCATAGCGAAGAGGTAAGGGTCGATCGGTCAAGTTACACGAGTGGAACTGGCGCTTCTAGCGGGCAACCGGGCGAAGCCGCTGCTCTGTGGCGCCTGGACCTAGGTGCGAACGCGCCGGCTGCCAAAGTGCGGATGCTTACCGCCGCGATGACGCCAGTACCGGGGGTTTCGCGGGGTTAGCGGGGTTGCATTTGTATTTGGCACTGCCCTCTTTGGCACAGATGCGCCGCGATCCTTCGCGGACAAGCCGGCATCATTCGACTGAGCCAAGGAAAGGCTTGAAGGTGCAGCGACCGCTACCCAACCGCTCACGATCAATGCACTGCATGCAGCCCGTATATTCATCCTTACCTCCATCCCACGAACAAATTGCATGTACGCTGGCACCGGTTTCTTCCAGACGCCGAACGGTTCACCGCATCGGTCGAGTTCCTTTCCTGCTCACCGCGGGCCCAGTAAGTCCAGATACTTGAGCTCGCGAGCCGTTAGTGAATGTCAGTCCGCCCCGCCGCTCGCGCCCACGTAACTTCCTCGCAGGGTGTCTGGGCCGATTCGCGAGTTCCTGGCCAAGACAATTCAAGACAGGGTGCCAGCGCGTGACACCCTTAAGACGAACTCGTAGCGCCGCAGCCGCTTAAGTAGATACCCTTGCCCATCTGATCGTCAAGTAGAAGCCGCTCAGCTCGTTGACTGTCGATCGAGCGGTCGATCGGATTCAATCTCGCCCCCGGCGTAACCAATTTGACGCTGGGTCCGAGAGGACGGCGATGAGCTCGTATCGGCGGATCTTGGGCGAGATCGATGCGACTCGAGTCAGGCCAATGGGAACATTCCCGCCCCGTTGCTCAGGGTTTCGCCGGATGTTGGCATTGCGGGCTGGAAGCTACCATCCGACGCGTGCCAATCGAACCATCACCGCTCAGGAGGATGGCATGACAGCCTATGACAGCCGAACCGGCATCGAAGCTCTGGGTCCTCCTCCACTCTGGGTCTGCGCGCTTCTTGGCATCGTGCTGATTGCCGCCGGCATCTTCGCGCTCACTGACGTCGCGTTCGCAACCATCATCAGCGTCAAGCTGATCGGGCTGACGGCGATCGCGGCCGGAGCATTCGAGACCATGCATGCTTTCTGGACCAAGGGATGGGGCGGCTTACTGTGGCAGGTCCTGCTTGGCGCGTTCTATCTCACCTTCGGACTCGTGCTGCTCGTGCAGCCAGCGTCCGGCGCCCTGGTCCTGACCTATTTCCTCGGCGCGCTGCTCATCGCATCGGGCGCCATTCGATGCCTGCTGAGTTTCGCGCATTGGCGACAGAGCGGCTGGATGATGCTGATCAGGTCTTATTTTCCTCTTGCTCGTGCTGCCTTGGTGGCATCGTTGGTCGCGTTAAGCGCCCAAGCTATGCCGTTCTCGCCTCATGACTCTCGGCTTACGGTGCCGGACGTGACGCTGGTGGCCGCGGAATGCCCTGCGGGATATACTTTGCATCCGCGACTCCACCGCTGCGTTACGGCGCCAATCTGCCCTCCGGGATCTACCTTGCATCCGCGACTCCACCGCTGCATTACGGCGCCAACCTGCCCTCCGGGATCTACATTGCACCCGCAACTCCACCGCTGCGTCAGACCTTGATCGCGGTCGGGAGACCAAGCCAAACCAGCGCAGGACGCCTCTCGAACCCTTGCTTGTCCAGTAGACGCAAACGCCGGTCGCCAGATCTCGGGCACGCGAACACTGGCGTTTGGTCGACACGGTCGAGAGGCGCTGGAGCAGACGGTCCGCGAGGTGTCGGTCTACGCCCGCGTCAACCCCGAGCACAAGCTGCGCATCGTCAAAGCTCTACAGCGCGACGGCATGACGGTGGCCATGACCGGGGACGGCGTCAACGACGCTCCCGCGCTCAAGACCGCCGACATTGGGATCGCCATGGGCATTACCGGGACCGACGTCTCGAAGGAGGTCGCCGACATGGTGCTTGCCGACGACAACTTTGCCACGATCGTTGCGGCCGTTGAGGAGGGGCGAGCGATCTTCGCCAGTCGTGCGCCGCTAATTCCTATTTGGAATTCGACATCACGACGCAAGTCGTTCGGATAAATGCGTGGGACAAGGCTCGCTTGCGGCACAAGCCTGCGAAAGCGGCAGAGCCGTACCACCTGAAGCGGCAGCTTTCCGCTCATGATGAAGCGCGTCAGCGTTCGACGGGAAGAACCCGAGCTGGCGATGGAAGTGGCGCGAGCGTGAGACGTCTCAAGTCGGCCGACGCAGGCGATGTGTATGCAGAACAGGGTCCGCGATCACTCATTCAACCGTTACAGGGCGCATGCGTTTAGCTGGCGATCTTCAGGCGCGTGGTGTGGCTGAGAGACGCCTTCAATTGAACCTCCATATTGCTTGCCCCAACCCCGAAGCGAAAGCAGTACGGGCCCCAGGCTCTGGCCGAAGGCAGAGATTTCATATTCCACCTTCGGAGGAATCTGCGGATAGGCACGGCGCACGATCACGCCATCGGCCTCCAGCTCGCGCAACTGAAGGGTCAATATCCTCTGCGTGGCGTTAGGGATGGCTCGGGACAGTTCCATGAACCGCTTCTTGCCCGCGAAGAGATGAAACAGGATCAGCGGCTTCCACATGCCGCCAATGACGGACAGCGTCACCCCGACCGCGCATCCGCTTTTCGCGTCAAACCTTCTTGGACGCATGGTCACCTCCATAAATGATAGTATCAGCTATAATTGTGCGTTCTGACGGCACGAAGAGGCCTAGTCTGGGGTCCATTGAGCGTGAAGCCTATTCCATGGCGCCGAAAGTCCCGGCCACACATGCCCCGTTGGCGCCTTCGGATGTAACCATCGACGCCATTGAACAGCTCTTGATTTACGTAGTCATATCACATGACGATCGTAATACAACAGATGACAGCCGCACAGTGGCAGGATCGCGGCAGAGGGCTCGTCGACAGCCCGCGCCAGACCAACCGCACGGACGGGCCTCGGCATAGCAGGTTGCCCGCTCGCGTTTCGGGCAGCTGCGTCGCCATGTCAGGCCCGCTGTCATATCGGCCAGGGGCGGGCTCCACGCGGGCACGCGGCGGATACCTACATAAATGATAGTATCCGCTTTAATTGTGCCTTCTTGCGATCAGGCGGCGCGACCCTAGGTGCGTGGACAGCGAAACTCCAATCCAGGATATGGCGATGACGTTCAAGGCGCTGCTGGCTGCAAAGACAGGTGACAAGATTTCGACCAGCGTGGTCGAAATGAACGAGCGAGATCTCATGCCCGGCGACGTTACGGTTGCCGTCGATTATTCGACCGTGAACTACAAGGATGCGCTGGCCATAAGCGGGCGCGCAGAGATCATTCGCCAGTTTCCCCTCATTCCCGGTATCGATCTTGCTGGAACGGTAGAAGCATCCTCCTATCCCGGCATCGCCGTCGGAGACCGCGTTGTCGCGAACAGCTGGGGACTGAGCCAGACCCACCATGGCGGTTACGCCCAGAAAGCGCGGATCAAAGGCGAGTGGCTTGTGAAGATCCCCGCTCCCTTATCCACGAAGGATGCCATGGCAATCGGCACGGCCGGTTACACCGCGATGCTGTCGGTGCTGGCCCTCGAACATGGCGGAATCACACCGCAGCGTGGCGATATCGTCGTAACCGGCGCCAATGGCGGCGTCGGCTCGATCGCGATCGCTCTCCTCGCCGATCTCGGTTATCGCGTCGTTGCATCAACTGGACGTCTTGAAGAAGCCGATTATCTGCGGAGCCTCGGTGCGGCCGAGGTCATCGATCGGCGGACGCTTTCGGAGCCCGGAGCGCCTATCGCGCGCGAGCGTTGGGCTGGCGCTGTCGACTCCGTCGGCAGTCATACGCTGGTGAACGTATTGGCGCAGACGCAGTACCGCGGCGTGGTGACGGCGTGCGGCCTGGCTCAGGGTACCGATCTTCCCGGAACGGTTCTGCCGTTCATCCTGCGCAACGTCACACTTGCTGGAATCGACTCGGTGAATGCCCCGCAGGAGGCGCGAATCGAGGCGTGGTCGCGTTTGGCTCGCGACCTGGACCTGGACAAGCTCGCCCGAACGATGCAGGTGGTCGGCCTCGCAGAGGTTCCCGACGTGGTGCGCCAAATGTTCGCGGGGAAGGTCCAGGGCCGCACGGTCATCGACGTGAATGCGTAACTACGCTGCGACCCGCTTGGTCATACGTCGACGAGAATCGAACCACGCGGCATCGAAACAAACAATAAGCCCCACTCCTTTGGAGACCATCGGAATGCGTATTCTGAAACAATCAGGCGTTCTCGCGCTCACCCTGACTGCTGCACTCATGTTCTCCGGGGCCTGGGCGGATAATGCCTCACCTGTCGGCTTGTGGAGAAATGTTGATGACGCCAGCGGCAAACCGAGAGCACTTATCCGCATCACGGAAGCAAATGGCACGCTGCAGGGCAAGATTGAAAGGGTGTTCCGCGCCCCGTCCGAAGATCGGAATCCGAAATGTGAAAAATGCGAAGGCGCGCTCAAGGATGTGCCGGTAATCGGCTTGGTAATCCTGAGCGGCCTGAAGAAGGAAGGCGCCGAATATACCGCGGGCAAGATCCTCGATCCGGACAATGGCAAGGTCTACAGCAGCAAAATCCAGCTGACCGAAGGCCGGCAAGAAGCTCAACGTGCGCGGCTACATTGGCGTGTCAATGCTCGGGCGTTCGCAGATTTGGGAACGCCAGGAATAAAACGCGTCCTCGCTCATCTGCTTACGACGCGCACAGGAGCACGAAACATGACTCAATTGGATCAACACGACACTCCACCTTCCGTACAGGACGTTGCAATCATCGTTGGGGGCGGCCCGGGCATCAGCTCAAGTTGCGCGAGGCTGTTCGCCGAAAACGGCGTGCGCGTCGGCATCGCAGCCAGGAATCCAGAAAAATCGGTCCTGCAGAATCTGGAGAAGACGCACGGCGTGCGCCGATACGCTTGCGATGCTACCGAACCAGCGGCCGTGGAATTGCTGTTCCAGAGCGTCATTCGAGACCTGGGGGCACCGACGCTTGTCGTGCATAATATCGACGGCCGCGTTCCCGGCATTTTCCGCAAGGGGATTACCGAAGCTGACCCAAGCATGGCGCTCGAGACACTTCGGAACTCAGCGTTCAGCGCGTATTTGGTGGGTCAGCACGCTGCTCGACTCATGCGAGAGAACAGACCAGGTCCCGGGGGAACGAAAGGAACGATCATCTTCACGAACGCAAGCGCGGCGCTCAAAGGCTTCCCGATGAGCGCTGCCTTTGCGATGGCATGTCATGCCAAGTCCGGACTCGCACAAAGCATGGCGAGAGAATTGATGCCGCAGGGTATCCACGTGGCAAATGTACCGATTGACGCGGCGATTGGCTGGACTCAGGAAGACGGTACCCGCGCGCACCGATTGGCAGGAACGACTGTCGACGACAACATGGCTGACCCGGACCGCATCGCCGAAACCTACCTGCATTTGCATCGCCAGCATCGGTCGACGTGGGCGTTCGAAGTCGTGCTGCGGCCGTGGGTCGAGAAGTGGTGACTGGCGCTCGCGGGGCAGACCAGCGTCGCTCCCGCACAGGAGCGTCAGCATCCAGGAAAGGTCGAGAGAAAGAATATCATGAAGGCATCCAGTTCTGTCAGTTACCTCGGATCGGGTACGCGCTACATCGATGCGCCGAACCTTTCGATCGGTTGGGGGGACTACTTTTGCCTATCGCGACCTGGGCCCCCGCAGCGGCGTGCCACTAATTCTTTTCAACCATTGGGGCGCAGTTCTGGACAATTTCGATCCGCGAATTGTGGACGGCCTCGCCAGCAGGCATCGCGTGATCGCAACGGATTACCGGGGTATCGGTGCGTCGGGCGGAACGGCGCCTGTGACGATTGATGAGATGGCGCGGGACGCGATTGCCCTGATCCGCGCGCTGGGCTTCGAGAAGGTCGATCTGCTCGGCTTTTCCCTCGGCGGATTTGTGGCACAAGACATCGTGCTGAAGGCACCGGACCTCGTGCGAAAACTCATTCTGACCGGCACGGGCCCGGCGGGGGCAAAGGCATCGACAAGGTGGGGCCGGTGTCCTGGCCACTCATAATCAAGGGTTTGCTGACGCTGCGAGACCCGAAATTCTACCTGTTTTTCACGTCCACGGCCAATGGCCGCCGAGCCGCAAAGCCTTTCTGGAACGGCTGAAGGAGCGCAAGGCAAACCGGGACAAAGGACCTACGCCCGCCGCCTTTTTGCGGCAGCTCAAGGCGATCACGACCTGGGGCCGGCAGGCGCCTCAAGATCTCGGAAGCATTCGGATCCCGGTACTGATCGCGAATGGCGATAACGACATCATGGTGCCGACCGTAAACAGTACCGATATGGCGCGCCGTATTCCGGGCGCGCAACTGGTTATCTACGAAGATGCCGGGCATGGCGGGATTTTCCAGAACCACGCCGATTTCGTGCCGAAGGCCCTGTCTTTTCTCGAGGCCTGACACCGCGACGATATTTCAAATTGGAGAAGACACAGTGAAGGCATTCGTTGTCGACAAGTACAAAAAGAAAGGCGCTCTGCGCTTGGCCAACTTGCCAGAGCCGGAGTTGCGGGACGATGATGTCCTGGTTCGAGTTCATGCAACTGCTGTGAACCTTCTGGACTGCAAAGTCAGGGACGGAGAATTCAAGCTCATACTGCCGTATCGCCCGCCTTTCATTCTGGGGCACGATGTTGCCGGGACAGTTGTCCGGGTTGGCCCGAAGGTCAGGCGGTTCAAGGCGGGCAACGAGGTTTATGCACGACCGCGCGATCATCGGATCGGAACATTCGCGGAATTCATTGCAATGAATGAAACGGACGTGGCGCTAAAGCCCAAGAACATCAGCATGGAAGAAGCCGCCACTATCCCGCTGGTGGGGCTGACCGCCTGGCAGGCGCTAGTGGAGTTGGGCAAGGTGAAACCCGGTCAAAAGGTCTTCATTCAGGCCGGCTCCGGTGGTGTGGGGACTTTTGCTATCCAGCTCGCCAAACATCTCGGCGCGACAGTTGCGACGACAACGAGCACGAAAAATGCCGAGCTGGTCAAGAGTCTCGGCGCAGACGTCGTCATCGACTACAAGACGCAGGATTTCGAAAAGATTTTGTCGGGCTACGATCTGGTCCTGCACAGCCAGGACACCAAGGCGCTTGAAAAATCTCTGCGCGTGCTGAAACCAGGTGGCCTCCTCATCTCGATCTCGGGGCCGCCCGACCCAGAATTCGCCAAGGCACTAAAATTGAACCTGCTCCTGAAACTGGTGATGCGCGTGCTGAGTCATGGTGTGCGAAAGAAAGCCAGAAGCCTTGGTGTGCACTTCTCATTCCTGTTCATGCGAGCGGAAGGGCAACAGTTGAGCGAGATCGCTTCCCTTATCGAATCCGGCGCAATCCGTCCGATCGTTGACAAGTCTTTCCCGTTTGAGAAGACTGGGGACGCCTTGGCTTACGTCGAGACTGGGCGCGCGAGGGGTAAGGTCGTCATCAGAGTCGGGGAATAAGCCTCACCTGTAACTGGGGATACGTTTCTCGATGAAGGCCCGCACGGCTTCGGTGTGCTCCGTCGTACCCGCCGCAACGACCATCTTCTCGGCCTCGTGATCCAATGACGTCAGGAAGTCAGCCGATAACGCAAGGTCGAGATTATCCTTGATGGCGGCATAGGCGCTCACCGGACCGTTCGCCAACGTCCTCGCCCATGCGAACGCTTCGTTCTGCAGGTCAACATCAGGCACCACGCGATTTACCAGCCCCAGCGCTTCGCAGCGGCGTGCATCGATCCGTTCGGACAAGAACATCAGTTCGCGGGCACGCGCCGTTCCGGCCAGCCGGGTCAACAGCCACGAAATGCCGTAATCGCCCGTGAGCGCAATTCTGGCATAACCAGTCGTCATGATGGTGGATTCGGCTGCGATTCGAATGTCGCAGGCGAGCGCGATCGCTAGCCCAGCGCCAGCCGCCGGACCCGGCAGGGCCGCAATGGTGGGCTTACGCACCGAGACAAGCACGCCGGTCAGGGTTCGCTGACGTTCCCGCAATCGCGCAACCTTGTCGCTGAATGACATGGCCGGTGCGGCAGAGTTGCCGCCCATCCCCTTGACGTCACCGCCGGAACAGAAAGCGCTGCCTGCACCGGTAATCAGCAGTGCGCCGACGTCCGGATCGTCACCATTGCATTTGACCATCCGACGCAACGCCGGCGTGAGATGGTCGGACAGCGAATTTCGCGCCTCGGGTCGGTTCAGGGTGATCACGGCGACGCGATCCCGGATCGCACACAGCAGTTCGTCCGTCCCGGTATCAATCGAGATTGATCCATCCGTCATGGTTGTGACCTTTCATGTCCTGCGTCTGGATAGCTTTAGAACGAGTAAGCCCGTTACGCCGCTATGGCTGACCGGCCAGCGTCACCAATTTTCGTGGAATGGCCGCAGTTCCGTGAGGAATGACCAAGCCGATCGATCCTGACCGTAGAGATGGTACAGTTCGGCGGCGATGGCGGCAGGTTTGATGAAGAATTCGTCCGGTTTGTCGCTCATCCGCGCGCGCATCCGGGGCGTGTCGATCACGGCGTCGATGAGAACATAGGAGACGTGGACGCCGAGAGGCCCCATGTCACGCGCGATCGACTCGGCCAATATACGCTGCGCCGCCTTTGTCGGAGCGAAGCCGGCAAAATTGGCCTTGCCTCGGATCGAAGACGTGTTTCCGGTCACCAGGATCGCGCCCTTGCCGCGATCGATCATGTCAGGAGCCACTTCGCGCGCCAGGTACAATAAGGCCATCACGTTGACCTCGAAATTGCCCTTTAGCATCTTCGGGTCGATCTCACGAAAGCTGCCCCAGCCTCCTCCTACCGCGTTGTGGATGAGAACTTCCGCCGCGCCGAAACGGCGCTTTACGTCAGTGACCACGGTCCGTACCTGGCTCTCATCTGAGACGTCGCAGGTCACCGCGTGCACATCGGGAAGCTCTTGCGCAAGGCGATTGATGAGCTCCGCCGAGCGAGCAAGCGCTATGATACGGAATCCGCCTGCAGAGAACCGCTTGACGATGGCAGCTCCAGTGCCCGGCCCTACCCCGGTCACGATCGCGATTGGCTTCTCGGTCATTTTTCGCTCCCTTCGAGCTATTGTCCGGCCGCTCTCATATGAATTCGCTCGGACTGCGACTGATGGGAGGCAGCCTCGTGCGCGGACACCAGGGCCAGACGAACTGCGACGTTCTTGTGGTAGGGCGTGCCCGCAATAGGATCGCGGTTGCCACTCTCCGTGAGCAGATTGATGCGCGGCCCATTGATCAGGCGCTCTCCGTCCGACGTGGGGTATGCCTGACCGTAGCCGTGCGGCAGCGCCAACTGGCCATTCCGCATGGCGTCATCGACCTTGCAGCGGACGACGAGCCGCCCGACCACCGACTCGACAGCGATCCAGTCGCCATCCTTCGCGCCCAAGGCACTCAGATCGCTGGAATTGATCAACATGGCGCCGTCCGGATCCTCGCGACGCCACGCGGGATCACGAAAGATCTGGTTGGCATTGAACATGCGGCGACCACCAGCCGCCAGCATGAACGGGAACGCCTTTGGCACGCCCGCTGCTTGCGGATCGAGACGCGCAAGCCATTCCAACATTTGCGGGACCACCAGCCGAACCTTGCGATCCGAATGGCTGATCAATGACCAGACCTCGTCATAGTCGTGCCGGGTAACGGCAGTGCCCTGCCGGGTGGCCACGATAGTGTCGAACAGGAGATCGCCGAGCTGATGATCCGTCACCTCCTCCGATGCGCCCATCGCTCGCCGCACCGCTTGCGACGATCGCTTCGCGCAAGCCAGCGCCGCACCCCACAAGGGTGCCGCCGCCGCCGTGCCATCCGGAAGCGTCTGCCCCAGCGTATGGTAGAGCACCAAGGCAGCGACTGCGCCGGGGTTCTCCGCGATGAAAGCACGAAAGGCTGTGGCGAACTCGGCTCGCGAACGCCGCGCAGCCTCACGCAGGGGTGCGAGCACATTGTCACCTGGTAGACGCCCCAGGGCGATGGCAAGCCGCGTGTAGATCTCGGGCTCCGGCAAGGTGCCGGCGAGCGGCGGCAATACACCGGCACGAACGTGAAAATAGTTCGTCGGAAATTCGAAGTTGAACAGGGTGAATTCGGTTTTCTCGAATTGTGAGGACGCCGGGAGAACGTAATGCGCGAGCCGTGCGGTTTCGGTCATCGCAACGTCGACCACAACGCATAGTTCCAGCGAGCGCAGCGCGCGTTCCACGGCCTCGGTGTTTGCTGCCGTGTTGGCGGGATTGGAACTGTCGATCCAGGCGCAACGCAACCGGTCGGGATGGTCCTTGAGCACCGCTTCGGGGAAGATGTTGGGCGGCAACAGGCCCCCGATAATCGCGTCTCCGGTCGGTGCGAATGTCTGGTTAGGCGAATTGCCCCATAGCGGTTGAAGCCAGCTATGCAACTGGTTGGTACCTTCACGGCCGAAATTGCCGGAAAGCATGATCAAAAGCTTTTCGAGGTAGGAATTGAGCGTCGAGTTGATGCCTTGCTGGATGCCAAGCTCGACCCGGACCACCATGGCCTTCGCCGCGACGATCATCGCGGCGCAACGCTCCAGATCCGCGATCGAGATATCGGCGGCGGCAGCCCATTCTTCAATGGGGACATTTAACAGCGCTTGCCTCACCTCCGCGAAGCCGATCGTGTGCTCCTGAATGAACGCATGGTCGATCCGGTCGGACCGGACAAGCGTAGCCAGCAGCGCACCGAGGAGAAACGCGTCCGTGCCCGGACGAACCGCGAGATGCAGATCCGCCATTTCGGCGGTTTCGGTCCGCCGGGGATCAATGACGATCAGCTTGCGTGCGGGATCCTTGCGGATTTGATTGAGGTGGTCGCGCGCATTCGGGAAACCGTGCGCGATCCAGGGATTTGCGCCGATGACCAGCAGGAGGTCGCAATGATGTACGTCCTCGGCGGTGTGGCACGTCTGGCTGCCAAACATGTGGCCGTTGACCCAGAAGTCGCCGGTTTTTTCCTGCGAAAGGGCGTTGAAGACGCTGCGCGAACCCAGCGCGCGCAACAATCCACTGGCGTAGGCGCCGCCGGCGTGGTTGCCCTGCCCGCCGCCGCCGTAAAGGGCGATGCTCTTGCCGCCATACCTGTCGACGATGTCTCGCAGCCGCTCCGCGATTTCCGCAATCGCCACGTCCCACCCGATTGCATCAAAGCCGCCGTCGGCGCGACGACGCAGCGGGGTCGTGAGCCGATCCCTGTGATGCGCATAATATGGAATCCGGGTCGCCTTGTTGCACAGATAGCCCTGTGATTTCGGGCTCGAACGGTCGCCCCGTACTTTCTCGAGGCGCCCGTCATTCACCAAGACTTCGATTCCGCAATTGATGTAACACAGATTGCAGGCCGTCTTAAGCCACTTGCCGGCCGTCATGTTGACCTCCCTTATGTTATGATTTTTCGCAGCGCATCGCCTTTATGGTTCTTCGCTGCGGCTTCCGAATCCGGCCGCCGGCGGTCCTGCGGCCGGCATCGAGGATGCGGTCGGAAAGTTTCCCCGCGCCGACAGCACGCGACAGCACGATCGATCCCACCATGGTTGCGATAGCGCCCGTCGCGATTTGGCGGGCCTGTCGAGGTGGCTCACCGGGAAGCAACTCGACAAGGGCATCGATCATCTTCTCCAGTTTGGAAGTCAGGGCCTGCTGCTCGCTCGGGCTCGATCGCGCGACATCGACGGCCAGGGTTGGGAGCGCGCAACCGTGTTTAGGATTGTCGCGATGCCGGGGACTAAGATAATCGGCGATCAACGCCTCGAAGCGCTCCCTGCTGGTTTTCCCGTTCGCCAGTTTTTTCCACCGCTCGGTGGTCTGATCCATTGCAAAGGCGATCGCCTCGCTGACAAGCGCGGCACGCGAAACGAAATGGTTATAGAAGCCGCCGTGCGTGAGACCCGCGAGCTTCATCAAGTCGACAACACTGAGCCCTTCCGCGCCCTTTTGGCGCAAACCGTAGGACGCATTTTCAACGATCCGATTGTGGGTTTGACGCCTGTGGTCTTCTCCGTATCGCATCGCCACTCCGTGCAAGGTCCTAAGGTGACCGGCTGTACGAACCGTCTCCATCCCCTTAGCAATTCTGGAACCGCGCTTCCTTGACGGTCACGGCAACATTTCATTGCAATGCCGGCTATCTTATATGACTATCGTCATATAACAACACCTATCAACAGGAGAGTTCGCCATGGCCGCTGCTTCCGACCCCGTCGTCATCCTTTCCGCCGCCCGGCTCCCACGTGATCGGCGCGGCGCTGGAACGGGCCAAGCTGGCGCCCGAGCGGATCGATGAGGTTTTCATGGACAACGTATTGCCAGTGCATGCACTCGAAGCCCAAAACCTCAAGCGCGGCGTGGTCGCCCTCTGCATCGGTGGCGGTGAAGCCACCGCCATCGCGATCGAGCGCGTCGTCCGCGGCTAGCGCGGGCGATCCTGCAAAAAAGGCCCGGCGGCGACGCGAACCGTGTCGTTCGCCATCTTGTAACCTGCCTATTCCTATCAGCGCGAAAGTTCACATGGCTGACCAGAGCGAGACGATCAAGACCGCGCCGCTGGACGTTCCCGTCTCCAGCGCCCTGCCGATCGCGATCCTTTCCGTCCTGGCCGCCATGGGAACGCTGGCGACCAACATCTTGCTGCCGTCGCTGCCACAAATTGCGATCTCATTGAATGTCACGAGCGCGGCGGTCACCTCCGCCATTACCGTCTATCTTGCAGTGTTCGGGTTGGGCCAGCTCGTGGTTGGACCGCTTTCGGATCGCTATGGAAGACGCTGGCCGGTCCTGATCGGATTTGCCGTGTTCATCGGCGGCAGCGTCTGGTGCGGTTTGGCAAACGACCTACCTAATCTTTTGGCCGGCCGCGTCGTGCAGGCTGCAGGCGCTTGCGCGACGTCTGTGCTGTCTCGCGCCATCGCCCGCGACATGTTCAGTGGGGCGGCACTGGCACGCGCGCTGGCGCTCATCATGATCGTAATGTCCGCAGCCCCCGGCTTCTCGCCGCTGCTTGGCGGCGCACTCGATCACAGCTTTGGCTGGCGCTCCGAATTCGCTCTCGTCGCGGCTTTCGCTGCTGTTGGCGCTATTGCCTACGGCATCGTCCTCGGCGAAACCCACCATTCGAACCGCACTCCGCTCAACCCGGTCGCCATCGTCAGGACCTATGCTGGCCTGATTGGAGATCGTCGCTTCGTTATCCCGGCTGCAACCGCGAGTCTGATCATAGGCGGCTTGTTCTCCATGTTTTCGGCTGCACCGCGCTTATTCATTGAAGCGATGCACTTCACGCCGATCCAGCTCGGCCTGTTCTTCGCCGGCACCGTCTTTATCGTATTCGCCGCCGGTATGCTGGCGACGAAATTGGCACCACGCTATGGGCTCGATGGCCCGATCCGGGCAGGATTGTGGGCGACGACCGCCAGCAGCGTTGCGATCCTGCTCATCTCGATGACCAGCCCGACTTTCTTGCCGTTTCTGGGCGCGATGTGTCTATTTCTCCTCGGCATGGGCGTTGTCAGTCCGCTGGCGACGGCGCGGGCGCTCTCGCCATTCGGGGAGAAAGCCGGCGCCGCCTCGGCGCTGCTGGGTTTCTGGCAGATGATGACCGCCGCAATCGGCGTATGGCTTGCCGCCACGGTGTCGCATGAAGCAATGTTCGCGCTCGGCGTCGTGTTGAGCGCATTTTCACTGCTCGCACTTGGCCTGTACGCGTGGGGCCTAAGGTCACCTGCTCCCCATTAGGTGCCATGGAACTTCGGTTTGCTGCTGCCTGGCGGGCGCGGCATCTCGAACATGTTCTCTGTCTTGACCTCGAGGTAATCACCACCACGGCCGGCGCGCAGTATGGGACGCGCAAGTGCAGTGTTGTAGACGCCGTCCTCGATCAAGGACTTGTCGATGTATACTGCGACGACCTCGCCGAGTACGAACCATCCTTCGACCTTCTCACCGCGCGCATTCGCCAACTGAGAGACCTCGACGACCTTGCATTCCATAGCGGCCCTGCTCTCGCCTACCCGCGGCACAGCGACGTGGCGCCCGGGTATTGGCGTCAGCCCTGCTGCTTCGAACTCGCTCACTCCGTGATCGAGAGGCGTCGCCGTCACGTTCATGCGCTCGCCCAGATCCATTGTGACCAGATTCCAGACGAATTCGCGGGTCTCGCTGACGTTTTTTACGGTATCCTTCCACGAAATTGAGGAGAACCCAATTATCGGGGGGTCGTAGAGAAACGCGTTGAAGAAGCTGTATGGAGCGAGATTCAGTTGAGCAGCCGCATTGCGCGACGAAATCCAGCCAATCGGACGCGGCGCGACAATCGCGTTGAACGGATTATGTCTGAGTCCGTGGCCCCTCGAAGGCTCGTAGTAGTGGAAGTCGGTCAGATCCATAAATTTCCCCGAGGCTGCCGAAGGCCATCCATCGCTGGCCAGTCCAGCTTCATCAATAACGATCAACCCACGCATGACTAGGCGTGGGCCTCTCGTCAGAACATCCGGCAGCAGCATACCCGTGGGGAAACGCTCACGCGATCGCCCGGGCGACAGCCGGCCTTTGCTCGGCATCATTGAGAAAGCCAGTCAGGCGCTGACGGATGATTCGTTCGGCCTCCGCCATGATGCGGTCGATCAATTCCTTCACCGTTGGGATATCGCGAATGAGCCCTGCGACCATGCCGCAGCTCCACGCGCCCGCGTCCATATCGCCGTCGATCATCACCTTCGGATAGACTCCAGCGACCTGCTCGTGGATGTCGCCAATCTTCAGGCCTGCGCCCTTGTCGCGCTCGATCTCCAGCAACTGCTCGACGCCCTTGTTCTTCAAGACGCGCTCGGTATTGCGTAGCGCGCGCATGACCAGCACGGTGTCGAGTTCGGTCGCCTTGACCAAGGCCTGCTTTACATTGTCGTGAACTGGCGCTTCCTTGGTGGCGATAAAGCGGGTACCCATGTTCATGCCGGCCGCCCCCATCGACAGCGCCGCGACGAGGCTCCGCGCGTCGGCCATGCCGCCCGACGCCACGAATGGAATCTTCAGTTCGTCCGCCGCACGGGGCAGCAGGATCATGTTCGGGATGTCGTCCTCGCCGGGATGGCCGCCGCATTCGAAGCCGTCGACGCTGACAGCATCGCAGCCGATCTTCTCGGCCTTGAGCGAGTGCCGCACCGAGGTGCATTTGTGGATCACCTTGATGCCGGCGGCTTTCAGCGCGGGCATGTACTGCTCGGGGCTGCGGCCTGCGGTCTCCACTGCCTTGACGCCACCTTCCTTGATAGCGGCGATATATTCCGGATAGGGCGGCGCTGTGAAGCTCGGCAGGAAAGTAAGGTTCACACCGAACGGCTTGTCCGTCATGTCGCGGCAGCGCGCGATTTCCTTCGCCAGCAATTCGGGCGTCTTCTGGGTGAGGCCGGTGATGATGCCGAGACCGCCGGCATTCGACACCGCGGCGGCGAGTTCGGCAAACCCAACATAGTGCATTCCGCCTTGAATAATCGGATGATCGATGCCGAACATCTCGGTAATTGCAGTCTTCACGTGTGCCTCCGATAGGTTGGAAATGTACCGCCTTACTGGCCGTTGTTCGTCAGTGGACAATTTCGAGGAGGCCCGCGGCACCCATGCCGCCGCCAATACACATGGTAACAACAGCATACTTGGCCTTGCGCCGGCGGCCCTCGATCAAGGCGTGGCCAGTCAGCCGCGCTCCGGTCATGCCGTAGGGATGACCGACTGCGATCGATCCGCCGTTGACGTTAAGCTTTTGCGGGTCGATCCCGAGCTTGTCGCGGCAATAGATCACCTGCACCGCAAATGCCTCATTCAATTCCCACAGATCGATATCATCAATTTTAAGTCCGTGACGCTTGAGTAGCCGGGGCACGGCGTAGACCGGCCCCACTCCCATCTCGTCAGGCTCGCAGCCCGCTGCGACAAAGCCGCGGAAGATACCGAGTGGCTTTAATCCTTTCTGTGCCGCCAGCTTGTCGCTCATGATAACGGCGGCACTGGCGCCGTCCGAGAGCTGGCTCGCATTGCCGCCGGTAACGGTGAAGCCCGGCCCCTTTGCCGGCTTGACGCCCGCAAGACCCTCGGCCGTGGTATCGGGACGCGGCCCCTCGTCGGCCGACAGCGTCACTTGCTGATACGACATTGCCCCGGTCGCCTTGTCCGTGACCGCCATCGCGGTCTTGATCGGTGCGAGTTCGTCGTTAAAGCGGCCGCCCTGCTGCGCTGCTGCCGTCCGGCGCTGGCTCTCCAGGCTATATTCGTCCTGACGTTCGCGCGAGATATTGTAGCGTTTCGCCACGATCTCGGCGGTATCCAGCATCGCGATGTAGGCATCCCCTTTCATTGCGAGCAGTTCAGGATCGACGGCATGAAAGCTGTTGAACTGGTTGTTCTGTACCAGGCTAATCGATTCGCCACCGCCGCCAATGGCAACCTCCACGCCATCGAAGATGACCGAGCGCGCAGCCAAGGCAATCGCCTGCAGGCCAGACCCGCATTGCCGGTCGATGGTGGTTCCGGCCACGCTGACCGGGAGTCCGGCGCGCAGCAGCGCCTTGCGTGCAATGTTGGTGCCTGTGGCGCCCTGTTGCATCGCGCAACCCATCACAACATCTTCGACTTCGGCGCCCTCCACGTTGGCGCGTGACAACGCAGCGGAAATGGCATGACCCAGCAATGTCGCGCCTTCGGTATTATTGAGAGCACCCTTGTAGGCCTTGCCAATGGGGGTGCGAGCAGTCGAGACGATTACGGCTTCGGTCATTGCTTGCCTCTGGTCGGGGGTGCGGTAGTCGAATTTGCTGCGTTGGAAGGACAATTAGCTCTGCTGCGCGTACCGCATCAGATGGTAGGTGGGGTCACCGAATTGGACGTTGATGGAGCTTATTCGCTTGAAGTAATGACCGACGTTCAGCTCGTCGCTCATGCCCATGCCGCCGTGCAGTTGCACGGCCTGCTCCGCGACGAAGCGTGCGGCGTATCCGACCTTCGACTTCGCGCCGGACGCCAGTTTCGATCCATTTGGCTCTTGGGTGGCGAGGCTGAGGTTCAGATGCTGGGTGAGCGAGAGCGCCTCTTCGAGCGCGATGAACATGTCGACCATGCGGTGCTGCAACACCTGGAAGGTCCCGAGAGCGACCCCGAACTGCTTGCGCGTTTTACTATACTCCAGCGTCGCCGAATTCAGCACAGACATCGCACCGACTGCTTCGGCGCACAGAGCGCCGATAGCCCGGTCGCGGCAGGCCTCCAGAGCGGTGACACCCCACCCTTCAAGGCCCAGCAATTGGCTGGCCGGTACTTCCACGTTCATCAGCGTGAGTTCAGCGGCTCGTCGGCCGTCGACCGTCTTGAAGCTCTGCAAGTGAAGATTGGCCGAATGGCGATCGACCACGAAGAGGCTCACGCCAAAGCGATCGCGGGCTTCGCCCGACGTGCGCGCCGAGACGATCAGCTTGTCAGCCCACGGCGCACCGACCACCGCAGCTTTGGTTCCGCTCAGAACAAAGTTGTCCCTTTCGCGGCGTGCAGTGGTGGTAACGTTGTTGAAATCGTAGCGTGATCGTCCCTCCGCCCAGGCCACCGCCCATATCGCATCGCCCTCCATGATGTTCGGCAGAAATGCTTCGCGCTGCTCGGCCGAGCCGACGTCCTCGATCAGGCCACCGGCAAGGACAACCGTCTCAAAATACGGCTCGACGACGAGGTTGCGGCCGAACTCCTGCATCACGATCATCGTCGCAATCGAGCCGCCACCGAGGCCACCGGAGCTTTCCTTGAACGGCGCGGCGCAGAGTCCGAGTTCGGAGAACGATTTCCAGTGCCTGCGACTCCAGCCTTCATCGCTCGCAACGATTTTGCGGCGCTCGTCGAAATCGTACTGCTCGCGCAAGAAGCGTTGGATGCTGGACCGGAGCAATTCCTGTTCTTCCGTCAACTGAATATCCATCGGATGCCTCGTGCGATGTGGTCAGAGACCCAAAACCGCTTTTGCGATGATGTTGCGCTGGATCTCGTTCGAGCCCCCGTAAATGCTGAGCTTGCGGGAGTTCAGATGCTTTTCCGTCGCGGTGTGTCCATAGTCCGGCCCCGGCATGAAGCGGTTGGCGCTTACCGGGTGCTCACGGATGGCAAGACCGTAATTTCCGATCGCCTGGTGAGTCAGGTCGGTGATGCGCTGGAATATCTCGGTGCCCCTGATCTTGAACAGCGACGCGGCCGGTCCCGGATCGATGCCGCGCGACATCTGCGCGACGATGCGCAGTTCGGTCGCCTCCAGCGCCAGCACATCGAGCTCGACGCGCGCGATCTCCCTGATGAACTCCCCGAAGGACGGATCGTCCTCGCCGACTTCGGTTCTCACGATCTGCTTGAGACGCCCGAGATACCGAGTGGACCGGCCGATCCCGGCCATGCTGGTACGCTCGTTGCCGAGCAGGAATTTCGCGTATGTCCAGCCCTTGTTTTCCTCGCCGATCAAGTTCTCCACGGGGACCCGCACGTCCTCCAGGAACACGTCGTTGACTTCATGCGATCCGTCGATGGTGATGATGGGCCGCACGGTGACGCCCGGCGATTTCATGTCGATCAAGAGGAAGGAAATGCCGGCCTGAGGCTTCGCGTTAGGATCCGTTCGCACCAGGCAAAAGATCCAGTCGGCATGCTGGGCCAGCGTCGTCCAGGTCTTGTGGCCGTTGACGATGTAGTGGTCGCCGTCGCGCACTGCCTTGGTGCGGACTGAGGCGAGGTCGGAGCCGGAGCCCGGCTCCGAATAGCCCTGGCACCACCAGTCGTCACCGGAGAGGATTCGCGGCAAAAACTTCTTCTTCTGCGCATCGTTGCCGAAGGTGTAGATGACCGGACCGACCATGGTGACGCTGAACGCCAGCGGCGGCAGCGTTCCGGCGCGCGAGGTTTCCTGCTCAAAGATGAATCGTTGCGTGACGGACCAGCCGGGGCCACCATATTCCTTGGGCCAGAGCGGCGCGGTCCACCCCTTCTTGTGCAGGATGCGGTGCCAGAGCAGCGACTGCTCCTTGGTCAAATCGGTCTCGGGGTTTGGAACGCGCATTTCCTGCGGATAGTTCTCCGCAATAAAGGCGCGCACCTCGTCACGAAACGCAGCATCTTCGCTGGAAAGATCGAGTTCCATCGTGAGAGGCTCCCGCTACCACTTCTCGCCGAAGGGACGAATCTCCAGTTCAAAGGTCCAAGCGCTTTTGGGCTGCTGATAGAGCAGCCAATAGGATTCTGCGACCGAGGATGGCGGCATCAACGCATCGGGGTCGTCCAGCGCGGTCGGGCCGAGCGCCTCGATCCGCCGCTGGCGCACCCATTCGGTATCGACGCCGGAATCAATGATGAGGTGGGCCACGTGGATGTTCTTGGGCCCCAGTTCGCGGGCGGTTGCCTGTGCGACGGCTCGCAGCCCGAACTTTGCGCTGGCGAAAGCCGCATAGCCGATTCCGCCGCGCAGGCTTGCCGTTGCTCCGGTGAAGAAGATATTGCCTTTGCCCCGGGGCAGCATCAGCCGGGCCGCTTCCCGGCCGGCGAGAAAGCCGGAATAGCAGGCCATTTCCCAGACCTTGCGGAACACGCGCTCGGTGGTTTCCAGAATCGGGAAGTTGACGTTGGCGCCGACGTTGAAGATGCAGACCTCGAGCGGTGCGTGCTTGTCGGCATCTCCAAGGAAGGAGATGATCTCCTCTTCCTTGCGCGCATCGAGCGAACGCGCGTGAATTTCGCCGCCCGCCTTCTCGATCTCCTTGACGAGCGGCTCGAGCTTGGCGCCGTTGCGGCGCCCGGCAAACACCGTGAAGCCCTCCGAGGCGAACTTCTTTGCGATCTCGCCACCGATAAAGTCCCCGGCACCGATCACGGCCACGGTTGCGTTTCTCTTTTGCAAAGGCGTTCTCCCGGTCAGGTTAAGTTAGTTCGTCGCTGGAATCTCGCCGCCTACCTGGCGGCAGCTCGGTCGCGATGCAAACAGGCCGCGATCTCATGCTCGCGTATCTTGCCGGTTCTCGACCAGCGCGATCCGGTCGGGGCTTCGGCAGCCTGTCTTGCCGTTACTTTATGGCTGCGGCCCGGCAAGCCGACAGCAATCTCGTCGAGATTGATCGCTTCCGAAAGCTCCGCCACGACCGACCTCCCGACCAAAGCATGCCCATTTCTGCAACGCGGCACATTCGTCGTTACCTAACGTTCTTTTTTAGAACTCGTCAATCACTAATTCATCATCCCTGTTTGATGAGGTCCCGAAAGGGGCAACTTGGCTGCCCTATTCAACCGCGCAGAATTGAAAACCCCCGTTTACAAGGCATCGATCCGACGCTACGTTAAAAGTATCAAATAGGAACTTAAAGGGAGCAATGTGATGGTGGAGCGCCGCGGCGTAGCGATACTTGTGGGCGCCGGCGACGCCATCGGCGCGGCCGTCGCCAGGCGTTTTGCGAAGGGCGGCTATACGGTTTGCATCTGCAGACGTGATGCGTCCAAGTCGCAGGGACTTGTGGGCGAGCTGAGGGCTGCGGGGCATAACATTCACGCGTTCAGTGTCGATGCCCGCCAGGAAAAAGAGGTCCAAGGCATATTCGCGCGAATCGAGAAAGAGTTCGGACCCATCGAGGTCTGCCTCTTCAACGCGGGATCGAACGTCAACAAGCCATTGCTGGAGACAACCGAGAAGCTGTTCTTCAAGGCCTGGGAATTGGCCTGCTATGGCGGCTTCCTGGTCGGACGTGAGGCTGCGCGCGTCATGCTTCCGCGCGGACACGGCACCATCTTCTTTACGGGTGCGACGGCCAGCGTGCGTGGCGGCCAGGGGTTTGCGGCCTTTTCATCGGCGAAGTTCGGACTTCGAGCAGTGGCCCAGGCGATGGCGCGCGAGCTGGGGCCGAAGAACATCCACGTCGTACATCTCCTGATCGACGCCGGCGTGGACAGCGAGGCCATTCACCAGCGCATGAAAGCAGCGAAAGGGATCGAGGCAAGCGAAATTCCCCCAGACAGCCTGACCAAGACATCTTCCATTGCCGAAGCCTACTGGTTCACCCATCGGCAAAGCAGGGATGGCTGGACCCACGAGCTCGATCTCCGTCCCTCTATGGAGAAGTGGTGACATGAACGCGACACCAAACCTGACCCTGTGGGGCGTTGGGACAAGCCGCACTGTTCGTCCGCATTGGGCCATGCACGAACTGGGCTTGGCCTACGAGACAAAGCCCATCGGGCCGCGAACGGGCGAGACCAAGACCGCTGAATACACCAAGCTCAACCCGCGCCAGAAGATTCCGCTTCTTCAGGACGGCGACTTCTGCATCGGCGAGAGCGCCGCGATCGTTGCCTACCTGTCGCGAATGTATTCCACGAAGGAATGCTCGCTGATTCCTGAAACCACCCGCGACTATGCCGCATGGCTGGAGTGGTGTTTCTTTATCGTCGCGGAGCTGGACTCAACCAGCCTTTACGTGATGCGCCGCCATCGGGCCGACGCGCTCGGTCCGATCTACGGTATTGCGCCCGAGGTCGTTGCCCAGGCCGGCGAATATTTCCGCCAGCAGTTGCGCCATGTCGAAGTCGCGCTCGCAGACGGACGGCAATTCCTCATGGGCGACAGGTTTACTAGCGCTGACATCCTGCTCACGACCTGCCTTGAGTGGGCCGTCGCCTATGGCGTCGGCATTTGCGACAATGCGCAGCCCTATCTCGAACGCATCAAGAAACGGGACGCCTATCAGCAAGCCGTCGCGGCGAACGTCCCGATGGCACCGATCACGCCTGTGCCGGCGAAAGCTTAGAAACCGACCACCCCCTCGCGCGGGACGGATTGGCGTCAGACCGCCACGCGCACGCTGCGTTCGGCGATCATCTTGTCGATGGCGCTATCGTCGTAGCCCAGTTCGCGCAACACGTTGAGCGAGTGCTCGCCAACCCGGGGAGCAGGCCCGCCGATCGCGGCTTCATTGATCTCAAAGCGGGCCGCCGGCTTGGGCTGCCGCACTCGCCCGACCTTCGGCTGATCGAATTCCGCGATTATGCCGCGCGCGATCACCTGTTCATTGTGGATGATTTCGCCCCGTCGCAGGATCGGCGCGCACGGCACGTCGGCAGCATCGAGGCGCTCCAGCCATTCGGCGGTCGTGTGCAGGCTGATGTATTCCGCCATCTTGTTGATGCGGGCCGTGGCATTGACCGAACGCGCCGATGGCGTCGCAAAGCGGGGATCCTTGGCAAGCTCGGGATCGCCAGAGGCCCGGCAAAAGCCCTGCCATTCGGAATCCGAAATGGTACCGGCCGTGATGTAGCCATCGCTGGTCTTGAACACGAGATCCGGCCGGTCGTTGGGATCGGCGGCGGTGGCCTCGGCTCCTACCACCGTGTACTGCATCATGCCTTCCGGCCACAGGTAGGAAATCATCGCATCCAGCATCGCGACCTGAATATGATCGCCCTGCCCGGTTTTCTCGCGGGCGTAGAGCGCCGCCGCCACCGCCTGTGCGGTGAACACGGCCGTGGTCTTGTCGCAAACGATGGTGCGGATCATCTGCGGACGGTTGGTGACCGGCTGCGACTGGATATCGGCGAAGCCGGACAGGCCCTGAATGATCGGGTCATAGACGCGCTTCTTCACGTACGGGCCGGTATCGCCGACGCCGCTGATCGAGACGTAGATCAGGCGCGGATGCCGCTGCCGCAACTCTTCTACACCGAGTCCGAGGCGCTCCATGGTGCCGGGCCGGAAGTTCTGTACCAGCACATCAGTCCGCGAGACCAGCTTGGCGAGCACATCGCGGCCAGCCGCGCTCTTGACGTCGATCGACAGCGAACGCTTGCCGCGGTTCGAAGAGATGAACAGCGCGGAGAACTCGCCGTCCTTGTCGATGGTGGCACGGCTGCGGCGGGTGATGTCGCCGCCGATCGGCTCGATCTTCAGGACGTCGGCGCCCTGATCGGCCAGAAACATGGTGGCGAACGGGCCCGACACAACGCCAGTCAAATCGAGGACACGAACACCGCTAAGCGGGCCAGGCATGGGAATTCTCCCTCAGTTTACTTTTGCTTTGGGTCCGAGAGATTTGGCTTTCGCCACTTAACCCGGGACAGTCGCCGCTGTCAGGCCGTCTTGGGAACAGGTTGCCTGATCTGTTCGACGATCGACTCCTCGACGTCACGAAGCTGATCCTTGCCGAAGAACATTTCCTTTCCAACGAAGAAAGTCGGCGAGCCGAATGCTCCCCGGCTGACTGCATCGTTGGTCAGGTCGATCAGCCTCTTCTTGACATCATCCTGTTGTGCGCGCGCGGTCAACCGGTCGATATCGATCCCCGAGGAGATGAATGCGTTCCGGAAGATTTCGAGGTCGTCCATCTTCTTCGGCTCTTCCCACATATGATGGTAGGCGGCGCGGAAATAGGGCTCGAACACGCCCTCGAACTGGGCGGCGACGGCGCCACGCATCAGCATCAGCGTATTGACCGGAAAGAAGGGATTCTGACGGAATTTCGTGACGTTGTGGCGTCGGATAAACCGTTGGGTCTCGAGTGCCTGGTATTCCGGCTTGTTCTTGATGCCGCGAAGCGATTCGAACGGCGACATGTTGCCGGTCGCCTTGTAGATGCCGCCGAGCAAAACCGGGACATACTCGAACTTCACGCCGGTACGCCGCTCGATCCCCGGAATGGCAACTTCCGCCAGATAGGCGTTGGGGCTGCCGAAATCGAACTGGAATTCTACCTTCAGGGGCATGTCGGCTTCTCCCGGAGCGCGCATTGGATGATCAGGTTTGATGTAGAATAGCCGAATTCCGGCTGCCGCCCACCTTTACAGTTCTAAAAACGAACTGTCAAACTTTTGCGAATTTCTGCTGATTTTTGCGTCCCCAATAGGGGATTGTTTGGAGCTGAGTACCTATCTAGAATGGTAGCAAAGCGGAGGTTCCCTGGACGATTCGAGCGGAATCGGGCGCCGGATGACTGGAGAGCAGGAAAATGCGATGGGATGCCCTTGAAGAAGAACCGTGTTCGATGGCCCGCACCATCGGCGTGATCGGTGACCGTTGGACCCTCCTTATTCTGCGCGAATGCTTCCTGCGCACCCGCCGCTTCGAAGGATTTCAGTCCGCGCTCGGGATTACACGGCATTTGCTCGCCGAACGGCTGAAGAAACTGGTCCGGCAAGGCGTGCTGCGCCGCATTCCCTATCAGGAATCGCCCAAGCGGCATGAATATATTCTCACCCAGAAAGGACTCGATCTCTATCCGATCATGATGGCGATTGTGCATTGGGGCGACACGCACATGGTCGACGAACGCGGGCGACCTTTGCTGCACCAGCACCGCAAATGCGGCAAGGACTTCGATCCGGTCATGGTGTGCTCCGAATGCGGCGAGCCGCTTTCGGCCAAGGAGGTTCATACCCACCCCGGCCCCGGTGCCCGAAGCACCCCGGCGGCAAAGGTGCCAGAGAAGCCGAAGGCAAAGCCGCGCCGCCAAGTCGCTTGAGGTGGCCGCTCACCCGGCTGCTGCATCGAAGGTCTCGCTCGGTAGATCGCACCGCGAGCGAAATGTCCGCAGGCGCCACCTGGCGAACACGAGATGTCCGGCAACGGTCGCGGACGGTTGAACTCGCCCTCAGATCTGGATCACATCTCGATTTGCTTCGTTGCAGTAGAGACGTTCCACCTGGTCAGAGCGATGTTTCAGCACAGCACGTTGATTGACGTAGGCCTTGTCGGTGATTTCTCCTGCCGCCAATGACGGCGGATCCTTTAGCAGGGAGAACGAACAAATTAATTCGCTGCTTCCAACAGTTTCGTTGTATTCCTGAAAACGATCCTTCAGAAATTGAATCACGAAAGGGTCGCAGGTCAAATCCGCGGCTGGCGCCTTGGAAATCCGCGCTGCCTCGGTCGGGTTCAGCCAGCAGAGCAGCGCGCACGATTCACGATTTTCCCCCGCGACGACAATGTCCAGCAATACGCCGCGCGTTGCCGCCAAAATCGCCGCACGCATATTCCCGATCGAGACCCATGTGCCGTTCGCGAGCTTGAAGTTCTCGGAAATTCTGCCTGTAAAGCGCAGCCCAAGCTCCGGCTTCTGAGGATCCAGAAACGAGACGGTGTCGCCGATGCGATAGAAGCCTTCCTCATCGAAGGCCTTTTCCGTCAAATCCGGCCTTCCGAGATAACCTGGAGTAACGTTGGGTCCCTTGACCCTTGCTTCGTAAGTATCGGAAACAGGGATCAGTTTTAGCCGCAGACCGGGTGCGGGAAGACCGATCTCGCCCGGCTGGTCGGTCGCCCAATGGGTCGTACTGATTGTCGGGGCCGTTTCGGTGGTGCCGTAGCCTGACATGACCGGAATTCGCCGGCCGGTGATCGACGATGTCAGCCGATTGAGCTTTTCAAGCGTGCCCTGCGAGATTGCAGCCCCGGCATAGCTCAATCGATCCAGCCGCTTGAACACGCTGGCGCCAAGATCGAGGTCGTTCTCGATCGCGTCACACAAGAGATTATAGCCGGCAGGCACGTTGAACATGGCAGTCGGCGAAATCTCCTTGAGATTCGCGATCGTCTTGTGGAAGAGCTGAGGCAGCGGCCGGCCATCGTCGATGTAGAGCGTCCCGCCATTCTTGAGAATGCTGTGAAGTATTACGTTACTGCCCATCGTATGATGCCAGGGCAGCCACTCAACCTGTACCGGTGCGTCCGGGGGAGACACCAGCAGACTCCCCATTTGCAGGGAGCTCGCCATCATGCGGTGCGTGTTGAGCACGCCTTTGGGGAAGCCGGTCGAACCGGACGTGAAGAGAATCTTTGCGACGTCATCGCAAGATACCGCACGTGATGCACCCGCGAAACTTTCACTCTCCGTTCGCGTTGTCAGTGCGCCGAAAGGCACGGTGTCCGGCGCCCCATCGACACTGATCCAGGTTGCGGCTGCCAGTTCGGGAATCGAGCGCCCCGCGGAAAAGTCGCGTCCGCTCTGGACGAAAACGAACTTCGGGCGCAGCGCTTCCGCGATATCCTGGAGACGAGCCAGCCCGCCGGGCATCAGCGTGTAGTTTGGCGATATCGGCGCCAGGATTACCCCCATCGACATCGCGGCAAACGAGATCACCGCGTTCTCAATCGAGTTTCCTGAAAGTACCGCCAGCTTGTCAGCCGGCTTTGCGCCCATATCGATCAGGCTTTGGCCGACCGCCTGAACCTGCAACCATGCTTCGCTATAGGTGATCTCGTCCCACCCCCCATTCGCATTGCGTTGCGCGAGAAAAATTCTATCCGGAACGGAACCTGCCCAGCTCGGAAGAAAATCCGTGATGCGCCAGTCACACTTCCCCAATTCGAGGGGCGAGCTCAACACGAGCGTTCCGTCGGTTCGACACTCGATGGAAAGCTCCCTCGCCGCGAACGTCAGTGCCTTCGTCGACATCGAAAACGACCTCCTGAATTGCTGTGATGGTCCGATGAGCGCGCGAGACGCGGTTCAACCCTGATGCCCATCGCTGCTGTGCCCGGCCGGACCGGTCGGCAGTTCGCCCCGGCTAACTACCGCGCCCGTCGCTTCGCTAATGCGAGGTCACTCGGACCTGGCGTCCAGCACTTCCCCGAAGCCTTCCCAACTTGTGCCCGTCCATCGCTGCAACCGCATCTGCGTCCAGATCATGTTCTCGGTGTCGCTTGTGTTGACCTTGATGCCGGGCAGTGCCGTTGGAACGACGAAATCCTTCAGGTTCTTGGCCTGCACCAGAATATTTTTGCGAGACAGGTCGTTGCCGCACTGCTTCAGAATCTGCTCGAGCAGGATGCCTTGCTGATAGCCGGTCAGATAGCTGCCATTGGTGATATCGACACCCGGCAAATACTTGTCCAGAAATGACCGGTAGGCCTGCATGGCAGGGTCGTCTTTCCAGGTCGGATCCAGAATATCCTTGTTGGTCGTGCCAACAATCGCGCCGACCGATTTGTCGAGGCCGGCCGGTGCGAGCGTGCCTCCGACAGACCCGGATGGGAAATTGAGGATTACGGTCGCCTTCCAGCCGATCACCGCGGCTTGCCGGATGGCCTGGGCTGCGAACTTCGGCGTGCCGGCGATCACAAGAGCGTCGGCACCGGAACTCTTCAGGTTGACGACCTGGGAATCAACCGTCGGTTCGGTGACCTCATAGGAAGCAGTCACGACCTTTCGGTCGAAATCCTTTCCGAGAAACGCCTTGAAGGCGCTGACATAGTCTTTGCCAAGGTCGTCGTTCTGATAGAGGATCGCATACTTGGCGTTTGGCAGTGCCTTCGTCAGATACTTTGCATAGATTTTGCCTTCGGTGTCGTAACTGACAAGACCTGTCGTGGTCATCGGGTAATTGGCGACGTCCGTGAACTTGGATGACCCGCTGATAATTGCGATGCTAGGCACCCCTTTCGACCGCAGGTATTTTGCCGTAGCCGAGATGCCCGGGGTGCCGAGCTGGCCGAACATGAACGACACTTCATCGCTCTCGACCAGTTTGCGAACGTGCTCAACCGCCTTGGGAGGGCTGTATGCATCGTCGTATGCGATGTAGTTGATCTTGCGTCCGTTAATGCCGCCGCGGTCGTTCACCAACTGAATGTAGGCGATAAGCCCCTTCCCTACGAGACCGATCGATGACGCCGGTCCGCTGAAGGGAAAAACGCCGCCGACCTTAATCTCCGTCGCTGAAATCCCGGGCTCTTCAGCCGCGAATGCAGGCCCGCTCAAAAGTAAAGCCAGAGCCGCCACGGCCTTCCATTTCATCAACATTGCTCGTCCTCCCAAACGCGCACCTTCCGGGGTACGTCGCTGCTGCAGCCTACAGTTCTTTTTCAGAACTCGTCAAGCGCTTTAGATTATCGCTCCCCGGCCCGCTCGCGCGGTCTCGCGGGTGCGGGCTGAAACTTAAGAGTTAAACTATTCCGGAGAATCTGCGTCTTGCGGGCCATCGCCGCCACATGGAGACCACGCGCGATCGCACGCCGAATGCCAGCCAGGCAAGTCACGGAACACCGTCTCGGCCAGCGCGCACATCCATTCTGTTATCGAACTAACTTTGACGCATCTGGGAGCTGGTGGGCGAGAACCAGAGGTGTCTCGTCCGCCAACAGGCCCTACTCGGCGGCCATTGCTGTTCGCAATTCCGGTTCCGCCGTCGAATCCTCGTGGCTCTCATCTTCAGTCGGCTTGATCCGAAACCACGCGGCATAAAGCGCAGGAAGGAACAGCAGGATCAGCACCGTGCCGACCGCCGTGCCGCCGATCAGCGTATAGGCCATCGATCCCCAGAAGACGGAGTGAGTGAGAGGGATGAAGGCCAGCACGGCGGCAAGTGCGGTCAGGATCACTGGCCTCGTGCGTTGCACCGTGGCCTCGATGACGGCGTGATAGTCATCAAGGCCGGCAGCACGGTTCTCCTTGATTTGTTCGGTCAGGATCAGAGTATTGCGCATCAGGATGCCCGCCAGTCCTATCAGGCCCAGAATGGCGTTGAATCCGAAGGGCTGGTTAAAGGCGAGCAACATCGGCACGACGCCGACGAGGCCAAGCGGTGCCGTTAGCATGACCATGGCCATCGTCGAGAACGATCGCACCTGCAGCATGATGACGATCAGCATGGCGGCGATCATGGCGGGAAAGACCGTCGCCAACGCGTCATTGGCCTTGGTTGCCTCCTCGATCGATCCGCCCAATTCGATGCGATAGCCGGCCGGAAGCGATGCGATCAGCGGCCGAAGGGCTGTCTTGATCTCCTTGGAGACCTCTGGAGGCTGGGTCGCCTCATTGATGTCCGAGCGAATCGTCACGACGGGTGTGCGATCGCGGCGCTTCATAATCGGCTCTTCCAGACGGATTTCCGAATGGCCGATCTGGTCGAGCGGAATCGGGCGGCCGTCCCGGCTCATCAGTGAGAAATCCGCCAAACGCGTCGGATCCAGCCGCTCGCCGCCGGCGCTGCGTGCCACGATGGGGACATTGCGGATGTCCTCGCGGACCTGCGTAACGGCGATGCCCGTGAGGAGGAACTGCAGCTGCCGGCCCACCTCCGATGGCGAAAGGCCGATGAGGTTCAGTCGATCCTGATCCGGGATGAAGCGGAGCACGGGTGTGCGATTGCCCCAATCGCGGTTCGCTTGCCGCACATCGGGAACGCCACGCATGATATCGAGGGCTTTTTCAGATATGGCGTACAATTGCGCAGGATCAGGACCCATGACGCGAAACTCGACCGGGAACGGCGTGTAGGGGCCGAACACGAGCTGAGTGACGCGCACATTGGCCTCAGGTGCAAGCCCATTTGACACCGCCTGTCGCAGACGGTGCTTCAAAGTCTCGCGCGCCTCCGCGTCCGGCGTGAGCACGACGATCTTGGCGAAGGCCGGATCGGGCAGCTCCGGCGCCATCGCGAAGAAAAAGCGAGGAGCGCCCTGACCGACATAGCTCGTGACGATCTTGGCCTCCGACTGGTGGTCCAGCCAGTGCTCGAGCTTCTCGACTGTGGCGGTCGTCGTCTCGATGCTGGTGCCTTCCGGCAGGCGAACCTCCACCAGCACTTCGGGGCGGTCGGACGTCGGGAAGAACTGCTGCTTGACGGCGCCCATGCCGACGACCGAAAGCGCGAAAGCGATGGCGACGATGCCGCTGGTCACGAACTTGTGGCGCACGGCGAAGGTGATGAGGCTTCGCAGGCGCCGATAGTTCGGTGTGCCGTAGATCGCGTGGTGACCGCCTTCGACCGGCTTGATCGCGGGCAGCATCTTGACGCCAAGGTAGGGCGTGAAGATCACCGCGACGATCCAGGAGACGATGAGGGCGAACCCCACGACCCAGAAGATGTTGCCGGCGTATTCGCCGGCCGTCGAGCGCGCGAAGCCCACCGGCAGGAACCCGGCGACTGTCACGAGCGTGCCCGACAACATTGGCGCCGCTGTGTGGCTCCACGCGTAGGCCGCCGCCTTGATGCGGTCCATGCCCTCTTCCATTTTCACCACCATCACCTCGATGGCGATGATGGCGTCGTCCACGAGAAGACCAAGCGCCAAGATGAGGGCGCCGAGCGTGATGCGGTCGAAGAACCGACCGGTTTCCAGCATGATGAGGAACACGACGGCAAGCGTCAGAGGGACGGCAGCCGCCACGACGATGCCGACGCGCCAGCCGAGGCTGAGCAGGCTCACCAGCAGCACCACGCCGAGCGCCATCGCAAACTTCATCATGAATTCGTCAACCGCCGAGGTGATGTTGACGGCCTGGTCGCTGACTTTGGCCAGACTCATCCCGAGCGGCAGCGTCCGGGCGATAGCTGCGGACCTCTCCTCCAGCGCCTTGCCGAGCGCGAGGCCATCCCAGCCCTCTTGCATAACCGCCGCGAGCATGACGGAGGGCTCACCCTGGTGGCGGATGAGGTAGGTGGGAGGATCCTCGTAGCCGCGGCGGACTTCGGCGATGTCGGAGAGTTTCAGCGTCCTCCCCGCAGCGACGATCGGCGTGTCGGCGATTGCCTGAACGCTGTCATAAGCGCCGTCGACCCGGATGAAGACCTGCGGCCCCTTGGTGTCGATCGAGCCTGCCGGCGTGACGGTGTTCTGCCGCTGCAAGGCGGCAACAATGTCCTGTGCCGACACGCCGAGGGTTGCCAGTTTGGCATAGGAAAATTCGATGAATATCTGTTCGGGACGTTCACCGAGGATGTTGATCTTCTTGACGCCGGGCACGTGCAGGAGATCCTGGCGAATAGTCTCGGCTTGCCTGGCGAGTTCCCGCATCGGCATGCCCTTCGCCTTGAGGGCATAAAGGGCGAAGCTCACGTCGGAGTATTCGTCGTTGACGAACGGGCCGAGCACACCAGAGGGCAGCTTGCGCGCTTCATCCGCAAGCTTCTTGCGGGCCTGATAGAACTCCTCCTGCACGCTGGATGGCGGTGTGCTGTCCTTCAGCGTAACCGTCATGTACGCATAACCTGGCCGTGTGGTCGTCTCCACCCGGTCGTACCAGGTCAGCTCCTGAATCCGCTTCTCCAAGGGTTCGGCGACCTGGTCCTGCATCTCGCGCGCCGTCGCGCCTGGCCATACCGTCGTGACCGTCAGGGTCTTGATGGTGAAGGACGGGTCCTCCGCACGCCCGAGCATGAGGAAGGCGTAGGCGCCTGCGGCCGCCAGCAGGACGATGAAGAACAGGGTGACCGCCCGTTCGCGAACGGCGATCGCGGAAAGATTGAGGCTCATCAGTTGCTCCCGCTTTCAGAGGCAGTTCTGACGCGCGCACCCTCGTGCAGGAGATGAGCGCCAAGGGAAACAATCGAGTCACCAGAGCTCAATCCAGAAATCACGGCGGTTTCGTCGCTCACCCGAACAAGTTTGACCGGCTGAAAGCGTACGGTTGAGGTGGCGCTATTCAGGACCCACACACCGGTCTTCCGGCCGTCATCGAGCACGGCTCCCAGCGGCACCTGAACTTCCGGCTGAATAGCCTGGCTTGCGAGCCGAATGGTTACCGTCGCGCCAAGCGGTGCTGCCGCGGCCTCACCGTCGAGCACGTAACGGGCCTCATAGGTACGGGTCTGAGCATCGGCGGAATCCGACAACTGCCGCAGATGCGCCGTATAGCGTCGCCCATCGGCCGCCCCATACACGCTGGCCTCAGCCACGGAGCCGATTGCGGGCCGGATCGTTTCGGGAAGCGCGACCACAGCTTCGCGGGGACCGGCCTTTGCGATCCGAACGACTGTCTGGCCGGCAGAGACGACCTGTCCGGGCTCGCCAAGCGTTTCAACCACCGTTCCGTCCGCATCCGCGACGAGGACCGAGTAGGTCGCCTCATTCTCGGCGACCCGCGCATCAGCTTCGGCGGTGGCGAGTTGCGCCTCGGCCGTGTCCAACGCGGCCTTCGCTTGCTCGTAGCGCTGTCGCGAAGCCCATCCGTTGCTGACCAGTTTGGCGTATCGCTGTTCATCCGCATCGGTCTGAACGACAGATGCACGCGCCGCTGCAACGGCATTGCGCTTTGCCGTGACCGCAAGGCGAAGGTCGGTTTCGTCGATCCGCATCAGCGGCTCACCGGCTTTGACCTGCTGACCGCTATTAACAAGCCGTTCCACGATCTTGCCGGCGACGCGAAACCCGAGGTTGCTCTGCACCCTCGCCCCGATGATGCCCGTGAAACCGCGTTCGGATCCATTCACCCGCGCTGCCGTCGCCAGTCTGACCATCGGCGGTTCCTGCCTCGGGTCACGCGCCGCGGAAGCTTCTTGGGCGGGAATAGCAAGAGTAGCGAAGACGGCCGCTCCGGACGCCGCGATCAGGACACCTGCCAAGACCAAAAGTCTGCTCTTTCTCATTGCCATCTCCAAGCCACTTAGATTTCATTCGAACTCTATAACCACATTAGAGTTCGATCGCAATCTAAATTGGAGCGCTGACGAAAACGTGATCCCGCGAAATAGGCCACTTCGACCTCCGGGGGGCCTCAGATTCCGCCATGCCCCACTTGATAGATTGCGTTCGAACTCTATCTGAGTTATAGAGTTCGACCAAAATCCAAATGGAGGTCCAAGATGCGGGTGAGTCGCATTCAAGCCGCGGAGAACCGCCAAACCGTGATCAATGTGGCGAGTCGCCTCTTCAGGGAGCGCGGCTTTGATGGCATCGGGCTCAAGGATCTGATGAAGGCGGCCGGCCTAACCCAAGGTGCCTTCTACAAGCAGTTCGCCTCAAAAGAGGATCTGGCGGTAGAGGCGTCCAAGCGCGCATTGGAGAGTGCTTCCGGCCGATGGTCGGATGCGGCCGAGAAAAATCCTGATGATCCGCTCGGCGCGGTGATTGCGTTTTACCTCAGTGGTGACCATCGCGAAGAAAAGATGGACGGCTGCCCGATTGTGGCGCTCGGCGCGGATGCCGCCAGACAGGGATCCGACGTGAAGGCGGCATTCGAAGCCGGAATCAAGGCGCATCTCGAAGTGCTCGGCCGGTTCATTGCCGAGACCGGCGGCGAGGAGTCCAGTGGCAAGGCCATGGCCATTCTCACGACGATGGTCGGTGCGGTGACGCTATCGCGAGTGGTCAACGATCCGGATTTGGCTCGGGCGATTCTGGATGCAGCAGTCAAACAGGTCCGAGAAGCCGCCGCCGCTTGAAAGATCGCGCCCCTCAAAGCACAGGAGAGATCGAATGCTTAGCGTGACAAAAGCCAAACCAAGTTTGCTCAAAATATCGGATACGCTTAGCCTGCGTTTCCAAAAGATCGGCAGCGGGCCTCCGCTACTTCTCATACATACGATCCGGACGCAGCTCGAATATTTCCGCAGTCTGGCGCCCCTGCTCGCGGGATCGCACACGGTGTACGCCATTGACCTCCCAGGCCACGGACACTCACCAATAGATCCAGGTGCGAGCTTCGACGAACCCTACTTCAGGCAGGCCGTCATTCGCTTCATCGAGGAGCTAAACCTCTCGGCCGTCACGGTTGTTGGCGAGTCGATCGGCGGGACATTGGCCCTTACAGTGTCGGCGTCGCTTCCGCAGCGGGTGAAACGGGTCTATGCGATCAACCCCTACGACTACGAGACCCGCTACGGGGACGGCATTCGACGCGGCAACTGGTTCGCGAATTTTATCATCGGAAGTTTGCAGATCCCGGTGCTCGGCGCGATAAATGCATCGCTCGAAAACAAGATGGTCCTCGGCAAGATCATGGGCGGCGGATATCACGACCCGCGCAAACTGCCGACCGATTTGCTAGCCGAGTTCGATGAAGTAGCTCACCGCCCGGGATACAAGCGGATCGCACGCAAAGTGCTGGCAGGCTGGCGATCCTGGAGCAAGGCACGCGATTACTATCGGCAAATCTCGGCGCCTGTGACCCTCATTTATGGCGATAGCGATTGGTCTCGGCCAAATGAACGCGAACGCACACGGTCGCTGATTCCTGCCTCGCAGATGGTTACGCTCAAGAATACCGGCCACTTCTCAGCTGTTGAAAATCCGTCGGAGCTGGCCCGCGTGATAATGGAGACAGAATGACCGCAATGATCAGCACAAGAGTGTGCCATCACGTTCAAGCCCCTGAGAGCTTGAATCACCGGGCTGAAGTCCAGGCATAATGATCCGCGCGGCGAATACATGTTTGAGCTGGAATAGCGTGTTGCGAACGTCGTTCGTCCCTGAACGGATGTTCGACAAGAGCCTTCGCAAGCAGATGAGATTGCCGGCTTAACCGGTCGCCAAGCCGAATTCGAAAGTCACTGATCATGCGTCGCGTCGTCGTTACTGGATTGGGATTGGTATCACCGCTGGGTTGCGGCAGCGAATTGGCATGGTCCCGGCTGCTCTCGGCCCGCTCAGGACTTGCCGCACTCCCGGAGTGGGCGGCCACCCTTCCCGCACGAGTTGCCGGAATCGTCCCAATGAAAGCCGACGACCCGTACGGTGGTTTCGATCCGGATATGATCGTTGCCCCCAAAGATCAACGAAGGATGGATCGCTTCATCCTGTTCGCACTGGCCGCCACGGCCGAGGCCATAGCGCAAGCGGCATGGACGCCTTCCGACGCACACTCGCTCGAGCGCACGGCGACCGTGATCGCATCGGGCATCGGAGGCTTTCCCGCCATCGTCGAGGCGGTTCGCACCACCGATCAGCGCGGAGTTAAGCGCCTCTCGCCCTTCACCGTGCCGTCCTTTCTGGCAAATCTCGCGGCCGGTCATATCTCCATCCGCTACGGCTTCAAGGGTCCCATCGGTACGCCGGTTACCGCTTGCGCTGCGAGCGTGCAGGCGATCGGCGATGCCGCACGCCTCATCCGAACCGAAGAAGCGGACGTTGCAATTTGCGGTGGCTCGGAAGCCTGCATCGATCTCGTGAGCCTCGGCGGCTTCGCCGCCGCCCGTGCCCTTTCGACGAGCTTCAACGAAACGCCGGCGCGAGCGTCCCGGCCCTTTGATCGCGACCGCGACGGCTTCGTCATGGGCGAAGGTGCCGGTATCCTCGTCATTGAAGAGTTGGAACACGCGATCCGCCGCGGCGCCGAGCCGATCGCCGAAATCGTCGGCTATGGGACGACCGCTGATGCCTACCACATCACGTCAGGGCCCGAGGACGGCGACGGCGCGCGACGTGCGATGGAAGGCGCCTTGAGGCAGGCCGGCCTCAAGCCCGGCGACATCCAGCATCTCAACGCCCATTCAACTTCGACGCCAGTCGGCGACGTTTCCGAACTGGAAGCGATCAAATCCGTGTTCGGCCGCGACCGAAAAATTGCCGTGAGCGCCACCAAATCAGCGACCGGTCATCTGCTCGGCGCAGCCGGGGGAGCGGAAGCGATCTTCACGATCCTCGCGTTACGCGACCAGGTCGCGCCGCCCACTCTCAATCTTGAGAATAGCGACGCGGCCGCCGAAGGCGTCGACCTCGTCTCTCGTGAGGCCAGGCGCATGACGATAGAGCATGCGATTTCGAATGGATTCGGCTTCGGAGGCGTCAACGCCAGCATCATCTTTCGACGTTAGCAATGAAGAACTGCCGGTAGCTCCACGCCAACGCCCCTTTCGAACGCTTGGGACGAGTATCTTTCGCATCGCTTGCCTGTCGGTCGGCCACTCGCTCATTCCATATCGCTCATTTCGCGAATTGAATCTCCGACAAGTGATCGGCGCAAATTTGTAGCTTGCCTCGTTCAAGGGCAGCTATCGAGCAATGCGCCGCGGACGCGTGGCCAGACTGGATGCCTCCCCGCCTCAACGCATGTCATCCTTACCTTCCGGTACATAAATCATACGGCCATCCGGCAGCCGGTAGGTGATGCCGGCGCGGATGCCCTCGCCCTCGCCGATGGAGCCGTTGGTTTGGTAGCGGGTCAGCTCGCGACCCTCCTTCACAGTTATCTTCATGTCGGCCTTGCCAGGGTTCTCGACGACAACGACGCTCTGGTTCGAGAACGGATTGAGCGGATTGCGGACGATGATAATCATCAGCATCGCCACGACGACGAGAAAGACGTCGATCAGGTTGACCAGCGAGAGGATCGGATCGTCGCTTTCGCCCTCTTCAAGGAAACGCATTAAGACATTCCCTTCTCGCGCTCGAAAGCACGCAACTCCTCGAGCAGCCAGCGGCGGCGCACCGTCAGGATAAAATAGGTTATGGAGGCGCTGATGAGCGCCAGGATGACCGCAGAGAAGGCCACCACGAAATTCTCGCCGACGCCTCGCGCATCGTTCCGCGTCAGCGCCAGCAGCGCAGGCCCCATCGGGATCATGGTCGCGACAAGTCCGAGCATGGGCGCACTTCGGGACACCACGCGCAGCCATTCCAGCCGCCGGAGAATCCAGATTTCGAGATCGTCGCTGACGGCGTTCGTCTTGCTCTGGTGCGCCGCAAGCTGCGACCGGTAAGTGCCGCGCCACCGTTGCCACGCTTCCATGACGAACGCGCCCAGCGCGACCAAGGCGTAAAGCAGCGCGCTGACGATCAAGACTAGAACGGGAAAGAGGAAGAGCTTCGCGATCTCATAAAGAGCGGATTCAAACGTCGACATCAGGCATTTCCTAAAGCTGCCAAGCTGTTCCGGCGCCATTGCACGTAGAGGCCTGCGCCGAAGCAAGCCAGCATCATGAGAAGCGCCATAGCACTGTGCCACCATGATCGGCTCTCCCCGGCCCCGGCGACGACCGGCTCAAGTACAGGACCGGTCACGGTCTGTGGGGGATTGATCTCGGCCTGCTTGGCAGCGGCCGGCGGCGGTTGTTGTGACGGGCGCGCGATACCAAACCCGGCCCCCATCTGGTCGACGAAGGCTTTTGTCGGCTTCTCGCCCATGAGGACATTCTTCTGGGCCAACTCGTCGACGCGCGCGACCAACTCGCGGCGAGTGTGTTCCGGTGCATCCCAATAGCCTTTCCGAATAGCTTCGATCATGCGTTCTATGATCTGGAGCTGCGCCGTCGGATTGTGTTGTTCAAACCACGCTCCGAGCTTGAGATCGCGAATGTCGCGTATGAACGTGTCGTGTACGGTTTGCCATTGATCGGCGCGCACCATAGTGGGGTCGACGACTTGCCAACCCCAGAGATTGTTCACGGCATTGAGGATTTCGAGCGTGCCGGCATAGCCTTCTTTCTGCATCGTCGAGATCCAGTGCGGGTTGAAATACCGCGAACGGGTTTCATCGGAGAGAAAACGTGCCGCCGATGTGATGCGCGTGGTCTTTTCGCGAAGGTCCGCGATGTAGAGCGACGGTGAAGCGCCATCGAGGTGCCGGATCGCCAGCGACAAGCCACCGAGAAATTCGAACGGATGGTCTGTCGCGAGAATGCCGTGCAGTTTGGAGGAACGCGACAGAACGGCGGCCTGAACGCCTTTGAGCTGCTCGGCGAACAGGTTGGTTTCCCCATCTCCACGGATGCCCCAGAGCTTCGAGCCGTAGGCGTATTGCGTGCGGCCAAGAAACGCTTCGGCGAGGCTTGAATCCTTCTCCCACGACGCCGATTTCAACACGGCCTCCGGCAGGCCCGTGCCGTAGTCGCCCATGGCGTTGCTGAACATGCGCAGCCTGGCCAGTTGAAGCGCCCGTTCCCTGGGCTGGCCTTGAGCGACCAGGCGCTCAGCCGATGCGCGGGTGTTCTGGAACAAGGGATTGTCGCCCTCGTCGAGTTGCGCGAGCTGTTCGATCGCGTCCGCCAGCTTCCGCATGAAACTGTCAAACTGGTCGCGATAGACGCTGGTGATCTGCATCACGACGTCAATGCGCGGACGTCCGAGCTCCTGCCGCGGGATGATGGCGAGCGCCGTCAGGCGGCCACCGCTATTCCAGACCGGCCTGAGCCCAAGCGCGTGAAGTATCTGGCTCTCGACGATGCCGAGATGCCGCATCGTCTCGGAGCCCCACATGCTGAAGGCGAGTTTGCGCGGTGTCTCGCCTTGGTGATCCTTGCGATAGGCTTCGATTAGCTGCTGCAAGGCTTTCGCCCCGGCTTCGTGGGCCACACGGGTCGGCACCTTGTCAGGCTCGAAGGCAAACAGGTTGCGTCCGCTTGCCATATCGGGATTGCGGATTGGGTCGCCGCCCGCACCGGGAGGAACAAAGCCGCCGCCAAGCGCCAGGAGGAGTCCTTCGATCTCCCCGGGATGCTGAAGATTGAGATCGAGGCCGACCGCTCGTTTGATGGCGTCGGCAAGCTCCGGGTCGGCGAGGGTTTCGACCGGCACCCCTTCGCGAAGGTGGCGGCGGAGGAGCTTGTAAGGCGCGCTATCTTGCAGCGCCTTGAAGTCGACGGCGAAAAACTCTTCAGGCTCCGTGCCGAGCTTTTTGTAGAAGGGCTGCCCGAGTTGCTGCATGACCGTCGAAAGACGCTCATCCGGCGAAGACGGCTCGCCGAAGGTGTGAAGCCCGAGCGGCATGGCGTGTTGGGCCAATTCGTGCAGATGATCGTGTAGTTCCGACAGGAATTTCGGGAAGTCACCGTCGACGGCTTTCTCGTCCCAGCCCATGTCGCGATGATAGTTATGTTTGACGACGGCCTTTCGGATGTCTTCGCCGGTCTGCTCTTTCACCGCGCCGTTCTCGAGCTGCATGAATTCGTGGATCTTCGTATGCAGGTCGCGCAGCTCGTCATAGAGGCCAGCGGGCGCGAAGGCCGGCGTCTGGTGACTGACCGTGACGGCGCGGCCGCGGCGTTTGGCCTGGATGGCTTCGGCAACATTGTCTTGAATGTAGGGATAGATCACCGGCATGTTGCCGACGGCCAGCATGGGATAATCGTGAACCGAAAGACCGCGATCTTTCCCGGGTGTCCATTCCTGCGTTCCATGAGTACCGAGATGGATAAGCGCGTCCGCGCCCAGCGTCTCTCGCACATAGAGATACGTCGCGAGATAGGCGTGATCGGGCGGCTGCTTCGTGTCGTGATAATTTTCGCCTGGCCTTCCGCCGCGCGGCGGCTGCGGCATGATGGTGAGCTTCCCCATCTCGAAGCGCGGAATGACGAACTGCTCTTCGCCCCCGATATCGCGCACGGCGGAGTGCTGCTCGGGCTCTCCCCATTTTGCCAAGAGCTCTGATTTCCGCTGTGCGGGCAGCGCGTCCAGCCACGAACGGTAGGCTCGAACGGGCAACGTTCCGGTCAACCCACGCTCGCGCAAGGCATCCAGGGTCTCGGGCCGGTAGTAGCCTGCCAGCATGGCTTGCCCGGCTTCGATCAAATCGGCCTCACTTGTCGGTTTGACGGCATAACCCGCCTTCGCAAGCGCAGCCGTTACCTTCTCAAGGCTCCTTGGAATATTGAGGTTGGAGGCGGAGAAGTTCTTCTCTCCCGGCGGGTAGTTCCAGAACATGGCCGCGAGCTTCTTTTGATCAGCCGGCGTGTGACGCAGGGCGACAAGCCGTTCGAGTTTGCCGAGAAGCGCTTCGATCTGCTTTTGAATGGGAGCGGGCTCGCCATTGTGTAGCGCGTCGACCACCAGCGGATCGCTCGCACCCCATCCTTCGGGAACGGCAAGGAACGCTGCGACGAGCGGCGCGGCCATGCCGCTTTCGGCACGATCCCACGCGTCAGCGTCGCCTTCGCGGTAATTTACGACCTGGACGACGGGAATTCCGAGCTTGAGGAATTCCGCACTGCGCGCTGAGCCGTTTTGCATGTGGGTTGCGATGACAAGCGTGTCGGCCTTTGCGGGGACGAGCAGCTTTTCCAGTCCTTGCGGGTCGGCCGCCTCGAACCAGAACGCCATCGGCACCAATCCGCGACTCTCACTCTGGCGGATCATCGCATCGACGACTTTCGTTTCCATGTTCGCGATCAAGCCCGGATAGATCGCGATACCGATACGCCCTTTGGGTCTGGTGACCCGGCCTTCTGCCCAACGCAGGTAATCTGCGACGGACATAAAGGCCGCAGGCGCATCGGGGTGATAAATGCCGGTCGAAGGAAGAGGGGTCGGCGACGCAATATGCGTAGGATCGCGGCCATCGCGTAAGGCGGCCCAGAATTCGAAAAGCGCTTTGAGATTGTCCTCCCCGCCGTGGCTGTAATAGGCCATCAGGCGACGCGCGATCAGCGGGGGGAGATTGCCGAAGGCCGGAGGTCCTCCACCGACCCGTATCCACGGTACCGTCGTGTCTTTCAATGCTGAGCCGACGCTTTCCTGGACGCGCGCCAGGTCCATCGGGCGCGGCGTGTCGAGAATGACCAGACCCGCGCCGCCGATCCAATCGGCGGGCGAACCCGGTGTGCGGGCGACAAAGACACTTTCCAGCGTCAGTCCCTGCGCCCCCGCGAAACCCGCCAGTTTGTCGAGCTTTCCGGGAAGCACAAAGTCATCGGTGATGATGCGCACCACGTTCGTGCGTGCTGAAGCGTTCGGACGTACATCCTGCGAAAAGGCCTCTCCCGCCCCGGCGACGAGGACAAAGGCCAGGAGCAACGCTGAAGCGAAATGGCGTCCCACGGGAATACCCTCAATAGAAACGCTTGGTGAAGCCTGCGTAGAAGGCGCGACCGGTGCCCGGATAAACCGACGGTGTTCCGGCGGCGATGTCTGCTGCCCGCAAGCTCGGTGTGAAGTCGCCCACATAGGCCACATCGGTGAGATTGCGTGCCTCGAACCATAGCGTGAGCGAATTATCGGGCGCTTTCCATCCCAGCTTCGCGCCATAGAGCGCATAAGCCGGCACGATGAAGGCATTGCCGCCCGAATTGTCGAAGGTGGTGTAGCGCTCACCGATGTAGCGGATGTTGCCCGATACATAGAATCCGGAGGGGTGACGGTAGCCTAATTCGCCGAAGGCCTGTTGCTTCGGAATGACGGGAAGCGCGCTGCTCCCGAACAGCGCATCATTGTCGAAACGGAAGTGGTTGAAGTTGTAGACGGCATTCAGGAAGACGTGGTCGCCGGGATTGAAGACATCCACGAACGGGCGGGTGCGGAAAGCTGTCTCGATCCCGTCGTGGATGGTGCGGTCGGCGTTGAAGGCCGCCTGACTTCCCGAGAGGCCGCAAGCGTATTGTCCGTTCACTTGCGCTCGCTGGCCGGGGGTCAGGCGGGAAAGCGGGATGAGGCCAAGCGCGCATTGCGACAGAATCTCGTCGCGCAGCTGCATGTGATAGAGTGTTACGTCGTAATTGAAGCGGTCCCACCCGCCGCGCACACCGACCTCCGTCGTCCACGCTTTCTGCATGCGAAGCCGATCCGTCAGGGCGAGTTGCACCTTCGGATTGTTGAATCCGTTCACGGTCTGCTCGATGCCGAGCAGCGAGAAGATGTCACCGCTGTTAGGCACCTCGGTGCTTCGCGAGATATTGCCGTAAAGGAAATGGTTGGAGAGGTACTCCCAGTTTGCGCCAAACTTCGGATTGACGGCCTCAAATTCGCGATCGTAGTTGCGGCGGCCGTTCGAACTGCCCGGGCCAAACAGGCCACCGGCGATGACAGGACCGCTGTACTCGTCCTTCAGCGTGCGATTGGTCCAGAAGGCCTGCAAACCGGTGAAGAGGCGCACGCGCGGCAAGACTTCGAGTGCTGCTTCCGCGTAACTTTCGTGCAGCCATGACGTGAAGGCGTCGTTGTAGACGAGCGCGGCCTTCTGATTGCCCGACGATCCGGGCACCCACTGGAAGTCCCGATATCGGGCGGTTTCATAGGTCGGGCGGTAGCCAGCAACCAACTCCAGCGGCTTGCCGGCGATTTCCCCCTTCTGTTCCAGGCGGAACGAGACACCATGATCCTTCCACGCCACATCGACGATGCCGGCGCGCGGCGACGGCAGATGATCGAAGGCTGTTGCGATGTAGTACGGCGCGATCTCGAAGGACGTCGATCCGACCCGAAACACGGTCTTGTTGACTATGCGGGCGTAATCGAAATCGGCGCGCAAATTGTAAGGGAACGACGTGTTGCCGGGGTCGTATCCGCTTTGGCGATAGGTCGACAGTTGATTGAGTGGAATACTGGTCGGCAATTCCTGCTTGTTGCTTCCGATCGCAACATAGGTGCGGCTGTCGACGATGTCGTTGGGACGCCAGCCAATGTTGCCGCTGAAGCGCTTCGAATCGTTCTGAGAAAAGTACTCGTATCCCCTGTTGTGATAGGCGTTCGTCTGAAGATAGTAGTCGAAATTGTCTTTGGCTCCACCGTATTCAAGCTGGCCCTGCAGATTTCCGTAGCTTCCGAACGCGCCGGAGATCGCTGCACCTGGAGCAGTGAGGCCCGTCTTGGAGACGAGATTGATCGCGCCGCCGGTGGCGAGCGCGCCATAGCGCAGGCTGTTCGCGCCACGATAGACCTCGATGTAATCCGCCGCCTTGAGATCGAAGATCGACGGTGTATTGCCGCTTTCGATGCGGCCTAGCGGTACGCCGTCGATGAAGGCGCGCACGCCGCGACCGCTGCGCGGGCCCGTTTGCGACGAGTCACTGCCACGCATCGAAATCGTGCCCTGCCCGTTTTCGCCCTTGTCGGTGACATAGACTCCAGGCGTTTGCTCGAGCGCTTCGCGAATGTCCGCCTGATTGCCGGGGTCCTGTCGTGTAACGGAAACCACCGCCTCGGCGCCCGGCCTGCGCAGGAAGCGCTCGCGCTGGGCTTCGAAAGGGGCCGGATTGTTCGGGATCTCACCCCGCGGAATTGGCAGTGCGGAGTCAGCCGCGCGGCCGGCGGGGCGGCTGCGAGCCGCAGTCGTCGGGGGCGCGGGACGTCGCGCGGGCGCCTGTACGGTGATCGTCTCAAGAAGAACAGTATTTGCGGGGGGAGCGGCCGCCTCTTGTGCCTGAATGGAACCGGCACCAAAACCCACCAAATGTGCAACCAAACCCGCACTAAATCGACCCGCCCGCCCGTTTTTTGGCCGACGCCCCCTCAAATCGCCCCACAACTTCAAGATCAGTCCCCAGCATTGTAATGTTATAACATAACGTTCCTGTATCGGGCGACGATGTCAAGGTCAACGTACATTGTTACACATCAGGGAGTGGGACGATGGGCTATGAAGGTCTAGGAAGCATCGCGCGGTATAGCGCGTGAGCAGCGCAGCATCGAGCAGGCCGTCACCGAGGGCCTGCTCGGTGAGAACCTGCCAGCGCTCCGGCCCGCGGGAAACAGCGCGCCATGCGCGAGATCGTCAAGATATTCACAGATCACACGGCTATCGAACAGCAAGGCACCGTCCGCGAGCTTAGCCGCCGGTACCTTCGCCAGCGGGTTGAAGGCTGCGATGCGTTCGTCACGCTTCAACGGATGTGCCGCACTCGGCAGTTTGACGATACGGTCGGCAATGCCGAGCTCAATCGCACAGGCCATGACTTTGCGGACATAAGGCGACGTCGGCGCATAGAACAGTTCGATCTTGTCACTCATGGCTTCTGATCCTCCGCTTCGATGGCCGCCAGCGCCGCGCGCGCTACTTCGACATCTTGCGCGCCGGTGCCCGACCCGACGCCGACCGCTCCGACGCATTGGCCTGCAATCACGATCGGCAGTCCGCCTTCGAGGTTGGTGAACCGGCCTCCACCCGCGATGGCAAGTTTGATCTCGTTGGTTGGATCGAGCCGCGAAGTCGGTTGACGGTGCGACGCGGCAGTGACGGCCTTAGACATCGATGTTTCGCGCGACAGCAATTTGGCGCCGTCCATCCAAACAAAAGCCAGAAGATTGCCGCCGTCGTCGACGATCGTGATGTTCTGTGCCACACTCAGCTCTTCCGCTTTGGCTATGGCACCAGCCAGCGCCTTGAGCGCACCCTCGTGTGTCAGTTTGAGAGACGGGTTAGTCGTCGCCATTGGACAGCTCCAGTATCGAAGTGCAGCGCTTGAATTCGACGTTGCCGCTCACGAGGTAGCACCGGCCGGCAGTAGCAGGACTTTGCCGATATTCTCATTGGCTTCCAGAATGCGATGGGCTTGCGGCGCGTCACTGAGTGGTAACTGGCGCCAGATCGGGGGGCCTCACCGCACCGGACGCGACCAGTGGCAGCACCTCGGCACGGAGTGCAACAGCGATCGCCGTCTTTTCCCCGTCGCCGACGATGGCGAGTGCCGTCGGCGCGACCGATTGCATGAGCACACGCACGAGATCCGGGGCGCCGCGGCATCCCACCTCTTCGTCATAGGAGAATGCCAGATGCACCGGCGCGACAGACGCCACCTCTTTGAGACGCGGCACGTTGGCGAGCACCACCGCCAGAAAGCCCTTCATATCGGTGGCGCCGCGGCCATAGATGCGTTGATTGCGAATGACGCCCGCGAATGGCGGCACGGTCCAGCCTGGCCCTCCACCGGCACCACATCCGTATGCGCTGAGAGAACAAGTCCCGGCCTATCCGCCTGACCAATGGTCGCGAGCAACGACGCCTTGCGTCCATCGGACGATAGCACACACCGCGCGGAGACACCGGACGACGCAAGTATCTTCTCGATATATGCGATGATATCGAGATTCGAATTCGCACTTATACTTTCAATACTGATCAGCTCGCAAAGTATTTGAGCTACCTTATTGATCATCTATAGTTCCAGTACTTTTACAATTGCGGGAGCATCACGATGACCTATTCCATCTCGGCGCGCTGTCCGGAGACCGGCGCGTTCGGCATTGCCATCACCTCGTCCAGCATTGCCGTGCCGGCGCGTTGCGCCTGGGTAGGACCTCTGGGCCTCGTGGTGTCGCAGAATGCGACCGACCCGGCGCTTGGCCCGACCGGTCTCGCGCAGTTGCGTCAGGGTTTTGGTGCGGCTGCAGTGCTCAACAACTTGACGCTCGGTACGCCGCAGCCGACGTGGCGGCAGGTCGGCGTGATCGACCGCTATGGTCAGGTGGCATGGCATTCCGGCACACAGGCGCTGCCAACCGCAGCGATCGCACAAGGCACCGGCTGCCTCGCGCTCGGCAATCTGCTTGTTGATGAGAAGGTGCCCAGCGTGATGATCGCACGTTTTGAGGAGACCGCCGGCCAGTCGCTGGCGGAGCGATTGATGTCGGCGCTGGAAGCCGGCCTCGATGCCGGCGGCGAAACCGACGACGAACATGCCGCAGGCCTGCATGTGGCTCACATCTTCGATTGGCCGGTGGTCGATCTGCGTGTCGACTGGCACGATACGCCGATCGGCGAATTGCGCGCACTGTGGGAACGCTACCGGCCGCAGCAGAAAGACTATATCGCACGCGCGATGAATCCGGGCGCAGCGCCATCTTTCTAAACGGGCTCGCCTCACGGCGCCTCGCCCGGGGGAAACGCCACGATATCGTCGGAACCAATCGTCAATCCGATCTCGGCTCCGACAGGACATGACGACAGCGCGGCAATTCCCGGCACGCGCACCAGAATGCGATCATGCGCGCTTCCCGGCGCGTCGATATAGAGATCCACATGACCGCCCTGAAAGACCTGCGTCATCACTGTACCAGGCAGCGAACCGGAGGCTCCGCGCGACGTCACGGAAAGATGTTCCGGCCGTACGAAGACGTCCACGACATCGCCAACAGATATTTCAGCAATGGACGGCTGCAGGAACACTGGCGCGCACATCACCAATCGAGACCATCGCGACATCGCCGCGCCGCTCAACGAGCCGACCGTTGAGAAGATTAGCATCACCGACGAAGGAGGCGACGAAGCGATCGGCGGGCCGACGATAGATATCGTCCGGTGCGGCGATCTGACGAATGCGCCCGGCCGACATCACCGCGATGCGATCTGACATCGACAGCGCCTCGCCCTGATCGTGGGTGACGAAGATCGTAGTGACGCCGAGCTCGCGCTGGATCTGCTTGAGCTCGACCTGCATGGAACCGCGAAGGTTCTTGTCGAGCGCCGAGAACGGTTCATCAAGCAGCAGGACTTTCGGCTTGATCACGAGCGCGCGTGCGAGCGCGACACGCTGCTGCTGGCCGCCAGACAGCTGTCTTGGCTTGCGGTCGGCGAAGCCTGTGAGCTTGACGAGCGCAAGCGCCTCGTCGACCCGGCGCGCGATTTCCTTCTTCTCGATGCCGCGGGTCTTCAAGCCGTAAGCGACGTTGTGGGCGACGCTCATATGCGGAAACAGCGCATAGTTCTGGAAAACAATGCCGATCTCGCGCATATGCGCGGGGGTCTCGGTCACCAGAGCGCCTTCGATGAAGATCTCGCCATTGTCGGCTCCAAGAAAACCAGCGACGAGATTGAGCAGCGTCGTCTTTCCGCAGCCGGATGGTCCCAGCAAGGTCATGAACTCGCTCGGTTGGATCTTGAGCCAGGCCTCATGCAGCGCGACGGAATCGCCGAAGCGCTTGGTGACGCCATCGAGCTGCACGGCCGGCCGGATCTTGTCGCTTGCCGGGGCTGGCGTGCTCGCAGTCATCTGATCAGTGCGCATCAACATTCAGAATTTTTCCGAGGCCCAGGAAGGAATTGGCAATCGTGAGCAAAGTTGCGGTCACAACGATGTAAATGACCGACAGTGCGGCGAGGGTCGGATCCGCGAATTCGCGGACGTAATTATACATGGCGACCGGCAGCGTCTGGGTGGCCTGGCTGCTTACGAACAAAGTTGCCGTGAATTCGTTGAACGACAGAATTGCCGCGAACAGCCAGCCGCTCAGCAGGCCCGGAATCAGGAGCGGAATCGTCACGGTGAACAGGATCCGCAGCGGCGTCGCGCCAAGGCTGGACGCCGCCAGTTCGAGCCGGGTGTCGAGATTCTCCAGTGAAATATACGTGCTGCGCATCACGAAGGGCAGCACCATTACCACGTGGGCGAAGATGACGAGCGGAAAGCCACGTCCGATACCCGTCTGCGAGGCGAGGATGAGCACGCCGAGACCGATCGTGTAATGCGGAATGATCAGCGGAGACAGCAGAATGCCTTCGAGAAAATCCCTGAGCGCGAATTTGTAGCGATGAATGGCGAAGGCAAAGGCCGAGCCCACCACGACGGCAATGCTGGACGCCCACACAGTCACCGTCAGGCCGTTCCAGAAGCCCTTGGCGAAATCGGCATAGGAGAAGGCGCGCCAGAACCAGCGCAGCGACCAGGACTGCGGCGGAAATTGCAGGATCGCCCGATCGTTGAAGGCCGAGATCGCCACCACGACGCCCGGCAGCAGAACGAACAGAAGAATGGCGGCGACGAGGACGCGTCCCGACCATCGCAACAGCAAGGCACCGGGCGAGCGCTTCATTTCGTGCCCGCCATGCGCTCGAGTGGGCTCGCGGCCTTCTTCAGCAGCGCGATCACGGCCAGCGACAGCGCGAGGCCGATGATGGAGAGGCTGGCGGCGAAGGGGAAATTGAACGACGAGAAGCCGAGCTGATAGATCAGCGTCGACACCGTACTGACGCGGCCACCGCCAATCAGCTGCGGTGTCGCGAAGGCGCTGAAGGTCCAGGCGAATGCCGTCGAGAAGCCGGCAACAATTCCGGGCATCGATAGCGGCAGCGTGATGGTCATGAAGATGCGGATCGGGCCGGCGCCGAGACTTTCGGCGGCCTTCTCGTAGTTGCGGTCGATATGCGACAGCGCCGCAGCCAGCATGATAACCATGATCGGCATCGTCACATGCACCAGCGCGGCGACCACGCCGCCGCCGGTGAACATCATCTGCACCGGGCGATCCAGTACGCCGAGCTTGAGCAGCAGCGTATTCAAGAAGCCGTTATTGCCGAGCACGATCATCCAGGAATAGGTCCGCACCACCTCTCCCAGAAACAGCGGCGTGACTGACACGATCAGGATGAAGGAGCGCAGCGCCGAGTTGCTGGTGCGCGTCAACGCATAGGCCAGCGGATAGGCCAGAAGCAGTGTGAACACCGCCGTTTCGAAACAGATGAGCACCGTATTCCAGAATGCCAGGGCATAGAGCGGCCGCAGCATGGCCTCGAAATTCGCCCAAGTGTACCCACCGACCTCCAGCGTACCAGGGATATAAGCCCGCACGCTGTACTGGAACACGGCAAGCATCGCCGCGAGCAGCCCCACGGCGACGAGGCCGGCCGGCGAAACGAACCATCCCAGGAATGGACGCGCGTTCATGGACAAACTCGAGTTGGGAAAACCTGGCGCAATCGAGCGCGATCCGGCGGTATCGACCGGATCGCGACCCGACTATGTTACGGAGCCATGATGTTCTCGGTGAACCACTTGCGCCAGGTGCCGGTCTTCTCGGCCCGCAGCTTGGCGTCGATCACCAGAGACTGCTTCGCCCACTGATGCGGCGTGGAGAAGACGCCAGGCAATGCTGCAATCTCGGGCTTGAGCTTGGCGTTGTCGACCACCGGGCTACCCTTCTTCAGTTCAGCGATCTCCGCCTGTACGTCCGGATCGAGGGCCATGTTCATGAACTTGTAGGCCAGTTCGGCCTTGGTCGAGCCCTTGGTGATACCCATCGTATCGACACCGAGCACCGCGCCCTCCTTCGGGATGACGAGCTTGATCGGCACGCCCTGAGCCTGCATGTAATAGGCGTTCATTGACAGCACGACCTGAACCGGCGTTTCACCGGTGGCGAACAGCTGCTGACTGTTGGCGTCGTTGGTGTAGAACGCCTTGTAGTTCGCCTTCAGCGCCTTCAGCTTGGCTTCGCCGACTTCCCAATTCGCAGCGTCGCCACCGGACAGCTTGGCGGCCACGACCATGACATGGCTCGGATCGAAATCGGGCGACGAGATCATGCCCTTGAGCGCGGGGTTCCACAGGCCTTCCCAGCTGTCGAAGCTGACGCCCTTGGGCAGACGATCGGGCAGATAGCCGATGGTGTAGACATAAGCCCAGGCGCCAATGTGATACTGGCTGATCTTGGCCTGCTCGACCAGATGGCTGGCGTTCGGAATCTTCGCCATGTCGAGCTTCTCGAACAGATTGTCGTTGGCATAGAGCCAACCAACATGGGCCGTCGTGAAGGTGACGTCGCTTTCGGGCTTGGCGGCGGCAAGCTTGGCCTGATTGAGGCGATCAATCGTGCCGCCGGTGATGTACTCGACTTTCACGCCCGTCTCGGCGGTGAACTTCTTCGCGATCGCTTCATCGATCAGATCGCGGAAACTTCCACCCCAGGTGCTGACGACCAGCTTCCCCTGGGCAGATGCCTGCCCGCCGATCGCAAGCGTCGACAGCAACATCAAGGCAGTAAACTTCAAGGCGCGCTTCATCTCGAAACCTCACAAGGATTATGACACCGAAAGAAAAGCAAACATCATGCCAAGCGGACGAATTTAGCGATATTTTTCAAGTATTTACAGCACATGAAGCTTCATTGACCTTCCGTTCGAAAGGTCTGACTCCAGAATGATCGCAGCTAACCTTCGACGTCGAAAGCCGGCGCGGTATTACGCCGGAATTTCTGCGATGATGTCGATTTCCATCATGTATTCAGGCTTGGCGAGCCCTTGAACGATGATCCCGGTCGAAACCGGATAGACGCCCTTCAACCATTTGCCGACCACACGATAGACGGGCTCGCGATAGGCGCGGTCAGTGATGTAGATGACGATCTTCACCACATCCTGCAGGGATGAACCTGCCTCTTCTAAGAGCACCTTGGCGCAAGCCATGGCATTTTCAGTCTGCGCGGCGGCATCGCCGATGCCGACGATTTTGCCCTCGAGATCCATCGCCGTCTGGCCGCGCACATAAACGGTGTTGTTGGCGCGCACGACCATGCAGACGTCGTTGTCGAGCGACTGCTCGGGATAGGCATCCTTGGTGTTGAACTTGCGGAAACGCTGGTGGGTGATCATAGAGCAGATCCTCAGGCGGCGAGACGACGGAATGTGCGATCCGAGAAGATCAAGGGCAGTGCAGCTTGGTTGCGAACATTCAGCACCTCTCCCGCGACAATGCGATGCGAGCCGAAATCGAACACGCTGGCGACACGGCAATCGAAATTGCACAGCGCGCCGTCGAGCGCCGGCGCGCCGGTGAGCAGTTCCGACCAGTCGCCGGCGAGAAAGCGGTTGTCACGCAATTCGGGGATCAGCCCGGCGAAGCTGCTGGCGACACGCTCCTGCGCATCGGACAGGACGTTGGCGACGAACACGCCATTGGCGAGCAGCTTTTCGAGCCCGCGATTGTCGCGGTGAACGCTGAACACCACCGATGGCGGCTCCATCGACAGTGAACACAGCGACGACACCGTGATGCCCGCGCGCCCCGCCTCGCCATCCGTGGTCACCACCGCCACGCCCGAGGCCGTCATCCGCATGGCGTCGCGGAAGGTATCGACCTCGACCAGGGGAAGCGCCGCTGTGCTCACGACTTCGCCCCGTCGATACGATCCGACAATCCGGCCGACTTCTTCACAAAGTCCAGCGGGCCGGCAAAGTCGAAGCTGTTATAGACGGCGGCCAGATGATTGAAGTGCGGCGCCTGTGCGAACTGCACGAAGGTCAGGCGATGACCAGCATAATCAGAGTTCAACAAATCGCGCGCAAATGCGAGCAGCTTGCGGCGATCGTCGGCCTGCCACTGGTCATTGAGCGAATAGAACTTGTTCAGCCATTTGCCGCTGCCCTCGGCATCAAATGCATCCGCGTTCGGCGTAATGCAGATCTGGCCGCCGCAGAGTTCGCGGGCGATATGCATCATCGCAGGAAGCTGCGAACAGGCGAACACGCGACCGGCATAAAGCATCGACTGTTGCGGCATCAGAAGGCCGCCCGGGCTCTTCTCCGCCATAGCGATTGAGGCGGTGAGATGTGCGTTGATGCCTTCGCGGTAGCAAACGAGATCGGCGAGCTTCTCACGCACCGACTGCAGCTTATCTAGACCGGTCTGCTTGGCGTTCCACATCGCCGCGCCGATCATCATGTCCGCGGTGTAGAGCAGACGCAGAACGTAAGGGAATGCCGAATAGCGATGCAGCGTCGAGCGCACGAATTGTGCCGCGCGGGTATGGCGATAGAAGAACACGTCTTCCCAAGGGATCAGAACGTCGTCGAACACGACGAGCGCCTCGACTTCGTCGAAGCGGTTTGCGAGCGGATAATCCCTGGCACTGCTGCGGTTGGCGAAGCCACCACGGCAGATATGTTTGACGCCGCGCGCGCCCATCTTGACGATGCAGCCCACCGCATAGTCGGACAATTTTTCATTGGCCCAGGCGCCGACGGTTGGCTTCAGATAGGCCTGATCGGCGTAAGCCGCCGCGGTCTCATATTTTGCGCCACGGATGATGATGCCGGCATCGGTCTCACGGGTGACGTGGACCATCAGGTCGGGATCCTGCTGCTGCGGCGGCAGCGAGCGATCGCCCTTCGGGTCGGTATTGGCCGACACGTGGAAGATGTCCTTCTCGATCACGGCGCGGATATGCCGGTCGATATTGGCGGCGAAGCGCGGATCGATCTCCGCCAGCACGTCGCGACCATCGGTGAGCGACCACATCTCCCCGATGGTCTCGTCGCCCACGCGGGTGACGACGCCACCGATATCCTTCATCACCTGATCGACGGCCTTGATCTTGTCGTGCCAGTCCTTCTGTTCCTGCGGCGGCCGATAGAAGGTCGAATGCCGCTCATTGCCTTCGACATAGGTTAGATCGCCGCTGTAGCGCTCTTCATGCGCCATGTCGTAAATGCGGGCCCTGATATCGATGATCGGCTTCAGCGCCGGGTGACTGGTCACGTCCTTGACGCGCTCGCCATCGACCCAAACCTCGCGGCCATCGCGAATGCCCTGTTTGTACTCTTCACCCGTGCGGATCATTCATTGGCTCCTGTTCGACTGGACGACAGGGTGCCGGAGCGCCTATCATAAGGAAAATATTTTTATGTTTGGAGATACATAGGAAAATGCGATGAGGTTCTCGCTCCGGGCGTTGCGTTACGTGGTTGAGACGGCCGACGCGGGCAGCGTGACGGAGGCGGCCAAGCGGCTGAATGTCTCCCAGCCCTCGATCTCGGCCGCGCTCAGCCAGATAGAGGCAGAACTTGGTATCCAGATCTTCATCCGCCATCTCGCCAAAGGCGTGACGCTGTCCCCGGCCGGCCAGCGGCTGGTGAATGACGCGAGACTGCTGCTCAACCATGCCCGCGATTTCGCCCAAAGCGCCCAGTCGCTCGGCAGCACCTTGCACGGCGAGATCGTGGTTGGCAGCTTCCTGACGCTTGCCACGCGCTTCATGCCGGGGCTGCTGTCAGGCTTTCGCGAGCGCCAACCGGGCATCTCAGTAAAACTGGAAGAAGGCGACCAGCAGGAGATCATCGACGCCTTGATTTCCGGGCGCACGGAACTGGCACTGTCCTATTCCTTTGCCGTCCCTGACGAGATCGTCGGTGAAAAGTTCTGCGAACTGCCGCCCTATATCTTGCTGTCGGCCGATCATCCTTTGGCGACCCGGTCTTCGATCAGCCTGACCGAAATGCGCGACGAACCATTCATCCTGCTGGATTTGCCGCATTCGCGCGATTACTTCTCCAGCCTTTTCACGGCATCCGGCATCGAGCCGCGCATCTCGTTCCGCACCCGGTCATCCGAAATGATCCGCGGGCTGATCGGGCATAGGCAGGGATACTCCATCCATAATGCCGTTCCGCGCACCACCATCGGCTATGACGGAAGCCGCGTCGCCGTGGTTCCCATCACCGAACAGCTGCCGCCAACGCATGTCATGGCGCTCCGCCTGAAGCGCCATGCGCTGCGGCCGGCGGTGCAGACATTTGCCGATTACGCGCGCGAGGCCTTTGCCGTTGGCGGTCAGTTCGCGCCCGGCTCAATAGCCCCGGCCGGGATCGACGCAGCTTAGCAGCGGCTGCCCGGCACGAAGCCGGCGCACATTCTCGCCGATCTGTCGCGCCGCAGATCCCGGTAGCGCGACCGAGGCCAGATGCGGCGTCACCAGAACATTGTCCATCGCCCATAAGGGACTCTCCGGCGACAAAGGTTCGGAGGCAAACACATCCAGCGTCGCTTCCGCGATATGACCCGAGCGGAGCGCTTCGATCAAAGCCGGTTCATCGATGATGCTGCCGCGGGAGACATTGATGAAGGCCGCGCCCCGCTTCATCTGCGCCAGGCGCTCGGCATCGAGCAGGCCACAGGTCTGCGGCGTCTGCGGCAGCATGCAGACGAGAATATCGCTCCCACCCAGGATCTCCGCTAATGCCGGCAGGCCGGCAGAGGTCTCGATGCCATCCACTGACTTCAATGTGTTGGACCAGCCGCGCACCCGATAGCCCTGCCGCGCGCATTCCAGCGCCGCGGTCAACCCCAACTCACCGAGACCGAGCACGCCGACCCGGATGGTCTCGGGATCGCGCGGATGGATATAGTGCCAGCGGCGTTCACGCTGCGCGCGCTCGAAGGCCGGAATATCGCGGGCGTGACGCGTCACCGCGAACAGCACATAGCCGGCCATCATCCGCGCCATCTTCGGATCGGACAGGCGGGTGATCGGCACGTCCGGCAGATCATCGCGTCCGACCAGCGCATCGACGCCGGCGCCGAGATTGACGACGAGCCCGAGATTTGAGTAGCGCGCGAAAAACCCATGGGGCGGCTTCCAGACCAGCGCATGCCGCACGATATCCGGATCGCCGATGTCATCCGCCTGGCGAAGATCGATCCCCTCGACTGCAAGGGCAGCGCGCCACGTCTCGTGGTCATCGAAGGCGCTATAGAACGCCATGACCTCCGACGTCATTGAGCGGCCCGTTCAGAGATCAGACGCGACACCGCTGTCAACGCGAGTTCGTAGCCGAGCGCGCCGAGACCTGCGACCACGCCCGTGGCTGCCCGCGAGACGTAAGAGTGATGGCGAAACGGCTCGCGCTTCCAGATATTGCTCATGTGCGCCTCAATGATCGGCCCCTCGAAAGCGAGTAGCGCGTCGAGGATCGCAATGGAAGTGTAAGTGAGCCCGGCAGCATTGATGACGATCCCCTCCGCCTTCTCCCTCGCCTCCTGTATCCAGTCAACCAGAACACCTTCATGATTGGACTGACGGAATTCAATCACCAGCCCGAGCGACGCAGCGTGATCCTCACAGCGCTTCTTGATCGAGACAAAACTCTCGCGGCCATAGGTGCCGCTCTTGTCGAGCCCGTAGAGATTGGCATTGGGGCCGTTCAGGAAATAGATGGTGGGAGACGTCATGGCCGCGCTTTCATATCTGTTCGCAGAGAGTCAGGCATCGCATCGAAACCAATCAGCACCGTCCGAAGTATCGCACGGATGGAATGCCCTCAATGATCCCAGATGTGCAGATTTTCCCCGAAGTGAAGTACACGCAACCCTGCATAACGCCGCCCCCCGCGCGCGACCAAAGTTTAAAGAGCCTTTCCTCGGAGCAGAAATCAAAAGAAACTATGCGCTTCGACGGATTTCGATATGGTTCAAGGATTGATCTTGTCCCGAGCGAAACGCCTGAAAGGTACCGCCCAACCCAGAACCAACAATCGCCGCAGGAGAGGTACGAGACAAGCAATCGAAGAAGATCGGCGGCAAACACCCAAGTGGACCGAACCATTTGCAGCCAGAAGTGCAAGCTGCTCCGAGCTACTAGCTGCACTGCATATGGTCCGCCTCTAGCTAGTGCATTGGCGCATGCTTTACGGAGTCCCTTATTTCGCGCCAGACTTTCGCACACCAATTGCTCACACGGTGGATCAGAACGTTCTTCAAGTTCAGCCCTCGCTATCTGCCTTTATCGTTTCCGTGTCACGAGCAAAAGTTGTGCCACCACCCTGCTGAGCGCTGAGTCAGCCGGTGCTTTCCGTCGAGTGGGTTTGTCGAGGGCTAAAGTCAGTCCTATCGCGGAGGTCTCCCTTTGCTACCGAGAGTCGCGGCTCATGACGCGCGTGGCGCTTGGGATGAAAGCTCGATTGTTTGCCCGAAAGCCGTGACCTGATTTACTTGCCCGATGTCGCGGTGGGTACTCAGTGCTTGCGCCAGATAATTTTCGTTGAGCCCGGTTACGCGATATCCCGCGATACGGATCGGCCAGGTCGCGGCGGCACCATCGCGGCGGATATCTATCGTCATGTCGCGATGCGCAACGGTACCGCCGGTCGCCGTCGTACCGAGAACATTCGCCAAGCGGGACGCGGCCGTTTGCGGATCCGCAGCAGCGCAGTCGACCCGGTCGAACGCACGAGCGCCGTTGCGATGCGTAGTCCAAGCAGGAAGGCGGTACAGCTCGACATTGTAGTATCGGCAACCGTTGAAGGTTACGACATCGTCGACCGGCAGCAACACGTCGAATTCCGGCCAGACGGACTCGGTGGCGGAGAGCTTCCACTCGCGCCGGACATGCATGGGCGGGCCGAACGGACAGCCGAGCTCGACGAAATGAGCGCGGGCCCCCTCGACATCACCGAGCGAAAGAACCATCGACTTGATTCCTTCGTCACCGGACAGCAGCGCGGCCATAGCCGGAGGCAGCCGGTCCGTATCGAATACACTCATCAACTCAATGAAGTTCGCCGACCCTTCGCTCGCGTCGGGAAACAGGATTAGCCGGTTGACGATGCCCATGGCATCAATTCGGCTCTCGGGCGTCAACGTGAAGCCAAGCCGATCATAAAAGCGGGCGGCCTCATCCAGATCGCGGACGAAAGTGAGCAGATGATCGATGGCTTTGACGGGGTTTTCAGTCACGGTGTCCTCGATCATGATCCAGAAGCGCATCAACGTGCAGGGTGACGGCATCGACAACATCGTTCGGCATGTTGCCGTTAGGGTAGAGCAATGGCAGCTCCGTGCATGCCAGGAGCAGTGCGTCGGCACCGCGACGCCGCAGACCGTCGGCTATATCGTCAATCTTGCGGCGTGCGGCGGGCGTGATCAGGCCGTGCGCGAGCTGATCCTCGATAATCGCATCGACCGCGGCCTGGCCGGCGGCATCGGGCCGCAAGACACCGGTCACGCCGGCCCGCTCAAGACGCGCGTCGATGAAATCCTGGCTGGCAGCGAAACGCGTTGCCAACACGCCGATGCGTTTCACTCCGCGTCGCTGCAGAAGCACCCCGGCCGGATCGAGGACGTGAATACACGGAAGGCTCGTGCTGGCAGCGATGGATGCAAACACCCGGTGCGCGGTCACGGCTGTGAGCGCGACTAGGCCCGCACCGCCAGCGGCAAGCGTTGCGACAGCGCCCACGAGCCGGTCTCCGATCGCCTGCCATTCGTCCTTCAGGGCCATCTGAAACAACGGCGCAAAATCGAGTGTCACGACAAGACTTTCCGGCGTCGAGCGTGCGCCCCGCAAGGCCTCGCCCCGCTCATTCAGCATACGATAATATCGAGCGGTCGAATGCCACGTCATGCCGCCGACGAGGCCGATCAGCTCAGTGCGATGGGCTCTCATGCAGCAAAAGCCGCGATAAGCGGTTCGACGGACGCTGCCGAGCGCAGAGTCTTGATCGCCGCAATCAGGGCGTCACCGTCACGCCAGCCAGGCCTTCCTGAAAAGGCCGCACACTGGAGAAATTTCGCAATGAGATCGTCCTGTGTTGGCGGGTTCTCAGGCCAGCCTCGTCCGAACTGTGCCGGGATGACGCGCCTGGCGCCGTCCTTGTTGGAGATGATTGCCTCACACTGGTCGAAATGACCGAAAGCAGGTTCTTCTGCGACATCGATGCGCTGCGCGAAGGCTACAATGTCTGGCGCAGTCGCAGCGCTTGCAGTGAACTCGTCCAGCGTTGCGCGGCCGCGTAATATGGCATTGGCGGCGACGTAGCGGACGTTGAACTGCGCATCGACTTCGGGTGTCTCCGCCGGCGCGTAGGGGCCGCCGCAGATTACGTTCATGGCCGGCGAGATGCGCAGCGACAGGCCGGCGATCTGATCGAACGGGATCTCGCCGCGCCCTCGTGCGGCGAGCAACGCCTCGGTCAGCGCCAGGGTCACTCCGCAACTCGGGTAGAGTTTGACGCAGGTGGCCTCCTCACCAAGGAACCTCTCTCCGAGGTTTTCGCCGAGAACCGCCAGATCCGGCGCAGCAGGCCCGTAGAGCCGAAAGAAGCCGCATTCACCCGCAAGAGTCCGCTTCGGTCCGCTGATCCCCGCTCGAGCCAGGAACACGGCCTCAAGCGCGTGGCGGGCCACGAGTCCTTGGCTGATCCTCACGGCAAGCACCTTGTCTTGATAGTGCTGGAAGGTGCCGATACCGAAATCGAAGGCAAGCCCGATGGCGTCGCTCATCTGCGCGCGTGTCAGCCCAAGGAGCCGGCTCGCGATGATGGCGCCCGAAAACAGCCCAAGCACGTTGCTGTCGAAGCCTCGATAAAAGAAGCCGTTTGCCTGCGCGGCCCGATTGATCCTCTGGCCCACATCCTGTCCGACGGCCAGGGCGGCAAGCACTGCTTCGCCGCCGGCACCGGACATTTCCGCCGCAGCGAGAGCGACCGGCACATCCGACGAACTCGGATGCCATCCGGGCGACAGCACATCGCAGAAATCAAGGGCTCGCGCCCTCACCGCATTGACAAAAGCCGCCTGGGGCGCGGCAAGCTTTTCGATCGATCCAATTACCGTGGCCTCCTGCGCACCGCTCCAGCGCCGCGCGAGCGATAACGCCATGCTTGTGCCAGCTTGATCATAGCCTGCGACGAGACAGCCAAGATTGTCGAGAACGCGACGCAGTTGGAAATTCATCGTCTCCGTCGGGATTTTTGTTGCCTCGACGAAAAACGCGTGATCCAGAAGCGCATCGAGCGGATCGTTCACTGCTGTTCGATCCCGAGGTCGCGGAAGACGGCCTTGATCGTGGCAATCTCGGTTTCCAGACTGCGGGCAAATTCCTCCGGGGTCGACGCGACAGGCTCGAAGCCGAGCCGTACCATTCTGTCCGAGACTTCGGGGCTGCGGACGACCGCCCGCATCTCCTGCGATAGCCGGTCGACGATTGGCGGCGGCGTTTGTCCAGGGGCGAACGCGCCGAGCCAGACGCCGATCTTGAACACCGGATCGGTGAAGCCAAGCTCGGTCAAGGTCGGCAGGTCAGGCAGCGCCGACGATCTCTTGGTACCGGAGACAGCTAGCGACCTCAGCGCGCCGGTCTCGATATGCTGCCGCGTATTGGCGATGGATGCGAACGATACCGGAATCTGACCGCTGAGCAGATCGTTGACGATCGGCGCCTCACCTCGATAAGGAACGTGCGTCATCCCAAGCCTGAAATGCCGGTTCCATAATGCTTCGCCGGCGAGATGGGCCGATCCGCCGATGCCCCACGACCCGTAAGCGAGCGGCTGACCTGAGGTCTTGACCTGTTCGGCAAATTGTTGAGGCGTGCGCGCACTGAACTTCGCGCCTGCCACCAAAATCATCGGCGCCAGGAAGGCCTGGGTTATTGGTGCAAAATCCTTCACGGGATCATAGGCGATGGTCTTGAACAGCGCGACATTGTTGACTTGCGTGTCGATGACCGTGAACAGGAGCGTGTAGCCGTCGGGCTGCGCTTTGGCGACCGCGTTCGCGCCAAGCATGCCGCTCGCGCCGGTCCGATTCTCCACGACCACGGCCTGCCCGACGCGTCGGGACAATCCTTCGCCGACCAAACGCGCGGTCGCGTCCAGCGGCCCGCCGGCTGAATAGGGAACGATGAAGGTGATCGGACGGGCTGGATAGGTCTGGGCCCGCGCCGCCGGTCCCGCGGCGACCGAGCCGATCATCGCAGCGACGAATTGACGGCGGTTCATCATACCCTCCTTACGATGAGGGAAAGCTTAGCGTCCGCCGAAGCCGCTCGCGGTGCCGAACGTTGCGAACGTTCAGGCCTTTTGTTGCACAGCCAGAGCACGTCGCGTCGCACCGGGCGACCGCCCGAACTGCCGGCGGAACGCGGCGGCAAATTTGGACGGGCAGGCCCATCCCGCATCGAGGGCAATGGCAGCGACCGTGTCATCGGTCGATTGCAGGGCCAGGAATGCCCGATCGAGCCGCCGGTTGCGCATTATTCGTGCCGGCGACTCTCCATGCCGGGCCTTGCTGGCCCGCCACAAGGTCGAGCGCGCAAGTCCGGTCTTATCCTCCACGGCCTTGAGACGAGCGGGAACGGCAGAAGCGGATCGCCCCGCGAGAATACGCTGGAACAACTCGGCGGATCCCGGACGCGTGTCAGCAACGATATCGTGAAAGGTGTGGCGCATGAACGCGCAGGCGAGTTCGGCGCCGCGGCCGGCAAGCGCGCGGAGCATCATCCGTTCACTGGCTTCCCAAGGCGCGAAGCCCTCCAGGATCGACTGCTCCCGCCCCGACCACGGCGCATTGACGATGACGCTCCCATCATGCGCACCCAGGGCGGGCGGCCGTTCACTGTCGAGGTCGAGCTGCAGGTCACGGGCAACACGCATCAAGGCGTCCGGCGTCAGCCTGATCTGAAAGAACGAGGCTGGACCTGCCGGTAGCCCAACGAGGAATCCCCCTCGTTGGTTGGACGCGCGCAGGTGCGCGTATCCCGTTCTGAGGTCCAGCGGCTTCGAACGTCGGCCGATCGCCTCGCCGGCTATGTTGCCGGCCAGATAGAATGTCAGAAGGAAGCGTGAGCCGGGCTGAAGGTGGACGACCGCCGGTCGATCGAGTTTGAACCTTCCATATACCGCAGAGATTTCGTCATCGATAGTGGTGCGCAGAAAGATGTTCTGTCGGTCTTCCGAACGGTAGACGAACTCGTCCGTCACGAGCGGCAAGGACGGCGCATGAGCCGTCCGCCGACCGGACAATCGCTGGATGAAGGCCGCTTCGCCGACCGCTTGCTTCGATAGCTGCATCACGCTCTCCTTCGTAAGCGAGCCTGCAACCTATCAGCTTCTTGCCGCTCATGGTATCGGCGCCGAACGAATGACGACAGCCCGCCGCTTCGCGCGGGACGTCTGCTTGCTTCGACCCCACGGGAGCCGCCACCCGCCAGAAAAGATAATTCGATGCGATCGAACAACTCTTCGCCTCGTTGCACCAGATCATAGGGCCGTCGGTAGAACAGCCAAACCGCGGTGAGGTGACACATCCCACCCATCAGCAGCCGATTGGCGGGATCAGGCGGCCTGCAGCTGTGAAACGAGAAGGTCGAAGCGGCCGAACAGGAGGTTGCCGTGCAGCAGATGGCGTTCGGCGCCATCGCCGGCGGCGGGACTCGATGCATTGGTCACCGGCGCACCACTGACAGGCGGCGGGCTATCCCTGGTCTCCCGAGCAGCGGTTAGCCTGCTGAGACTTGCTTCAAGTTACGCCTTCTCGGATTCGAGTCTCGGAAACGCCGACGCGTCGTCCGGATTGCTGAGAAAATGGTCCGCCCGAGAGATTCAGCGAAGCTGACGTTTCGGGCTTTTGTCAGCGGTAACAGGTGCCGATGAGGTAGACCTTGACATTCAGGACCCGGCCTCGGCCCAGCCTTGCCGCATGCCCTTGAGCCCGAACTCATAAACCTCCTCCTCATTGGGGGAGAAGTCGCGCCACACGCGGGTGGCGGCGGCGAGCGCCGGAACGGCGCGGCCGAAGGCTTCGATCGTCAACCTGCCATCATATTCTGCGGCCCTCAGCGCCTTATAGGTGGGACCCCACGGCACATGGCCCTTCCCCGGGGTGCCGCGGTCATTCTCCGAGATATGGACATGGATCATGTGCCGCTTGATTGTATTTATGGCGGCGACCGGGTCCTTCTCCTCGATATTGGCATGGAATGTATCGTACATCCCTTTGATTGCGGGATGATCGACTTCGTCCAGATAGCTGGCCAACTGATCCATCGTGTTGAGGAAGTAGCATTCGAATCGATTCACCGCCTCAAGGGCAAAGCTCATGCCGTGCTTTCCAGCATGATCGCCAGCGCGGCGATGAAATTCGATCCCGCGCTTGCGCTCATCCGCCGTGGGTCCCCTTCCAGTGAAGCGACCGAGTTCGGAGTGCATCGGGCCGGCGATGATCGATCCTCCAAGCGCCTTGGTGCAGTCGATGACCCAATTGGTCCGTTCGACCGCAGCCTGCCGCTCCATCTTGTCGTCCGAGAGTGGATCGTGCCCCGCCCCCAGCACGCTCACGGTTGTGACGTCGAGGTCCATCTTGGCAAGTTGCTCTCCGAGCCTTGCGTAGGAATCGATCGTGCCTTCGAAGATCGGAACCTCCACGCTGTCGTAACCCGTCCTCTTGAGCGCCTTCAGCACAGGCGCGTGTTCGTCGGTGACATGCCCTGTCCAGAGCAGCAGATTGAATCCGTACTTCATCCGCGCCTTCCCATTGAGCTCTCCTACAGCTGGCGATCCGGGGCCAGTTCCGCAGCTTAGCCCCTTGCAGGCACCAGCTGCTTCACCATCGCGTTAATCAGGCGCGGCAGGTCATAAGGGAAACGGGCCGTAATCAGATTGCCGTCGACCACGCAGGGTTCGTCCAGGACCGTAGCGCCAGCGTTTTCGAGGTCGATCTGTATGTTCCACACAGCCGTGGCGCGCTTGCCTTTGAGGATCTTGGCGCTCACCATAACCCATTGGCCATGACAGATGGCGCATGTGGGTTTGCCCGCTTCATACATGGCGCTCACAAACGCGCGCGCATGCTGGTCCATGCGCAGCGCGTCAGGGTTCCAGCATCCGCCCGGCAGAAGCATGGCGTCGTAATCCTCCGCCCTGGCTTCGTCCGTGTAGCGGTCGATCTTGAGCCAACCTGCGTTTTCCATGAGACGGATGGCGAGGACATGGGTGGCGCATTGCGGCGGGAAGCGGAGGCCGAGCGTGGGATGAAACTCACCTATGCGGGGCGAGACAACATGAACAGTGGCGCCGTGTTCGGTGAGCCAGCGATGAGCACCCAGAATCTCCACTTCCTCCACGCCATTGGTGCAGCAGATGGCGATGCGCTTGTCCTTGAGCAGACCTGGATTTGTGGGCGGATCAAGCAGGAAGCTCTTGAGCTCTCGGTTCAAGTCGCCGTCAGCCGTGACCAACAATTCAGTCGAAATAGATGGGACCGGCGAAGAAGACATTAGCTGCTGCATGCGGTTGAAGGCAGTGGCTTGGGGAGACGTGCTCATCTTTCATGCTCCTGAACGAGGTTGATTGGCACATTCGCGACTAAAGGTATCAGAAAACGATCCGCCCTAAATGCACGGGTCTGTTGATTGAAAGCGTTTTATCCGCAGGCATAGAATCCGTGGAAGTCTTGAAGGTGCAGGTTCACTCCTTGCGGCGACTCTGCAGCGTGATGAGGCCAGCTAAAGCAGCAGCGATAACCGCAACAGTCCAAGTGAAGCCATGCATGTACCAAGGCGTTGCGTTGAGTTGAACTCTGCCCAGCACGGTGTTGGGATCCGGCGGCTTGAGGAAGAATGCGCCGTAGAGATGTGCGACAACGATGGAAGCGAGCAGCACAATGCAGAAGATCATGGCGACGATCATGGCCACCGTTACCAGCGAGCGCTTGGGTACGCCAGGTTGCGCCAGAGGCAGGAGGTTGTTGACAAGCCCCGCCAGAACGATCAGCGCGCAGCCAACTGTGAAAAGCGAGATGTTGAACGGCTGAAAAATCATCAGAAGCGCGAATACGCCAAGCCCGATGATGCTGTATTCCAACGTCCGCGCCGCCGTCGGCGTCAGTCCGCCATTGCCTTGCTCGCTATTTTTCATGCGCGCACCGCCTTTCCGTCGTCTGCGAACACGTGGGTTTGCGCGGGATCTGGAACGAGGTGGAGCGCCTCGCCAATCTTCACCCTTTTGTCACGCGGCACGACGACCCGGATGTCGCTGCCCGTCTTGGTGCGCGCGTGAATAAGCGTCTCGGCACCCATCGGCTCAATGAGCTCGGCCATGGCGTCGATCGTGTCCCTGGTGTCCTTGGAGACAACAGTGAAAGCTCGCGGGCGAATTCCCACGGTGACCTTTCCAGCCTTCAGGTTTGCGACCGCGGGATGGACGCTCAGATCGACATCCTGCTCGTCGAAGACCACTTTCGCCTTACCGTTGCCGTAGCTCTTGAATTGTGCGTCGATCAGGTTCATCTGCGGCGTGCCGATGAAGCTCGCAACAAAGACGTTGGCGGGTTTTGCGAAGACCTCATGTGGGCTCCCCACCTGCTCGATGAGCCCGTCGCGCATGATGGCAATACGGTCTGCCATGGTCAGGGCCTCAAGCTGGTCGTGGGTGACTATGACAGTGGCTTTCGTGAGATTTGACAGCACGGCCTTGATCTGGCCGCGCATGGAGTGACGCAGCTCCACATCGAGCCGCGAGAGAGGTTCGTCGAACAGAAAGCATTTGGGGTCCCGAACAATGGCGCGGGCAACGGCGGCGCGTTGCTTCTCGCCCTCCGAAATCTGTCCCGGCAGTCGGTCCAGGATATCGCGAAGATGCAAGATGTCAGCCACCTTCCTGACGCGAGTTGCCACTTCCGCGCTCCCGATTGCTTCGCGGTGAAGAGGCATTGCAATGTTCTGCCCAACACTCAGCGCCGGATAGAGAGCATAGAACTGGAAGACCATTGCGATGTCGCGCTTCTCCGGCGGCAGGTGGTTCACGCGCTGCCCCGCAATGACGACGTCCCCTGCCGTGGCGCGTTCGAGGCCGGCAATCGTGCGCAGCGTAGTCGTCTTGCCACAGCCCGAAGGACCGAGCAGACAAACAATTTCACCCGCGGCCACGGACAGGTTGGCATCCTTGACGGCAACAAATGTGCCGAACTTCTTGGTGAGGTCACGTATTTCGATGGTCGACATGATCACTTCCTGACCGTGCCGAACGTGACGCCACGCAGCAGGTGATCCTGCAAAAAGAAGGTGGCAAGGAAAATGGGAACAAGAAACAAGGTTTCAATGGCAGCCAGCAGCGTCCAGTCGGTTCCGCGCCCGCCGGAAGACACGGCCTGGTTCATGGCTACAGGCACGGTGCGTGTATCAGGACCCGTCAGGAGCAGCGCGAACAGGAACTCGTTCCAGGTGAGGATGAGGCCGAAAACGAATGTTGCGGCAAGACCCGCAATAACCTGCGGCAGACAGATCTTGAAAAACACTTTGATTTCTGACGACCCATCGATACGGGCTGCATCCTCGACGTCTGTCGACAACTCATCGAAGAAGCTCTTCATCATCCAGACGGTAAATGCGAGATTGAAGGCCGTATAGAGCATGATGATGCCGAGATAGGATCCAGAAAGGCCCACGGCGCGGAACATCAAGATCACCGGAATGATGACGACGATCGCAGGCAGCATACGGGTCGTCAAAATGATGAAGAGATAGGTATCGTTGCCCTTGAGCGGATAGCGCGAGAAGCCATAGGCGGCCAACGTGCCGATAACGAGGGCAAGCAGGACAGATGCCGACGCGATCACGATGGAGTTGAAGAAGAATCGGTCAAACCCGGTGGACTCCGGCTGGCCACCCGCCGTCATGACGCGGGAAAAGACCGAGGCAAAGTTGTCCAATGTCGGCGTGAAGACAAACTGATCGGGGATGAGACCAAAGAATGAGGTAGGCGAAAGCGTTGGCGGTACTGAAAGCGCCAGCCCCTGCGGCTTGATCGCCGTGAAGATGATGAAGAGGACCGGCAGGAAGTAGATGAAGCTGACAACCGCCACGACGAGCGTGCGGCCCCAACCCGCCTCCGCGATGCCGCCGACGCTACGAAAGCCAATCCGCTCCCAGAAAGAAACTCTGTCTGTCATGGCTCAGGCCTCCCTGTTCTTGGGATTGGCAACGTAGAGATAAAGGTTCGTGAGCACGATTACTATGAAGAGGATGATGTAGGAGATGGCGGCTCCCTCGCTTGTCTTGTTCTGTTCATTGGCAATGCGGATCAAGTGGTAGGAGATCGTCATTGTGTCGTTTCCGCCCTTGGTCAGCACGATCACAAGGTCTGCCAGCTTGAAAGCTTCGATGGTGCGGAACAGCAGCGCCAGCATCAGGAGCCCGCGGATATAGGGGAAGGTGATGCTCCAGAAGCGCCGCCAGGCGGAAACCCTGTCGATGGCGGCTGCCTCGTAGAGATATCTCGGCACGGACACGAGGCCCGCCAACACGAGCAGCATGACGAAAGGCGACCACATCCAGGCGTCGGCAAAAACGATACCGGCCACAGCGCCCGCCTTGCTGTCCATGACAATGAACTGGCCGCCCGCGAGGCTATTGATCACATAGCTCAGGATGCCGAAGGTAGGGTCATAATAGTAGGTGAAGAAGACACCTGAGGCCACGACCGACAGCATCATCGGTGTGAGAACCAGAATCAGCAGATATTTCCGCAGCGGGAACTGCTTGGCAAAAAGCATCGCCAGCAGAAACCCCACGATCATCTGTACAGAAACTGTGCACACCGCGAACATGGCGGTGTTGATGAGGGCGTTCCAGTTGGCCGGAGCCGCGACCTCGTCGGTCAGAACCTTGATGTAGTTGTTGAGGCCGACGAAGCGGATGGACTGCAGGTTCGACTGGTAGGCAAAAAATGAAAGCCCAAGAGACCAAAGCAGCGGGAAGATGTTCATCACGAATAGAACGGCGATGGCGGGCGCGACCAGGAGCCCGCCATAATAGCGACGGCGGTAGGCATTCACCGCGAATGCCGCGGCGACCAAAGCCGACATGGCGCCAACGACCCAGAAGGAACCGGACGCTGGCAGCGCCACCACCGCAAGTGCGGAGACAACAAGCCCCACGAGAACTGCAAGCCGCCAATTGCCGGCCGAAAGCTCAAGAAGAGCCGGTGCAGTCTTGGCAGATTGTATGGTTGACATCAGTTGCATGAAGCTTCCGTGGAAAAGCAATTCCTGTGCGTTGCTGAGCGGCTTCGTGCGACCGCGGTCGGCGTCTGGCCATGTCTTTCAATTGGCCGGGGAAGGAGGACGAAGTCTCTTCCCCGGCCAAGCCTCGCCATTGGCGCCGCTCGCAGAGCTCACGCGTCATGTCACTTGATCAGCCCCACCTCCTTGAGCAGGCGCTGCTGGAACTTGGCGATATTGTCCTGAGTCGTCTTGGCATCCTGCCTGCCAGTAATGGCGAGATCATACTGGTCTTGCTGCTGGGTCAGTAACTCGAAGAACTGCGGCACGTGCCACACGTCCTTCTGCCAATCCAGCGAAGGAGCCCAAGCCCTGTTCCAGGGGCGGTAAGTTACGTACTTCGGATCCGAGTACACGGACTTAATGGCAGACTGACCGCCGGCCGCCGCAAACTGGTGCTGGATGTTCGACGACAGCCACCACTTCACGAATTCCACGGCCTCCTTGATCTGTGCGTCGGTCGTCCAGGTGGTCAGCACGAAGGGCTGGCCGCCAATATTGGACCAGCGGACCAGCTTGCCGTCAGCACCTTTGGTTCCCGGCATCATGCCGAACACCAGGCTGTCTGAGACCCTCGAAGTTTTCGGATCAAGCGAGGCTTCGGCAAGGCCGATCCAGTTGACGCTCATGGCCACCTTACCTTGGCGGAACAGCTCATCCGACTTGAAGATATCCATCGTGCCCGTCTTGGCGAGAGGTGGCATGTATGCGATCAGGCTCAGATACTTCTCCAGCGCCTTCACGGCCGCCGGCGAGTTCACAACACCCTCCGCTTTGCTGGTGGGTGCCTGGGTCTCATCCCAGATGTCACCACCCATTTGCCAAATAAAGCCGTTGATCTGCATAGACGAGAAGTCGTAGCTCTTGCCCGCCTGAAACGCGATGCCGTAAAAATCGTCTTCGGCGGGCTTGCCGGCCAGCATCTCGCCCTTCTTGCGGCGAAAGAATTCGCCGACGTTCTTGAAGTCGTCCCAGGTCATGGCGTCGAGCTCTTCGCTCGTGCAGGGAAGTTTCTGGTTGAATTTCGCCATGAAGTTCTTCTGTTCTGCTTCGTGGCAGATAATGTCCTTTCGCGCGAAGTTCACCAGCACATCGGGAAACTGCGGAAAGCCGTAGTAATTTTCCGACTTGTGCGGATAAGTTGAGTAGGAGTTCAGTGCGTTCGGATGGATGTCCTTGAACGTCTTCATGAACTCGGGATCTGCGTTGAGCAGATCGTTGATCTTCCGGAAATAGCCGCCCTCGACGAACGCGCCCAGCCACTGCGAGTCCGACACGATGAAGTTATACTTCTTCTCGCCTGATGTGAGCGACGCATTCACGCGGGTATAGAAGTCTGGCCACGGAATGAAATCCACCTGGAGCTTCACCGTGTTGCCGGACTTTGGCTTGTACTGCTCGTCGAAGAACTTCTTCATGATGCGTGTTGGTGGCCAATCCGGCACAGCCATCGTCAGCGTCACATCACCGGCGAAAGCAACCGTCGCTCCCAGCACCAGCGAAGCGGCAAGCCCGGCCGCCATCACTATCCTGTTGATCTCCCTTGTCGCGGTCATCCTGGTCTCCTCCGTTTGGGTTTCATTTTTTCTTTTAAATCGCTCGCCTCAGGCCATCGTCCGTCCACTCGAAGCGCGGAAGATGTAGAATTTGCTTGGATCGAGAATAACTGCCGCCTGTTGGCCGGGCTGCAAACCCGAGGCGGCAGATTCCGGCAACACCATGCGCAGCGTTTCGCCGCCGGTTTCCACGGACACGATCGTGACGTCCCCCAGCGGCTCAAGCATGGAAATATTGGTCTTGAGGCCTTGCTCGCCCTTCCCGGCAAAGCGCACGTCGCTCGGGCGGATGCCGACCACGGCCGCTTCGCCTGCTTCTGCGGCTTGCAGCTTTTTCACGAAAGGTAGTGGCCCAATTGCGGATTCGAGGGCGGCGTTGTCTGTGGCCAGCCTGCCTTTGATCATGTTCATGTGGGGCGAGCCGATCTTGCTTGCCACATAAAGATCACACGGCGCTTCGAAGAGCTCGTCCGGCGTTCCGATCTGCACCACGCCGCCGTCGCGCATCACTGCGATTTCCTCACCCATCGAGAGGGCTTCGAGCTCATCGGGCGTGGCGTAGACGATGGTGAGACCAAACTGGCGGTGAAGGCGCTTCAGTTCCGCCCGCATCTCATGGCGGAGCTTCGCGTCGAGATTGGTCAAAGGCTCATCCAGCAACAGGATCCTGGGGCGGCGTATTAAGGAGCGACCCAAGGCCACGCGCTGCTGTTCGCCACCCGAAAGCGTATTGGGCTTTCGATAGACCTTCGTGTCGAGCCGGAGCATCGCCGCCGTCTCCTTCACGCGGCGATCGATCTCCTCACGCGGGCGCTTTTCTTCGATCAGCGGATAGGCGAGGTTGTCGTAAACGGTGAGGTGCGGATAGAGCGCGAAGGACTGGAACACCATTGACACGCCCCGGCCCGCAATCGGCTCATGCGTCCAATCCTTGCCAAAAATCTCGACGTGCCCGCGTTCGGGAGCGATGAGACCAGCGATCGTGCGAAGCGTCGTCGTCTTGCCAACTGAGCTCGGCCCAAACAATACGAAGAAACGACCTTCCGCCACCCTGAAGGACAGGTTTTCAAGGGCCCGCACGCGGCCGTATGACTTGCTTACATTTGTCAAACGCAGTGCAGATTTCTCAGACTGCCCCATTGCCATCTCCCAGACCACCGCCGAGCGTGACCTCCGCAAGCACGGTCACTGAGCCGTGTTGCTTCGAGAGGTTCGTCGCCTGCAGGACAGGCTCAACTGCCTTCGCTTCGCCGCTTCCGAGCCGCATGACCACTTTTACTCTGTCCGTTGTGACATTCATCGACATCGGGGGCGGCTCAATCGAACGCTAACAGCAGGCGATCGCGAGAGCGTTCTATATGAACGCGCATCGCTTCTTCGGCGGCCAAGGGGTCCGCAGCCGCGAAGGCTGCCAGTATGGCTTCGTGCTCGTCGAGAGCCTCTTCGGTGACACGCGAATGGAACATGAGCCGAAAAATGTGAAAGTGGGTGTGCTGGAAAGCGATGGCTTGACGAATGAGTTCGTTCTCAGCGCAGGCCAAGATCTTGTCGTGAAAGGCAGCGTCCTGCCGCGCGAAGTTCGAATACCGCAGGCGTTCGTCCTTGCCTTCCCGGCGGGCCATCATGCCGGCCGCTTCGCGAAGCATCGCCAGCTTCGTGTCGTCCATACGCGCCGCCGCCTTCGCGGCGCCGTAGGGCTCGAGACGCAATCGAAGCTCATAAATTTCGTCAAGCTGGCGCTTCGTGATCTGCGGCGCCGCGCGATACCCGATCAAGTGCGTCTTCAGCACCAACCCTTCACCCTCGAGCCGACCTAGCGCCTCACGGATAGGCGTTTGCGACACATTGAATTCGCGGACCAGGCTATCGACCGTGATGCGGGCGCCTGGCGCGATCTTGAGCGACATGAGCTGTGCAAAAATCGCCTCATACACGTCGTCCGCCAGACTGGTCGGGCGATGAATCTGCCCGCTGGCGGCCCCGGTTTGAGAGGGATTGGTGACGTTCATCGATTTCGGCCCGCCTCTTGACACAAGTCGGTTCTAGCAGGATCTTGCGCAATATTCAATCCTATATCATATAGGATTTAATCGACGAAGATTGAACGGTGCAAACTCGGGCGCAGGCGTGGGCTTGCTCATGGAGCGTGATGCTTTGGAAGAAAATGAATTTCACCAAGCCGACGTGCTCTTTGATGCCGAATTGACGGGGCACCCGTCGCATGGCCTGCAACAACTCCATCGTGTTCAACGCGGTTCGACCGAATCCCACACGCGCAGCGTCGGGCGCTGGCGATCCGACGCCACCTGCAAGGGCGACGTCATCCTTGCGATAGATCTGGGCTCCGCTCCGGAATCGGTACCGAGACTCTCCGGCTACATGGATCTGGTTCGCGCTGCGCTGCCCATGCAGGCCGGCGCGCCTGTCAGCAGTCCCGGCGACAGCGCGGGCCGCCTTCGCGCCGAGAACGGCTCTGAGATTGAACCTCGCCTCTGGAGCGAACTCGGTCGCGCACAATCCAATTCGTCCGTCGCCAGAGGATATGCATTATGACCCTGTTCGCCGCCCTGAGGCTGCCCCGCGAGATTTTATTTGGCAAGGGTCAGCGCCACGCGCTTTCCACCGTCGCAGCCAAACATGGGCGTCGAGCGCTCCTATGCACCGACGAGCGGTTCGCCGGCACGGCCGTTTTTTCCGAAATCGTCGCGGGCTTAAGAGCGTCGTCGGTTGAGATTTTCGTTCATGATCGCGTGCAGCCGGACGTGCCGGTCGACACGGTCGGCGTCTGCGTTGAGGAGGCTCGCAGCTTCATGCCCGATATGGTGATCGGCATCGGCGGCGGCAGCTGTCTCGATCTTGCGAAATGCGCAGCCTTGCTGCTCAGCCATGGCGGCAAGCTTCAGGACTACTATGGTGAGTTCAAGGTGCCGGGTCCGATCCTGCCAGTGATCGCCGCGCCGACCACAGCGGGCACCGGTTCGGAAGTGACGCCGGTCGCGGTGATCTCCGATTCTGATCGACTTTTAAAGGTCGGCATTTCGAGCCCCCACCTGATTGCCACCGCTGCGATCTGCGACCCGGAACTGACGATGACGTGTCCGCCGTCCCTGACGGCAATCGCAGGGGCCGACGCCTTGACCCACGCGATCGAGGCCTTCACTGCGGTTAGACGCGATGTCGCTTCCGACCTGCCGCAGAAACATGTTTTCATCGGCAAGACGGCGCTTACCGATCACTTCGCTCTGCTCGCCATCAAGCTACTGGGACGCAGTCTCGAGAAGGCCTGCCGCGATGGTGCCGACGAGGACGCGCGGGCGGATGTGATGATGGGAGCTCTGGCGGCCGGCTGCGCGTTCGGAACCGCGGGAACAGCGGCCGCGCACGCGGTGCAATATCCGATCGGCGCCTTAACCCACACGCCGCACGGGCTCGGCGTCGCGACCATGCTGCCTTATGTGATGAATTATAATTGCTCCGCGGCGACAACCGAAATCGCCAAAGTCGGAGTCGCTCTCGGCCTCGAGCGCTCGAGTCGGAGCGACGGCGAGATGGCCCGCACGACGATTGAAGAAATCAGCCGCATGTTCGCGGCGATTGGGATCACTCCGACATTGGCCGGTCTTGGACTTCCCGCCGACAAGATTGATTGGACCGCAGAACTCGCCCTCGGCATCGATCGCCTGATCAAGAACAATCCCCGCCCGTTCGACCTTCCCGCGATGAAACGACTGGTGAAAGCCGCCTACGACGGCGATCTCGCCGGCAGCGCCATCTGAGCTGACAGGACCCCGTCATGAGCATGCCCCAGCACACGTTCAAGACCGACCACGAAACCCTCGACCTCCGCGCTTATTCGCGCGGCCTCTATATCGACGGCCAATGGCGGCAGGCCGCTGACGGCCGGCTTATCGAGGTGGTCGATCCGTCCACCGAGCGCGTGATCGCCGAGGTTCCCGATGCGGCCATGGTCGACGTCGAGGCAGCGGTGGAGGCCGCCGCCCGGGCAGCGGCCGGCTGGAGGGAGACGCCGCCGCGCAAGCGATCCGAGATTTTGAGGCGCTGCTTCGAATTGATGACCCAGCGTTCGGAAACGCTCGCCGAGCTGATATCAATCGAGAACGGCAAGGCTTTGCGCGATGCGCGCGGCGAGGTCGCCTATGCCGCCGAGTTCTTCCGCTGGAACGCCGAGGAAGCCGTGCGAATTATCGGCGAGTTCGGCCTCGCTCCTTCGGGCGCGAACCGCATCATCGTCGACTATCAGCCGATCGGCGTCTGCGTTTTGATCACGCCCTGGAACTTCCCGGCGGCCATGGCGACGCGCAAGATCGCTCCCGCCCTGGCAGCGGGCTGCACAGTTGTGCTCAAGCCCGCGAGCGAGACGCCTCTCACAGCCTACGCGCTCGCTGCGCTGTATGAAGAAGCCGGCGTTCCCCCGGGCGTCGTCAACGTCCTTACGGTTTCCAATCCTGCTCCGGCCACCGCCGCCATGCTGGCGGATCCACGGGTGCGGAAACTGTCGTTCACCGGCTCGACGGGAGTTGGCCGCCTCCTCCTCGCCGAAGCGGCCAAGCACGTCATCTCGTGCTCGATGGAACTCGGCGGCAACGCGCCGTTCATCGTCTTCGACGACGCCGATCTCGAGGCCGCGCTCGACGGCGCGATGGTAGCGAAAATGCGCAACGCCGGCGAAGCCTGCACCGCCGCAAACCGCATCTATGTGCAATCCGGCATCCACGACGCCTTCGCCGAAGGGCTTCGAAAGCGCATGACGGCGCTCAAAGTGGGCGCGGGCGTCGAAGCCGCCACCGAATGCGGTCCTATGATCACGAAAAAGGCCGTCGATAAGATCGATCGGCTGGTTCAGAACGCCGTCGCGCGTGGCGCGCGCGTTCTGTGCGGGGGCTCGGTCGGGAGCGGGACGGGATTTTACTATCCTCCGACAGTCCTCTGCGACGTGCCGGCCGACGCCGCGATGGCGCAAGAGGAAATCTTCGGTCCTGTGGCGCCGATCTCGCGCTTCGAACAGGAGAGCGAGGCGATCGAGCGGGCGAACGACACGGAATACGGGCTCGCTGCCTACATCTACACCCGCGATCTTGCCCGCGGCATGCGTGTAGCCGCGAAGATTGAAACGGGTATGATCGCGCTCAATCGCGGCCTCATGTCGGATCCGGCCGCTCCGTTCGGCGGCGTCAAGCAGAGCGGCATTGGACGCGAAGGCGGACGGGGGCACGGCATCGCCGAGTTCATGGAGGCGAAATATCTCGCCGTCACGATGTAGACGGAGGACAGGTGCAGCGCGATCCCTTCAACCGTGACCATGTCGCGCCGTGGCGTAAGAAGCAGAACTGCGGTGGGGTCCAGAGCCGTCAGGCTGAGGCCCTTCGAAGACAAGAGAGAGGAGATTAATTGTGCGCACCATCAAGGGACCGGCAATATTCCTGGCTCAGTTCGCCGCTGAAGCTGCTCCGTTTGATACCTTGGATAACATATGCGCCTGGGCAGCGGGTCTTGGATACAAGGGCGTGCAGATACCTAGCTGGGTCTCCAGCTTTATTGACCTGGAAAAGGCTGCGACGTCGAAAACATATGCGGATGAACTGCGTGGCACAGTCAATCGTCATGGACTCGAGATTTCTGAATTGTCGACGCACCTTCAGGGGCAACTGGTGGCAGTGCATCCAGCCTACTCCAGTGCTTTTGATGGTTTCGCGCCGGTTGCAGTCCATGGCAATTGCTCCGCCCGGACGGCGTGGGCAGTTCAACAATTGAAATGGGCCGCAAGGGCTTCGAGCAACCTTGGTCTGAATGCCCATGCAACTTTTTCGGGCGCGTTTGCGTGGCCTTTCATCTACCCCTGGCCCCAACGCCCCGAGGGCCTGGTCGACGATGCCTTTGGTGAACTTGGCCGCCGATGGTTACCAATTCTGGATGAGTTCGATCACTACGGCGTAGACGTTTGCTATGAGTTACATCCGGGCGAGGATCTGCATGACGGTGCAACTTTCGAAATGTTCCTCGATCAAGTGAAGAACCACGTTCGCGCCAATATTCTTTACGACCCAAGTCATTTTGTGCTGCAGCAACTCAAGTATCTCGATTTCATCGATATCTATCACCAGCGCATCAAGGCATTCCACGTCAAGGATGCCGAATTCAATCCAACCGGCAGGCAGGGTGTCTACGGAGGTTTTCAGTCGTGGGTCAACCGCGCCGGACGTTTCCGATCGATTGGAGACGGTCAGGTTGATTTTCGATCGATCTTTTCGAAGCTCACGGCCTACGATTACGCGGGGTGGGCCGTGCTGGAGTGGGAGTGCGCACTAAAGCATCCGGAAGATGGCGCTCGGGAAGGAGCCCGGTTGATCTCCGATTACATCATACGGGTAACCGAGCGAGCTTTTGACGACTTTGCGGGCTCCGGTACAAATAGGGAAGCAAATCTGAGAATGCTTGGTCTGCGGTCAGATGAGGGCATGTCATGAGAGACAGCGAGGCGTCGCGCATCCGATTGGGAATGGTCGGTGGTGGGATCGGGGCCTTCATTGGCTACGTGCACCGAATTGCATCGCGAATTGACGACGATTATGAACTGGTTGCGGGAGCGCTGTCCTCCGATCCTGCCCTGGCTCAGGAATCCGGTAGAAAGATTGGGCTGGCCGAAGACCGGATATATACCAGCTTTGCCGAGATGGCGGCTAAAGAGGCTGCCCGCGAAGACGGCATTCAGGCCGTCTCAATCGTCACGCCAAATAACCTGCATTTTGCGCCGGCCAAGGCATTTCTTGAGGCTGGAATTCACGTGATTTGCGACAAGCCCCTTACGTCAACGCTCGATGAGGCTCGTGCGCTGGCCAAAATCAAGCCCAAGAATGGCGCGAAGTTTCTGTTGACGCACAATTACACGGGTTATCCCTTGGTACGACAGGCGCGTGCCATGGTGGCGAATGGTGATCTGGGCAAGATTCGGGTGGTTCAAGTCGAGTATCCGCAAGATTGGCTAACTCGCCCTCTTTCAAACAAGCAGGCGGATTGGCGCACGGATCCCGCTCGTTCAGGACCAGGCGGTGCTATCGGAGACATCGGTACGCACGCCTATAACCTTGCACGATTTGTCACGGGCTTAAAAACGGCGGCCGTAAGTGCGGACCTGTCGACTTTCGTGGAGGGCAGACGGCTCGACGACAACGTGCACATACTGCTGCGGTTTGAAGGCAATGCACGCGGGATGCTGTGGGCCAGCCAAGTTGCCGTAGGCTGCGAAAATGGTCTGCAGCTTCGCGTTTACGGCGAAAAGGCCGGGCTTGAGTGGCGCCAGGAGAATCCAAACCAGATGTGGTTCACCGAATTTGGCAGGCCCAAGCAACTTCTTACGCGAGGCGGCGCGATTTCCGGTGACGCCCCTCCGATTCAGGTTCGACTGCCGAGCGGGCACCCCGAAGGTTATCTCGAGGCGTTCGCCACACTTTACAGTCAGTTTGCTCAACTGATCCGCTCCGGAGACACTGCCTGTCCCGACCTGCCATCGCTCGCTGACGGGATTGAAGGAATGGAATTCATCGCCGCCGCGGTCCGATCAAGTGACAATCAGAGCATGTGGACAAGCCTCAGCGACGTGTAAGGCGCGCGGCTAGAGCGTTTTCCAGCGAAGTGGAAACCGGTTCGCGTTAAGAAAACGCGTCAAAACAAAAATCTAGAGCCCCGTTCCGATTCTATCGGAACGGAAAAGGCTCTAGATGCCGCGAGAGGTGATCATGTGCCCCAGCGCAGCGCCGCCGTGTGGACGGGAGCACCCCACAATTCCATTGCTTGGCCATCGAGCACGGACACGGTGATCGACACGCCAGCCATGTCGAGGGATGTGACGTAGGATCCGGTCAGGAACCGCGTTGCGGTGATCCCCGCACCTTCCAGAATTCGCTTGGCGCTGTTGACCATCAAATAAAGCTCGATCAGCGGCGTTGCGCCGAACCCGTTGACGAGAAGCAGAACTTCACTGCCCGGCTCCGGCGCAAGGTCCTTGAGGATCGCGCCAACGAGTTCCTCGGCAATCGCATCGGCGGAAGCCAGCCGTACCCGGCGTCGGCCAGGCTCGCCATGAATACCGACCCCCATTTCCATTTCGTCGTCGGCCAGCGTAAAATTGGGCCGCCCCGCCGCCGGCACGGTGCACGGCAACAGCGCCACGCCCATCGAGCGCGTGCGCCGGTTGATTTCATCGCCGAGCGCCTTGAGGGCCGCAAGCGGCATTCCGTTTTCGGCCGCGGCGCCGACCATCTTTTCCACGATCAGCGTTCCCGCGACACCGCGGCGGCCGGTCGTATAGGTCGATTTCTCCACCGCCACGTCGTCGTTGGTCACCACGCTCGCCACTTCCCGCCCGGCCATCTCGGCGGCCATAGTGAAGTTCATGACATCGCCTTCGTAGTTCTTGACGATGAAGAGCACGCCGGCGCCGGTGTCGACGGCCTCGGCGGCCTCGATCATCTGGTCCGGTGTCGGCGAGGTGAAGACCTGGCCGGGACAGGCGGCATCGAGCATGCCGTGGCCGACAAAGCCCGCATGCAATGGCTCATGCCCTGAACCGCCGCCCGAAATCAGGGCAACCTTGCCGGACTTCAACGTGCGTCGGCGCACGAATTTGCGTTCGGCACCAAGAAGCAGAATATCCGCATGCGCGGCGGCAAAGCCGTCGAGACTTTCCTCGAGTACTGTCTCGGCGCCGTTGATCAGCTTTTTCATAAACGCCCTCCCGTGCCTCATTTTTTCGGTCCGGATCAATCCGTCAGCCGACGCTCTCGGCGTAGCGCGCGAGTTGCGCCGCAAAATCGATGATGAGTTGTTCGAGCGCGCGGTTCTTCTTGTCGTCGCCGAGATCCGGCACCGTCACCGCGATGGTGCGCGTGCGCGCTTCGCGATGGGATGTGCGCAGGCGGCCGGGATGCGCGCGTCCGTAGGCTTCCAGGAATGCGGCGCGCTCGGCGCCGGACAGATGGCAGACATCGAAGATAATCGCGACATGTTTCGCCGGAATTGGCACCAGATAGGCCGGATTGGTGATCTGGGTCACGAAGGAGCGGTTCTTGCCCAGCGCCGCCGCGAGCTTGAGCCGGGTCCCGGAAGGCCGGTTGTCGAGTACCCGCCGCAGGATGAGCTTGTAGTCGGCGACATTGCTGTCACCAGGCCCGCGGGTATCTTCGCGTGCTTCGTTCGTCATGACCCTACCTTTGCGATCGCCGCCTTGAGCCGCGCTACCGCAACCGGTGCCACCGAAAGGCTCGTCAGTCCGGTCGCAAGCAACGCCTTCGTCAGGCGGGTGTCGGCGGCAGCGTCGCCGCAGAGCGAGACCTCGACATCGCGCTTGCGCGCGGCCTCAACAGTGCGGGCGATCAGCGCCAGCACCGCCGGATGGCCCGCATCGTTGAGGTCGGCGACCGAACCGATATCGCGCGCCGCAGCCATCGTATACTGGGTCAGATCGTTCGATCCGATCGAATAGAACGCAGCGTCGAAATCCTCGGCGCAGAGCGCGGCCGCCGGAACCTCGATCATGATACCAAGCGGCGGCCGGGCGCAAGCGGTCCCTTCCGCCCTGAGCGCCGCGAACTCGGCGTCAAGCATGACACCGGCACGATCGAGCTCTCCGGGAACGGCGATCATCGGCAGCATCACTTTCAGTACCCCGTGCACCGCCGCGCGCGACAGCGCCCGCAGTTGCACGCGAAACACCTCCGGTCGCGCAAGCGAGAGGCGAATGCCGCGAAGGCCGAGAAACGGATTGCTCTCACCATCGATCGTCAGGCCCTTGATTGGCTTGTCGCCGCCGGCATCGAGGGTGCGGATCGTCACCGGCCTTCCCTGGGCCCAGTCGAGAATGCGCCGATAGACTGCATATTGCGTGTCCTCGTCGGGCAGGCCAAGAGACGTCTCGAACAGAAATTCGGTGCGCACAAGACCAATGCCGTCGCAGATTGCGGGATCGAGGCCTGCAAGGTCTTCAGGGGCGGCAATGTTGAGCAGAACCGCGATCCGCCGGCCGTCGACCGTATAGGCAGGCGCAAGCCTGGCGCTCTCGGCGGCGGCCACCGCAGCGTTCGCAGCAGCCATGCGCTGCTCGAACAGGCGACGCGTTTCCGGCTCGGGATCGAAGATCACGCTTCCTGCATCGCCATCGACCAGTGCCAACGCCGGCGGCTGCCCGTTCCACGACAACGGACCGAGCCCGACGACCATGGGCGCCCCGCGCGCCCGCGCCAACATCGCGACATGCGAGGAAGGTGAGCCCCCGGCCAGCGCGATGGCGCCGCCGTGTGACCAGTCGGCGGCAAGAAAAGCGGAAGGCGTGATGTCGTCAGCCGTCACGATCGAGCCACCGGTAATCCTGGCGACGGTGTCCACGCCGCTCAAATGCGCGAGCACGCGATCGCGGATGTCGACGATATCGGCGGCACGGGCACGGAAATATTCATCTTCAGCCGCGCGATAGCCAGCTATCTCCACGTCGAGTGCCAAGCGCCAGGCATGATGGGCAGTGATCCCCTCCGAGATGACCTCATATGCCGCATCCGCCAGCGCATCATCTTCAAGCATGGCGACCTGGAATTCCAGAATGTCGGCCACCTCGCCCTGAATCGTCTTGATCTGCTCGGCGATCTCCGCCCTCGCGCCTTCAATTGCCGCCCGCAGTGCCGCCGCCTCCTGCGCGGGATCGTCGCTCGCCGCCCGCCTGACCACCACAGCCGCAGTCAGCATGGTGACCGGCCCGATCGCGAGACCCGGCGAGGCAGCACGGCCGATAAGATGGATCTCTGCCACCGCGATCAGGCCTCGCCGAAACCGTCATGCACAAGCGCAAGCACGGCAGCAAGCGCTGCCGTGCCATCGGGGCCGGTGATGCGGAAATGCAACGTCGCTCCCTGCGGGGCCTTGACGCGCATCACCTTTACCGGGCTCTTCGCATCCGTCCAGGGACCGTCCGGCGCAAGCGCGAGTTCGATCTTCGCCGCAAAGCGTTTCGCGCACTGCGTGAGCTTGACCGACGGCCGCGCATGAAGACCGACGGCATTGACGAGAACCGCCGAGGCCATCAGCGGCACGAAGGCGTTAGACGCCCGGCTAGCGTTGACATCATGCATAGAATTCCTCCGCGCTACGTTTGACGGCAGCAAGTGACGAACCGCCCGAGGACTCGGTCGCTGCGATCACGGCGCCCTCCACCACCGGCGCATTGCAGACAACGACGCGCGCACGTCGATCTTCGGCCAGCATCTCTACCGCCATCTCCGAATTCGTCTCCGCCCCGCCAAGATCGACCAGGATCGCCACGCCGGCCGACGACCAGGCCGCCTCGATTGCCTCGAGGATACCGGCGACATTGGTGCCGAGCCCTCCATCGGCATCGCCGCCGGTCCAGGCGAGCGGCACGGCATTGCCTACCATCTGACGCACCATGTCCGCTGCGCCTTCCGCGATTTTGGAGGAATGCGAAACGATGACGATGCCGACATTGCCGGAACTTGAATTGCTCATGAAGTTGCCTCGAATTCCAGTGCCGCAATTGCTGCACTGATCAGAAGGGACGCCGAGCGCGACCCCGGGTCCATATGGCCGATGGATCTTTCGCCGAGGAAGGATGCCCGGCCGCGGGTCGCAAGCATCGGCGTCGTGCGATCGGCGGCTTGCGCCGCCTCGGCCGCAATCGCCTTGGCATCACCGCCCCCCGCAAACACGGCTTGCACCGGCACCAGAACATCCAGCAAGGTTTTCTGCCCCGCTTCGGATCGCCCGCGCATCTTGACCGCGTCGATCGCCTTATCCGCCGCCGCGACGAGATCGGTACGCGCCGGCTGCTCCGGAAGCGCCTTGCCAAGTTCCATGAAGAAGGTGCCGACCAGTGGCCCGGAGGCGCCGCCGACCTTCATGACCAGCGTCATTCCTATCGCCTTCAGCATCTCCGGCAATGCTTTGTCCGCAAGGCCGGGTAGCGTCGCGAGCACGGCCTCGAAACCCCGCTTCATGTTCAATCCGTGATCGCCGTCGCCGATCGCCTGATCCAGGCTGGTCAATTCTTCGGCGTGCTCGATCATTGACGCGGCAAGCGCCCGCACCAGTTTTTCCCTGGCTCCCCGATCGAGACTCATGCCGCGACCCTCCCGCCGGCCGCATCAAAGAACAGCGGCTTGTTGAGCCGAAGCGACACGATATCCCCAGGGCCGAGCCTTGCTTCAGGGTCGGACAACGTCACGACGGGTTGGCCGCCAAGATCGAGGTGGAGGTGGCTCTGATCGCCGAGATGTTCGATCCGCGTGACGGTCGCCGACACGTCGCCGCCGTCGCGCGCGATCGTCAGGTGCTCGGTGCGCGCGCCGATGGTCTTGGTCCCGCGCGGCGCGCCGGCAAAGAGACCCGCCGGCAGGAGGTTGATCGTCGGTTGCCCAAGCCGCGCGGCGACATGAGCGTTGATCGGGTTCTCGTAAATCTCGCGCGGCGTACCTATCTGCATCAGCCGCCCGGCCTCGATCACGCCGATGCGCGAAGCCATGGTCATCGCTTCCGTCTGATCATGAGTAACATAGAGTATGGTCGCGCCGAGATCGGTCTGAATGCGCTTGAGTTCAAGACGCATTTCGCCGCGCAGCTTGGCATCCAGCGAAGAGAGCGGTTCGTCCATGAGATAGATCGCGGGCGAGCGCACCAGAGCCCGGCCGATCGCGACACGCTGCATCTGTCCACCCGACAATTGGGTTGCCTTGTTATCGAGCTTGGTTTCGATGTGGAGCAGACGCGCGACTTCCCGCACCTTGGCGCGGACCTCCGCCTCCGGTACGCGGCGGATCGGCGCACGTAACGCAAAAGCCATGTTCTCGAACACGGTAAGATGCGGATACAACGAATATTGCTGGAACACGAAAGCGATGTCGCGATCGGCCGGCGCATCGCCGGTCACGTCGCGTCCGCCGATCCGGATCGAACCATGGTCCGGCATCTCCAATCCGGCGATGAGGCGCAATGTCGTCGTCTTGCCGGCACCCGTCGGCCCGAGCAAAGCGACGAACTCGCCGTCTCCGACGGTCAGCGACAGGTCGCTGACAGCCTGCGTTTTCTTGAACGCCTTGGAGACCGCCCTGATCTCGACCTCAGCCATGCACGCCTCCCTCATGCAACACGGTGCGGATCGCCCGGCCGGACTCCTTGTCGAAGATCGACAGCGTATCGGGCCGGAAGTCGAGCCCGACATTCTCTCCGGTCCGAAACGACACGCTGGCGGGCGACCGGGCCTTGAGTGCGCCATAGCGCGTCGTCACGATCACGATCTGTGTCGTGCCGAGATACTCCGACCCATAGACCTCGCCCCGTACGGCGCCGCGATCGGTGAAACGCACGTGCTCGGGCCTGACCCCGAGGACCAGGTCGCTTTCCGGCAGCGCTTGGCGCGCAGCTGGAATGGCGACGTCGCGCTCGCCGAGCCTGATCGCCTGCGCGCCGGCTTGCAGGCTGCCGCGGAACGGCAGGAAGTTCATCGGCGGCGAGCCAATGAAATCCGCAACGAACAGCGACGCTGGCCGGTCATAGATGTCGCGCGGGCTCGCGACCTGCTCGACGATGCCGTTGTTCATCACGGCGATCATATCGGCCATCGCCATGGCCTCGAGCTGATCGTGCGTGACGTAGACCGTCGTCGCTTGGAGCCGGTCGTGCAGCGCACGCAATTCACGGATCATCGCCTCGCGCATTTCGGTATCGAGCGCTCCGAGCGGCTCATCCATCAGGAAACATTTTGGCTTGCGCACGATCGCCCGTCCCAGCGCGACGCGCTGGCGATCGCCGCCGGCAAGACCCGACACCGGCCGATCGAGAAGATGCGAAATGCGCAGGGTGCGCGCGGCCTCCACGACCCGCCGGTCGGACTCCGCCGCGCCAATGCCCTCGCATTTCAAGGGGAAACCGATGTTTCGCCGGACATTCATATGCGGATAGAGGGCGAACAGCTGGAACACGAAAGCGATATCGCGAGCCGATGCGCGGTTCATCGTGACGTCCTCGCCGTCCAACCGAATGGTGCCGGCCGTCGGCAATTCCAGTCCTGCAATCATGCGGAGCGTTGTCGTCTTGCCGCAGCCGGAAGGACCCAGCAGACAGAGGAACTCGCCGTCCTCGACCGTGAAGCTGGCAGCCTTGACGGCATGGAAGTCCCCGAAGGATTTGTCGAGCGCTTCGACCCTGATCTGTGCCATCCCGCCCTACTCCCTGACCTTCGAGACAACGATGAACATCACCGTTCCGAACAGAGTGGTCGCGAACGACCAGGAATAGAGCGTCAGCGAAAATGGCTGCATCAGCATCACGACGCCCGCGGCGATGATCGTCGTCGCGACGGCCTCCAGCGGACCGCGTCGTAGAATTCTGTCCGCGAAGCTCCGACCCGGCATGGAGGAATTTGCATCGAGGCTCATTTGCGAACGGCTCCAAAGGTAATGCCGCGCAGCAAATGCTTGCGCAAAAGCACCGTGAAGACGACGATCGGCACCAGAAAAAGCGTCGTGCCGGCGGCTACCGCAGGCCAGTCCTGCCCGCCCTCCCCGATAATGATCGGAATGAAGGGTGGCGCCGTCTGCGCGTTGCCGGAGGTCAAGAGCACCGCGAAAGCGTATTCGTTCCAGGCGAAGATCAGGCAGAAGATCGCCGTTGCCGCGATTCCCGTCGTTGCCTGCGGCAGCACCACCTTCACAAAGGCCTGAAAGCGCGTATAGCCGTCGATCATGGCCGCTTCTTCGTACTCGCGCGGGATCTCGTCGATGAAGCCCTTGAGCAGCCAGACGGCGAGCGAGACGTTGACCGAGGTGTAGAGCAGGATCATGCCGAGCCGGGTGTCCGACAGCCCGATGGTACGGTACATCAGGTAGATCGGGATCGCGACAGCAATCGGCGGCATCATCCTCGTTGACAGGATGAAGAACAGCAGGTCGTCCTTCAGGGGCACGCGGAATCGCGAGAAGCCGTAGGCGGACAACGTGCCGAGCGCGACCGCGAGCACGGTCGAGCCGAACGCGATGATCAGCGAATTGACGAAACGCGGCACGTAGTTCGACGGTCCGGCGACGACCATATTGCGACTGCGCGCAATGTCGTCGCAAAGCCCCTGCGGCGGTCCAAGCGTGCGGATGAATTCCGGCGTCTGGCGCGATCGCGTGGTGAAAAGATTGCAGTAACCTTCGAGCGATGGAGTAAAGACGATTTTCGGCGGATAGGAGATCGCATCGTCCGGCGACTTGAATGAGGTAAGAACGATCCAGACCAACGGAATCATCGTGATTACGGCATAGAGAACCACGAGCGAACCCGCCAATCGCCTGGTATTGAGCGATGGTTCGACGACGGAATGGGCCGTGTTGGCGATGCTCATCGGCTCTTCACCCGGTTCAGCGCCTTGACGTAGATGTTGGCTAGTCCAAACACCGTCACGAACAGGATGATCGCGAATGCCGAGGAATAGCCCGTCCTCCAGCTCTCGAACGCCGCGCGCTTCAGCGTGATCGAGGCAACCTCGGTGGTCGACCCCGGCCCGCCCCCGGTGAGTAGGTTGACCATGTCGAACATCTTGAAGTTCTCGATGCCGCGGAAAAGGACGGCGAGCATGATGAACGGCAATGCCATCGGCAGAGTGATCGACCAGAACTGACGCCATTTCGATGCGCGGTCGACCTCCGCCGCCTCATAGATGTAATCCGGGATCGATCGCAGGCCGGCAAGGCAGATCAGCATCACATAGGGCGTCCACATCCAGGCGTCGACGATGACGATCGCCCAGGGACTGAGTGTCACGTCGCCCAGCATCTGGAACGACGATGCGGAGCGGCCCGTGAGGAAGGCCACCATATAGTTGAAAAGCCCGATCTGCGGCTGGTAGAGAAATGTCCAGAAATTGCCGACCACGGCCGGTGAAAGCATCATCGGCAGCAGAATGATCGTGGTCCACATGCCGTGGCCGCGGAATTTTTTGTCAATCAGGAAGGCAAGACCAAAGCCAAGCACGGTCTCGATGACGACGGTCCAGAACACGAAATGTGCCGTCACCTGCATCGCCGCCCAAATGTCCGGATCGGTCAGGATCGTCTGGTACCAATCGATCCCCAGCCACTTCACCGGTGCGTTCGACCGGTTGGCCCGATAGTTGGTGAACGACAGATAGATGGTCCAGACCAGCGGGAAGATATTAATCGCCAGCAGCAGCACGATCGTCGGGGTAATGAAGAGCCATGCGAGAGCCTTGTCGGACAAGCCCCGGACACGGCGCGCCAAGCCCGGCTGCAGGGGCACAGCGCCGTATGTGATCCGCGATGAGGCACTCAAATCATTCATGGCGTCGGCTGGTCCTGATGCGCCGTGATCGTCGGCTTCGGAGGAGAGGCCTGGTATTGCGGAAAAGAATGGCCTGGAGCGCGAGCGAACCGCGCTCCAGGCCGCTATCCTAGAACTTCTTGCCCTCTTCCTTGAAGATGGCTTTCCAATCTTTCACCAGCCCGTCGAGCGCTTCCTGAGCAGTCCCCTTGTCGGCGACCACGTAGTCATGCACGCGCTTCTGCTCGGCCTGCAGGAGTTGCGCGTAGGAGGGCTCCGCCCAGAAATCGACCACCATACCCATCGACTTCAGGAACTCCTTGGCGAAGGGCGCGCTGTCCGGGAAACCCGGGTCGTTCAGCACGGATTTGGCGCAGGAATAGCCGCCCAGCGCCCACCACTTCTTCTGCACATCCCCGCCAGCGAACCATTTGATGTATTGCAGCGCTTCACCCTGGTTCTTGGAATAGGAAACCACGGAGATACCCTGTCCGCCGAGTTGGGTTGCCTGAGTGGTAGCGGCGGGATTGGAGAAGAAGCCGATCTTGTCGCCGCCGACATTGGGGTCCTTGTAGAGGCCCGGGAAGAAGGCGAAGAAGTTCATCTGCAGCGCCACCTGGCCGGACTTGAACGCATCAAGACCTTCCGACATGTAGGAGTTGGAAGCACCGGGGGGCGTGCAGCATTTGTAGAGTTCCTTGTAGGCTTCGAGGCCCTTGACGGCACCCGCCGAGTTGACGAAGCCATCCATTGCATACGGCTTGTTGGGGTCCTGATATTTGAAGCCATAGTCGTAGAGATAGTTCGAAACGCCCATGGTGATGCCTTCCGAACCGCGCTCGGTATAGATCGATGCACCATAGACCTTCTTGCCGTCGATCTCGCGGCCCTGGAAGAACTGTGCGATGTCGCGCAGCTCATCGAGCGTCTTCGGCACAGCGAGATCGCGGCCATATTTGGCCTTGAAATCCTTCTGCACGTCGGGGCGCGCAAACCAGTCCCTGCGATAGGTCCAGCCCACCGCGTCGCCCATGGCCGGCAGCGCCCAATAGTTCGGCGTGTTCTTCGGCCACTGCGAATAACCGACCACGGTGGCCGGCATGTAGTCGTCCATGCTGATTCCTTCCTTCTTGAAGAAGTCGTTCAGCTTGACGTACTGGCCGTTCTCCGCGGCGCCGCCGATCCATTGTGAATCGCCGATGATGAGATCGCACAGCGACCCCCGTGAATTGAGTTCGTTCAGAAAGCGATCGGCATAATTGGTCCAGGGCACGAATTCGAACTTCATGCCGATCCCGGTCTTGGCGGTAAAGTCCTTCGACAGTTCGACCAGCGCGTTGGCCGGGTCCCATGCGGCCCAACACAGCGTGATGGTTTTGCCCTGCGCTTGTGCGGGCGTGGTCGCCGCTCCGATGCAGAGCGCGGCGGCAAGTGCGCCGCCTGCAGCAAAGAGCGCCTTCATGCTATTGTTCATGCGCATTTCCCTCCTGTTGAACCGGCCATCGACATGGCGCGGCGTTCCTGCCCGCTCGAATGCTTCGAGCAGTGCGACACAGTCCTGACGGGCTAAGTGACTAAACTGACGTTCCCTCGCGCTACCCGGATTCTTAAGGACCGGCAAAGCTCGATTTGTTTAGTAAGACATAAGTTACTAAACATTGCAAGCGACCTGTCGCCGGGGCTCTCATGTGGTTTCCCAGCAAGCTCGTGGCGGCCGGACACAACTCACAAAACAATCAGCTCGGACGCTATAGCGGCGGTATCAACTGCGCGCGTCCTGCTGGCGCTCCAATTTCAAAGCAATTTCATTTTGCTTCGCCAATTCAATTTCGGGATGGCGTCGCTCGAACGAGTCGTTCTGCATGTTTGAGCTTTTGACGAAGATCGAAAGCGCGCTGCGCAAATCGGGCACAGCGCCGTTTCCTTGATGAGGCTCCGAGTTGCTACCGCGCTCGCGTTCGAGGCGATGACTGATTTCGATCCGCGGGATCCTGACTCCGCCACGGTTGAAAGCGATCACGTCGATGCGGCGGATCTGCGCATCGCGTTTTCGCCTACGCTGGCACTCGATACACCCATTGATGGCCGCTCGGCGTGACAGAGGAAGCGTTGATGCCACTGCAGCATGTGGGACTAGCTGCGCTCTACGGCCCAGACTTCCACAAGGATCCGGGGCAATTCGATTCGGACGTGGCCAAGCAGATCGAACGCGGTCTTTCCTGGCGGGGTGTAGAAATAGCTGCGGCGCTTGGCGCAAGCTCTGCTATCAGCGCCGCTTTCGCAGCTTTCTTTGCGAATTTTGACCTCCTTCTGGCACGGACCGTTCCCTGTGTCGCCTGGCCCCCTGGTACAACTTGGCCCAAAAATGATCGGAGAAGGAAGCGAGTCGCCGAGCTCATGCCGCCTTCACACCTTTCGTAAATCACGCACGACTTCCAGCGATTTCAATCCCGTGCGGCCGAGACGCAAGCGGCCTTCCGTTCGGGATTCAGATTATCGCACGAAGAGGACAAGACAGGCTCTTGCTGCGCGCAGCGAAGCGCATTGAATACGAAACTGTAAGCGTCTGGGCGAAGGCGGACGTGGGCGGATCTCTTCGTTCCTGGAGGTCGGCACACACGCTGGCGCTTGGTCGATGGCCACTCCAGTCACATTCGATCGTAGATTCGGCGCCCTTATCGCAAGAAAAGGCCAAACAACGCCGTGCGCAATTTCATCGAACTACCCATCAACGGTCGCCTATGCTTCGAAAGTGTTTGCTCTGAACCGATAGCGTCTTCCGCGAACTCGGCTTTTGAGCGTGAGTAAACTTCGGTTGCTAGTGAATGATCTGGTTCAGGAAACTCCGCGCCCGTTCCGTGCGGGGCGCGCGGAAGAATGTGTCCGGGTCGCTTTCTTCGACGATGGCGCCCCGATCCATGAAGACCACCCGATCGGCAACCTGGCGCGCAAAGCCCATCTCGTGGGTGACGCAAACCATGGTCATTCCCTCCTGCGCGAGGTCTACCATCGTTTCGAGCACCTCCTTGACCATCTCCGGATCGAGCGCGGATGTCGGCTCGTCAAACAGCATGATCTTGGGTTGCATGCACAGGGCCCGCGCGATCGCGACACGCTGCTGCTGACCTCCCGATAGCTGCGCTGGATACTTGTTCGCCTGATCGTGTATGCGGACCTTCCTGAGCAGACCTATCGCGCGGTCATGCGCTTCGGATCGGGAAAGGCCGCGAACCCTGATTGGAGCCAGCATGCAATTCTCGACCACCGAGAGGTGCGGGAACAGATTGAAGCTCTGAAATACCATGCCGACTTCGCGGCGCACGCTGTTGATGTCGGCCATGCGGCCGGCGAGCTCGACACCATCGATGACGACAAGGCCTTCATCGGGCTTCTCGATATGATTGATGCACCGGATCAGCGTGGATTTTCCGGAGCCCGAGGGCCCGCACAGAACGATCTTTTCGCCCTTCGCGACATTGAGACTGATGTCGCTCAAGGCTGTGAAGTTTCCGAACCGCTTCACCAGATTTTCCACAATGACGATCGAGGCTGGCCGCCTGGTCTGACCGCCTGGGCTTTCCTGCGGCATGTTCGTCTCCATGAAGTAGGCTTCGATTGACTGATCAGTTGCGGAACGTCCCGGGGACCGCGTACCGCTTCCGCAGCGACGCGACACACTGCGAAGCGGCCGAACTGATGACAAGATAAACCACTGCGACCGCGAGGTACATTTCAACCAACCGTCCGTTGAGCTGCGCAAGCTTCGAGGCAGCCCCAAGAAGATCGGTCAGCGACAACACGTAAACCAGCGACGTATCCTGGAACAGGATGATGGTCTGGCTCAGGATGATCGGGCTAGCCACGCGGATCACTTGCGGCAGGATCACACAGCGGTAGGTGTCGAACGCGGACAACGAAAGGGCCTGGCATGCCTCGAACTGGCCCTTGTTCACTGCACGCAGCCCGACGCGGATGATTTCCGAATAGTAGGCCGCCTCGAACAGGCCGAATGTGATGAATGCAGTATAGGTGGCGCCAATCGGAATCGGACGCCCATTGCCGCTCAGGTGTCCTAGCACGATCGGCACCAGAAAGAAGAACCAGAACAGGACAAGGATGAGAGGGATCGAGCGGATCAAGGCGATATAGCCGCGGACGATCTGGCTGATGACCGGCACCTCGAAATGCTGCACCAGCGCAAAGCATGTCCCCAACACCATGCCAATGACGAAGGCAGCCGCCGTCAGCGTCAGCGAGAACAGCAATCCCGACCAGAGATAGGGCCACGCCTGCTGGACGATCGAAAAATCGAGGCTATTCATTTCGCGATCTCCATCGCCTCCCGCAGTGCGCCGCCTTGCTGCAGTTCGCTGGCCGGGGCCTCCACCGTGATATCATCTCGGGCAGCCGCAGTGCCCGGGATATGAAGGGCCTTGTCGATGAGCATCATCGACTGGTAGGCGATCAGGGCGAGCGCCAGATAGATGAGCGTCGCCGCGCCGAATGCGGTGAAGGTCTGGAAGGTTGCTTCGCTGATCTGGCGCGCCTGCGCGGTCAACTCCATCAAGCCGATCGTCAGGGCTACGGATGTATTCTTGTAAACGCCCATCACCTCGCTGGTCAGGCTCGGCACGATGAGGCGCAGCGCCTGCGGGACAATGACGTGTCGATAGGTGAGGTATGCGCTCAGGCCCAACGCATTGGCGGCTTCGGCCTGCCCCTTCGGCAACGCCTCGATCCCGGCGCGAACCTGTTCGGCGATGCGGGCGGCGGTGTACAAGCCCAGGCACAGCAGCGCCGGGAAAAACGATCCCCAGGGCGGCGGGATCTGCTTGATTGCGTTTCCGAGTGTACCCGGCAGCACCTCCGGCAGGACGAAATACCAGAGGAACATCTGCACGAGTACGGGGATGTTCCGGAAAATCTCCACATACAGGCGAGCCAGTGCCGCGACGAATCGATTTTTCACCGTTCGGCCGATGCCGACGAGGACTCCGACGGCGAACGCGATCCACCAGCCGAAGAACGCGAGCGCCAGCGTCCAGCCAAGACCCGACAGCAGCCAATCGATATACCGTTGGCCATCCGCCGTCTGTTCAAAAAGAACTCCGAACATCGCGAGCCTCACGACTACATGGATATCGACCTGCTGGCGCGAGACGGCCGCGCCGACCACACCGCGACTAGTCGACCGCGTCGCTTGGATGCGCAATCCGCTCCTTCAGGGTTTCGGTCAGCGGAAAAGCGAGATTCTCGCCCTTCGGCGGAATCGGGCTGGTGAACCACTTCGCATATGTCTTCTCGAATTGCCCCGATGCCATCTGCTTGGCGAGGATATCATCGACGAGCGCCTTGAATCCGGCATCGCCTTTCGTGAACATCAGCCCGTAATAGATCCTTGCGTATCCTTCGGGAAGGAACGTCAAGGCGTTCGGATTTGGTGCCGCGGCCTTGAGGCCGGCGAGAAGGATGTCGTCCTCCATGAAAGCCGCTGCGCGGCCGGTGTTCAGCATGAGGAATGATTCCGCATGATCCTTCGCCTGCACGATGTTCAGACCAAGCTGTTCCTTCGCATTCACGCCCTGAGCAAATCCAACCGCGTTGGAGCCTTGCGTAACGACAATCGTCTTGCCCTTCAGGTCGGCAGCGCTCTTGGCACCGCCTTCGGTCTTGACGAGCCAGCGGGGCTGGCTGACGAACGTCGCAATCGAAAACGAGACCTGCTCCTGGCGCTTCCTGTCGTTCGCCGTGCCTCCGCACTCAATGTCCACGGTGCCGTTCTGTATCAGGGGAATCCTGTTCGACGAATTCACCGGCGTGTAGTTGACGGTCACCTTCGGCAGGTTAAGGTCCGCCTTGATGCGCTCGACGATCGCCGCGCAGAGGTCCAGCGAGAAGCCGACGGGCTTTTGATCCGGTCCCAGGTAGGAGAACGGGATGGAAGCCTCGCGATAACCGATCGTGATGGCGCCGCTCGATTTGATCTTGCTCAGCGTTGGGCTCTCTGCCGCGGCAGACGAATTCACCATCGCTCCGACCGCAAAGAGGCCCGGAAGAACTCCCAGTAGCCGTACGACGTTCTTCATGTCGTGCATCCTCTCCTGTAAACGAAAACTACGCTGCTGCCGTTGCCTGCTTCAGCCCGCGCTTGCGAATCAGTTCGATCAGGCGGTCGACATCGGCGACCGTGTTGAACATTCCGAACGACACCCTGATGCCGTCGCGCTCCGGCGAAACGCGCACATTGTTCTCGTCGAAATAGCCGAACCAGTCTGTGGCCGGCAGATCAAGAACGTAGATGTGCGGCGCGCGATGCAGGCGAGCACGTGGGCCGACGAGGCGAATATCGAGCTCATCGAGTTGAGCGATGAGATGGTCGCCGAGTTCGAAGCAGTGGTTCTGGATGTTGGCCACCCCGATTTGCTCGATCATGTCAAGCGCCGCACCGAGCGCATGGATCGCCGGAAGATTGAAGTTACCGAGCTCAAAGCGCCGGGCCGTCGGCGAAGGCGCGAGGCTGTTCGGACGCGCGATCAGATCAACGGGTATTTCCGCAAGACTCGCGGCGGCCAGATAGGTTGGCTCCAGATCCTTCAGGGCTTTGTCCCAATAGAGCAGCCCCAATCCCTGAGGGACGAGCAAGCCCTTGTGACTTCCCGATCCCACGAAGGTCGCTCCGGCCGCCCTGGCATCGATCGGCACGACACCGATCGCCTGCATCACGTCGACGATGAAGTAGAGTTTCCTTTCCCGGCACAGGGCACCAACACTCTCGATATCGAAGCGGTGGCCCGCATGGAAGGTGACGTGCGACATCGAAATCGCCCGCGTGCGCTCATCGATGTGGGGTAGAAAGCTTTCCGCGTTGACGACATCAGACATCGCAAGGAAGCGCACCTCGACGCCCCTCTTCTGCAGATTGAGGAACGCATAGGCGTTGTTCGGATGATCGCCACGGATCATCAGCACGTTGTCGCCGGCACGCAGCGGCAGCGCGTTGGCCGCGATGTTCATGCTCTCCGACGTATTCTTCGTGAAGGCGATCTCGTCGGCTGAAACGCCCAGGAAGCGCGCAACCCTGGCCCGCGTCTGCTCAACGCGATCGAGCCAGACGCTCTTCGGTCCGGCCGCTTCCAGCCCCTCGCGCAGAAACAGGTCGATCGCGGCCTTCACCGGGCGCGCCAAGGGCGCCTGGAATCCCGAGTCGAGATAGACCATCCGATCGGCGACCGGGAATTCCCTGCGGACGGCATCCACGTCGTAGTGACGAGACATCTCGGTCTCCTGTTGAGCACCCCCTTGGCGACGGCCGGGAAATGCCAGCTGAAGCAGCGCGAATGCCGGTCGAAGTCCGGTGCGCGCTGCATAAGCCATGCGCATCCGCCGGCAACGCCAACGGTATGAGCATCCGCGGCCGCCCGTCCAATTAATTTTCATATTTCAGTAGTTTTTATTCCGAAAAATGATAATTTTTTGGTAGGAGTTGCTGATGAACGAACAAGACAAAAAAAATGACGGACCGCTCGACCGCGCTTTCGCGATCGTGGGCCACGTCGCCGGGGAAACCAAAGCCGTCTCGGTCGCGGAAATCGCCAAGGCGCTTTCGCTCCCGCTTCCGACCGCGCATCGGCTCATTGGAAATCTGGAGGAGCGCGGCCTGCTGCAGAAGGCGCTTGGAACCAAGCGATACGTTGTGGGCAATCAGTTGGTCACGCTGTCGGCGAAGGTCATTGGTGCAGCCTTCCGTACCGCGCGCCGCCATGCGGTGCTGCGGGCGGTCGCGGCTGAAATCGGTGAGCAATGCGAGATCGGAGTCGTGCGCGACAATGTCGTTGCCTATGTGGACAGCGTCCGCGTCTCGCAACCACAGGGCCTGCAATTCAATCCAGGTGAAGCCGCGCCGTTACACTGCACGTCGACCGGAAAGATCTACATGAGCCGGCTGTCCGAGCGGGCACGGGAGAAGCTATGTCGCGCACTCACTTTGACCAGATACACGGAAACCACGATCGTGGATTTCGACATCCTGATGAAGGTTCTCGGGGAGACCCGCAAGCGCGGCTGGGCCAAAACGAACGAGGAATATGTGAAGGGGGTCGTTGGATGCGCGGTTCCGATCCTGTCGCCACGCGGCGAATTGATCGCCTGCCTGGGCGTCTCCGTCCCGGTTGCGCGCGTGAGCTATGCCGAGCTGGACCGCTTCATTGCGCCGCTTCAGAAAGCGGCCGCGCTCCTCTCGGAGACAATTCTCCAAGCTGACGAAGATGGCGGAAGCGCTGTACTGGAAAAAACCCAGCGTCGCTCTCGCAAATAGTCGGCTTTTGGTCTGGAAGCAGAAGTCGCAGGACGCCGCACCAGTTCCGCACCGGAAACGATGTCTTCAAGACATAACGAACGCGAACAAAATCAAACAAAACCACAGCAAAATTAACAAAACTGTCGGTTGCCATCTCCACATCTGTGAAGCGGTATGATGGAACGTTCATCGTTGTGCAGGGTTGCCGGTCCATTGCAAGGGAACATGGACCAGGATTGTGGCTTTTCACGTCAGTCTTGTTGGTCGAACTGACCTCAGTGGCGAGATCTACCGTCAGATCCGGCAAGCAATTCTGGACCGGCGCCTTCGACCTGGAGAACGTTTGCCACCCACGCGAGAACTGGCCACCACGCTGAGGGTCTCACGATCGACTGTGACGGTCGCGTATGAAAGCCTTCTCGCAGAAGGATTTGCGACATCCCATACCGGCTCCGGGACGTTCGTCAGCCATCATCTTGAGACGAAACGACCGGCATCGAAAACAAGGCGGTCGACGGTCCGCGCAATTCGGGTGCGTGGAGTTTGGGAGACGATACCCCTTCCGATAGGCTTTGACCGCACAGCACGTTTCGATTTCAGAACCGGGCTTCCGGACACTTCATTATTTCCACACCGAGCCTGGCGGCGAGTCGTCGCCCGTGCGCTGCGCTCGCGCGAGATGGCGGCAGGCGTCTACGAGAATCCTGCTGGCAATTGGGACCTGCGCGCGGCGATCGCTCGCCACATCGGCATCTCACGCAGCGTTTCCGGATCGCCCGACGACGTCATCGTGACCAACGGCACCCAACAGGCACTCGACATCGTCGCTCGCGTGCTTCTCGGGCCCGGCGATATCGTTGCGATGGAAGATCCGGGCTATCGGCCTCTAAAGGAGTTGCTCAAGGCGCTGGGCGCGCGCGTGATCGGTGTGCCGGTCGACAGCGAAGGCCTGGTCGTTGAGGCGCTGCCGGCCGAGGCCAGGGCGGTCTACGTGACGCCGTCGCATCAGTTTCCCCTTGGCGTGGCCATGAGCCTGTCGCGTCGACGGGCGCTGCTTGCCTGGGCCGAGCGCAACAACGCGGTTGTCGTCGAGGACGACTATGACAGCGAGTTTCGCTTCGGCGGACGTCCGCTCGAGCCGCTTCAGACCCTCGATTCGACCGGTCGCGTTGTGTATGTCGGCACGTTCTCAAAGACGTTGCTGCCGGCTCTCCGGCTGGCCTTCATGGTCGTGCCGCCGTCGCTGCGAGAGGCGGCGCACAAGGCGAAGTTCGTCACCGATTGGCATACAGCGACAACAGCGCAGAGCGCGCTGGCGCAGTTCATCGACGACGGGGCGTTTGCACGCCACATTCGCAGGGTGGGCCGCATCTATAGCGAACGGCATGCGATGCTGACCGCGGAGATCAAGAGGAACTTCGGCGATTACCTCGACCTTGTTCCATCGAGCACCGGGCTGCATATCACCGCCTGCGCACGAGGAGCGTCGGTTGATCATATCGATGCGATCGTATCACGAGCCTTTGATCTCGGCGTTGCCATCGATACGATGTCGCGCAACCGGGTGGACAGAAAGCCTCCGGCCGGCCTCGTCCTGGGATACGGGGCGATCGAGACGGCACGGATTGCCGAAGGGCTGAGGCCGGCTGCGCAGATGCTTCGATGAACGTGTGCCTCGACGGGAAGCGGCGTGAGCGATGTCGCTGAGGTGACGGCAAGCGGCGAATTAAGACCGGACGAGAGCCAGACGCTCAGGTCAATCCGATCAACAACAGCCCCGAGCCGCCGCCCGAATTGGACTGATTGATCTTCCGCAAATTGGACCTTCCGTCATACCGCTTCGCTTTTTAGTGTCGGACCGTTGAAAAGGTCGACGGACCGATGCAGGGCGGGCGCGTTCCATTTCGCACCCGCACGCACTTTCCAAATCGCAGATCAATCATCACCGCAAATCGCATTAAAGCGGACGTCCGCCGACCTGCAAAATCGCGAACTCACAACTTGGAGACACGAGCGCGTGAGTTGTGAAGCAATTCACGGCCGCGGGTCGCAGCTCGACCTAATCAGCCACTGCAAGCTGACCTATCGAAATCGAACAGGAGGTTTCACATGAAGCATCCGATGATTTTTGCAATCGCAGGCGTCAATTCGTTCACGAGTCGGAAAGCTGCCGCGGCGTCCAGCCGTCACGACAGCGCCGAGACACGTCGACTTGGGTGGGGAACACGGTTCTTGAGCTGGTGTGCCCAGTGTTCGGAGCGGTCGCGGCAGCGGCAAGCCCTGGCGGAGCTCGATGACCACCATCTCAAGGACATCGGCAAGACGCGGCAAGAGGCAATGGCCGAAGCGGCCAAGCCGTTCTGGAAATGACGCCGTTCATCGCGCACTTGCTGCCGGCGGCGGCGCTGGGCCTGTGCGTCGCTATCCCGTTCGGCCCGATTGGCTTGATGTGCGTGCAGCGGACGCTGGCATTCGGAATCTGGTTTGGGATCGCGAGCGGCATGGGTGCGGCAACAGCGCACGGCATGTTCAGTTGCCTGGCCACGGTGAGCGGGACCGTGTTGACGCAGATGACGCTCGCCCTGCACACGCCGCTGCGCATCACTGGAGGGATCGTCCTGGTCTTGATGGGCCTCAGAACCATTCTCGTGTCCACGCGCGCGGCGCACGGCGCGACATGCGGAGATTTGCTTACATGCGGAGGTTTGCTTTCGGCCTATACATCGACCCTGTTGATCGCGGCCGCCAACCCAATGACGGTACTGCCGTATCTGGGCGTCACGTCCGCGCTGGAAACCGGCAAGCCGCTGATCATGGATCGCGCGCTGGCAACGCCCATCGGTGTGATGCTGGGCAGTGCATTCTGGTATCTCTTCCTCGCCCTCAGCACGAACACCATGTTTCGGAGCTTGCAGAAAGCCGCGCTGGATCGGTTCAACAGGCTCACCGGGATTCTCCTGATGGCCCTGGGAGCTTCGCTATGCGCCCGCATCGTCTGACTGGCAGGCCGCGCCGGCCATTCTGGCACCGGCCGCTCTGCTCGGGCTCGCCAGCGCATTCGCGCTCCAGCTGCCTCCACAGTGCATGGGTCGGCCTCGGCGCGCAAACCACCGCGCGGCTTAGGAGCTGCGAATTAACCGTCAACGCCTGAGGAGAGCACGATGCCCAACCATCAGCACGCTGCTGCGCACAGGACAACGCTTGCCCGCCAGCCCGGTTCGATCTCGGGCGAGACAAGGCTGCGCGCGGCCGATCAACCGATCGTCACCACGCAGGAGCTTCCTTCCGCCGTCCCGCTAATGGCACTTTCGACCGGCTTCTGGGCTTTCAAGACCCTGGCTGCAGCACACGAGGAGGGCCTGTTCAGTCACCTTGCAGGCGGCGCCGGCACCACGGTTGCGGAGCTGGCGGAAGCGCTCGGTCTGCATCCACGCCCGGCCGAGATGCTGTTGACCGGCTGCGCTGCACTCGGGCTTCTGGAGAAAACGGACGGCCGTTATCGCAATACGCCCTTAAGCGAAGCCTTTCTCGTGCGCGGGAAGCCGTATTACTTCGGTGGCTTCGTGCAGATGGCCGACAAGCGGCTCTACGCGGGCTGGGGCAAACTTGCCGAAGCGCTGCGCACGAACCGGCCAACCACGTGGGACCCGGCAGTGCAATCCTCGATGTTCGACGGCGAGGATCCGACGGTGCTGGCACTCTTCTGGGAGGCGATGCATTCGCTCTCCACGATGACCGCGCGCAAGCTCGGCGAAGCCGTGGATCTCGATCATTTCCGTCGCCTTCTGGACATCGGCGGCGGATCGGGCGCGTACGACATCGAGCTTTGCAAACTGTATGGGGAGCTGCGCGCGACCGTAGTTGATCTGCCGCATGTGGCCGCGATCGCCGCAGGAAAAATTACCGCGGCCGGCTTGACCGACCGCATCGAGACCGCCGGCGGCAACTTCTTCGAACAGCTTCCCGAGGATCACGACGTGCATCTCCTGTCGATGATCCTGCACGATTGGGATGAGGCGAAGAACCGCGCGCTGCTGCGCCGGTCCTTCGAGGCTTTGTCGAGCGGCGGCGCAGTCGTCATCAGCGAGCTTCTCGTCAATGACGAAAAGACCGGGCCGGCGCCGGCCGCGCTGATGAGCCTCAACATGCTGATCGAGACGGAAGGGCGGAACTACACGCCGGCCGAATATTCGGCGTGGCTCGAGGAAGCCGGCTTCCGGCACGTCGAGACGGTCTGGTTCGACGCACCCGCCGCGAACGGCGCCGTGATCGGCCGCAAGCCGTAGGGCATAAAGTGCCCTCGCACGTGACGCGCCGCGCGGGCTACGCCAGGATGGCAGGCTTCGATCGCGCGCAGGTGAACCGGTAGCTGTCTTCTCGCACAAAGGCCGATGTTGCGCGCCTTTTTGTGAACTCAAGGGAGGCCTCATGCGGCGATGACGCGAACGCAGGTTGCCATCATCGGCGGCGGTCCCGCCGGTCTACTGCTCTCCCACATGCTCGCCCGCAACGGCGTCGACAGCATCGTGCTGGAGCGGCAGAGCCGCAGCCATGTGCTCGGGCGCATCCGCGCCGGGGTGCTGGAAGCGGGAACGATCGAACTCTTGCGCGAGGTCGGCCTCGGCGCGCGCATGGATCGGGAGGGACGTGTCCATGACGGCTCGGGCATCGCGTGGGAAGGCAAGCCGCACTTCTTCATCGACACCCGCAAGTTCACCGGCCGACCGATGATGTCCTATGGCCAGACCGCGATCACCGAGGATCTCTATGCCGCGCGCGACGCGGCTGGCGGCGTCGTGATCGATGACGCGACAAACGTCGCGCTGCATGAGCTGACGTCGGACCGCCCGCACGTGACCTACGAAAAGGGCGGGCAGACCCGCCGGATCGATTGCGACTATGTCGCTGGCTGCGACGGCCACCATGGCGTGAGCCGGCAATCGATCCCGGCGTCGGTGCTGCGCACGTTCGAGCGCGGCTATCCGTTCGGCTGGCTCGGCATCATGTCGGAGACGCCGCCCTACCCGGAGATCTGCTATTGCCATCATTCGCGCGGCTTCGCGCTCGCCTCGCAGCGCAGCCCGATGCTGAGCCGCTACTACATCCAGTGCGATCTCGACGCCCGCATCGAGGACTGGCCGGACGACCGCTTCTGGGAGGAGTTGAAGGCGCGCTGCCCGAAGGACATGGCCGACAGCATCGTGACCGGTCCCTCGATCGAGAAATCGATCGCGCCGCTACGGAGCTTTGTCGCCGAGCCGATGCGCTATGGTCGCCTGTTTCTGGCGGGCGACGCAGCGCACATTGTCCCTCCCACAGGAGCGAAAGGTCTCAACCTCGCGGTCTCCGATGTGTTCTACCTCTCGCGCGCGTTGACCGAGGCCTTGAAGGCCGGCCGCACCCACTATCTCGACGGCTACTCCGATATGGCGCTGCGCCGGGTGTGGAGCGCCGAGCGCATGTCGTGGTGGCTGACCACGTTGATCCACCAGTTCCCTCATGAAGCGCCGTTCGACCGGCGCATGCGCGAGAACCAGTTCGATTACCTTCTTGCGTCGGAGCGTGCGCAGGCATCGCTCGCCGAGCAGTATGTCGGCCTGCCATTTGAGAGTTGATGCCGCGAGCGCTACGCTTCGCTGCCGCAATCGCTCGCAGCGCCTTGTCGGCAGCGGGGCCCGCACGAACTCTGGACCGGTCAGCAACCAGATTCCCGGTCCGTTCAAACCCGGGGAAAGGTTTCGACCTTCATGTTCCGGATTGTGCCACCGGTTGAAACCGCAGCGGCTGCGGCCAAGTAGTCCGGGTCTGATCCAAACAATACTCCGCATTTGTTTAGCGTAAGCGGACATCGCGGGTTCGTGCGCCAATGTCTGAGAATGACGCCGCACCAGTTTCGCACCAGAAACAACCTCATCAGAACGCAACGAACGCGATCGAAATCGAACAAAAACGCGGCAAAATCAACGAAGCTGATCGATATTCTGCCGCTCATAACGGTCTGGTTGCAGGTTCGAATCCTGCCGGGCCCACCACGCTTCGCCCTTCGGGCTACGCGTGGCGCAGCCACGCGGGGCCGAAGGGTGAAGCGTGGTGTCCGGCGTAGCTTGAGCAAAGCGAAAGCGAAGACGGACTGGAGCGGCGAAGGGCGGACCGCGCTGCGCTCCCAACTAAAATATCGAAAACAACCCCATGCAAAGTAGCAGGTGGTCGCGGGCATGGATGCCTAGAGCGAATCCTGCGAAAACATTTTGACACGTCGGGCAAATCAGCGGCACTAATGCATCGTCGCGCAATTCGTTAAACGCCCATGGCCCCACCCAGCAGCAGGCTCTTCGGCGCGATTGCAGGCAAAACCTGTCCAAACGTGCATGATCTCGATCAAGAACCGCTGATTTTGCTCGGTTTCCCGACAGAGCCCGCTGCCGGACTTGATGCTTGGTTGCGGGCAAGCTGTCACGTGCCTCTTGAGCGGCCTCTATCACCGTCTGGCGATCGGCCGGCGCGCTACGAACAAGCGTCAGCCCACCGTGCCGCTGCCGGACCGACTGCTGGTCCACATGCGTCGCTGGTGCGACAAGAAGATCATCGCCAACCACTTCGTCGAGTGGCAGGGCACGGGCGTGAAGTCGGTCAAGAACGGCTTCGCTCGCGCCGTGGAGGTGGCGAAGCTCGACCTCTCGGACGGCAACGTCACGCCGCACACGCTACGCCATACGGCAGCGACCTGGCTCATGCAGCTGGGCACTGACCCATGGGAAGCGGCTGGTTATCTCGGCATGTCGGTGAAGGTTCTAATCGACACCTAGGGTCATCACCATCCCGATTACATGAAGGAAGCGTCCGGGGCGATCACTCGCAAGAGGGAGAAGATCAAGCGCGTCGTCGGCACCGCCCAGACTACCAAGCCAGCTGTCCGCACTCGCAGCATTCGAGCAATCTAGGCGTGAAACTATAGATCTGCCGGGCGGACGGCTTGCCAAAGTCCGCTCGGCCCGGATAGCGACCAAGTTCCGCAGCCCAGCGAAATGACGCGATGGGCCAACAGCCGAAATGATCACCGTCGTCAGGCGGCCCGGTGTTGATACCCTAATGGATGGCTGCCACGGTGGTTACGGCAATGAGAATGATAGTTACGAGCGCACCTGAAACATAGAGAACGGTTCTGATGCTGCCGCCTTTGGCGGCGTTGCCTCCGCGCAAATAGACCGCAACGTGGGTCAGACGAATTGCGATATAGATCCATACGAGCGTTGCAAGCGTAGCGGGTCTTACCCCCATCAACATAGCCAGAACAGACGGGACGACAAAAGGAGTCAGCGCCTCCACCGCGTTCATGTGAACGCGATCGATCCGGTACAGCAGATTGTCTTCATCGGCTGGAAGGACAGGTCCGGAGAGTGCCCCGGACCTGCCTTTGGACGCTCCTGAAAAGACCGCCAGTCCAATTAACAGGAGGCAAAGGAAAAGCACGCCGACAATGCTAAGCGAGTAGGCTGCCATACAGACCTCCGCCGATTACGATCATGTCGCAAGGGACGCGAGCATCATGCCTCGCCGACAATCCGTTCGGCGAACCGTTTCAGATAAAGCGGCCAGCCCTGATCGCCCTCGACTCCATCCCGGACGCTTTCCCAACCCTCGCCATGGCGTTCAAGGTGACGGTGCTCAAGCTCCAACCGAGTCCGGCTTGGCGATTCGGCAATGAACCGAACCTCCCATTCACTGGTCTTGTCGGGATCAGTTTCGATTTGCCAGCGCGGGCTGATGTCCCAGCTTAGAAGGACGCGATTCGGCGGCTCAAAAGCCAACACACGCGCCCAGCGGCATTCGCTTCCATCGACACCTCGATCATAAACGTGACCCCCGACCCGCGGTTCGAACACGGTCTCTGCGATCGGGACGGAGAGCAGATTGTGCTCGCGTGGCTTGAAGCTGCCGAAGTCTTCAGTGAAGACCTTGAACGCGCGATCGATAGGCGCCTCGACCACGACAGATTGTTTGATGGGCGCTGCCGATACACGTTTAGTCATTGCTGGTCCTCCACTGATTTTTCGACGGCCACTTTGTAAGCTGCCAGTGTGCTGCTCCAGAACCGGTCAAGCCAGACGCGCATCTGGCCGAGTCCCGCAGGATCGATGTGATAAATGTTGCTGGCCCCCTTTGGCTCGGCACGAACCAAACGAGATTCGCGCAGCACCTTCAGATGCTGGGAGACGGCTGACTGGGAGACTGTCAGTTCTCGGGTGAGTTCAACGACAGTGCGAGGCCGCGCGCCCACAAGTTCGAATATTCGTCTGCGAGTCGAATCGCCCAGAGCGGCCAGTTGCGCGTTGTCTTTAGCCATGGCTGGCCGACGTCCGAAGCCGGGAGTGCCAACGGGACCTTTCAATTCGGTCATGACACAGGGTTCTCAGCGTATCATTAGTCATAGCTAATGATTAGCACGCGCTGATGATTAAGTCAAACGTATAGAGATGTGGGCGAAACTTTCAGCTACGGCCATAACTGGTCATGGGTCATAGCGTCGCCAGCCGCGCGCGGCTGCTGCGACGACAGCAAGGGTTGCCTTGGCGCCGTCAGCCTCACCCTTCTCAAAATCGACCTCCGTTTGCGCCATCGAATTTGTGACGTGCGCGAAACAGACGATGGAATGGCCGCTCGTCGCGCTGAAGGCATAGAGAGCGGCCGCTTCCATCTCGACTGCAAGCGTTGCCAGATCGAGCGCCCGCGCGATGGCCGCTTCCGTCTCGCGATACGGAGCGTCCGTCGTCCAGGTCGAGCCGCGATGCAGTTTCTCGGGCAGCGATCGGCACGCCCGCTCGACGCGGTCCAGAAGCGACGAGTCGGGTGCTTCGGCGAAAGTCGAGCCCGGCTGGTAGTGATAACTTGTCCCCTCATCGCGCAGCGCTCGGTCAATCAGGACGAAGTACGGCGTCGGCCCGATTGCGGTGATTTGTCCGGCGGACGTGACGCTGACGAGAAGTCGGCAGCCGGACGCGAAGAGCTGCTCTGCCACGAGCACGGCGAACGGCGCACCAACGGCGCAACCGACGATGCCGATCTCGCCGATGCCGTCGAGATCGAAGGCAAGAAGCTCGGTGTGATAGCAGGCCCAACCTTCATGGATGCGGCCAGCGCCGGTCCGCTTGAGGTGGCGGACAACGTCACCGTCCGGATCGAGCACGCAGATTTCGGGCACGTTGAGGAGTGGCAACTGCCTCTGCCGGCGCGCCTCCCTCAACAGGGATTCAGGCCGGAATACCGAGGGCGCTTTGTGATCCTTGACACCGACGATCGGCCACGCGGATTCCGCGCGATGAGGCTTATCATCCATGACGCACCTGATCGACCTGTCTCAAGCCACGGATTCGACCGGCAGGCCGGCGGCTTTCCATTCGGGGTAACCGTCCTCAAGACGGCGAACGCGATAGCCGCGCGCCCTCAGGGCTGACACGGCTTCGAACGAAAGAACGCAATAGGGCCCGCGACAATAAGCAATCACCTCACGGCATTTTGACAGTTCGCCCAAACGCCTTTCCAGTTCGGCCAGAGGAATGTTGAGCGCGCCCGGGAGATGGCCCAGGGCGAACTCATCTTCGGGCCGCACGTCGAGGACCGTCACCAGATCGTCCCGCAATCGCGCGACCAGGTCATCACGCGATACAGGCTCAAGCGCGTCACGCGCGTGAAAATAATCGGTGACCAAGCGCCCGATCTCGGCAACGTTCCGTTCACCGACGCGCCCTAGCGCTTTGATCAGCGTGATCACTTCGGCATCGCCGGCCAGACGATAGAGAATGTGTTTGCCGCGACGCTCGGTCTCAACAAGCCGTGCGCGCCTCAGGATCTGTAAGTGCCGCGACGTATTGGCGAACGATAGATGTGCGCGAGCCGACAGTTCCTCGACGGTGCGTATTCCCTGCGCAAGATGTTCCAAAAGTTCAAGCCGGTGAGCGTGGCCGAGCGCCTGCGCCACCTGGGCAAGATTCTCATAAATCGCCTGTTTCGGTCCCGAGCTTGACACGGCGCTCCTTCCATATATCATTCAGCAGATCGATTGAATGTATCTAGCGTTTCTCACGAGGGAGTGCAAGTCCATGATTCTCCGCCAGTTCTTGCATAGCGATCCGGTCGGTATTTCCTACCTCTTCGGCTGCGGCGGCCAGGCTGCCGGGGCGGTCGTTGACCCAGTCGGCGATATTCAGCCCTACCTGCAGGCCGCCGACAATGCCGGCATGCGGATACATTTCGTCATCGACACGCATGTCCATGCCGACCACCTATCGGTCGGCCGGGCACTCGCGGCCGCAGCGGGAGCGGAGTACGTGCTCTCGGCGGAGGCCGGCGTATCGTTTCCGCACAAGGGCGTGCGCGACGGCGACGTTCTTCCCCTCGGCAACGTCTCTGCCACCGTGCTGCACACGCCCGGACACACGCCCGAGCACATCTGCATCCTTGTGACGGATCGAACGCGCGCGGACGAGCCGTGGTTCGTCTTCACCGGACACACGCTCATGGTCGGCGATCTCGGCCGCACCGAACTCGCCGCGAGCGCGGAGGAAGGCGCGAGGCAATTGTTCAAGAGCGTGCGAAGGCTGAAGGAGCTGCCTGACTACGTCGAGGTGCTGCCGGGCGCCTATGCGGGCTCGGTCTGCGGCCGGCGACTAAGCGGCAAACCATCGTCGGCGATCGGCTTCGAGAAACGGCACAATCAGGCGTTCACGATCGAGGACGAAGCCGAGTTTGTTCGGTTCATGGTCGCCGAGATTCCGCCGGCGCCACCGGAAGCCGCGAAGATCAGGGCGGCCAATTCGGGCGCGGCCGCCGCCGCAGCCTGATCCATGAGCGAAGCGGCAACGACACAACAGCCAACCTCCCCGATTCGCCTGGGTCTCAGGGAGAACTGGCCACAGTTCGCCTTGCTCGTCCTGATCAACGCCTTCGTCGGCGGCATGGTCGGAATCGAACGAACAGTCGTGCCGCTGATCGGCTCCGAGGAGTTCAGGATCAGTTCGACGACGCTCGTCGTTTCCTTCATCGTCAGCTTCGGAGTCGTGAAGGCGTGCGCCAACTTGGTCTCCGGTCAGCTCGCCGATGCTTGGGGGCGCAAGCGGGTTCTGGTCCTCGGCTGGCTCGTCGGCCTGCCGGTGCCGTTCATGATCGTCTGGGCGCCGAGTTGGGGATGGATCATCGCAGCGAACGCCCTTCTCGGCATCAACCAGGGTCTTGCCTGGTCGATGACGGTGATCATGAAAATCGATCTCGTCGGGCCGAAGTCGCGTGGACTTGCCGTCGGCCTCAACGAGTTCGCCGGCTATCTCGCGGTGGGCGTGACCGCCTTCCTCACCGGGTATCTTGCCTCGAAGTACGGTCTGCGGCCGGCGCCGATCTACCTAGGCGTTGCCTATGCGATTCTTGGCACGGCGCTCTCGATCCTACTGGTGCAGGATACACGGGAGCACGTCCGACTGGAAACGGCGGCCCATACGCAGCAATCGGTGCCGATCAGCTTCCGCGAGATATTCCTTCTCACCTCGTTCCGGGATCGCAACCTTTTTGCCGCGTCGCAGGCCGGGCTCGTCAATAATCTTAATGATGGGATGAGCTGGGGAATCTTTCCCCTGTTCTTCGCTTCGTTCGGCCTCCATGTCGACCGGATCGGTATCTTGAAGGCCGTCTATCCGGTGACCTGGGGCATCCTGCAGATCGCTACGGGCCCTCTTTCCGATCGTTGGGGCCGCAAGGGACTGATAGTGCCTGGCATGTGGGTGCAGGCCGTAGGCTTGTTTCTGACTGCAGCAACAAGTCATTTCGAATGGTGGCTTGTCGGCAGCCTGCTGCTCGGGCTTGGCACGGCCATGGTGTATCCCAGCCTGATCGCCGCCGTCTCCGACGCCTCGCATCCGAGCTGGCGCGCACGATCGCTCAGTGTCTACCGCTTCTGGCGCGATCTCGGTTACGCGATCGGTGCGCTGTCGGCCGGCCTGATCGCCGACCTCTTCGGCATGGGTTGGGCGATCGGAACGATTGGCGCGCTCACCTTCCTGTCGGGGGCGATCGTATTCATCGCCATGGAGTCCAGACCCGGAGCGCGACAATGACCGAGGCCTTTTCAGGACGCTGCCTCTGCGGGGCGGTGCGTTTCGAGGCGCGAGGCCGGCCGAAAGGGGTCTTCTGGTGTCACTGCGATAGCTGCCGCCGCCATTCTGGTGCGCCGGTCAGCGTCTTCGTCGGGTTCGAAAACGACGCTGTCACGCTGACCGAGGGCACCATAACCACGTTCAAATCATCGCCGGGCACCACGCGGGGCTTCTGTTCCCGCTGCGGCTCCACGCTGACCTGCGCTACCGTGCATTTTCCGACGGAAACGCACTATCACGTCGGTGCCTTCGACCGGGCGACGGAGCTGCAACCGAGCAAGCACTTCTTCACCGATGAGAAACTGCCGTGGCTGCGGCTTAATCACGACGAGCAAGGCAAGTGACTGCGACGATGCCGCCAATCTATCTCGACTACAACGCAAGCACGCCGGTGGATCCTGCAGTCGCGGCGGCCATGCGGCCATTGCTGGAGGAGGCCTTCGGCAACCCATCGAGCGGGCATTGGGCGAGCACGCCGGCCAAGGCCGCCCTGGAGCGCGCCCGCGGCCAGGTCGCCGCGCTGATCGGCGCTGCACCAGAGGAGATCGTGTTCACCAGCGGCGGCAGCGAAGCAGACAACCTCGCAATCAAGGGCACGTTCTTCGCGCCCAACCGCCACGGGGCGCACATCATCACCTCAGCAATCGAGCATCCGGCTGTTCTCGCTCCCTGCCGATTTCTCCAGGGGTTCGGCGCCTCGGTTACTCATCTCCCGGTGGATCGGACAGGATTGATCGATCCAGAGGACGTGCGGCGCGCCATTACTCCGCAGACGGTGCTGATCAGCATCATGCACGCCAACAACGAAGTTGGCACCATACAGCCGATCGCGGAAATCGGCGCGATCGCGCGGCAGCACGGGATCCGTTTTCACACCGATGCGGCGCAATCAGTCGGAAAAATCCCGACCAGGGTGGACGAACTCGGCGTCGATATGCTTACGGTCGCCGGTCACAAGCTCTACGCCCCAAAGGGCGTCGGCGCGCTGTATGTCAGGTCGGGCCTCGAGCTTGAGCCGCTTATCCATGGCGCCGGCCATGAATCGGGCCGACGCGCCGGAACCGAGAGCGTCCTGCTTGCCACTGGACTTGGAACGGCTTGCGCGCTGGCGGCTGACCTTGCATCAATGAGGCACGTAGAGGCCCTGCGCGATCGCCTGTGGAAGGCGCTGCAAGAGAGGTTCAACGAAGGCGTCGCGCTCAACGGCCATCCCACGCATCGTTTGCCGAACACTCTCAACGTGTCATTCGTCGGTAGAATCGGCGCTGACATATTGGGCCAGTTGCGCAATGTGGCGGCATCGACGGGTTCGGCGTGCCATTCGGGGCAGATTGAGCTCTCGCCCGTTCTCGCGGCGATGCGCGTGCCGGAACGGATCGGAATGGGAGCGATCCGCTTCAGCCTGGGAAGGCACACCACAGCCGACGAGATTGAGGCCGTCGTGGCGCGCCTGGCCACGATCTCGTTGTCTTGATTGCGACCGGCCGCCAGTCAGGCAAATCGTTTCGTCGCTATCCAGACCGCTCATAACGGTCTGGTTGCAGGTTCGAGTCCTGCCCGACCCACCACGCTTCACCCTTCGGGCTACGCGCGGCGCAGCCTCGCGGGGCCTCGAGGGCGAAGCGTGGTGTCCGGCGTAGCTGAGCGAAGCCGAACTGAAGGCTACGGGCGAAGGCGGGCTACTCCCAACTAAAATATCGAAAACAACCCCATGCAAAGTAGCGAGGTGGCCGCCGGCATGGATGCTTTGAGCGAACTCCGCGAAAACATTTTGACACGTCGGGCAAATCAGGGGCACTACTAGATCATTGCGCCATTTGTAAAATGCCCCTGGCCCTGCCCGACCAACGGGCCGTTCGGCCGATTGCAGGCAAAACCCGGACAATTGAAGTTGCACCGGCTCGCGCGCGGTCGATCACTCAATTCACCCTGCCGAAATCGTTGAGAACCAGCTCTTGTCGTAAGTGACTATGATCCGTCACGACAAGTGCTCACCAAGTAGATGCTGAGCTCGTTTGTCTTGATCAGATCATAGGGATCGTCCACCCCTTGTTCGCGCAGCCATTTGATTTGTAGGTCGTAGGCCTGGCGCTCAAGCGCGGCGAGACAGGGCAGCTCTATCTTGTTGAATCGCTGCACATGATGCACCAATTCATGCAACAGGGCGCTCTTCTGCCGCAGATCATTGGGTCGCCACTCCTGCGGCAGGTAAATAGAGCCCTCGTTGCGATTATAGAGCGCTTGCAACTCCAGCCCGCTATTTTCCGGCGAGCCATGTCGCATTCCCATTTCCGCCGGTGTCACGAAGTGGATCGGCGGATGATCGGGAGCCGACAAACCGGTCTGGGCAACGATCCATGCGATGTAGATTGCGATCAGGCTATTCAAGGGAACGACCTCCTGCGGCAAGATCGCAATCCCCGCGCGATGCAATGCCGCGGATGAATCAGGACCATCGGTGAGTTCGAATGATGAAGCGCAACGGCTTGCACCATCGCGCAAGCTGCGTTGTGCTTCGCTAGTCGTACAACGAGGATATTGCCTGAGAGGCTGTGGTCTCATTCACGGAAGCGCGCAGCCAGATCGTCCCGGCGACGATGTGAATGATTAAAAATGCCGCGGCCACGGCCACGAGCCAGCCCATCTCATTTCGGGCAGAAGGCTGAGCAGGCAACCTCGGTTGAGCCGGCCTGCTGGTGACGAGCATTTCCCGAGTTTCGGAATCCTGGCTAGATTGGCGCGGAGCGGATTGCTCGGAAGGCGCGATCAAATGTTCGTATTGACGCAGGATTCGACCCGCCTGAAGGCGCCGTGAGCTGTGCAGCGCCGACGTGATAAAAGCGAAGAAGCTTCGCCCTTCCTTTTCGACGTGAAACGAAGCGATAGGCGGCAGTACGGCCGAAGGGCGCGAAGTGTTTTTCATTATCAGGACACCACGGTAGATTGATTGATGCGTTGTCAGCACAATGTCTGGAACCAATGGCCTCGACGGCTGGCCGAGCGATGGCGGCAGTTGCAGGGGCATAAGCTCCAGGATTGGCAGTGCACGATGTCAGGCAATAGATCGCAGTAGCCGCATCATCGGACTCGCTGATGCCGCGGAACCGATTATGGCCGCTTCAGCGTGATCGGTTGCCAGAAAAGGCGGCACGCTTCAGCATGCGCTTCCAGCACGTCGATGCCGATATCGCGTAGAAAATCAGATCTGTCCCTGATATCCGCGCGCAGCTTTGACCGGAAGCAGGCGCGCTCCCACCATGTCAAAGGCAGCCCCAAGATCGCCGGGATGCGCAGATCATAGTCGCCTGAGGCAAATCCTGCGCCTACCGCAATGGCATGATCGGCGCGACCAAGTTTATTTCTGTAAATTTGCAAGAAAACCTCCTGAGGCAGTTTGGTCCACGATGACTTTTTGAAAAGAAGGCGCCTAGATATTCACCGCTCAATATCGATTGCCGCTCCGGGTGTGAGTAATAAGAAGAAAGGCAACGCCCGCGTCTCGGAGGCGCTAGATCGTGCGATCAATCGCCACTGGAAATACGAACGTCATGTCGTGAAGATTCTCCACCGGAAGATCTTTGATCTCTCGGTGAATCTCGGCGACGTCGATGCTCGCGCTTTTGGTGGAGCGTACGTCCGCCGCAGCCATCGGCACGGAAAAGAAGGTGAGCTTCACCCCGACCCCGACCAGGATAAGTGTGGCGACCGCGACAACGGGATGTGCGCGCATGACGGTTCCTTCGGTTGCACGTGCCTGGGATTGGCGATGCTTGATGTTATGCAATCGACCGCCGCCGCCGCATCATCGGAACCAATGAGGCTGGTACTGCTGTTGTGTGCTGCCTTCCAATCGTACTGCCCGGGCCCGTCGGCCCCAGCCCAGATCGCAATTGCACCGGTCCCGTCGCCCATAGGACGCGGTGCCGATCAAGAGACAGGCTGCCTCAAGAATTAATGAACCGGCTAGTGTGGGGCCCGAACCTGAGGCGTCGAGTTCTGCAACAGGTGCAGGAGATCGGCCTGCCGGGTCGTATCGGTCTTGGAGAAGATGTGCTGCAGGTGGGTGCGCGCCGTCGGCTCGCTGATGCCGAGCATGTCGGCTGCCTCCTTGGCGCCCAACCCCTGAGTAAGCGCCAGCAGCACGCGGAGTTCGCCGCCGGTCAGCCTGTAAAGCCTGGCAAAAGCCTCACCCGGCATCAGCGGCGCCTCAGCAGGATCCTTTGTGAACACAGCTACCGATGCTGCAAACGGCGCGATAATGCCGCTGCGCTGACCGCGATCGACCGGAAGGAGGGTTGCGACAAAGCCGGCGCCATCGACATCGGGGATCGCAAGGGAATGCTCGCTTGTATCCAAGTCGATATCGTCGCGCGACGCCTTGTCAATGGCCTTCGACAGCGCAGCGCGCGTGGCGGGATCGGTGGGAGAAATCCGATTGTTCACGATGCGAATGGAGCTGCCGGTTTTGACCTGCCTCTCGGCAGCGGCATTCATGTAGACGACGCGGCCATCGCGTGACGTGAGAAAAACACCTGTGACAAGTGCATCAAGCGTCTTTTCCAACATCTCCGACCTCAGCGCCCTGATATCGAGCGCATCCGAGATGGCGAGGGCACGGCAGACGTGCGGGGAAAGAAGCTTGAGCAGGCCGATCTCGAGCTGTTGGTAATGCGGCGCCTTCTCGCTCCGTGAGGCATGCATGGAGGCCATGCGACCGCCAGTCCGCAACGCCGGGAACCAGATTATGTCCAGTAGTCCGAACGGCTCTAGCACTTCTCGAGCGAAACGGCTTCCCAACAATTCGAGGCGCATCATAGAGAGAGCACTAACGTCACCGATCTTCGAGACGATATCCGCTGCTGCCATTGGACTTTGTGCATAGTGGCTTCCCAGCTTTTCAAGGAATTCCGGCTGGTATCCGAACACGAATAACTGATCATTTTGCACGTGCCGCATATCGTGAACGCATATTCCGCCCGCTGTGCTTTCACACAGATCGGCAATTTTCCGGCAAGTGTCCGGCCACTGATGTGGATCGAGCGCGCAGTCGTAGATCGCGCCGATTGTGTCGGATAGCTGCTGGGCGGAGACACCGTCCAAACCGATCACGTAGAGCCCTCCCCGGCAGCGCCACTCGATAGTGCGCCGAGGGATGCAATGATCCCGACGGAGCGCATGGTGGTCCTCCGATTCTTGCGGCCGGGATGCCCGGTACCTCGCCAATTGAGCCCTGCCGCCGTCGTCGCCGGCGTCAGTTCGGCGTGACAGCGGCGTTAATCTTGCTCGGAGGGCCAAGAAAAGCGTAGAAATTGCGTCCTAGGAGGAGCTTCATCGTGCAAATTCCGCGTGCGCCAATGGACGGCGTGCTTTTTCCAAGATTTGGTCTTTCGCTGCTGGGAGGCTTTGAGCTGACCGGACCGGATGGCGTGGTCGACCTGCCAAGCAAGAAGCTTGCAGGCTTGTTGGCCTATCTGGCCTGCAACGCGCCCCGGCCGCAGTCGCGTGAGAAGCTGTCGGCCCTGTTGTGGGGCTCCCGCTTCGACGCGCAGGCCAGGCAGAACCTGCGCCAGGCTTTGTTCCGGCTGCGCAAAGTGCTCGGCGAGGACGCTCTGGAGAGCGATGGTGAGGTCGTATCGCTCAATGCGGCGGCCGTCCGATGCGACGTCAGCCAGTTCGAGGCCCTGGTACGTGACGGTAGCCGGGATGCGCTGAGCGCGGCAGCCGATCTCTACCGGGGTCGGCTGATCGACGACGTTAGCGTAGGCGAGGAGGGCTGGAACGAATGGCTAACTGGTGAACGCGAGAGATTGCTGGATCTTGCCCTTGGCGCCATGATGGGGCTCGGCGAACAAGATCTTGCCGCCGGCCGTGCCGAACAAGCGCTGAAGGCCGGCCAGCGCGCCATCGCGCTCAACAACATGCGCGAGGACGCCCACCGGTTGATGGTACGGGCGCTGGCCGCTACGGGACGCAAGGCCGAGGCTCTCAAGCACTACCAGGACCTCGTTGCGTTGCTCAAGCGCGAACTGAACACGGAGCCCGATGCTGCGACCAGATCGCTCGCCGCCGAGCTTCGCGCCACGGAGCCGCCGGGCAGGTCGTCCGCTGAAAGGGAGATCGCCAAGCCCACGCTGCCGCAACCCGACCGGTCATCGATTGTGGCGTTGCCCTTTGGCAATATGAGGAGAGACCACGAGAACGCTGACAATCCCGCAGCGGACGGCGATGAAGCATCGTCTGCGGTGGCAGTCGGCTCCGGAAGCCCCGAGCGGCGACAGCTGACGATCATGGTTTGCAATATGGTCGGGTCGATGCCGCTTTCGGCGCGCCTCGACCCTGAAGACATGCACGATCTCATCGCCGCCTTCCACAAATCGGTCGCCGATATTGTTTCGCGCTTCGATGGATTTGTCGCCCAGTACCTGGGCGATGGCGTGCTCGTCTATTTTGGCTACCCCGCTGCTGGCGAGAATGACGCCGAGCAAGCCATGCGTGCGGGCCTTGCGATCCTTGACACGATCGGCACGTTGAAAGCGTCTCCAGGCGTGACTGTTCAGGTGAGCGTTGGCATCGCCACCGGGCTCGTTGTGATCGGCGAGCGGTCAGGGACCGGCGACACACAGCAGTGCGTTGCGATCGGCGAGGCGCCAAACGTGGCAGCGCAGCTGCAGGCCGCGGCAGCGCCCGGCGAGGTCGTGATCGCCGCCAGCACGCATCGGCTGGCGGGGCGGATGTTCGACTGCCGTGCGCTTGCTGCCATCGACGTGAAGGGGCTGCCGCAACCGGTGGAGGCGTGGCAGGTGCGCGGCGAGACGGCCGGCGTTAGCCGCTTCGAGGTGCGGCGCGCGGGCGCGCTGACCCCGCTCGTTGGCCGGCAGGAAGAGATTGAGCTGCTGCTGCGCCGTTGGGATCAAGCCAAGCTCGGCGAGGGTCGGGTCGTGCTGCTCACGGGAGAGCCCGGCATCGGCAAGTCGCGTATCGCTGAAAGCCTGCTGGCCGCGCGCGAGGGCGAGCCGCATGCTCGCATTCGATATTTCTGCTCGCCCTACCATGTGCAGAGCCCGCTCTACCCGTTCATCGCGCAGCTCGAGCGGGCCGCGGGCTTCGAACCGGGGAGCAGCGCCAGTGTGAAACTCGACAAATTGGAGGCCTTGCTCAAGCCGACGACGAAAAATGTGCTACGCGACGTGGGTCTCATTGCCGAGCTGTTGGGGGTGCCGGCGGACGAGCGCTACCCGGCGTTGGCGATCAGCCCGCAGCAGAAGCGAGAGATGACTCTCACCGCGCTTCTCGACCAGCTCGACGGCGCAGCGGCGCGGGGCCCTGTGATGATCGTGTTCGAGGACGCCCACTGGATTGATCCGACATCCCAGGATTTGCTCGATCGAATGGTTGCCCGCGCCGCCAGCCTGCCGCTGCTGCTGATCGTCACGGTCCGGCCGGAGCTCCAGCCAACCTGGGTCGGCCAGCCGCATGTGACGATGCTGCCCTTGAGCCGCCTCGGCCGTCGCGACAGCGCCGGCATTGTTGGCGGTGTCACCAAGGGCAAGGCGCTGCCCGCCGCGGTCGTCGAGCAGGTCCTTGCGCACACGGATGGCGTGCCGTTGTTCATCGAGGAGCTGACGAACACGCTGCTCGAGAGCGGGCTGTTGCGGGAGACAACGGACCGCTACGTGCTCGACGGACCGCTGCCAGAGCTCGCTATACCGACGACGCTGCAGGCTTCGCTGGTGGCCCGCCTCGACCGGCTTGGCTCGGGCAAGGATGTGGCGCTGATCGGCTCTGCGATCGGACGGGAGTTCTCCCACGAGCTGATTGGCGCGGTGGCATCTTTGAGTCCGGAGGACCTCGACGCGGCGCTCGAGCGGCTGACGGTCTCCGGCCTCATCTCCCGGCGCGGAACGCCGCCGATCGCGACCTACGCCTTCAAGCACGCGCTGGTGCAGGACGCCGCCTACACCACGATGCTCAAGAGTCGGCGGCGGCAGTTGCATGCGAGCATCGCCAATGTGCTGGTCGAGCGGTTCCCGGCGCTGGCCGAAACCCTGCCTGAGATTGTCGCCCACCATTTCACCGAGGCCGGGCTTGCAACGGAGGCGATCGGCCATTGGTTCAAGGCGGGCCAACGCGCCACCGAGCGCTCGGCTGATCAGGAAGCAGTCCGCCATCTTGAGCGAGGATTGGCGCTTCTGAGGACGCTCCCGGAGTCGGAGGACCGCGATCGCCATGAGCTCGATTTCCAGATCACCTTAGGCACACCTTTGGTGGCAGTGAGTGGATACTCAAGTCCTGAGGTCGGGGCTGCGAGCGAGCGCGCAATTCTCCTCTCCGAGAAGCTGGATGATGTCGGACACCTGTTTGCGGCGCTCTATGCCCAGTTCTCTTACTGCAACACGACCGGCAACACTTACAAGGCACTGGAATTCGCAGAACGCTGCCGGACGCTAGGCATCCGCCAAGGCGACCGGGCGATGCAGCTGATGGCACACCGTGGAACCGGGATTGTGTTGTATCAGCTTGGAAAATTTGGACTGGCTCGGAAAGAACTCGAGCAATCTCTTGCGCTATATGATCCCAAGCGTGACCGATTCCTTGCGGCTCGGTACCTCACTGATCCATTCGCGTCTGCATCGGCATTGTTAGCTTCAATCGCATGGATTTCAGGCTTCCCCGATCGTGCAGCAAAAATGCAGATACAAGCTCTCAGCTACGCTGCCGAACTCAATCACGTCAACACAATTGGTTTCGTTCACTTTTTAGCGGGAGCCGCGCTCGAGCAGCTTTTCGGAAATGTGGCCGCAGTGCTAACTCATACGCAAACCTTGAGTGCTCTTGCGACGGAGCACGGCGTGTTGGCATGGCGGAGCAGTGGGATCATTTTTGAGGGCTGGGCCCTCTCATTGACTAGTGGACCGGAGAGCGGCATTTCCCTGATGCAAAAGGGCATTGCCGATGTCGACGCCAAGAACCTGACATTTCTTGTTCCGCTTTTCACGAGCCTGTTGGCCCAGGTTCGTGGTCGCGCTGGCGACTTCCAATCAGCCTTGGCTCTGTGCATCGATGCGCGAGAAAGATCACAGCGCTCCGAACAATACATTTGGGAGGCGGAGCTTCACCGGAATGAAGGCGAGGTGCGGCGCGCCGCGGGACATTCATTGACCGATGTGGAAGAATGCTTTGGTAAAGCGCTCGACGTGAGCCGCGCGCAGGGCGCCAGGATGTTCGAACTCCGCGCCGCCACGAGCCTCGCGCGGCTATGGCACGACCAGGGGAGGCATGTTGAAGCCCGTGATCTACTTGCGCCTGTCTATGGCTGGTTCACCGAGGGCTTCGACACAGTCGACCTGGAAGATGCCAAAGCGCTCCTTGCTCAATTGAGAGCATAGGTCTGACTGGATGGCCCATTGCTGAATGGCCACTTGTGTGAGGTGTTTCGGACGCCGGCCGCCATGCAAAGTAACAGGGGGTCGCTGGCATGGATGCTTTCCCTGCGAAAACATTTTGACAGTTCGGGCAAATCAGGGGCACTACTCGATCATCGCGTCATTGTAAAACGCCCCTGGCCCTACCCGGCAACAGGCTCGCCGCCGCGCTTTCATGGCCATCGCGGCTGCCAGCTGCGCATCGAAGCGATCCCTGCCGCTCCTCGAACCTACGTTTGCTGGACAAGCGAATGCAACGCCCTGACCGCGGCCTCCCGGTTCTCCACAGGGACAAACAGACTGACCGAATGCGGCGACAACACGTACTTGTCGGGGACAATCCCGTGATGTCCGAGAACCTGCAACGCCCTGAACGGCAATTCCGACGAAGCGCCGCCGAAGCAGGTGAGAGTAACCGAGCTTGAAGCCTCGCGCTGCCTGCGCAGATCCGAGCATTGCTCCAGCGTGCGCAACAGGGCGTCGAGCCACTCTGAATCACAGGCCACGGTCATGCTGGTTTTTCCCGCGGTGAAGTGTGATGCAAGGAGCTGCGGCCAGGACAGGCTGTTTTGCTTGAGATGCTGCGCGAATTTCTCGAAACCGTGATTGAGATCGTTGGAGTCGATTTCCACATGCTCAATGCGAGCCATCGAGTTGACGGCCAGAACCTTTCCGTTTTCCATGCCTGCAACCTCTTTCATCACTTGCGTGCCGTGCTTAACGCCGCCCCACTGCTTGAGAACCAGAGGCACATCCTGACTTTGCGCCAGCTCTACGCTGCGAAAGTGCAGGATCTTTGCGCCCCAGAAGCACATTTCGGACAGGGATGCGAAGTCCACTCGCCGCAGGGGCTTTGCGTCAGGCACGATGCGCGGATCGGCCGAACAAATTCCGTCGACCTCTTTGATGATTTCACAGCGTTCTGCCTTTAGCGCCGCGGCCATCGCAACCGCCGTGGTGTCGCTGCCGCCCCGGCCGAGCGTGGTGATTTCCCTGGTCACGGGGTTCACGCCCTGAAATCCTGCCAGCACTACAACGCGTCCACGATCAAGTTCCTCGCGCACGCGAATGGGCCGTACATCCAGGATGCGTGCGGAGGAATGGGAGTCGTCGGTCATCACGCCGGCCTGGCTGCCGGTGAAGCTGATCGCGGCCACGCCGAGATCGGCAAGCGCCATGCTCATCAGGGACATGCTGATGCGCTCACCGGTCGTTAGCAGCATGTCAAGTTCACGGCGATTGGGAGCAGGGCTTACCTGATAAGCCATCTCGATCAATTGGTCGGTGGTCTTGCCCATGGCGGAGACGATCGCCACGACACGATGACCACGGCCATGAAGGTCGGCGAGACTGCGCGCAACCGCACGAATTTTCGCCGGTGTTTCAAGACAGACACCGCCATATTTTTGAACGATGATGGGATGGTTGCGCATCTAACCTCGGTGAGAAGCCTCGCTCGCCTCGCCCATCGAACCGACACCGCCTATCCATGTGCCGACGATTTCGAAGTTCGGATTGCAGGCGACAAGGTCCGCGCGGTATCCGGGCGCGATCCGTCCAAGCTCGGACTCAAGGCCCAGAAATGCCGCTGATGTCCGCGAGGCCATAATGAGGGCATCTGCAAGCGAGATTCCGAGCAGCGCAACAGCGTTGCGCACCGCCTCGATCATGGTGAGGTGAGCGCCCGCGAGTGTGCCATCGGGGCCAGTCAGGCGATTTTCGTGCAACATGATCGGCCTTCCCTGCAGCATGAATTGCCGGTCCGTCGTGCCCACCAATGGCATGGCATCGGTGACCAGCATCAATCGATCGCGTCCCTTGCAGCGGAAGGCAACACGCAAACCGGCGCGGTCAACATGGATGCCGTCGCAGATGATCCCTGCAAACACCCGGTCATCATCAAGCGCGGCGCCCACCAGGCCCGGCTCCCGGGCGTTCAACTGCGACATGGCATTGAACAGATGGGTCACCCCCAAGACACCGCGATCGACCGCCTGCCCGATTTCGGCTGCGGTGGCGTCGCTGTGGCCGGCCGCGATACGCAATCCGGCGCCGATCAATTCATCGATCATGGACGCGGGCACGCATTCCGGGGCCAAGGTCACAATGGAGCGGCCGCGGCCCCCAAAACTTTTGATCGCGGCGAGATCGCGCCGATCGGGCACGCGGATCTCGGCTTCCGGATGAATGCCCTTGCGAGACCTGTTGAGGGCCGGTCCTTCCAGATGAAAGCCGAGAACGCCGGGAATCTTCAGACAATCCTGGGCGACTGCAGCCAATCGCTCGATGACCTCGCTGCGATCGGTGATGAGGGTCGGCAAGCAGCCCGTGGTCCCCTCCTTGCGGTGCGCCTCAACGATGCGTCGAACGCCAGCCTCCGTGGGCTGGTCGTTGAGAAGAACGCCCCCGCCTCCGTTCACCTGGATGTCGATGAATCCGGGTGCGAGGATCGCGTCTGCGGGAAGGTGGATTGAGGCGCGCACCTTCGCCTCGCCGAAGGTCATGCTTTCAATCCGCCCCTGCGAGATCCTGACCGATCCCGGCCCGCGCATGGCGGCACCGTCAAAGATGTGCTGCGCGGCAATCGTGAGAGAGGAAGGATTAGCGTCGCCCATCGGTATTGATCCGAGAATAGCAGTCACGGACTCGTGAGGCGAGTCACCTACAAGACTTCATATGTACACCAAGGAGCTTTGGGGGGACCCCGAGCGAAACCTTCGCGTTAACTTTCCATGGGAACAAAAGGTACCACGTATCTCGGCATTGATGGTGGCGGAACCCGCTGCCGCGCCCGGATCGAGGACGAAAACGGCAAGGTACTCGGTGCGGCGAGCTCGGGGCCTGCCACGACGCGGATTGGCTTCGAGAAGGCCTGGCGGTCCATCATTGAGGCCACCGAAGCGGCAGCCGCGCAGGCCGGGCTGACGCGCGAGGATTTCGCGCGGATGCACGCCGGAATTGGCCTGGCCGGTCTCGGTCGCCGGGGTGCGGAAGCGGCGCTCAACAAGATCGCGCATCCCTTTGCGTCCGCCATCTTCATCAGCGACGGCCTGGCGGCCTGTCTCGGCGCGCATAGCGGCGCGGACGGGGCCATCGTGGTCGCCGGCACAGGCTCGGTGGGTGTCGGCCTGATCGACGGCCGCGAGATCCGTCTCGCCGGTTACGGCTTTCCGGTGTCGGATGAAGGCAGCGGTGCCGACATCGGCCTGCAGGTTGTTCGACTGGCGCTGCGGGCCGCGGATCGCCGCGGCGAGCTGACCCCGTTGCTTTCAGAGGTGCTCGGCGCATTCGATCATGATCCTTATCAGGCGGTGGCCTGGTCTGAAGAAGCCAGGGCCGCAGACTATGCTGCGTTCGCGCCGATCGTGATGCGGCACGCCAATCAGGGCGACCCGGTCGGCCGTCGCATTGTCGAACGCGCGGCCGATGCCATCGGCGATCTGCTCGATCTGTTCCTGGCTAGAGGAATCGACCGGCTCTCGCTGGTAGGCGGGCTGGCGGATGCCATTACGCCCTGGCTGACGCCTGACCTGCGCGCCCGCCTCAGGTGTCCTGACGCCGACGCGGCCGCCGGGGCGTTACTGGTGGCGCGAGGGCGGCTTGAGCTGCCCAAGAGAGAAACTGACCATGAACAGGCTTCAAAGTTCCGCGTTTGATGGCGCATGGATCAACTATATGGCCACCGAAGAAGTCGATCCCCGCTTTGCCGATCTTGATGCATGGTCGCTGACGTCAGCGATGGAAGCGATGTGGGAAGGCCAGGTTGCGGCAGTCGCGGCGATCGGCCATGCCCTTCCCGCGATCACTGCGGCGACCGAAGCGGCCAAAGCGGCGCTGGGTGATCACGGACGCATTGTGTATGTCGGCGCCGGCACCTCGGCCCGCGTGGCGGTCCAGGACGGCGCCGAGCTGACGCCGACTTTCGCCTGGCCCAGCGAGCGCGTCCGCTTCATCGTCGCCGGCGGCGACAGCGCGTTCGTCACCAGCATCGAGGGCGCGGAGGATGATGTCGATGATGCAGTCATGCAGATCAATGCCGCGCAGCTCACCGCGCACGATGTGGTGATCGCCGTTGCCGCCAGCGGGACAACGCCGTTCACGGTCGCGGCGCTGCAGCAGGCAGGCTCTTTCGGTGCAGTGACGATCGGTGTTGCCAACAATCCCGGCACCGCACTGCTGGCGTCGGCAAAGTTTCCGATCTTGATCGAGACCGGCCGCGAGCTGATCGCCGGCTCCACGCGGATGAAGGCGGGCACCGCGCAGAAGGTTGTGCTCAACCTGATCTCCTCAGGGATCATGCTGCGCCTTGGCCGGGTGTACCGCGGCATGATGGTGAACATGCAGCCGACCAACGCCAAGCTGAAGCGGCGCGCCGAGGCCATGGTGGCGCAAATCGCGCACTGTGATCCGTCGCACGCGGCACGCTGGCTTGAGCAGGCCGAGGGAGACATCAAGACGGCAAGCCTTCTGGCGTTGGGTGTCGACAGGGTTGATGCCGAGACCATTCTGAAAAACTGTGACGGCAACCTTCGGCGCGTGTTTGCCGAGCTCGCCAAGGATCGTGATTCGCATCGTGACCGGCATCCCAAGGGAGCGCCGGCGCGCAAGCAGGGCGGAGCGGTTGAGCCGTGACGTCATCCGCAATGGCGAGCGAAATCGGGGAAAGCGCGGATGTGGTCGCCAAAATTGTTCGTAACCGCCCCGCCACGCGCGATATTGCACAGCGAATTGGGATTGGCTCCGCTCCCCTGTGCGTCGTGTGCGGCCGGGGAAGCTCCGGGCATGCCGGGGTTTTCTTAAGATACCTTGTCGAGACGCGGCTTCGCCTTCCCGTTTCAGCCAGCGCTCCTTCGGTGATCACAGCATTTCGCACGTCGTTGATGCTGCGCCATGCGCTGTTCATCGTGATCTCGCAATCCGGGCGCAGCCCGGATCTTATCGCGGCGACCAGATCGGCGCGCGCCGCGGGCGCCCGCACCATCGCCATCGTCAATGCGACGTCGTCGCCGGTGGCTGACGAAGCGGAGTTCGTCGTTCCGATCGAAGCCGGCAGAGAGCACTCCGTAGCCGCGACCAAGACGGTGATCGGCTCGATGGCCGCTGGCGCCGGACTTGTTGCCGAACTGGCGGAGGATCGTGCGCTGCGGTCAGCCCTCGACAGGCTGCCCGACCGCCTGCACCGCGCGCTGGCGCTCGACTGGTCCGAGATTGCCGATGATCTCGCCAAGGCGTCAGCTGTGTTTGTGGCGGCGCGGGGCCTGGGCCTGGGCTCGGCGCGGGAGATCGCGCTCAAACTTTCGGAAATCCTGCGCCTGCCTTCCATCGGTCTAAGCGCCGCCGAGCTGCAGCACGGGCCGCGCGCCGCGCTATCATCGCGCACGCCGGTTGTCATGATGCGCCTCATGGATGAAACGGCAGCGACGGTGGACGCACTGGCAGAAGAATTGCGCGAGCAAAAGATCACGCTGCATCTATGCGGCGGACCACATGGCTCGCTGCCCTGGTTGGCCGAGGATGATCCCGCCACCGACCCGATCACCATGCTCGTTCCGGCCTATCGGATGATCGAACAGACGGCGCGCACCTTCGGATTTGACCCGGACCGTCCCCCTCGCCTGAGCAAGATTACCGAGACGTTTTGACAGCTGACTGTTCGCTGGCTGGCGGCCGAAGGCGGGCTGCTCGGCCCGCGAGCTACGGCTCGGCAAGCCAGGACCGGCACGACGAAGCCGTCCAGCGGCAATCACCGCACCAGAAATGCGCTGTCTTCGTCCATGCACTGCCATACCTCCGCGGCTTCCAGGCTAACGCTGCACCGAGCGCGCCGGGCTTTCCTCAACAGCCGCGGCAGATTGATCCTTGAAGCATCTTCTCGAGCCGCGCGTCTTCCTTGTCGATGGTGGGGTCTGTACCAAGCAACGGCCCCTTCATGACGTGGCCAGCAATGCCGGACGATGGCAGCGCGGTACCCAGAGAATTCGTCCCGGGTGCAGCAGCACTCGTGCCGAGCGCTCCGCCGCCTGTCATCGGCATCGACATGTGCGATCCCATGCCGCCACGGGCAAACGCGGCATCCGAGAGCACAAGGCAAGCGGCGAACAAGAGAAGCGAAAATGGTTTCATGGTTCACACTCCACGCGTTGCAACGACCTGCACTTAAAGCTAAGTCCGGCGCGCCGCCTGGCCGCACACGATTGCGCGAGCAGATCGTTACAATGCTGACAGGATTCCGCTCGCCTTCAGGTGCTTGCCCGATCGGGTCTTGACGCACCCACCCGGTCCGGCGGCACCCGCAGCCTCCTGAGCGCCCTATAGCGTGCGGTAGCGCTCGATCGATGAAAAATCGGGCGCTATTCCAAGGCCCGGCTCCTCGTTCAGAGCGACCAGGCCCTCGGACACGTCGAAGACCGGTCCGCAGAATTGATCGCGGAGCGGATTGTCGTTGACGTCCACTTCCAGCCAGCCGTCGCCTCCGGCGCCGGCAAGCAGATGTGCGGACGCAAGCAATCCTATTCCGCCACCGAGGTAATGCGGGCAAAAGGTCTTGCCCGCTTTCAGGATGTCGTCCGCCAGTCCACGGCAAATCGTCAGCCCGCCCCATTTGGCGATGTCAGGCTGAACGACATCAAGCACATCCTCTGCAAGAACCTGTTCGAAGCCTTCGCAGCTTGCAATATTCTCGCCGGCCGCAAGCGGCATGCCGGCGCTCGTACGCAGCCTCTGCCACTCCTGCCGGGGACGATCGGCACGAAGCGGCTCTTCCAGCCAACGCAGACCGAACTCGCCGAGCCGCGGCACTATCTCCAGCGCCTGATCGATCGACCAGCCCTGATTGACATCCGCCGCCAGCATGCCGTCGCCAACGCCGGCGCGCAGCGCGGCCAGATTGGCGAGATCCGCCGCCACATCGAAGCCGATCTTGAGCTTCAGCGCGCGATGCCCGCGCCTCATGGCCGCCTCGGCGGTCTGCCGCGCCCCGCCGGGATTGATGCCGCTGGCGTACGCCTTGATCTTGCCGGAACGGCCGCCCAGCAACCGCCACAGCGGCTGCCTGTGCCGGCGCGCATGGAGATCCCACAGCGCAAGATCAATTCCTGCGATGGCCTGGGCGAACGGCCCGGGCTCGCCGCATTGCAGCGCCAGCACCGAAGTGCCCTGCGTCAGGGTCTCGAAAGCCTGCGCGGGACCATCGAGCTCGCGCCCGATCAGCGCAGGCGCAAGCACCTCATTGACGAGCCGCGCCCGATGTTCGGCGCCCGTCGAAGGAAAGTTCGACCAGACCTCGCCCCAGCCGACAACGCCGTCTTCGTCTTCGGCGCGAACGAACACCGCGGGACGGTTCAGCATGCGGCCGAACGAGGTCACCACCGGCGTCGACAGGGGGTAGCGGTAGCAAAACGCCTGGATTGTGCGAACGGAGAAGGCCATCTTTGGATCCAGCGATTTCACTTGGTAACGATCAGGTCACGACGCAGTTAGTATGCGCGCGCGAAATCGCCTTCCTGCTTGATCTCGCCAAAGGCGGGAAAGCGCGCCTTCCATCGTGTGCCCTTTGCCTTCGTCAGCGCATTGAGGCTTTCCAGCACCGCAACGCCGTCCTTGCGCAGGCTTGCCGCGACCGCCGCGCGATCCGGGAAATGCTTGCGAACGGCGTCAAGCCAGATCGTGCGTCCCGCAAGAAAGCCGCCGGCGCCCGCCGCATAGGCAAACTCCAGCACCCGCTCGAATTTCTCTGGCGCAGCACCACCCGACAGCAGCACCCAGGGAATGTTCCGTTCGCGGCAGATCACGCCGATGGCGTCGAACTCCTTCTGCGCGGCTTGCGCCGCCGCGCTGCCGTCCCGCGGCGGCAGGCTGTTGGCGGCGAGCGGGCTCTCCAGCTTCAAGAGGTCGACGCCATATTCCGGCTTGGCGAACTCGCGCACGCTGTCGATCACAAGCCCCGGCAGCTTGCCGGGCGATTCCACATAATCAGCAGTGTGATTGGCGCTACCCAGGAACGGATAGACCAAAAGCTCCAGCACATAGGGAATGTCGTAGCGCGCACATTCCTGTCCGATCTCGCGCACGAACCGCTTCTGATGTTCGTTGACACCAGGGTCGGCATCGGGACGGTACCAGGCGAGCACCTTGACCGCGTCACCGCCGATCGCACGGATCTTCTCCACGCTCCAGTTGGCGATGGCGCGCGATTTGCGGCCGCCCGCAGTCTCCTCGACGCGGTGCTCCTCAAGCGTCATGATGAGACCGCAGCGCGCGGGCAGCAGGTCGATGGCGGCGGGCACCGCAAAGTTCGGATCGAACAGCATCGAACTGCAATGCGGCGAGAGATTTTCCACGAGCAGCCGCTTGGCGGCAGTCACATCGGAATATTCAACCTGGTCGCGCGTGATGCCCTTTGCCTGCGCGATGGCGTCGAACAGTGGCGGCCGCTGGTCCAGCGCAACCATGCGAAAGTGGCCATCCGCATCCGCCAGGCGCGCGATGCCCCGGTTTTTTCCGATCGTTCTCATTGGTGCGTCCTCATGAAGGCAAGACAGTCATTGATGGAAGGAATTCCGGCGCGGCCGCCCGAACGGGTGCATTTCAGCGCGGCGGCCGCGGCGGCGAACGCCATGGCATCCTGCACCTTAAGGCCCGCGCCGATCGCAAAGACATAGGCGCCGTGGAAGACGTCGCCGGCGCCTGTCGTATCGACGACGGAAACAGGATATGCGGCGCGCCGCTGCAGGCGGCCGTTCTCGTGCCAACTCACCCCTTCGCTGCCGCGCGTGACGGCGACGACACGGCAATTGAACCGCGCCAGCTTGTTCAGGGCCGCATCATCCGCCGATCCGGCAAAGGAAGCGAGCGCAGGCTCGGAGAAGACAGCGTGATCGGTGAGCGGCAGCAGGCGCTCGAACACCTCGGCGTCGGCGACATCGCCGTCGAGCACGGTCGGGATGCCAAGCGCGCGCGCCTTGCCGAACAGCGCGATTGCGCCTTCGACCCAACGCGGATCGGCAAGCACCGCGGACGTCTGCGCCACTTCATCCAGCGGCAGCCAATCGGCCGCCTCGGGAAAGGCCCCGCGAAAATTCACGATCTGCCGCTCGCCTGATCTGTCGACGATGATCCCCGAAACCGAGGAGCGTCCATCCGGAAATAATCTGAAGTTTGCGACGTCGATCCCTTCGGAAGCCAGCGCCGACCGCATTTCGCGCCCTGCGGCATCGTCTCCAGCGCGGCCCCAGAACGCGATGGAGCCGCCGAGCCGCGCACCCGTCACGGCGGCGTTTGCCGCCATTCCGCCGCCGAGCGTCGAATAGTCCAGGCTCCTGATCTTCTCGCTTTGGCCAGAAAAAAACCGGTCGACGCGCCAGACCTGATCAAGCGCGGAGAGCCCGAGGCAGACGATACGGACCCGCTCCGCGCTCGACGCGATATCAGCGATCGCCTCCCGATCTTCGGTCGCCTCGCGCGCGGTCACTGCAGCACCCGGCCGTCGGCGCTGTCGAACAGATGGGTTTTTCCCGGCTGCGGGCGAAGGCTGAGTATCTCGCCGACCTTCGGCCGCAGCGACGGATCGACGCGCGCAATCGCCGAGGCGCCTGCGAGGTCGAAATGGATCAGCGTATCCGAGCCGAGCGGCTCGACCAGCTTGATCGTCACCGCCATGCCGTCGGCCGGATCTGCCGCCAGTGCGAAGTGCTCGGGACGGATTCCGAGCACGCCATTGCCGGCCTTGCGCAGCGGACCGCAACTTTCCGCGCCGAGCGGCACCGCCGCGCCGTCTTTCGAAAACACCACGCCGTCGGCGCGCCACTCGACCGGAAAGAAATTCATCGCCGGCGAGCCGATAAAGCCTGCCACGAACTGGTTGGCCGGCCGCTCATAGACCGCCTCCGGCGTGTCGTATTGCTGCACCGCGCCGCTCTGCAGCACCACGATGCGGTCGGCCATGGTCATGGCCTCGATCTGGTCATGGGTGACGAAGACCATCGTGGTCTTCAGTTCCTGCGACAATGCCTTGATTTCGGCCCGCACCTGCCCGCGCAGCTTTGCATCGAGATTGGAAAGCGGCTCATCGAACAGAAAAGCCTTGGGATTGCGCACGATGGCGCGCCCCATCGCCACGCGCTGGCGCTGGCCGCCGGACAATTCCTTCGGCTTGCGGTCGAGATAGGGTTCGATATGCAGCAGCGCCGCGGCGCGTTTCACCCGCGCGTCGATCTCGGCCTTTGGCGTCCCCCGCAGTTCGAGCGCAAAGGACATGTTTTCGTAGACGCGCATGTGCGGATAGAGCGCGTAGTCCTGGAACACCATGGCGATATCGCGCTGCGCCGCCGGGATGCCGTTGACGCGTTTGTCGCCGATATAGACCTCGCCCGCCGTGATCGGCTCGAGCCCTGCGATGATGCGGAGAAGCGTGGACTTACCGCAACCGGAAGGGCCGACAAAAACGACAAACTCGTGATCTGATATCTCGAGGTTGAGATCGGGGATCACGGCAAAGTTGCCGTAGCGCTTGACGAGATTGCGGATCGAGATAGAGGCCATAATCGTCAGTCCAGCGCCAGCACGGGCTTGATCAACTCGCCTTTGGCGAAGCGTGCGAAATTTTCCGGCAAACTCGAAAGTCCGAACTCGCCGTCGACGAGGACGCGGTATTCGTCCTTGTAGCGGCGCAGCAGCGCGACGTTCGGCTCGAAATCGGCGATCGGGAAATAGAAGGTGCGGATCATATAAAAGTCCTTGCGGCGGAACACCTTGCCTTCCTCGATGGTCCATGGCGCGGCGTTCTCGCCGACCAGCACCAGCGCGCCGCGAGGCAGGACGAGCTCGATCCCGAGGTTGCGCGCCGCATGCGCGCCCGAGCACTCCATGATCAGCGCAAAGCGTTTCGAGGTACCGCCGACCGGGTGCGTTTTTGCGCCGAAGGATTGCGCGATGGCAAGCCGTGTCGCGTTCGGATCGGAGACATGGATGTCGTCATAGCCGAGACTGCGCAGCGCCAATACGACGCCAAGCCCGACCGGCCCCGCCCCCATCACCAGAACAGGGCCAGCCTCCTGCGGCGGCACCACTCGGCTGACGAACCGCACGGCGTGGCCCGAGGTGCCGATCACGTCAAGCAGCAGCGGCGCGATACTGTCCTCGATGTCGTCGGGCACCTCCAGCAGGCAGTTCTCCGGCACCGGCACATATTCGGCATAGCCGCCCGGCCGGTTCCAGCCGATCAGGCTCGACACTTCCAGGCACATCTGCGTGTCGCCGCGCTTGCAGGCGGCGCAACGGTCGCAATGCAGCGGGATATAGATCGCGCAGCGACGGCCATGCAGGCGATGGCCCGGCTGCTCGACCACGCCGAAGATTTCGTGACCAGCCGTGAATTCCGCGCCCTTGTGCCAGAGCTTGAAGTCGGAGCCGCATAGCGCCGTGCGCGAGATGCGCACCAGCACCTCGCCAACAGCCACTTCCGGCATCGCCACGCGCTCGATGGTGATGCGTTCATGGCCGTGGAAGACGGCGGCACGCATGATCGAATTGGCTGATGGAGAGATATTCATCGGAGCACCTAACCTTTTACCGCGCCGAGCGTCAGCCCGGAGACCAGCCAGCGCTGAACCAGTGCGGCGAGAACGAGCGGCGGCAGCGCGATCAGCGTCGCCGCCGCCATCAGCGCGCCCCATTGCGTCGAGCCTTCGCCGATGAAGTTGAACGCGGCCGCGATCAGCGTCTTGCTGTCGCCGTTCGACAGCACCAGCGCGAACAGGAAATAGTTCCAGGAAAATACGAAGGCCAGGATCGCCGCAACCGCGATGCCCGAGCCGACCAGCGGGAGCGCGATGCGCCAGAGAATGCGCGTGATGCTGCAACCGTCGACCTGAGCTGCTTCGAACACGCTGCGCGGGATGCCATCGAAGGACGGCAGCAGCACCCAGATCACGATCGGCAGCGTGATGACGGCGTGGCTGAGAATGAGCGCCGTATAGGAGCCGATCATGCCGACCTGGCGGAACATGACGTACCACGGCAGCAGGAACAGCGTGCCGGGCGCCATGCGCGCCGCCAGCGTCAGGATGGCCGGCCACGATATCCGGGTCCATGACACGGCGAAGGCTGCGGGAATCCCGAACAGCAATCCGAGGCTGGTCGAGCCGATAGTGACGATCAGGCTGTTGACCGCGTAGCTCACGAACGGCGTCGTCTTCATCAGCTCGACGTAGTTCTCCAGCGTCGGTGAGAAAACAAGCGTCGGCGGATAGGCCGTCACCTCGAACGAAGGCTTTAACGACGACAGCACCATCCATACCGTCGGCGTCATGATGATGATGCCCGCGAGCACGAGCTGCAGCAGGTTGAGGTGGCGGATCCAGCGATCGGCGGTCGGTGCGTCGGTCATCGCGGCATCTACCAGGCGACCGCGCCGCGCAGGCGGTTGAACGCGAGCACCGCGCCGAACACGATCGCGGTCAGCGTCAGCATCAATGCGCTGGCATAGCCGATGTTGAAGAACTCAAACCCGACCCGGAAGCCGTAGATGTTGAGCGTGTTCGAGGCGTTGCCGGGACCACCCTGGGTCGTGATGTAGATGATGTCGAAGAAGCGCAAGAGATCGACGCTGCGCAGGATGGCTGCGGTGACGATGGTCGGCAGAAGGAGCGGCAGCGTGATGCGCTGGAAGGTCTTGAACGCCGAAGCGCCGTCGATCTGGGCGGCTTCATAGACGCTCGGCGGCAACGACTGCAGCCCACCAAGCACGATCAGCGCGACATAGGGCGTCCATTGCCAGCTGTCGATCAGCGCGACGGTCGGAATGACCCACCTCGGCGAGGCCAGCCACTCCGACGGCGGCAGGCCGAGCGATTGCAGGATGTAGTTTGCCGCCCCGAGCGACGGATCGAGGATCACGAGCCACATCATGCCGGCGACCACCGGCGGCATCATGAACGGCGAGATGAACATCGACCGCACGATCCCGGGCAGGCGCTTGGCGTGAAACAGAACCAGCGCCAGCCAGACGCCGAACACAAGTTGCAGGACCAGCGAGAGCACATAGAGCGCGATGGTGACCCACAGCCCGTGCCAGAACTCGTAATCGGAGGCGAGCTTGGCGTAGTTCGAAAGACCTGCAAAGGACTGCTGGCCGGTCGACGAAAAGCTCTGGAAGCCGAGCCAGATCGTGTAGACGACCGGGAACGCGATCATCGCGACAGTGAAGATCACCGCCGGCGCCGAGAGCGCCGACAGTTCCAGCTTTTGCCGGTCCTGCGTCAATGTCGCAGCGGCATCCGACATGCTTGCGCTTCCTTTCAGATTGCAGTCGTCGATGTGACGCCGACCGCTACTTTTGCGCGATCAGCGCATCGAGCGCCTTGTCCGCATCGGCACAGGCCTGATCGACGGTCTTCTGCTTCAGGATCAGATCCTGCACCGCCTGGCCGATGAATTCGCGCGATTGCGGATTGGCGACGATCGGGTAGCCGACCTCGGAGGATCCCTTGGTGGCGAGCACGTCGAGCGCGGCCTGCCATTCCTTGCGCACCGGCTCGGCATCGATCCACTTGCGGTATTCAGGATCGTTGGCGACCGCCGGCCGCGGCGGCGCGATTCCCTGCAGCGCCGTGCGCTTTTGAATCTCCGGACTCGTGGCCCATTGCACGAAGTACCAGGCCGCACTCGGCTCCTTGCTGTAGGCGGACACCGCCATGCCCCAGCCGATCGCGGTCGGCACCTGCCCGGCCTCGCCCGCCGGGAACGGCGTCAGGCCGGTATCCTTGAGCCGCTCGCCGCCGTCCATCACGGTGCGCAGTTCATTGGAAGATTCGAACGACATCGCGGCGCGGCCACCGCGATAGAGCGCCGATATCTGCTGGAAGCTGTAGTTGACCACGCCGGGCGGGCCATATTCGCGCAGCAGCCGACTGTAGGTATCCAGCGTCTCCTTGCCCTTCGCCGAGCAAAGATTGGATTTTCCGTTGGCCATGTAGCTGCCGCCGATATTGTGCAGCATGTTGCTGAAAGTGTAGGCGACCGCGGGCTTCAGCCCGCGCGAAACAAACGGCGTGACGGTACTGTCGCAGGCCTTGATCTTCTGTGCTGCGGCTTCGAGATCCTTGATGGTCGCCGGCTTCTCGACGCCGCATTTCTTGAGGATGTCGGTGCGATAATAAAGAATGGGCCCCTCGATGTTCATGGGCATGCTGGTCAGCTTGCCGTTGAACGTCCCGGCCTTGAGCAGCGCCTGGCTCAGGCCGGCAAAGTCGTAGTCCGTTGCCACCTCGTTCTTCGACATGGCGGAGAGATCGGCGTACCAGCCGGAGACGGCGAACTGCTCGCCCTCGCGCGACGGTAGCGTCATGAACACGTCGACCTCGTCGCTGCGCGCATTCATGACGGTGACCAGCCGCTGGCGCATCTGCTGCTCCTGGTAGCCGTCGACCTTGAGCGTTATCCCCGTGAGCTTCTCGAAATCGGCTTTGTAGGTCAGCAGCGCCTGCCCCACGGGATTGTTGTTGGCGAGGAATGTGACGGTCTTGCCCTGGAACTTCTTCCAGTCGAAGTCGGCCGCATTTGCCTGTGCGCTGACGGCGGCCACCGCGAGAACCGGCAACGCGACGTGCGCCGCAAACATCCTGGCGTTCATTGAACTCCTCCCTGACCTGGCTTGTCCCGCCTGCTCGGCAGCGCCATTCTGAAACCGGTTACATCCTAAGCGCCACCTCTCGCCTGTCAAGAGAACGGACAATCCATCGATGAATTTGCAGAATTTCCAAACTTGCGTATTTTGTTGATCAGCCATTTGTGTAACGTTACATCCATCGCGCCATGAACCCGCCCGCCACCAGATCATTGAAACAAGGCATTCGTGCCGTCGCGGCGCGGGCCGGCGTATCGACGGCATCAGTCTCGCGCGCGATCAACAATCCCGAAGCGGTGAGCCCCGACTTGCGCGCACGGATCTCGCAAGCGATCGATGCGGTCGGCTACATCCCGCATGCGCCGGCGCGCATCCTGTCGTCGCGCCGCTCGCGCACGCTCGGCGCAATCGTGCCGACCATCGACAACACCATGTTCGCGCGCGGTATCGCCTCGCTGCAGAAATATCTTTCCTCGGTCGGCTACATGCTGCTGCTGACCACCAGCGGCTACGACCTCGACGCCGAGCTGGAGCAGGCGCGCAACCTGATCAGTCGCGGCGTCGATGGCCTGGTGCTGCGCGGCGATTGCCATCACGACGCCTTGCGCAAGATGCTCGCCGACAATTCGGTGCCCTTCATCAATGTCGGCATCTATCGGCCCGATCGTCCCTACCCCTGCGTCGGCACCGACAACGAGGCCGCGGCCTACCGCGCCGCCGCGCATGTCGTTGAACTCGGACATGTCAGGATCGGGGTCGTCTCCGCGCTCCAGCGCAACAACGACCGCGCCAGCGCCCGCGTCGCCGGCTTCCGCCGCGCCCTTGCCGAGGGCGGCGTCGAACTGCCGGATAAGTGGCATGTCGAGGTGCCCTATACGCTCGACGATGCGCGCGAGGCGGCGCGCTATCTGCTCAGCCTCGATGACCGCCCGACCGCGGTGGTCTGCGGCAACGACGTCATCGCCTACGGCGTGCTGCTGGAAGCTGAGCGCAGCGGTTTCTCGGTGCCGCGTGACCTCTCCGTCGTCGGCTTCGACGATCTCGACTGGAGCCGGCATTTGCGGCCGAGCCTGACCACCATTCATGTCCCCACCGGCGAGACCTGGCAGCGCGCCGGCGAATATCTGGTCCGGCGGCTGGCCGGCGAACAGGCCATCATGCATCACGAAATCGACTACTCGCTCGTCGTTCGCGAGTCGACGGCCCCGCCTGCACCCCTGAAACGACACGGACGATCACGATGACCTCCACCTTCTCGCTGGCCCAGGGTTTTCATGCCGTTGTGATCGGCGGCGCCGGCGATATCGGCGCCGCCATCAGCAGCGTGTTCCGCGAGCTCGGCGCGACGGTCACCGCCACCGCCGTCAATGATGCCGATCTTGCCCGGACGCCGCTGCAGCCTCAGGCAGGACTTGAGCTGACAACGCTTGATGTCACCGACGACGCCGCGGTCGCAGCGCTTGCGCAACGGCATGGCCGCGTCGACGCGCTGGTCAATTGCGCCGGCATTTTGGCGCGCGACAAGGAATATGAGATCGAGACCTTTACCAAGGTGCTCGATGTCAATCTGACCGGCACGTTCCGGACCTGCATGGCTTTCCGCCCGCTGCTGGCCAACAGCAAGGGCTCGATCGTCAACATCGCCTCGATGAACGCAACGCTGGCGCTGCCGCGCATTCCCGCCTATTGCGCCAGCAAAGGCGGCGTCGTGATGCTGACCAAGGCGCTCGCTCTGGCCTGGGCCGAGGAAGGCATCCGCGTCAATGCCGTGGCGCCGGGCTATATCGAGACCTCGATCAATGCCGCCGGCCGGTCCGATCGCGCGCATTACCAGCGCATCGCCGACCGCACCGCCTTCAAACGATGGGGGCAGCCGGAAGATGTCGCCGGCGCCGTAGCTTTCCTCTGCATGCCGGCGTCGCAATATGCGACCGGAACGGTGGTCGCAATCGATGGCGGCTTTCTCGCCGGCTAGAGCCTTTTCCGTTCCGATTGAATCGGAACGGGGCTCTAGATTCTTGTTTTGACGCGTTTTCTTGACGCGAACCGGTTTCCACTTCGCTGGAAAACGCTTTAATCAGGCGCCTACGGGAATCAATGAAGCTTGTTTCCTCCCGCCGCCGACGACCGGGTTACCGGATCGCCGTTGCCGGACAAGACCTGGGCCGCGCCGCCGATGCCGCGCCGGAACGCCTCATCGAAGGTGACGCCGCGAACCTGCCAACGGTGCATCCGGCCGCCCCAGTCCATCTGCCACTGCGTGGCCCAGCCGAGATCCCGATCGTTCCAGACCAATCGCCCAACCAGAACGACTTCGCCACCCTGCTCGGCCGCAATCGGCGCCAGCGCCGGGAATGGCGCCGTCCTGAGCTCCGCGCCCGTGATGTTCGATTTCGCCAACGCCGCCGTGCCCGGCAGCACAATGTCCATGCCGCGCTTGTCAGCCGCGGCGAGCAACGCGTCGCGCTGCAAGTCGGACTGGGTTCCATCTGTTGTCACGATATAGTTCCTTACGCCTTGTTCCATCTCGACAAAGACGGCAAGGCGCGGACGATGTGAAAGCCAGGGCTTGAGGCCAAGCGTCTTGAGAATGTCGTCGATCTTGCTTTCCTCGAACTCCACGGTGAGATCGTAGGGCCGGTCGCGGGTACCCTGCTCGTCCCGAATGGGCTTGCCAAAAAACTGGTCGCGATAGCTGAAGCCCGTGACGAAACCTTTTGCCTTCGATTTGTAGGCTGCCAGTCGCGGATCACCACTGAGCTTCAGTGCGCCTGACACCTTGATGAGGACGTCCTCCAGACAGACGGCAAAGCCAAAAATGCGGTTCGTCTCGCCCTGGCCCGTCACGGTGACCTTCGCGCGATAAAGATCAGCTCCCGCGGCGGCCATGGTGCCGGCGCACCAGGTCAGGGCGGTTGCCATAAATATCCTGATAATCGCGCGGGCCGTACCACGGCCCATTCCGATAGGCCGGCGTCTCGTCCTGTGCAGATTGGCCATGACGATGCCTCCGCGGTTCCGCATCGAGGATGCTCTTCTCTTCAAACATTCGTTCGTTTTTGCGGAGAGCAAACTTTCCGAGTGCAAGGCCGCACCACGGAAACGGCAAAGCTCGTCGCCGTTTGGATCGAGGTCGCGAGCGGACCCGTCGAGATGACTGCTCTTGCAAAGGTTCAAGCTGGCACTCGCGCCGCATTTCCGGTCATGGGTTTGAGTCCGCGGCACCCGTCAGTGAAATCAGAGACTTATTGCTTCGTCTTCACAGCCTGCGATGCTGAAATCACCGCTCGCAAATCACTGCAAGTCTCGTCGCGGCGCAGCATGCAAAATGAGACTACCGGTCAAGTTGCGGAGGGTGAAGTTGCGCGCGCCGGCCCTGTCATCAGCTAGGTTTTCGCCCGGCGGTTCCGATCGCAATGCAATCCGGCTGCGCGTATGCAGCCGGCATCGACCGCATGGCGATTCCTGGAACGACCTGACGAAGACTTCGCAATTCAAGGCCTGGCAATACAAAAACTGGCGATACAAGGGAGGGGTTCGATGTTTAGAAGCTGTGCGGGACTGGTCGCGCTGAGCAGCCTGTTGCTTTCCGGCGCCGCCTTAGCTCAAGAGAAGATCAAGGTCGGCGTCACCGCGACGCTCGAGGGCACCTATACGGTGCTCGGCGAGGACGGAATACGCGGCCACCAGACGGCGATCAATACGCTCGGCAAGAAGGTCGGCGACAAGGAAATCGAGTTCATCATCGCCTCCACGGATGCCACGCCGGACTCCGCGGTTCGCGCCGTGCGCAAGCTGATCGAACAGGACAAGGTGCAGATCCTGCTCTCGCCATTGTCCGGTGACGAAGGCATTGCGGTGAAGAATTTCGCCAAGACGCGCCCCGAACTGACCTTTGTGAACGCCGCTTCCGGCGCGCAGGAAACGACGTATGTCGACCCGGCGCCGAACTTCTTCCGCTACAACATGGACGGCGCCCAGTGGCAGGTCGGCCTCGGCAAATACGCCTACGACACCAAGCGTTACCGAAAGATCGCAACCGTCGGCGAAGACTATTCGTTCATCTACACCCAGGTGTTCGGACTGGTGCTGGAGTTCTGCGGCGCCGGCGGACAGGTCACCAATCGGCAATGGGTGCCGCTCGGTACCAAGGACTTTGCGTCCGTCATTGCCGCGCTGCCCGACGATGTCGATGCGATCTATCTCGGGCTTGGCGGCGCCGATGCCGTCAACTTCCTGAATCAGTATCAACAGGCCGGCGGCAAGGCGCATCTGATGGGCGGCTCGATCATGGTCGACCAGACCATCCTCTCCGCCAAGGGCAACGCCAAGAATGCGCTGCTCGGCACCATCGCGGCGAGCGGCCAGGCCGATACCTGGGAGGATCCAGGCTGGCAGAAGTTCGTGAAGGCCTATCAGGATGCTTTCCCGCCGAACAAGCGGTTCCCGAGCCCCTCGCTGCTCGCCACCAACTACTACAACTCGACGATGGCGCTGATCCTTGGGCTGCGTCAGGTCAATGGCGATCTCAGCAACAACCAGGCAAAACTCAAGGAAGCCCTCGCCAAGATCGAGCTCGACGCGCCCAACGGCAAGATCAAGCTCGACTCCAACCGCCAGGCGATCGGAACCAACTTCGTCACCGAGGTGGTGGACGACGGCAAGGGCGCATTGTTCAGCAAGGTCGTGAAAGTCATTCCCAACGTGAACCAGACCCTGGGCTACGATCCGGCGGTTTTCTCCAAGATCGGCCTGCCGAGCCGAACGGTTCCGGAGTGCAAGAAGTACTGAGTTCTTCGCATTTGCGAACGGGCCCCGGTCGCGCCCCGGGGCCCGGACGGAATGTGATCTACCCTTGCATTCTCGCGGCGGATGTTGAACGCTGATTGAAAAGACAAGAACATCCCCGCGGGAGGGAAGGCATGAGCAAGGCTCTGGCCGTCTTCCACGGCCGGTTCGGTCGCGCGACGGTCTATCAGTTGAACCGCCCCTTCAACATGCACGCGCATCGTGAAGGGCATCTGATTTTTCATGTCGGTGGAACGCCAGCCGGCATCGATGTGTGCGATGAGCGATGGCTTCTCACAGAAGACTCCATTGTTGCGATCAACCCTTGGGAACCACACAATTTTGTCCCGACGGATATGGAGAACGGGGCAATCTTCTTCGTCCTCTACGTCAACGCCGAATGGTTCGCTCCCGATGCGGCGCGGGCCCACAGCCTGCGGTTCGGCCGAACATGCTTCAAGCGGACGGTTCCCCTCGACAGGCATATCAGGCGAACCGCCGCGCTGGTCTGCGGTGCGCCTTCGCTAAGCAGCCTCGATTGCGAACTAAGGCAGTTGATCGACGGTTGCCATGAGGAAAGCTGGCAAAGGCCCGAGCCGGTGCAGGAGACGCGCACCGCCGCCGCCGTTACTGATTTTCGCGTCCGCAAATCCATCAAGCTGATGTCCGAAAGCCCGGGCGCGGAAATCGAACTGGATTCGATCGCGCGGGAGGCCGGCCTGTCGCGTCCGCATTTCTACAGGCTGTTCCGCACCCAGACCGGCGTCACCCCGAACCTCTATCTCAATACACTGATCATGGAACAGGCACTGGACGCCTTGGTCGCGACCGAGGTGCCGATCGCCGATATCGGCTTCGATCTCGGCTTCTCCTCCCAAAGCGGTTTCACACGCTTCTTCGCTGCCAATGTCGGGATGGCACCGACGGAATACCGCCGCGCCGCCAAAGTCTTGCGACCCTGAGCGTATCAGGCGCGAAAAGATACTGACAATCAAGTGCAAGGTTTGCGGCGCCGTTAGGATGCCGTGAAAACGCGAGCCGAAACGGCCGCGGCGTCTGGGAGGACGGTATGGCGACCGCCGGGCTTTTACCGTGACAGGATTCATCGAACGCCATCCGGCATGGGCGCTGATCCTCTTGATCGCGGTCGCGGTGATGCTGTGGTTGATCCTTGCCGTGTGGCCGCCCGGCCTCGAAGAGGCAATCGGCCGAAAGCGCGTCTTTCTCAACGCCGTCTTCAACGGCATCACGCTCGGCAGCCTCTACTTCCTGGTGGCGAGCGGCTTCACCCTGATTTTCGGCCTGATGCGCAACGTCAATCTGGCGCATGGTTCGCTCTATCTGTTCGGCGGCTACATCGGTTACGCCATCAGCACCTGGACCGGCTCCTGGGTGCTCGGTTTCATCATCGCGTTTATCGGTGTGGCGCTGGTCGGCGTCGTCCTGCAAATCGTCGTCTTCCGCCGCATGGAGGGCGAGGATCTGCGCCAGACCATGGTCACGATCGGGCTTTCGATCGTATTTGCGGACCTGATGCTGTGGGTATTCGGCGGCGATTTCTATCAGATCCAGACCCCGAGCTGGCTGGTCGGCCCGATCGAATTGCCGCTGGTTACCGCGGTCAAATCGTCGGGCGAGGCGGTCTATCTGCGGTACCCGATGGTGCGGCTCGTGATCTTCGCAGCCGCGGTGGTGATCGGCATCGCGATGTGGCTGGCGCTCAATCGAACCCGCGTCGGGATGATGGTGCGCGCCGGCGTCGATGACCGCGACATGCTGGCCGCGACCGGCGTGCCGATCCAGCTCGTCTTCGTCGTCGTGTTCGCGCTCGGCGCCGGGCTTGCCGGCATCGCGGGCGTGGTCGGCGGAACCTTCCAGTCGCTTTCGCCCGGCGAAGACACCCGCTTTCTGCTGGCTTCCCTCGTCGTCGTCATCGTCGGCGGCATGGGATCGATCCCGGGCGCGGCGCTCGGCGCCGTTATCATCGGCCTCGCCGAGCAGCTCGGCTCCGTCTACATCCCGACCTACGCGATCGTGGTGACCTTCCTCATCATGGTGCTGGTGCTGGCGCTGCGGCCGCAGGGCCTGTTGGCGAGGCGCTGACATGTCGCTGGTCCAGGGCGCGCATCAAGAAACCAGTCGGGTAGCATCAGCGCGGGCGGCGTTGCTGGCGTGGCCGGAATTCAACAAGCCGGCCGTCTGGTTGGTGGCGGTGATCCTCCTGATCATGCCGTTCATCGCCAGCGGCTTCTTCCTGATCGAGATCTTCGCCACGACGCTGATCCTCGGGACCATCGCCCTCAGCCTGATGTTCCTGGCGGGCTATGGCGGCATGGTCAGCCTGATGCAGCTCACCATCGCCGGCTTTGCCGCCTACATGGTCGCGGTGTTCGGCATGAGCGCCAACACCAATATCAGCCTCGGCTGGCCGTGGTGGCTCGCCACACCGATGGCGCTGGTGCTCGCGACCATCTTCGGCACGCTCGGTGGTGCGCTCGCGGTTCGCACCGAGGGCATCTACACCATCATGATCACGCTCGCGATCGGTGCGGCCTTCTACTATTTCACCAATCAGAACTGGCCGATCTTCGGCGGCCATACCGGCATCAACACCATCGCCACGCCGAAATTCTGGGGCGTCGACTGGCGCGCCGATGTCCCCTACTACTACATCACGCTGGGCGTCGCGGCGTTTTGCTATTTCGCGGTTCAATATGTCTCGCGCGCCCCGTTCGGCCTCGCACTGCAGGGCGTGCGGGACAATCCCCGCCGCATGGCGGCGCTCGGCTTCAATGTCAACGCACACCGCGTGGCAGCCTACGCCTTCGCATCCTTTATCGCCGCGCTCGGCGGCGTGCTGCAGGTCTGGAACTACCGGCAGATCTCGCCCGGCTCGGTCAGCGTCGGGGCCTGCATCGATATCCTGATCATCGCCGTGGTCGGCGGCATCACCCGGCCCGTCGGCCCCTTCATCGGCGCCTTCATCTTCGTCATCCTGCGCACCTTCGCGCTCGATCTCCTGGTCAAGTTCGGGCTCGACGGCAACCGCTTCCGGTTGCTGATCGGTCTCGGATTCCTAGCCATCGTGTTCTGGTCGTCGGACGGCGTGATCGGGCTCTGGGAGCGATGGCGCCGCCGCGCAACCGCGCCCGACAAACGCGCAAGCGGAGGCCACGGTCATGGATAGCGCCGCGCCACGCTTTTCAGCGGTCGGTTCCGGCGCCGCGCTCGAGCTGCGCGGCGTGACGCGGCTGTTCGGCGCGCTCGCGGCGCTGACCGACGTCACCATCACGGTTCGGCCGGGGGAACGCCGCGCCGTGCTCGGCTCCAACGGCGCCGGCAAGACCACGCTGTTCAATTGCGTGACCGGCGACTTTCCGCCCTCCTCCGGCACCATCCGCTTCTTCGGCGAGGACATCACTCACTTTCCGCCCTATGAGCGGATCCGCCGCGGCTTGCGCCGCACCTACCAGATATCGGCGCTGTTCCCCGGCCTCACCGTGCGGGACAATGTCTACCTCGCCTGCCGCGGCGTATCCCGCGGTCGATTCTCGCCGCTGCGTCCGGGCGCGAACGACGCCCTCATGCATGCAGCCGAAGCGCTGATCCAGGCGGTCCATCTGACGCCGGTCAGGGAACAGTTGGTCGCGGAACTCGCGCATGGCCAGCAGCGGCAGCTCGAGATCGCGCTCGCGCTTGCCGGCGCCCCGCGCTTCATCCTGTTCGACGAACCGGCCGCGGGCCTCTCCCCCACCGAGCGACGCGAGCTGATCGACATCCTGACGTCGCTGCCCGCCCATATCGGCTACATCATCATCGAGCACGACATGGACGTCGCGCTGCGCGTCGTCGAAAGCGTCACGATGATGCACAACGGCCGCGTCTTCAAGGAAGGCCTGCCGCACGAGATCGAAGCCGATCCCGAGGTCCAGGAACTCTATCTGGGGGCCGGTCATGAGTGAGGTCCGCCGCGCCGCGCCTGCCCTCGAAGTCAGGGGCCTCGACGTCTATTACGGCCATTCCCATGCCCTGCAGGGCGTCGACCTGACTTTGGACTCAGGCGTGTTCTCGGTGGTCGGCCGCAACGGCATGGGCAAGACCACGCTGTGCAAGACCATCATGGGCCTGTTGCGGGCGAGCGGCGGCTCGATTCGGGTTCGCGGCGAGGACATCACCCGCCTCAGCCCGGCGCGGATCGCGCGGCTCGGCGTCGGCTACGTGCCGCAAGGGCGACGGCTGTGGCGCTCGCTCAGCGTCGCCGAGCATTTGAGCCTCGCCGCCGGGATGCGGCGCGGGCCGTGGACCATCGATCGCATCTACGAGACGTTCCCCCGTCTTGCCGAACGCAAGGATCATGGTGGCGGCCAGCTCTCGGGCGGCGAACAGCAGATGCTGGCGATCTCGCGCGCGCTTCTGACCAACCCGCATCTGCTCATCATGGACGAGCCGACCGAAGGCCTCGCACCGGTCATCGTCGCCCAGGTCGAGGAAATGCTGGTGCGCCTCGGTGAAGACGGCGACATGTCGGTGCTCGTGATCGAGCAGAATATCGGCGTCGCTACCGCGATCTCGAAAAATGTCGCGATCATGGTCAATGGCCGCATCAATCGTATCATCGACTCCGCGCGCCTTGCGGCCGACCGCGAGCTGCAGCAACGGCTGCTTGGTGTTGGCGTCGTTGGAGTCCACGCCGAGCTGGACACGGATATCGAAGCCGCCGATGCGAGCACCGCGGCTGAGGCGCGTCCTGCGCCGCCGCGCGCCGCGGGCGCAGCCCCAATCCGCGTCTATATCTCCAATCCCACCCTGCCGACGCGGTGGTCGCAGCCGGCGCCGATTGCGCGCATCGAGGCCGCAGCGCGCACGCTTTCGACGGGCGTTACGCGTATCGAAGACGTTGCCCGGCAAAGACGCCCGGCCGGCGCTTCTGTACAAAGCGCATCCGGGCCACCTGTCGTCCTCGTCGCCGGCACGCTCGATACCAAGGGCGAGGAACTGCGCTTCATTCGCGACGTGATCGCCGGACAGGGCTTGCGGACGCGCCTGGTCGACGTATCAACCAGCGGCAAGCTTTCCACCTGCGACGTCTCCGCCCAGGAAATCGCGCTGAACCACGGCCGCGGCGGATCTGCTGTGTTCGGGTCCGACCGCGGCGCGTCGGTGACGGCGATGGCGGACGCGTTCGCCAACTGGCTGCGCCGCCAGGGCAATGTCGCAGGCATCATTTCAGCAGGCGGCTCTGGCGGTGCTTCGCTGGTCGCGCCCGCCATGCGCACCCTCCCCGTCGGCGTGCCGAAGCTCATCATCTCCTCGGTCGCCTCGGGAGATGTCGGTCCCTACGTGGGCCCCGCCGATATCACGATGATGTATTCGGTCACGGATGTGCAGGGCCTCAACTCGATCTCGCGCGCCGTGCTCGCCAACGGCGCCAACGCCATCGCCGGCATGGTGAAGGCGCGTCTGGACAATCAGGCCAGGCTGGAGCGCAACGCGCCGGCCGATCTGCCGGCGGTCGGCATCACCATGTTCGGCGTGACGACGCCGGCCGTGCAGAAGATCGCGGCCGACCTGCGCAACGATTTCGAATGCCTCGTCTTCCACGCCACCGGCGTCGGCGGCCGCTCGATGGAAAAGCTGGTCGATTCCGGAATGCTGGCCGCCGTCATCGATCTCACGACGACAGAAGTCTGCGATCTCCTGATGGGCGGCGTGTTTCCGGCGACCGACGACCGCTTTGGCGCGATCATCCGCAGCCGCCTGCCCTTCATCGGCTCTGCCGGCGCGCTGGACATGGTCAATTTCGGCGCGCCCGACACGATCCCTGAGCGCTATCGCCAGCGCAAATTCCACGTTCACAATCCGCAGGTGACCTTGATGCGCACCACGCCGGAGGAGAACGAGCGCATCGGGCGCTGGATCGGCGACAAGCTCAACCGGATGGATGGGCCGGTGCGCTTCTTCCTGCCGGAAGGCGGTGTCTCCGCGCTCGACGCCCCGGGCCAGCCGTTCTGGGATCCGGAAGCGGACGCCGCGTTATTTACCGCACTGGAGCGCAGCGTGCGCCAGACCAGCAATCGCCAGCTTGTCCGCGTCAAGCGCCACATCAACGAACCCGAATTTGCATCCGCCATCGTCAACGCGCTCCGTCCTCTGGTCGGACGCCCGGGGACCCGTCGGAAAGTCGCGAGGTGACCATGGCGAAGTTCGAACGTTCAGCCATCCTAAAAAAGTTTCTCGCCATGGCCGCCAAGGGCGAGCCGATCGTCGGCGGTGGCGCCGGCACGGGTCTGTCAGCCAAATGCGAGGAAGCCGGCGGCGTCGACCTGATCGTCATCTATAATTCCGGCCGCTATCGCATGGCCGGGCGCGGCTCGCTTGCCGGAATGATGCCGTATGGCGATGCCAACGCCATCGTCGTGGAAATGGCCGGCGAAGTGCTGCCCGTCGTCACAAGGACGCCGGTGCTGGCCGGCGTCAACGGCACCGACCCGTTCCGCGATATGGACAGCTTTCTGGACCAGTTGAAGGCGCTGGGCTTTGCCGGCGTGCAGAACTTTCCAACCGTCGGGCTGATCGACGGCGTATTTCGCGCCAATCTCGAGGAAACCGGAATGTCCTACGCGCTGGAGATCGACATGATCGCCAAGGCGCGTGACAAGGACATGCTGACGACGCCTTACGTGTTCAGCGAAAGCCAGGCGACCGCGATGGCCATCGCAGGCGCTGATATCATTGTCTGCCATCTCGGCCTGACCACCGGCGGTGCGATCGGTGCGCAGACCGCGCTAAGGCTCGAAGACTGCCCGGAACAAATCGACACCTGGGCGGCAGCGGCGCTCTGCGTCAATCCGGACATATTGGTGCTGGCCCATGGCGGTCCTATCGCCGAGCCTGATGATGCCGACTTCATCATGAAACACACGCGCAAGTGCCACGGCTTCTACGGCGCCTCCTCGATGGAGCGCCTGCCGGTGGAGCGGGCGCTCACGGAACAGGTTCGTAAATTCAAGGCGATCGGCGCGCGGTAAACGCCGGGAGCAAAGGGAGGAAAAGATGTCGGGGACTCTGGTTGGCGAATTGATTCTCTGGCTGATCGTTGCGATCGTCGTGATCGCCATCGTCGTCTACATCGTGAACTGGCTCTACCACCGTTCGTCGAAGGAAGTCTCCTTCGTCCGAACCGGCCTGCTCGGCGAACGCGTCGTGATCAACGGCGGCGCCTTCGTGCTGCCTTTCATCCACGACTTTACGCCCGTCAACATGAACGTGCTTCCGATGGGCATCGTGCGGGCCAAGCATGACGCGGTGATTACCCGCGACCGCATGCGTATCGACATCGAGGCCGACTTTTACGTGCGGGTGCAGCCGACGCGCGAGGCGGTCGCGATCGCCGCCGCCACGCTCGGGCGGCGCACGCTCGAGCCTGAGCAGTTGCACGCCCTGCTTTCCGGCAAGTTCGTCTCCGCCATACGTTCGGTCGCCGCCGAAATGACCATGGAACAGATGCACGAGCAGCGCGGCGAATACGTCACGCGGCTCAAGGCCGCCGCCGCCGAAGCGCTCGCCCAGAACGGCCTCGAACTCGAATCCGTCGCCATCACCGACCTCGACCAGACCGATCTGGAATACTTTAATCCATCGAACCGATTCGACGCCGAGGGCCTGACCCGCCTGATGGAGGATATCGAGGCCAAGCGCAAGCTGCGCAACGACATCGAACAGGATTCGATGATCAAGATCCGGACCCGCAACCTCGACGCCGAGCGTCAGGCGCTGGAGATCGAGCGCGAAAGCGAGACCGCCCGCCTCGAACAGGAACGCGACATCGAGATGCGCCGGGCGCTGCAGCGCACCGAGGTGGCGCGCGAGCGCGCCTTGCGCGAGACCGAGGCCGAACAGGCGCAGATTTCCGCCCGTGAAGCCATCGAGAAGGCCCGCATCGCCAACGAACAGGCGATCGCCGAAGCCCGCATCTCCTCCGAGCGCGAGACCCGTCACCGTGAGATCGAGCGCACGCGCGCGGTGGAAGAGAAGGAATTGCTCGCGCGCGAGGAAATCGAAAAAGCCAAGATCGCCAACCAGCGCGCGGTCGATACCGCCCGCATCGCCTCCGAACGCGAGGTGCGCCAGCGCGACATCGAGCGCACGCGGTCGGTCGAGGAAGCCGAGATCACAGCCCGCGAGGCGGTCGAGAAGGCGCGCATCCAGCAGGATCGCTCCATCACCGACGCGCGGATCGCCAACGAGGAAGAAACCCGAAGGCGCGAGATCGAGCGTACCCGCGCGGTCGAGGAAGCCGAAATCGCGGCGCGCGAGGCGACCGAAAAGGCCCGCATCGCCCAAACTACCATCGTCAACGTCGAACGCATCGCCTCCGACGAGCGCACCCGCTCGCTGGAGATCGCGCAGGTGCGCACCATTCAGGAAGCGGAGATCGAGGCACAGAAGGCCGTGGAAGCCGCACGGATCGCGCGAGAGCGGACGCTCGCCGCCGAACGGATCGGCGCCGAGCACGCTACGCGCAAGCTGGAAATCGAGCGCAACCAGGCGCTGGAAGTCGCCGGGATCACCGCGCGCGAGGCGACCGAATCCTCCCGCATCGCCCAGGAAGAGCGCGTTCGCTCGCTCGAAATCGCGCGCAACCGTGCCATCGAGGAGGCCGACATCGCCTCGCGCGAAGCGATCGAGGCCGCGCGCATTGCCCAGGAGAAGGTGATCGCCGCCCAGCGTATCCGGGCGGAGAAGGAAACAAGGGGGCTCGAGATCGACCGCACCGAATCGATCGAGGCCGCCGAACTCAAGCGCCGCGATGCGATCGAACGGCGGCGCGTCGAGGTCGAACTGGCGCTGGAAGCCGAACGCATCGCCTCATCCAAAACCCGTGAAGTGCTCAATATCGACCAGAAGAAGGCGGTCGAGATCGCCGACGAGGAGCGCGTAATCGCGCTCGCCGCCAAGCGCTCCGAACGGATCGATGCCGATCGCCAGGTCAAGCAGGCCGAGATCATCGCGCGCAAGGAAGTCGAGACAACAGATGTCTCGCGCGAACAGGCGCTCGAAGCCGCGAGGCTCGCCCGCCGTCGCGCGATCGAGCAGCTCGAGGTCGGCCGCGTCCAGGCGCTGCAGGAAGCCGAGATCGCCTCTCGCGAGGAAGTGGAACGCGCCCGCATCGCCTCCGACCGCGGCCTCGACGAGGCGCGCATCGGCCGCGAGCGCGATCTGCGGAAACTCGAGGTCAATCGCGAGAAGGAAGTCGAAACGGCGCTGATGGAAAAGGCGATCGCCCTCTATCAGAAATCTCTCGAGGAATCGGCCGCCAAGGTGGCGGCCGAGGATGCGCGCGCGGGAGCGACCGAGGCGGCCGAGCGCGTCGTCACCGCCCGCGACAGCGAGATCGCCAAACGCCAGAAGACCATCGAGGTGCTGCTGGCGGAGAAGCGGGCCGAGGAGACGAAGATCGCGGCCGACGCCGAGCGCGTGCGCGCCGCCGTCGAGGCCGAAGCACAGCGGCTGCTCAACGAAGCCGAGAACGTGCTCACCGACCAGGCGCGCTACTCGCTGTTCCGCCGCAAGCTGCTCGACCGCATCGAGGGCATTGTGCGCGAGAGCGTCAAGCCGATGGAGAAGATCGAAGGTATCCGCATCCTTCAGGTGGACGGGCTCAACGGCGGCGGCGGCAATGGCGGCCGCAGCGCCACCGACGAGGTGATCGACTCGGCGCTGCGTTACCGGGTGCAGGCGCCGCTGATCGACTCGATCCTCGCCGACATCGGCGTCGAGGGCGGGAGCCTCGCCAAGATGCCCGGAATCATTCGCGAGGCGCGCGATATGCAGGGCATCCAGGAGGCAACGCGCAAGAGCAGTCAGAGCAAGCCCGACGCGCCCCCTGCCTCCCCCGCCCCCGGCGAGCCCGCCGCCGAACGCGGACCGCGCAAGAAAGGTTAAGAGCACGTCATGGCCCGGGTCTACGTCTCCACCGTCGTCAACGCCCGCAACGACCGCGTCTGGGCGCGCGTGCGCGACTTCAACGGCATGCCGAACTGGCATCCGGCGATTGCGGAAAGCCGCATTGAGGGCGGAGAGCCCGCGGACAAGATCGGATGCGTGCGCGACTTTCGCCTGCGCAACGGCGATCGCATCCGCGAAAAACTACTCGGCCTCTCCGACTACGACATGTTCTGCACCTACTCCATTCTGGAGTCGCCGATGGGGGTGGAGAACTACGTCGCGACGTTGCGGCTGACGCCGGTGACCGACGGCGACCAGACTTTTCTGGAATGGACCGCCGAGTTCGACTGTGCGCCCGAGCGCGAGAACGAGCTTGTCAGCAATATCGGGACCGGCGTGTTTCAGGGCGGATTCGACGCCCTCAAGCGTGCCTTCGGAGGCTAGTGTGCCGCATATCGTCAAAAGCACGATCCTCGACGCGCCGACCGGCGCGGTCTGGAACGTGCTGCGCGATTTCAACGGCCACGACCGCTGGCATCCCGCGGTGGCGACCAGCACCATCGAGCGCGCGCAGGCTTCCGACAAGATCGGCTGCGTGCGCCGCTTCAAGCTGCAGGACGGTTCGGAATTGCGCGAACAATTACTTGCGCTGTCCGACCTCGAACAGACCTTCAGCTATTGCCTGCTCGATACGCCGATCCCGATGTTCAACTATGTCGCCCATGTCCGCCTGCTGCCGGTCACCGACGGCGACCGCACCTTCTGGCATTGGGAATCCAGGTTCACCACGCGGCCCGCGGATGCCGAGCGGCTGACGCAGATGGTCGCGGAACAGATCTATCAAGCCGGCTTCGAAGCCATTCGCCGGCACCTGAAGGAGGCCGCATGAACGCGGAGGCGAAACCATGCCTGTCACGGTGAAGACATTCGCGAGTTTTGGCGAGGCGGCGTCGGCGCTGTCGTCCGACCGCGGCGCGCGCTATCTCGGCGGCGGCACGCTGGTGATGCGCGCCCTCAATGAAGGCGATATCTCGATCTCGACCGTCGTGCGCGTGACCGACGGGGCGCTGTCTCGCATCGATGTGGCGAGCTCACGCATCACACTCGGCGCCGGCGTCACCTTCGCCAAAATTCTGGCCGAGCGCGATCTTGCCTTTCTGCACGCGCCGGCCCGTTCGATCGGCGGACCGGCGGTGCGCAACATGGGCACGGTCGGCGGCAATTTGTTTGCACCCAGCCCCTATGGCGATTTCACCGTCGCGCTGCTGGCGCTCGACGCGACCGTCTCCGTCCAGGGCGGGCTCGGCGCGCGCGACATGGCAATCGAGGAATTTTTGCAATCCCGCGAACGCCAGAGCGGCGCGCTGGTGCTGGCCGTCTCCTGTGCGCGGCCCGCGAGCGCCGACGCCTTCCGCTATCGCAAGATCGCCCGCATCAAGCCGAAGGGCGGTTCGGTGATCACGATTGCCGCGCACCTGCCTGTCAGCGGTGGCCGCATATCGGGGGCCCGCATCGCGCTCGCCTCGATGGCCGCGACGCAGATTCGCGCAAGGGCCGCCGAACGCGCGCTGGAGGGACGCGCACTCGACGATGCGGCAATCAGCGCTGCGGCTGCGGCCGCAACAGAGGGCGTATCGCCCGCGGACAACGCGCTCGGCAGCGCCTGGTATCGCCGCGAGATCGTCGGCGTTCATCTGCGCCGCCTGCTGTCCGGCCTGGAGTAAGTATCATGACCAAGACCCCGCTCCAGTTTCGTCACAATGGCCGCGATGTCGCCGTGTTCGTCGACGGCGGCGTCAATCTGCTGGTCGCGCTCCGCGAATTGATCGGCGACATGACGCCGAAATTCGGCTGCGGCCAGGGCGGCTGCGGCGCCTGCAGCGTGCTGATCGACGGCGAACTCCATCTCTCCTGCCTGACGCTGGCGGAAACCGTGAACGGCCGCTCGATCGAAACGCTCGACGGGCTGAAGGACGGGCCCAACCTGCACCCGCTGCAGCGCGCCTTCATGGAGCAATTCGCGGCGCAGTGCGGCTACTGCACCCCGGGCATGCTGATGGCGGCGAAGGCACTGCTCGATCGCAATCCCTCGCCGACCCGTGCCGAGGTCATTGAGGCGATCTCGGGCAATATCTGCCGCTGTACCGGCTACGAGCCGATCATCAACGCCGTCCTCGCCGCCGCCACGAGCGGACGCGCCCGCGCCTGAGGGGAACGACCATGCTGGAACTGCGCAAGGACATCTTCGCCGACGAGCGCGACGACAACTTAAAGGAAATCGGCAAGGGCACGCAGCGCCAGGACATGCTCGGCCATGTCACGGGCACCTCGACCTATTTCGACGATCACAAGCTGCAGGGCATGCTGCATCTTAAAGTACTACGCAGCCCGCACGCCCACGCTCGCCTGCGCCGGATTGACACGATGGAGGCGGAACGCTCGCCCGGCGTGCGGCGCATCATCCGCGGGGTCGACGTCCCGGTCAATCTCAACACGCTGCTGAGCCTGATCAACTTCGGCAAGGACGACGAGCCGTCGCTCGCCGTCGACAAGGTCCGCTACAAGGGCGAGCCGATCGTCGCCATCGTCGCCGACAGCCCGCGGGAAGCCTTTGAAGCCATCGCGAAAGTGCGGGTCGATTACGAGCCGTTGCCCGCGGTGTTCGACGTCGAGGACGCGCTGAAGCCGGGCGCGCCCGTCGTCAACGAGACCTACCCCAAGAACACCTTCACCTATCATGACGTCTACGATCACCAAAAACTGCGCTTCGGCGACGTCGAGCGCGGCTTCGCCGAGGCGGATCATGTCCTCGAACAGCGTTACCAGATGTCGCCGATCGAGCATGCGCCGACCGAAACCAACGGTTCGATCGCAGCCCCCGACACCAACGGGCGCTACGTCGTCTACACCTCAACGCAGGCCTTGTTCTTCTCGCTCGATACCTGCGCAAAAATCCTCGACGTGCCCTCCAACACCTTTCACTTCATCGGCGGGACCGTCGGCGGCGGTTTCGGCGGCAAGGTGGACACGCTGACCGAACCGCTCGCCATTCTCGGCGCGATGCTGACAGGGCGTCCGGTGCGCTATCAGCTCGGCCGCGAAGAGGAGATGCAATTCGGCTCGCCGCGCGGCGCCGAGCGCATCTACATCAAGGACGGCGTGATGCGCGACGGACGCATCGTCGCGCGCAAGATCCGCGCCTATTTCGACAGCGGCGCCTATACAAGGCTTTCAAGTTACGCCGTCGTCAAATGCGTCGCTCACCTGCCCGGCCCCTACACGATCCCGAACGTCCATGGCGACGTCTACTGCGTGTTCACCAACCGGACGCCTGCGACCGCCATGCGCGGCTTCGGCGTCACCGCGATGGACTTTGCGCTCGAATGCCAGATGGACAAGCTCGCGCATCTCGTCGGCATCGACCCGATGGAGTTCCGGATTCTCAACGCCTATCGCGACGGCGACATGAAGGCGCACCGGCGCGAAGCCAAGAACACGGCCCTGATCGAATGCGTCCAGGTCGCCGCCGAGAAAGCAAAATGGCCGCTTCGCGAAGAGATCAAGCACATGTCCTCGCGCACGGACGGCGGTGGCAGCCGGGCGGCGATATCGCCGACGCCGCTTGAACCTGTTCCGCAACGCGCCGCGGCTTCGCAACAGCGGACCACCTACGATCGTGCGCCTCCTGCATCTATCCAGCCGCCGCCTCCCGCGCCGACACCTCCTCCCCCGAGGCCGCAGGCTCCATCGCCCTCGCATGGCGCTACCCGCTTCTCCTCCGTCTTCGGTACCAGGAGGCGCTGACCATGGCCAAGCATCGCGGACGCGGCATCGCCTCGATCAACTATCCCATCGGCATGAACCTCGGCGGCGACCCCAGCCAGGCGCTGGTTCATTCCAACCCCAGCGGCAAGTTCACGGTGTCCCTGTCGTCGATCGACCTCGGCCAGGGCATGAAGTCGGTGACGCGGCAGATCTGCGCGGAGACGCTCGGCGTGCCGGTCGAAGACGTCTATGTCGACACCGCGGATTCCGACACCGGTCCGCACTGCATGGGTTCGTTCGCCTCGCGCGGCACCCATCGCGTCGGCAATGCTGTCATGGCGGCGGCCAAGGAAGCGCGCGGCGTCATGATGGAAGCCGCCGCCGAGGAACTGGAGGTCAACGCCGCCGATCTCGATACCGACGGGCGCGGCAACATCCACGTCAAGGGCGCGCCGCACCGCTCGATCTCCACCAAGGACGTCGCCATCGCCGCGCAGTTCAAGCAGGGCAAGACGATATCCGGACGCGGCATCTTTCTGGTGCCGTTGTCCGAGGTTAATCCCGAGACCGGCGAGATGTCGCCCGCCACCTGCTACGCGCACGCCTGCCTTGTCGCCGAGGTCGAGGTCGACGACGAAACCGGCGAGGTCGCGATGGTGCGGATGGACAGCGCGTATGAATTGGGCCGCGCTCTCAATCCGCGCCTGGTGGAGCAACAACTCATCGGCGGCGCGTGGATGGGGATCAGCCACGCGCTGTTTGAAACGCCCGAGCCCTATTATCCCGACCCCGCGCATGGCCCGCGCGATTTCGTCGAGTATCTGATGCCCGGCCCCGGCGACATCTGCCCGCACGATATCGCGGTGCTGGAACGCCCCGCGGCCGATGGACCGTTCGGCGCCAAAGGCCCCGGCGAGATGTGCGCCAACCCCGTGCTGCCCGCGGTCGCCAATGCCATCTTCAATGCGGTCGGCGTGCGCATGGATGAACTGCCGATCACGCCGGAAAAAGTCTTGCGGGCGATCAAAGCCCAGGGCGGCGCGCGGCCGCAAGCGCGACGCTGAGGTAGAGTATGACGGTCCGCGGCAACATCGTCGGCATCGATAGCCCCGAGGCGCTCGAACGGGCGTTGCGAACGGCCTATTATCTTGCAGACGATGGCCTCGCGACGGCGGCCTATCTCGGGCTTGCACTCGGAAAGCCGCTGCTGCTGGAAGGCGCGCCGGGCGTCGGCAAGACCGAAGCCGCAAAAGCCATCGCCGCCGTGCTCGGCCGCCGCCTGATCCGCCTGCAATGCTATGAGGGCATCGACGCATCGGCCGCGCTTTACGAGTGGAACTATCCGCGCCAGATGCTCGCGATCCGCCAGGCCGGCGAAGAGAGCATCGACATCTATGGCGAGACTTTTCTGATCGAACGGCCGATGCTCGCGTCCTTGCGCGCGCCTGACTCCACCGTCCTGCTGATCGACGAAATCGACCGCGCTGACCAGGAGTTCGAGGCGTTCCTGCTCGAGTTCCTCTCCGACTTCCAGATTTCCATTCCCGAGCGCGGCACAGTTCGCGCTACCGAACGCCCCGTCGTCGTGCTGACCTCGAACCGCACCCGCGACCTGCACGAGGCGTTGCGCCGCCGCTGCGTCTATCACTGGATCGATTATCCGACGGCCGAGCGCGAGGCGCGCATCGTGATGATGCGGGCGTCAAGCGTCGCCGAAGCAACCGCGCGCGCTGTTGTCGCCGCCGTCGGCCGGCTGCGGCGCGAACCGCTGAGCAAGGCGCCGGGTATCGCCGAAGCGGTGGACTGGGCGGAAGCAGCCACGCTGCTGCACGCACGCGGCGCGCGCTGGCCGGACGCCTTCAAGCGCTCCATCGGTGTCGCGTTGAAGGACGAGGAAGATCTCACCTTCATCTCCGGCCGGCTCGACGCCCTGATTGCGGAGGCGGCTGCGTGAGCGACGAACTTCAGCTACCCCACGCGGCCCGCGTGTTCGTGTCCTTTGTCGCGCTGCTGCGCGTTAACGGTTTCGCCGTGGCGCCGGAACAGACGACGGCGTTCCTTGCGGCGATCGAGCTACTCGGCCCACGCAGCATGGAAGCCATCCGTCTCGCGGGATTGGCGACGCTCGCCCCGCCGCCCGAGCGGCGCGCGACCTACGACCGGCTGTTCGACCTCCATTTCCTCGGCAGTGAAGCGATCGATCATGCGGGCGCGCAAGACGAGGAAGTCGTTCGCCTGCAGGAGGGAGGACGCGGCGAGGACGAAACATTGCTCGCCGACGAAGCCAACGAGTCCGGACTTGCCGCGGCCCGCGCCGAGGCGCTGGTCGAACGCCGCTTCGCGCCTAGCCAAACCGCCGATGCCCTGCGAAAACTGTCACGCGAGGCGCCTGCGCGGCTGCCGCGACGGCGCGGCCATCGGCGCATGCGCGCCCGCCGGGGCCCCTGGGCCGATCTGCGCCGCACCCTGCGCGAGAGCGTGCGCAACGACGGCGAGGTGCTGCGGCTCGGGCGGCTGAAACGGCGTGCCCGGCCGCGCAAGGTTTTGTTGCTGATCGACGTCTCCGGCTCGATGAAGGGGCGCACCGACGACAACATGAAGCTCGCGCATGCGCTGTCGCACGCGGCTCCCAATGTCGAGGTGTTCACCTTCGGCACCCGCCTCACCCGCGTCACCCGCGCGCTCCGCCTCAAGCGCCGCGAGCAGGCGCTGTCGGCGGCTGCGCATCTGGTCAGCGATTGGGACGGCGGCACCCGGATCGGCGATGCGCTGCAGGCGTTCCTGGCGGTGCCAAGATTCGGCAGCTATGCGCGCGGCGCCGCGGTCGTCATCGTCTCCGACGGCCTTGAGCGCGGCGATCCTTCTGCCTTGCGTGACGCCGTCGCAAAATTGTCGCGACGTGCCTGGCGCCTGAGCTGGCTGACACCGCTCGCCACCGGTCCCGGCTTTCAGCCGCAGACCGAAGCGCTGATCGCGATCCGGCGCTTCGTAGATGATCTGGTCGACGGCGGATCGTCAGCCGCGATCGTTTCGCACGTTCTCTCGCTTGGACAAAGGAAGGCCGCGTGACCGAAATCGTCGATGCCCATCATCATATCTGGCGTCAGGCCGACCTGCCCTGGCTGAGCGGCCCGATGCAGCCGCGCATCTTCGGCCCCTACGAGCCGATCCGGCGCGACTATCCGATCCAGGAATATCTCGATGATCTCGCAGGCTCCGGCGTGACGCGGTCGGTCTATGTGCAAACCAACTGGGCCAACGATCGTTTCGAGGACGAAACCGCCTGGGTGCAGCAGACCGCGAAGGATCATGGCTGGCCGCACGCCATTGTCTCCTATGCTGACTTCAACGTCGATGACGTCCGCCCGCAACTCGATCGTCTCGCGCGCTATCCCCTGGTGCGTGGCGTGCGCATGCAATTGCACTGGCACGAAAACCCGCTCTATCGTTTTGCCGCGCGGCCCGACCTCTGCGCCGATCCAAACATCCGGCGCAACGTCGCGCGGCTCGCCGAGTATGGCTTCAGCTTCGACCTGCAAGTGTTCGCGCCGCAGATGGCGGATGCCGCCGGACTCGCCGAAGCCTGTCCCGACGTGACCTTCATCCTGCAGCATGCCGGCATGCTGGAAGACCTTTCTCCGCACGGCCAATCCGCCTGGCGCGGTGGAATGATGCGGCTTGCGGCCTGCCCGAACGTCGTCTCAAAGCTTTCCGGCCTCGGCACCTTCATCCACCGCAACGATCCGGCCCACGTCGCCGGCGTCCTCGCCGACACGGTGACGATCTTCGGCGCCGATCGCTGCCTGTTCGGCTCCAATTTTCCGATCGAAAAACTTTGGACCAGCTATCGCGAACTTGTGAACGCCTATCTCGCCGCGACCGCACATCTTCGCGCGGACCAGCGCGATGCCGTTCTGCGAACAACCGCGATGCGCGTTTATCGGCTGGGAATTTAAGCGAACAAGAGAATTCGGGGAGAGAGACATATGCCGCTTGAAATCAAGATTTTGGACTATGGCGATATCGAACTGGAATCGAGCTTCCTCGTGCTCGGCCGCGATTGCGGCCGGACCCGCCGAGTCCTGACGCTGGGCTTTCTGATCGTGGGCGGCCCCTACCCGGTCGTGATCGATACCGGCTATCGCTCCAACCAGATCATGGAAACGCTGGGCATGCGCGGGCTGCAATTCCATGAGAACATGATCGAGAACCAACTCGCGCGCCACGGCGTGCGCATGGGCGACGTCCGCTATGTCTGCCACACGCATTTGCATATCGACCATGCCGGCAAGGACGATTTGTTTCCGATGAACACGACCGTCGTGCTCAACCGCAAGGAGCTGGAATATTCCGTCTCCGGATTGATGCATCCGCAATATCCGGCACCCGATATCAAGCATCTGATCGACCGCCTGCACACCAGGAGCGCGCTGCGATTCCTCGATCTCGAAGTGACCGGCCCGATCGAACTAATGCCGGGCGTCTATTGCGACGCCGCCAACGCCCACACCGAAGGCTCGATGAACATACACGTTCACACCGCCGACGGCATCGCCACCATCTGCGGCGACGTGATCTACGATTTCAATGACCAGATCGTCACGCCCTTCAACGAGATCCACGACGCCGAGCCGCGCACGACAGGCAATCACGGCACCAGCAAGCGCGCCGAAAAAGCAGCGATCAAAAAACTCCTGAGCAATTCGCGCTACCTGCTCCCCGTTCATGACCGCCCGGCCAAGATCGAAGGCGGCGTGGTGGTGGGCCGTCTGCACGATCAGGTGCCGGGCCCCGTGGTTCAGAGCCTGCCACAGCGCAACTGGTTCCCGGCCTGAGTGCTGAAAGGACGAACCGATGACGCACGTCACGCTGCGCCCGGAATTCGAAATCCTGATCGATCCCTATGCGCCGGTCGGCCAGGTCGGCACGGGCTTCGATTTCACAGAAGGGCCGATCTGGCATCCGGTCCATCACTATCTGCTGTTCTCGGATATGCCCGGCGATGTGCGCCGGCGATGGGATGCCAAGCGCGGCGTCGTCGAGGTCAAGCGGCCTTCGAACAAATGCAACGGCATGACCTATGACGCGGAGTTCAATCTCATTGTCTGCGAGCACGCCACCTCGTCATTGATCCGCGAGCGGCCCGACGGAAGGCGCGAGGTGATTGCCTCGCATTTCGAAAATCAGGAACTCAACAGCCCGAACGACGTCTGCGTGCATTCGAACGGCGCGATCTATTTCAGCGATCCCTGGTATGGCCGCATGCCGGTCTACGGCGTCGAGCGACCGCGCCAGCTCGGCTTCCAGGGCGTCTATCGCGTCCCGCCCGGCGGCGGTCCACCGAGACTCGTGGTCGACCGCCATCTGTTCGACCAACCGAACGGCCTCTGCTTCTCGCCCGACGAGCGCCTGCTTTACGTCAACGACACCACGCAGGCGCTGATCCGCGTCTTTGACGTCGAAGCCGATGGCTCGCTCGCCAATGCGCGCGTTTTCGCCAGCGGCATTCGCTCGGAGCTCGAACCCGGCCTGCCCGACGGCATGAAGTGCGACCAGCGCGGCAATGTCTGGGTCACGGCGCCCGGCGGCGTCTGGGTCTATTCTCCCGCCGGCGAGTTGCTCGGCAAGGTTCGCGTTCCCGAACTCGTTGCCAATCTCGCCTGGGGCGGCGCTGACTTTCGCACGCTCTATCTGACCGCCACCCACTCGGTTTATGCGATCCCGGTCAAGGCCGGACCGCGCCACGAACCCTATATGAGCGGCCGCGCTTCGACCGGCCCCGAGACCGGATCCGCGCCACCCGCTGCACCTCAATTGGCCGGCGGCGACATGCAGCTCGACCCGCGGCGCTGCGCAATGATCATTCAGGATCTGCAGAACGACGTCATCATGGAGGGTGGCGCGTTCGCCGATTCCGGCTCGCCTGCGCACGCGCGCCAGCAACGCGTGGTCGACAATGTCCGCCGCCTCGCTGAGGCGGCGCGGGCGCGCGGCGTCATCATCATCCATGTCTGGTTCATCGTCGAGCCGGGCGCGCCCGGCGTCACGCTCAACGCGCCGCTGTTCGAAGGGCTGGTCGATAGTAATGCGATGGTGCGCGGAAGCTGGGGCGCAGCGCCGGTTTCAGGGCTGGAGCCGCGCGCCGGCGACTTCATCGTCGAGAAGATGCGGATGAGCGCCTGGGAAGGCACGCGGCTGGAGACCATCCTCAAGGCGACCGGCCGCGACATGATCATCAATACCGGCGCCTGGACCAACATGTCGATCGAGCACACCGCGCGCACCGGCGCGGACAAGGGCTACTTCATGATCGTCCCTGAAGACTGCTGCTCGACCATGAACGCCGACTGGCACAACGCCTCCATCAATTTTGCGATGCAGAACGTTGCCGTCGTCACCAACGCCGATGCGGTCATCAGGGGATTGGGATGAACAGAGCGCGGCCATGCCAAAACTCTTTCACCTGAGCTGCTCGCCGCGCGCAGACTCGGAATCCTCCGCCGGCGCGCGCGTCTTCATCGATCGTTTCCGCGAGGCACGGCCGGACTGGGACATCGACGTGATGAACCTGTGGCGGGATCACATGCCGGAATTCGAGGGTTATGTACTGGAGGCTAAATATGCCCGTATCGGCGGGCGGGCGTTCACGGATTCGCAGCGCGATGCGTTTGCGGTCACCGAGCGCATCGCGCTCCGGTTCGCGCTCGCCGACCGCGTGCTGATTTCGACGCCGATGTGGAATTTTGGTATTCCCTACAAGCTGAAACAATGGATCGACGTCATCACACAGCCCGGGCTGGCGTTCCGCTACGATCCGGCGCAAGGGTACCTGCCGCTGTTCAAGAACAGGCCGACAATCGTGATCCTGGCGAGCGGCAGCGATTTCATCACCGGCATGAATCGCGGCCGCATCGATATGGCGACCCCTTATCTGCGCGAGGCGCTGCGCTTCATCGGTGTCAGCGACGTGCGTTTCGTGCCGATCGGACCGACCACCGGGCCGCTCGAACCGATCCGCACCGCACGCGAAGGCGCACATCGGCGGCTGGCCGAGCTGGCCGCGCGATTCTGATTCATAGGCTTGGCGCAACCGGAACATTTCCGGCTATATTGCGCTTACCCGGCTGCGCCGAAGGAGAACCCCGTTGAAGTGCTACGAGCTACAGGGACCGAGCGGAATCGATGGACTTGCCCTCGTCGACAAGCCCGTGCCGGAGCCCGGTGAGGGCGAGGTGCTGGTTCGGCTCAAGGCGGCAACGCTGAACTATCGCGATCTTCTCACCGTCAAGGGCGGTTACGGTTCGCGTCAGAAATTTCCACTCGTGCCGGTTTCGGACGGCGCGGGCGTAATCGAGCGGGTCGGCCCGGGCGTGCGGGAATTCGCAGCCGGCGACCGCGTCATCGGCAGTTTCTTCGAAAGCTGGATCGGCGGCGAACCGAGCGAAGCAAAGATGCGCGCAGCCCTCGGCGGCTCGGTGGACGGCGTCCTCACCGAATATCGGATATTTCCGAAGCACGCGCTGGTCCGAACGCCGGAGCACCTCAGCGACATCGAAGCCGCAGCACTTCCCTGCGCCGGGGTCACGGCATGGAGCGCGGTCGTCAAGCTCGGCGGCTTGAAACCCGGCCAGACCGTTCTGACACAAGGCACCGGCGGGGTATCCCTGTTTGCCATTCAGTTTGCGAAGATGTGCGGTGCGCGCGTCATCGCAACCTCGTCCAGCGATGCCAAGATCGAACGTCTCAAGCAGCTCGGCGCAGACTTTACATTGAACTACAAGGCGACACCCGACTGGGGAAAGAAAGCCCGCGAATGGAGCGGCCACGGCGTCGACCTGGTCGTCGAGGTGGGCGGGGTCGGGACGCTGAACGAATCGATCAGGGCGACCAGGATCGGCGGCACGATCGCCTTCATCGGCGTGCTCGCCGGCCCGCCGCCGTCAGACTCGCGGCTGCCATTGATGGTCATGCAACAGCAACGGCTACAGGGCGTCACCGTCGGATCGGTCGAGGACCTCAAGGCGATGGCGGATGCCATCGCGGCAAGCCGCATGAAGCCCGTGATCGACAGGACCTTTTCGTTCGATCAGGTGAAACAGGCGTTTTCCTACATGGAGAGTGGCGCGCATTTCGGGAAGGTGGCGATCGAGATCGGCTGAACGCGACATTTCGCCGGCGACTGCCAATTGCAACGACTGGTTCCCGCCGCAAGATTTTGCCGAGTTTTGAGCGCATTTGGGGATCGACGGGCGTTTACGAAGGATACTCCATGCTCATGGCCACAACTGGCAACACGGAGCATACAACTCTTGCTGGTTCCGGGAATTGCCTCCGTCACCATTAGGCTTTAAATACGTGTCATTCGCCTCGTCGAAAAACGGGCGCCGCCTGGCGCTCGCGAGAGCTCAACGGGAATTTTGACCGAGCTGGGGTCGCTGCCTTACGGGAAGCCTGAGGCCTGCCCCCTTCTATGGCGAGACATGTGAACCGGCTGTAAGCGAGACCACCAGCGCGAGAAATGATGCCGCCCGCGCGGAAGTTGCAGCGAGCAGCCGGATGGAAATGAAGATGACCGACGACAAGAGCAAATTGCTGAGATCGCTGACCATCGATCGAAGCGCCAGCAAGGTGGAGCGGCCGAAAAGCCGCTGGCTGCCGATCTCGGCTACGATTGTCGCCTGCGTCGTCGCATTCGCGGCCTTTGGCGCTTACGAGTTCCGCAGGCAGGACCCGCCAAAGGAGACCGCACCACAGATCGCACAGCAGTCCGCCGCGCAGCCACAGACACCTCAGCCGCCTGCACCGAATAGCAAGGCGGCCGGCAATCTGGCGGCTTCCGGCTATGTGGTGGCGCGCCGCAAGGCGACCGTTGCGGCCGAGATCACCGGCAAGGTGGTCGAGGTCTTCATCGACGAAGGCATGACCGTGACCGACGGTCAGGTGGTCGCCCGGCTCGATAGCGTGCTTGCCGAAAGGGATTATGAGCTGGCCCGCTCCCGCGTCGAGACGGCCGACGCCGCGGTCGCCGCGATCACCGCCGATCTGGAGGATGCGACCCGGATTATGTCGCGCGTGCAAACCCTGTCGCAAAAGAATTTCGCGACCGAGGCCGACCTGACCAAGGCACAGGCCCGGGTCGGCGTGCTCAGCGCGCAATTGCGCCAGGCGCAGTCGCAATTCGAGACCGCCAGGATCGACGCCAAGCGCAGCGCCTCGATGCTCGACAAGCATCAAATCCGCGCGCCGTTCGCCGGCGTCGTCATCGACCGCAGCGCACAGCCCGGCGAGATGATTTCACCGATGTCGGTCGGCGGCTACACCCGCACCGGCATCTGCACCATCGTCGACATGGATTCGATCGAAATCGAAGTCGACGTCAACGAGGCCTTCATCGGCCGCGTCGCTCCCGGCGGCGCCGTGAACGCGATGCTGGATGCCTATCCGGACTGGACAATTCCCGCCTCTGTCATCGCAATCGTGCCGACCGCGAACCGCGAGAAGGCCACGGTGAAGGTTCGCATCCGCTTCGAAAAGAAAGACCCGCGCATCCTGCCCGACATGGCGGTGAAGGTGAACTTCCTAGGCGACGCCAAGACAAAGGGCGCCACTGAGACCACCGCCGCGAACTAGCATCCAGCCGGAATCCCTGGAGGAGACAAGCGTGACAGCCGAGCATCCGATGGTTCGCCTTACCGGCGTAGCTAAGCGTTTCACCAAGGGCAAGGAAACGATCTCGATCTTCGATCATCTTGATCTTGCGATCCCCCGAGGGGATTTCATTGCCGTCATGGGGCCGTCCGGTTCGGGCAAGACGACGCTGCTCAATTTGCTGGGCGGTATCGATCGCGCCGACGCCGGCGAGATTGCGGTTGCGGACCACCGTATCGATGGTCTCTCCGAGGGTGAACTCGCCGCCTGGCGGGCCGCCAATATCGGCTTCATCTTCCAGTTTTACAATCTGATGCCGATGCTGACCGCGGCGCAGAACGTCGAACTGCCGCTGCTGCTCACCAGATTGCGCAGCAAGGAACGCGCGGAGCGCGTTCACACCGCGCTTTCCGTGGTCGGGCTTGCCGATCGCATCAAGCACCGACCGCGCGAAATGTCGGGCGGCCAGCAGCAGCGCGTGGCGATTGCGCGCGCCATCGTCTCGGATCCGAACCTGCTGCTGTGCGACGAACCGACCGGCGATCTCGACCGGCAATCCGCCGACGAGATCCTTTCGATCCTGCAACTGCTCAACGGCGAGCTCGGCAAGACCATCGTGATGGTCACGCATGACCCCGCGGCGGCAAACTACGCCAAGCGCGTGCTTCATCTCGACAAGGGCCGCTTCGTCGAACGGGAGCTTGCCGCGTGAACGACTTCGACCTCATCCGGAAAAACCTGTTCCGCCGCAAATTGCGCGCCAGCCTGATGATCGTGTCGATCCTGATCGCCTTCATGATCTTCGGCGTGCTCGCCGGATTCTATCGCGCCTTCACGGCCGGCGAGGATGCCGCCGCCGCGGATCGGATGATCACCGTCAACAAGATCAACTTCACCCAGCCGATGCCGATCGCCTACTACAATCGCGTGCGTGCGATCGAAGGGGTCCGGCAGGTGACCTTCGCCAACTGGTTCGGCGGATATTATCAGGACCCGAAAAACTTCATCATGGCGCTCACGATCGAGCCGAACACCTATTTCGACGTTTACCGCAGCGAGTTCGAAGTTCCGCCCGAGCAGCTTCAAGCCTTCATGCGTGACCGTGGCAGCGCGGTGGTCGGTGAAAGCCTGGCGCAGAAGTGGGGCTGGAAGATCGGCGATCGCATCCCTCTCAATAGTAACATCTTCAGCCAGAAGAGCGGCGGACATACCTGGGACCTCACCATTGCCGGCATCGTCAAGGGCAAGGTCGAGCACGTCGACACCAACTTCCTCCTGTTCCAGTACGCCTATTTCGACGAGACCCGCAGTTTCGGCAAGGACACCATCGGCTGGATGATCCTCCAGACCACCTCGCCCGAAAACAACGATCGCGTGGCAAAGGCGATCGACGCGATGTTTGCCAATTCCACCGCCGAGACCTCGACCGACACCGAAAAGGCGTTCGGCAAGGCGTTCGCCGCTCAATTCGGCAACATCGCGCTGATCGTATTGCTGGTGGTGGGCGCGGCCTTCGTTACCATCCTGATGATCGTCGGCAATACCATGGCGCTGTCGATCCGGGAGCGCACCCGCGAAATCGGCGTGCTGAAGACGCTCGGCTTTTCGGGCCCGCGAATTCTTAAAATGGTGCTTGGCGAATCCGTGCTGCTGGCGCTGCTCGGCGGCATTCCCGGGCTGGCGATCGCGGCGCTGATCGCCATGGCGCTTCGCAACAGCCTCGCCAGCATCGCGCCCGCTTTTGCGGTATCGCCGACCATCATCCTGCAAGGGCTGGCGCTGATGATCGCGCTGGGGCTGATCACGGGGATCATCCCGGCGCTCAACGCCATGCGGCTTAGAATTGCAACCGCGCTCGGACGGGGATAGGCATGCGTTCGCTCTGGCTTCAAGTCGCGGCGGTCACCGCCATCAATCTCAGGAGCATCGCGCAGCGGCGCTGGCTCTCGCTCTCGACGGTGATCGCGATTGCACTGGTGGTGATCGTGCTGCTCGCATTCCTGGCGATGGCCAACGGTTTTCAGCGCACCATCGCGGGATCGGGCGCCGATGATATCGCAATCGTGCTGCGGGCCGGCTCACAGGCCGAAATCAACAGCACGGTGAGCCGCGATCAGGTGCGGCTGATCGAGGACGGTCCCGGCATCGCGCGCGGCAGCGACGGCAAGCCGCTGATCTCGCCAGAGCTATATCTGGTGGTCGACGGCATCAAGCGTTCGACCAAGACCAAGGCCAACCTGCCGCTGCGCGGGATCGGCGAACAGGGCAGCACGCTGCGCAAGGACATTACCATCACCTCGGGCCGCATGTTCAACCGCGGCAGCAACGAAGTGGTGGTCGGCAAGGCATTGCAGCGCCAATTTGAAGGATTCGACCTCGGCAGTACCGTGGCGTTCGGCGCCACGCGCTGGACCGTTGTCGGCGTGTTCGAGGCTGGTGGCAGCGTGTTCGAATCCGAGATCTGGGCCGATCTCAACGTGGTGCAGAGCCTGTTCAACCGCAACAACATCGTTCAGACTGTGCGTGCGCGCCTCACCGGGCCGGCCGCACTCAATGAGCTCAAAAGCTATAGCGACAACGATCCGCGGCTGAAGCTCGATGTCAAATCCGAAGCGGCCTACTTCGCCGAGCAGGCCTCGCAGACCTCGGACCTGATCCAGAAACTCGGCTGGCCCTTGGCGATCGCGATGGCGCTGGGCGCGGTCGCCGGCGCGCTCAACACGATGTATTCGTCGGTCGCAGCACGTGCGACGGAAATCGCAACGCTGCGCGCCATCGGCTTCGGCGGTTTCCCCGCCTTTGTCGGAACGCTCGCCGAATCGCTGTTGCTCGCTGTCATCGGCGGCGTGTTAGGTGCCGCCGCCACCTATCTGATATTCGATGGCGTCACGGCCTCGACCCTTGGCGGCAACTTCACCCAGGTGGTGTTCGACTTCAAGCTCAGTCCCTGGCTGATCGCCGAGGGCGTTGCGCTTGCGCTGATCGTGGGCTTGATCGGCGGGCTGTTTCCGGCCCTGCGGGCTGCGCGATTGCCGATCGTCGAAGGCCTGTACGCGAACTGAATCTTATTCTCCCTTGAGGCCAGCGGCGCGGATTACCTCGCCCCATTTGCGGGTCTCGTCGTCGATGAACTTGCCGAACTCGCCCGCCGTGCCGGGGCGCGCTTCCAGTCCCTGTGCGAGCAGTTTCTGCTTCACCTCGGGATCGGCGAGCACGCGAATGACCTCCCCCTGCAAGCGATCGACGATCGGCTGCGGCGTTGCCGCCGGCGCCAAGAAGCCGTACCAGCCGGAGGCGATCACCTTGGAAAGGCCCTGCTCAACCAGGGTGAAAGCCTCGGGGTATATCGGGCTGCGCTCGGCCGACGCCACACCCAGGACACGCAACGCGCCGCTCTGGATGTGCGGCAGGGCCGTGCTGATCGCGGTCAACGTGGCGTCAAGACGGCTCGCGAGCAGCTCCGTGTAGGCCATGTTGTCGCCGCGGAAGGGAACGATGAGACCCTTGACGCCGGCATCCCTGAACAGCAATTCGGCGGCCAGGTGAGGCTGCGAGCCTGCGCCCGGCGAACCGAAGGTCAGGCCCTCGGGCTTCGACCTGCCGTAGTCGATCATTTCCTGAAGGGTCTTGAAGGGGGCCTGCGCGTTCACTACCAGGAACAACGGCGCCATCATGGCCATCGCCACCGGCTGCAGATCCTTGCGGTTGTAGTTCAGTTTCTCGAACAGGGCTTCAGCCGTCGCAAACGGCGCGGCGGCATAGAGGAAGGTGTATCCGTCCGGCGTTGCGCGCGAGACCAGCTCGTTGGCGACGCGGGTGCCCGCGCCCGGCTTGTTCTCGACGATGAACTGCTGGTTGAGGCTGCGCCCGAACTGCTCGGCCAGGATACGCAACGAGATGTCGCTCGCCCCGCCCGCCCCGTAGGGCGACACCAGCCGAACGACCCGCGACGGCCAATCGCCCTCGGCGGACGCAGGAAAGTGCGGACCAGCGGCGAAGCCGGCGGCGATGGTCCCCAGCAGGGTTCGGCGCGTGACTTTCATGAATGCCTCCTGGAAAGAAGAGCCACCTGGAGCGGCGGCTAGTCCGTCCCGTTTTCATCGGGCCGCGTTTGGCGCGATCGCATTGCTGCGATCGCCGGGCCTTCGTCTTGTCGAGGCCAACGATAGAGAGGCGACTTCTATCGAACAATGTGTATTTTTTGACCGATTGATAAGCCTGGCCTATGAATACCGAACGGCGACGCTCGGGAGGCGCGACATGGCGATGGATGTAACGCTGCGGCAGTTGCGCGCCTACGTGGCCGTGCTGGAGAGCGCGAGCTTCTCGGAAGCCGCCAAGGCCATGCACCTGTCGCAGGCGGCGCTCTCGGGCCTGATCAAGGAACTGGAGAACCGCGTCGGCGTCCGCCTGCTGGACCGCACGACGCGAAAAGTTTCGGCGTCTGCGGTGGGCGAGACCTTCGCGCCGATGGCGCGGCGCGTGCTTTCAAACCTGGACGAGGCGCTCGACAATTTGACCAATCTCAAGGAGCTGCGCCGCGGGCTGGTGCGTGTAGCTGCCCCCGAAACGTTGTCCTGCACGCTGCTGCCGGAACTGATCGCCGGATACAACAACAGCCATCAGGGCGTGGACGTCCGCTTCGACGACGTGCCGATCCAGGAGGTGCTGGCCGGCCTGCAGAACGGCTCTACCGATATCGGCTTCGGTCCGGCCGGCGTCGTTCCGGACCAATCGGTCGAAGTGCACATGATCTGCGCCGACCCGCTCTTTGTGGCGTTGCGCAGCGATGACCCGCTGACAAAGGCCAAGTCGGTCAGCTGGAAGGATTTGCGCGAGCGGCCGCTGCTCAACTACATGCCCAACATCGCCATCAACGTGTTGAGCAACGTCCCGTCCCGGCATCATCCAAAAGAATTGGTGCCGGTGCACCGGGTAAACACCGCACTGTCGATGCTGCGGGTCAGACAAGGCGCCGTGATCTGCCCCTCGATGGCGGAGCCGCTGGTACGCGGCTTCGGGCTGACGTTCCTGCCGCTGCTGCAGCCAGCCGTCAAATGGAAGATCGCGATGTTCGTGCGAAACAGCGCATCGCTCTCGCCGGCAGTGGAGAGCTTTCGCGACTTCACGCTGGATTTCAGCCCGATGCAGGCGGCCGCAGGAAGCGAGCGCCGCCGCACCAGCGAACGGCGCAAGCGCGTGTAGCGAACGAGCGGTCCAGTAGGATGGGTAGAGCGAAGCGAAACCCATCACGCGAGCCCGCCTCACGAATGATGGGTATCGCTTCGCTCCACCCATCCTACAATTTGTCATGCCCCGCGCAGGAGCGTCACGGGTAACTCGCTGCATCACACGACGAAATTCGCGAAATCGCGAATCGGACGCCTCCGCAGATCGTATCTCGAAGGAACATCCAGCGATTGCATTTGTCCTGATGACAAACCGGACACCCGGCAGTAGCCTACCCCAAAATATAAAACACACGGGAGGAGTGGCATGCCAGACGCAGCGGTCGCAGCACGTTCTTCTGAATCGGCAAACAGCGGCACGACGCAACAGGTCGATGTTGCCGTCGTCGGCGCCGGATTTGCCGGCCTCTATCTCCTGCATCGCCTGCGCAAGGCCGGCTTCTCGGCCGTCGTGATCGAGGAGGCCGGCGACGTCGGCGGCACCTGGTACTGGAACCGCTATCCCGGCGCACGCTGTGACATCCAGACCATCGACTACAGCTACACGTTCGATCCGGAGCTGGAGAGCGCGTGGCAATGGTCGGAGAAATACGCAACGCAACCCGAAATCCTGCGCTATCTCGGCTTCGTCGCCGACAGATACGAGCTGCGGCGCGACATCCGCTTCGGCACCAAGGTCACGGCGGCGAATTGGGACCAGACCGCCGAGCGCTGGCGTCTCACCACCGACAATGGCGCTGATATTTCCTGCCGCCACTACATCATGGCGACCGGCTGCCTCTCCGCGCCAAAACCGCCGGAGATCGATGGCGTCAAGGATTTCAAGGGCGAGATCTATTTCACCGGCCGCTGGCCGCATGAAGAGGTCAAGCTCGCCGGCAAGCGCATCGCCGTCATCGGCACGGGATCATCGGGCATCCAGTCGATCCCGCTGCTCGCCGAGCAGGCCGAGCATCTCACCGTGTTCCAGCGCACGCCGAATTTCGCGCTGCCCGCGCATAACGGTCCGCAGCCTGACGATCGCAAGACCTACTTCGAAACTGACCGCGCCGCCTATCACGAGCAGGCGCGCTGGTCACTCGCAGGCGTCCCCTATCCGCAACAGATGGCGGTGAGCTGGCAGTTGAGCGATGCCGAGCGCCGCGAGCGGTTCGAGCAGGCTTGGGCCACCGGCGATCTCGTCTACATCCTGACCCAGCTTTGGGCCGACCAAGGCGTCGACGTCGACGGCAATGCGCTGCTCGCCGACCTGATCCGCGAGAAAATCCGGACCATCGTCAAGGACCCGGAGATAGCTGAAGCGTTGACCCCGCACGACCATCCGTTCGGCGCCAAGCGTCCCTGCCTTGATACCAACTACTACGCCACCTACAACCGCCCCAACGTCACGCTGGTGAACCTGCGGCAGGAGCCGATCACTGAGATCACGGCCACGGGCATCACGACCGACAAGCGCAATTTCGACGTCGACGTGATCGTGTTCGCCACCGGCTTCGACGCCATGACCGGCGCCATCAAGGCGGTGCATCCGATCACGGGCCGCGACGGCAAATCGCTGTCGGATGTATGGGCCAACGGCCCGCAGACCTATCTCGGGCTCACGGTTTCAGGCTTCCCCAACCTGTTCCTGATCACGGGCCCGGGCAGCCCGTCGGTGCTGTCGAACATGGCGGTCTCGATCGAGCAGCACGTCGACTGGGTGGTCGAGCGGCTGGCCGCGATGCGCGAGGCCGGCTTCACGACAATCGACGCAACCGAGACGGCGCAGGCGGGCTGGGCGCGGCACATGGCCGACTGCTCGATGATCACGCTGCATCGGCTCGCCAACACCTGGTACACGGGCGCCAACGTTCCCGGCAAGGCGCAGGGCGTGATGCCCTATACCGGCGGCGTCGGCCCCTACCGCAGCATCTGCAACGAAGTCGTCGGCCGCGGCATGCTGGGCTTCAAGCTCACCGGTCCCAATGTTGCCGAGCAATGCAACGACGGCGAAGTGGTTCGCCTGCAGCCGGACGTGCGGCTGGTGCTGGGCATGCTGGCGGAGATGAACCTGCCGCAGATCGAATCACTTGGCGCGCAAGGCGCGCGCGATTTCGTTACCGAATTCAACAAGGGTCGTCCCGCCGGCCGCCCGGTCGGCGAGGTCGGCGACGGCGTGCTGCACGGCGCCGATGGTCTATTGTCCTACCGTCTCTATCGGCCGGCAACGCCGGGGCCGCACCCGATCGTGGTCTATTTCCATGGCGGCGGCTGGGTATTCGGCGACGAGCAATCCGACGATCCGTTCTGCCGCGACATCTGCCGCCGCAGCGGCATGATCGTCGTCAGCGTCGGTTACCGCCACGCGCCCGAGCATCGCTTCCCGGCGGCGGCCGAGGATGGCTATGCGGCGACGCGCTGGGTCGCCGAGCATGCGGCCGAACTCGGCGGTAAGCCGGGACCGTTGCTGGTCGCGGGCTGGAGCGCCGGCGCCAACATCGCCGCCGTCACCTGTCAGTTGGCGCGCGACCGCGGCGGCCCGCCAATCGCCGGCCAGTTGCTGGTGTGCCCGGTCACCGATTGCAGGTTCGACCGTCCGTCCTACACCGACAATGCGATCGGTTATTTCCTGACGCGATCGCTGATGTTCTGGTTCTGGGACATCTATTGCTCTCCCGCCGACCGCACCGATCCCCGCGTGTCGCCGCTGCGCGGCAATCTGGCGAACTTGCCTCCGGCGTTCGTGGCCACCTGCGAGTTCGATCCGCTGCGTGACGAGGGCATCGAATATGCCGAGGCGCTCGCTGCCGCCGGTGTCCCGGTCGAGCAATTGCAGGCGCGCGGCCACATCCACACGTCCCTGATGATGGTGGACGTGGTGATCACCGGCGTCAGCGGACGTACGAAAATGGCCGAAGCCCTGCGCGGTTTTGCGGGGTTGCCCCGGAAGTTTGAAGCGAGTGGCGAGGATACCTCGCCGATCGCGGTGAACGCTGCCGCAGGGTAGCGCGCAAGGCAGGCAATGCCGGGCGACCTGACTTGAGTCTCTCAGGTCCGGTTGCTCACGAGCGTTGGCGTTGCTTTGATGCTTTGTGCTGCTTTGGCGCCGGCCTCTTCGCCGCAACCCGGTGTGCCGCCGCCAGCGCGGCGCGCGCCCACGCGATGAGTTCGTCGGGCTCGTCGAACAGCCGCTCCGGCACGCGCCAGAACGCGAGGTCAATGATCTGGCCCTTCTTGGCGTAGTTGAGCGGCGGAAACGCCTCCGCTTCCCTGAACGCCTCCCGGTTCTCATCATCCACCCGGAAATAGAGCGTGTTCTCCGTCACCACCCCGAGCATCACCCCGTCGCAGAACATGCCGGTCTTGCCGAACATGGGCCGCAGCGTGACACGGCCGAGCGGTGCGAGTTGCTCGCGCAAAAACTCGGCATAGGTTTCGCTGGCAACCATGCTCAATCCTGCTTGAGTTTCATTCTCCGCCACCGATGACAGGGACCCGGCAGACTGTCTTGCAATAGATTTTCTAGGTCAATCGCTCAAGGTATTTCGCTTATTATCGCCGAGACGTCAGCATATCCTGCCAGATCGCTCAATATCTCTCAGTAAAACGAAAACATCGGAAATTCAGATCTCATGACCAGTACAGACGATACAAAAGCCATCGAAAGCGTGATCAAGTCCTACCTCGACGGTCTCCACGAGGGTGACGCTGGCAAGATTGCCAGCGCCTTTCATCCGACCAGCGCGCTGACCAGCATCTCGGAGGCGGGCGAACTGGCGATCACGCCCCGCGACGTCTGGCTGAACAACGTCCGAAACAGGCCGTCGCCGAAGCAGCGCGGGCTGCCGCGCCACGATCAGGTGCTGTCGATCGATCTCGTTGGTCCGACGATGGCCTACGTCAAGCTCAAATGCGCGATCCCGCCGCGCTTCTTCACTGATCAACTGTCGCTGTTGAAGATCGACGGCCGCTGGCAGATCGCGCAAAAAGTCTTCATGACCGAGCTGCGCGACTGATCGCCCCGCAGGTTCGTTGCAACATGGAAGGACGCCAGCGATGAATGTACTCGACGATTACATGGTCGATATCAGGCTGTCGCTCCTGGACAAGACGCGGATCCAGGCCCAGGTCCTGGTGCCCGTGCTGCGGGCGTTGCGCGCTGAACTGGGCAAGGAAAGGGCCGATGCGATTGTAAAGGACGCGCTGCGCGACTGGTCGAAGCAATTGTTCGCCGCCGTGGGCGAGCGTGTTGAGGGTAGCGCACGGCGCAAATGGGCGGCCATGCACACCGCACTCGCCGACGTCACCGAACGGGAAGTGACGGTCGAGATGCGCCGTCACGATGAGGAGGCGCTGGAATTCGACATCACGCATTGCCGGTTCGCGGAATTCTTTCGCGCGCTCGGCGAGCCGGAACTCGGCGCGCTGCTGGTATGCGCCACCGATTTCGATATCGTCGCGGCCGGCGGCAGCGACGTCGGCCTCACGCGCGACCAGACCCTGATGCAGGGCGCGCCGAGCTGCACGTTCCGCTACAGGTTCGCGCCGCGAACGTAATTGCCTCGTGAAAAACGCTCTCAATCGAGTATGATGTCCCCCAAGAAGCCTGGCTTGACCGGGCTCGCAAGGGAGAGCGCCGATGGCAGCGACAGCGGAGCAAGCGTCACCCTGGCTCAAGGGAAGATCATTCACCTCCTTGAGGGAAGAGTTCGACCGCAGCGGTTACCTGATCTTCGAACGCGTTCTTGCGCCCGATCGCGTCGCTGAAATCCGCGAGGCGCTGGCGCCGCACCTGGCGCGCGATCTGCTCGGCCGCAACGATTTCGAAGGCACCAGGACCAATCGGGTCTATGCCCTGCTGGCGAAATCGCCGGTCTTTGCAGAACTCGCGATCCATCCGCTCGCCATGGCCTTTGTGGAAGCCGAACTCGGCGAGAGCTGCCTGCTGTCCGCCATGCTCGCGATCAATCTGCATCCCGGCGAGACGGTGCAGCCCTGGCATTTTGACGACGGCGCCGCGAAGATTCCGCGGCCCCGTCCCGCGCTCGGCATCAGCACGTTCTGGGCGATCGACGACACGACCGAGCAGAACGGCGCCACCGAAATCATTCCGGGAAGCCATCTGTGGGACGGGCAATATATCGAGGGCGCGCTGCAGCCTGCTCATTTCACCAACACAGCCGATCACGATGAGGGCAACAGGGCCGATGCCATCAAGCTAATCATGCCATCGGGATCGCTGGCGATCACCAAGGGAACGCTGTGGCACCGCGGCGGCGCCAACCGGTCAGACCGGCCGCGCCTGATTGTCACGCCGCAATATTGCGTGGGCTGGGTGCGGCAACTCGAGAACATGGCACTCGCCGTCCCCGCTGAAGTGGCGAGCCAATTGCCGGAGCGCGCCCGCGAGCTGATCGGCTACTCGATCCATCCGCCGTTCATGGGATATGTCGACGGCGTTCACCCAAGGCGCCTGCTGCGGCCGCACTGAGTGGTGCAAGGGCGCCGGGGCCTCCACGCGCGCCTTACTCTGCGGCGGTCGCCGACCTCGCCGATACCTGCGCACCCGCATCGAACGCGATGCCCTCATAGCCCCTCTCGGCAACGTCGGTGATGGCCGCGACATATTTTGGCGTACCGCCATTATAAACGAGGTATCGCGTCTTGCCGTGTTCATGGCCGGGGATGTTGGAATTGTAGCCGGTGAACCATGACTTGGCTTTGCGCATCAGCATGATCGCGTACATCTTCGTCACATGCGCGGTCCAGCGCGCCTGCGCTTCGGCCGTTGGCTCCGCCCGCGTATAGCCGCGGCGCCAGATGTGCTCAAGCAGGCCCATGCACCAGCCGACACCGTTCTCGATGCCGCGCGGAAAATTCGTCGAGGCCGAGCCGCTCTGCGGGCCGGTCGGCATCAACAGGTTCGGAAAACCATGGGCTATCATGCCGAGAAAGGTCGAGGGCCCGTCGCGCCACTGGTCGGCCAGTTTCACGCCACCGACACCGGTGATGTCGATCGCATCGAATGAGCCGGTGATGGCATCGAAGCCGGTGGAATAGACGAGAATATCGAGCTCGTAGTCGCGTGCGCTGGAGCGCAGGCCGGTCTCGGTCACCCGCTCGATCGGGGTCTCGCTGATGTCGACGAGGTGCACATTGTCGCGGTTATAGGCCTCGAAGTAATTGGTCTCCAGCGGCACCCGCTGCACGCCAAAGCCGTGATCCTTCGGAATCAGTTTCTCCGCCGTCGCCGGATCCTTGACGCGTCGGCGGATGCGGCCGGCGATGTAGGCGGAAAACTCGGCGTTGGCCGCTTCGTCGGTAAAAATCTCGCGGAAATTACTCAGCCAAATGCCGAAGCCGGGCTCGTCATAGAGCTTGTCCCACAGCGCGATCCGCTCCTCAGCCGTGACCTCATAGAAGCCGCGCCGATCCGGCTCATGCTCGAACCCGCCGGGAGTGCGGGTGCAGGCGGCAAAGATGTCGTCGTAGCGCGCGCGAATGTCGGCCATCTCAGCTTCGGAGATCGGGCTGTTGTTGAGCGGCGCGCTCCAGTTCGGACGGCGCTGAAACACAGTGAGTTCGCCGACCTTGTCCGCAATCTCGCCGATCACCTGGATCGCAGTAGCGCCGGTGCCGATGATGCCGACCTTCTTGCCGGCCAGTTCGACCGGCTCATGCGGCCAATAAAAAGTGTGGAACGAGCGCCCCTTGAACGTCTCCATGCCTTCCAGCCGCGGCAGCGTCGGTATCGACAGCAACCCGACCGCAAGAATGACGAACCGGCAGGTCAGCTCGCAGCCGTCGTCGAGCCTGAGCCGCCACAGATGATTTGCCTCGTCGAAGAGCGCCGCCGCCACCTTGCGATTGAAGCGCATATATTTGCGCAGATCGAACTTGTCGGTGACGTAGTTGAGGTAGCGCAGGTTCTCCGGCTGCGCCGAAAATCGCTCCTTCCAGTGCCACTCGTTGAGCAGCTCTTTCGAAAAGGAATAGCCGTAGGTGTAGCTCTCGGAATCAAAGCGCGCGCCCGGGTAGCGGTTCCAGTACCAGGTTCCACCGAGATCGGGAGCGGCATCCAGCACCAGAGCATCCACCCCGAGATCGGCCAGCCGCTTGATCTGGTAAATGCCCGACACGCCCGCGCCAACGACGACGACCTCGTAATGCGGCTTGATGTCCCCGGTCATGCGCGGCTTCCCCGTTGTTGTTTCTTGGACGATTTTGGCGCGGGGTCGACTATACCGAATTATTCGTGCCGTGCACTTGCGTCAGGCTGCCGGGTTGGGTTGGGTTGCGGAAACGGCGCTCAGATTGTTTGAAAGTGGGCGCGTTCGCGTTTTGACCGTATCAGGTACCCGGCGTGGCGCCGATCTCGGCGTGGAGTTGCTCGACATAAGGATCCTGTATCCCCAACGCATCGAGCTGCAGCGCCAGTTGCACGAGGTATTCCCTGTTGGTGCCGAGGATGCCCTTCCCGCTTGCGATCAGGCGCGCGGTCTCCGCCAGCGGCAGCTCGCCGACATAGCTCGGGTGCGAAGGGTTCGAGACAAAGGCAAGCGCCTCGATCGGCCCCTGCGGAGTGAGCATCGGCACCATCGCCGGCGCGTAGCCGCCGCGCAGCATCTCGCGGCGCCACAGGATCGCGGTCTCTGTATGGACGGAGGCGGCGGCGATGCGGAACGCCAGTCCGTGGCAACGTCCTTGCTGCGGCTCCAGCGAAAGCATCAGCGCCGGATAGTCATGCGATCCCCGGCCGAGATTGATCTTCAGCGTGAAGCGGCGCTGATAGCCCTCAACGTCGGCAAGCCGGACTTCGGCGAAATGAAATCCTGGATCCCACATCAGCGAGCCGTAGCAATAGATCCAGAGGTCGCAGCCCGCGCTGTGATCGCCGAGCACCGCAAGCCGCGACGCCTCGATCACCTCGTCCGACAGCCGCCAGTCAGCGGGCCATCCCGCTTCCCGCACACGCTGCTCCCACATCGCAAACATCTCGGGCGTCAGCCGCAGCCGCGATTTTTCCGGATGCGTCACCCGGGTTCGAAGCTCGGGCAAATGAATGAATGCGTCCGCGGTCAAGCCGGCATGCCCCTTTGGTGATGCGACAATCCTCCGCAATGTGCCATTGTCGGCCGTCCGGCGCCAACCGTGAAGACGAACGAATGTGGTCCCCCTGCATGTTATTCTGTCATGGCTCGCCCAGGATTTTTAGGGTGTAATGAAGCTCATCCCCACCCCGCCCCCCGCAAAACTTCCCCCCGATATCGAAGGCCATCCGATGCGCGACCAGTTTTCCAACACGCAAGCGATCCGCAAGCCCGCCGTCTCCTCCAAAGGCGGCATAGTCGCCGCGCAATCCGGCAGGGCGGCGCGAGTCGGCGCCGAGGTGCTGGCCGCGGGCGGCGACTGCGTCGACGCTGTCATCGCGACCACCTTTGCGCTGGGCGTGCTGGAGCCCTGGATGAGCGGGCTCGGTGGCGGCGGCGCGATGGTGCTCTACCGGGCGCGGGAAGACCGCTATGAAGTGATCGACTACGGCATGCGCGCGCCGGCGAGCCTCAACCTTGCGGATTATCCGCTGACCGGCGACGGCGCGGCATCCGATATTTTTCCCTGGTCGCGCGTAAAAGGCGACCGCAATATCCATGGTCCCGGCTCGATCGCCGTGCCCGGCGTGGTGGCCGGCATGGAGGAAGCGCACCGCCGCCACGCCAAACTGCCGTGGAAGGAATTGCTGGCGCCGAGCGTCAAGCTCGCCGATGCGGGCCTTGCAGTCGACTGGTGGACAACGCTGATGATTTCTAGCGCGGCTGCGGACCTGCGGCGTTATCCCGCCAGCGCCGCCACCTATCTGCAGGATGGCCTGCCGCCGAATCCGCAATGGGCCATCAAGGCCAAAGTTCGCATGCCGCAGGACCGGCTCAAGGCCACGATGGCGCAACTCGCCAGCGCCGGCCCGCGCGACTTCTACGAGGGTGATTTGGCGAACAGCCTTGCTGCCGACATCCAGGCCGCCGGCGGCGCGCTGTCGGTCGATGACCTCAAGCCGTTCCGCGCCCATCTGCGTGAGCCGCTAACGATTTCCTATCGCGGCGGCAAGGTGTTCGCGACGCCCGAACTCACGGCGGGACCCACGCTGTCGCGCACGCTCGGTCTGTTGCAGAACGATCTCAAGCCCGCGCGCGGCGGACCGGATGCGGCGGCCTACGTCGCCTACGCCTCGGCGCTGCAGGCGGCTTATCGCGAACGGCTGAAGGACATGGGCGATGAAGACGGCAGGCGTTCGCTCGGCGCGGAAGCGCTGGCGCCGGCCTGCACCACGCATTTCTCGGCAGTCGATCGCGACGGCAACATGGCCGCGGTGACACAGACGCTGCTGTCGTCCTTCGGCTCCAGATTCGTATCCGGCCAGACCGGTATCACCATGAACAATGGCATCATGTGGTTCGACCCGAGCCCGGGCGCGCCGAACTCGCTGGCGCCGGGCAAGCGCTGCCTGACCAATTACACACCGGTGCTGGCGCAGGCCAGTGATGGCCGCCGCGCCGCCATCGGCGCGTCCGGCGGCCGGCGCATCCTGCCGGCGGTGAGCCAGCTTTTGTCTTTTGTGATGGATTACGGCATGGACCTCGACGCGGTGATCCACCAGCCCCGCATCGACGCCAGCGAAGGCGCCGTGGTGATCGGCGATGTTCGCCTGCCGCAGGCCGCGCGCGAAGCGTTACGCGAGCGCTTCGACTACGAGGAAGCCCGCATCCAGACCCTGCCAATGAAATTCGCCTGCCCCAGCATCGTACTGCGCGACGGCGACACCAACAGCGGTGCGACCGAGGTGTTCCAGCCGTGGAGCGAGGCGGTGGCGGAGGGGTGAAGCTGCATCTGAAGAAAATGCGGCACGCGTGCCGCACTTTCTCTTGCTCGACGATGATCGGCGTGATGATGCCGTTTCGCTTCACTATCGCGTCTGCGGCTCAATCGTTACGGTGCAATCACCGCCTTGCATTGCGACCACGATTTGTCCATCGGATGCACCCAATGCAATCGGGTTTGTCGACCCGCCGCCGCCCGGCGCACGAACGGTGACGCTGATCGAATCCTGCGGTGCGGTCGAACCAACTGTCGTGGGCGAGACTTCGGTGATATTGCCCGCGGTATCCCGGCGCATGATACGGCAAGGCGCACCGCCGGCCTGGGCCATAGCGTCGGCCGCACGTCCACTTCCGGTCTCACCGCCCGCGGCGCGAATGCGCGACGCGTCTCGCGGGACATGGCTTACGATCCGCTGCGTGCCGGGTTCGATGATCACGATTTCCTCTTCGGTCGTGAAGTAATCATAACCGCGATACGCCGGCTCAATCGCGACGATGGCAGCCGGCAGCCGTTGGACGCGCACGTTCCGCGGAATCCGTTCGCCGACCCGGATCGCGACATTGAGATTGCGCTGCGGCGGCGCGAGCCGCTCGCGGGTCAACGTCTCGGAAATGCGAACCTGCTTGTCGGTCGAGATCCCCGACTGCTGGCTCTGCGTCTGGCTGGTCTGGGTCTGTGTGCGCGTGGTTTCGCTCGCGGCGGCCGGCCGGTCCTTGCTCTGCTGAGCGGCATCCTTTGAGGTTTCGCCTCGCTGATCGCGGCTTGGCTCTTTCTGCGTGGTGGCCGTGCCCTCGCGCTCCTTCTGCGACGCCGCAGTTCCGCCCTTGGTCTTCTCGGATTCGACGCTGGACTTGCCGCCGGCACCGTCGCGCTTCATCTCGGCGCTGCCCTTGGCGTCCTTACCTTCTCGACCTCCTTGACGTGAGTCCTGCGCGCGCGCTGCTGGCCTTGCGTCTTCACCGCGTCCACGCTTGCTGTCATCGCTCGCAGCCGTCGGACGATCCGCCCCGGGCGTCGCAGCCTTGCCCTTTTCCCCGGCTTGCCGGGAACCGGTTCCCCTTTCTTCGCGACCCATCGCGCCTTGAGCCTTCTGTTCCCCACCCTTCGCGCGTTCTTGCGCGCGCTCGGCGCCGCGTTCTTGCGATGCAGCACCTTTGCCGGCGCCGCTCGGCTGCATCTGCTTCGGCTCCTCGCTTCTTCCCGTTGGGGCCTGCCCATACGACAGACCCGGTGCCAGCATCAGGCAAACAATTCCAGTCGACAACAATAGCTGCTTGCGCATCCTGACCTCCTCAAACTTGGCCCTGCGCAAGCGAACGCTGGCCGGGGATGGAAGGTTCCGTCCAAGGCGAGTGGTATGACTCATTAGTCGATCGAGGGTCAGCGGCCGCCGCGCCGCTACATGCCCAGCCGGTCCCGCACCCGCCCTGCCACGACAGCGGCAGTGACGCCGATCGGCCAGAACGCGTGCAGCGCCATCGGCTTGATGCTGGTAATCGGCATGTCGAGTGCTGCGCTTCCGCCGCCGATCAGCCGACGTGCGAGCTGCGCGCCCATCGCGGTCGAGAGCGCGACGCCGCGGCCGTTGCAGCCGAGCGAGATCAGGAGGTTCTTCGCGGGCTCGTGCACATGGGGATAGTGATCGGGCGTGATCGCGAGCCGGCTGTTCCAGCCGTGCGTCCAGGTCGCGCCCTTCACGCCCGGCCACAGCCGTTCCGCATAGCGGATGAGATAGGCGACGTCGGCTGGCTTGCTGATCCAGCGCATCGGCCCGCGGCCGCCCATCAACAAGCGATTATGCGCATCGATGCGGTAATAGACCGTGATGTGGCCGCTCTCGTACAGCACCGGGCGCGCCGGCATGATCTCGCGCGCGACCGCATCGGACAGCGGCGCGGTGGCGGCGATCGAGGAGAATACCGGCACGATGGTGCGGCGCAAGCCCGGCCACAGATCGTCCGTAAAGCCATTGGTCGCCAGCAGCACCTTTTCGGCGCGCACGATTCCGCGTGGCGTCTCGATGCGCCAGCCGGCGCCTTCACGCGACAGAGAGAGCGCCGGGGTTTCGCCATGGACGGCAGCGCTCGCCGCGATCGCCGCGCGCGCCAGACCGCGCGCGTAGCTCAGCGGATGCAGATCGCCGCCGCGATTATCCAGCATGGCGCAGAGATAGCGGTCGGTCCCGGTCATCTCCCGCATCTGTTCGCGGTTCAGCAGCGTCACCGGCATGCCGCGGCGGATGCATTGCTTTGCGGTGTTTTCGATTCCCGCCGCGCTTGCTTCATTGTAAGCCGCGCGCAGCGTGCCGTTCTGCCGCGCCTCGCAGGGGATCTGGTAGCGGCGGATCAGGTCGAACGTGTAGTTGGTGGTGCCGTAGGAAAACGCGATCATGCGGCCGCCGAGCTCAGTGCCGAAATCCGCCTCGATCCGGTCAGGGTCGTGCTTCAGCCCCGGATTGACCTGGCCGCCATTGTTGCCCGATGCGCCCCAGCCAGGCTGCTGCGCTTCCAACACGATTGCGTTCACGCCCTGCTCGGCCAGATGCAGCGCCGTCGACAGCCCGGTAAAACCGCCGCCGATAATCGCGACCGAGACATTCCTGTCCGCATCGAGCGGCGGCGCAGGCGGCGGCGCCACGGCCGTATCGGCATAGAGACTTGGCGGCAGCGGCAGCGAGACAGGTGAACTCATGGACAAACGACCGAAGTTTAGAGCGGATGCAGCACGCGCCGCAGAAAGTCCTGCGTGCGCGCATGCTGCGGCTGGTTGAGGACTGACTTCGCCGGCCCCTGCTCGACGATCACGCCGCCGTCGATGAACAGCACGCGGTCGGCGACGTCCTTGGCAAATGCCATTTCATGGGTGACGACGACCATGGTCATGCCGTCATCGGCGAGCTTGCGCATCACGCCCAACACATCGCCGACCAGTTCGGGATCGAGCGCCGAGGTCGGCTCGTCAAATAATATCGCCTTCGGCTGCATGGCGAGCGCACGTGCAATCGCGACGCGCTGCTGCTGTCCGCCCGACAGTTGCGGCGGGTGGACATCGGCTTTCTCAGCCAGCCCAACCCGCGCCAGCAGCGCGCGGCCGCGCTCCAGCGCCTCGGCGCGCAGCTCCTTCTTCACATAGATCGGCCCCTCGATGACGTTCTCCAGCGCAGTCCGGTGCGGAAACAGGTTGAAGCGCTGGAACACCATCGAGACTTGCGTCCGGATCGAAACGATCGAGGGTGCGTTGCGATCGACCTTTGCCCCTTCAACAAGGATATCGCCGCTGTCATAGCTTTCCAGTCCGTTGATACAGCGCAGGATGGTGGACTTGCCCGAACCGGAGGGGCCGATGATGCAGACCACCTCGCCTTTCTCGACCGACGCCGTGATGCCCTTCAGCACCTCGACCTTGCCAAAACTCTTGTGGACGTTGGAGAGCTCGATCATTTCTGGCCTGCCCGCTTTTCGAAGTGACGGACCAGAAGGATGAGCGGGATGCTCATGGTGAGATACATCAGCGCAACAAGCGTGAACACGCTGGTGTTCTTGAAGGTGGATGACGCGATCAGCTTGCCTTGCAAGGCGAGTTCGGCGACCGTGATGGTCGAGGCCTGGGACGAATCCTTCAGCATCATGATCATCACGTTGCCATAGGGCGGCAGCACGATTCTAACCGCCTGCGGCAACACCACGCGGCGCATGGTCAGCCACCAGCTCATGCCGATCGCCTGCGCCGCCTCGATCTGGCCCTTGTCGACGGCTTCGATGCCGGCGCGAAAATTCTCGGCCTGGTAGGCCGAGTAAGCGATGCCGAGACCTAGAATCGCCGCCTGCAGCGCCGTCAGTGTCAGGCCGAATTCCGGCATCACGAAGTAGAGATAGAACAGCAGCACGATGATCGGGATGCCGCGGATCACATTGATCACGCCGGCGCTTAGTCCCGTGAGAAAGCCGATACCCGATACGCGCATCAGCGCCCAGACCAGGCCGAGCATGGTCGACAAGACCAGCGATCCCAGCGTGACGATAATCGTCAGCGCCACACCGCTCATCAGGATCGGCAGGAACTCGACAGTATCGCGCCAGAAGGCCTGCATCAGGTCCCCTGCGCCTTCAGGCCCCATTTCTCGAGGATCTTTTCCACCGTGCCGTTCGCCTTCAGCTTCGCCAGCGAGGTATTGATCTTGGCCAGCAGCTCCGTATCGCCCTTGCGCACGCCGATGCCGACCGAGCCGATCGTCGCAGGCTTGTAGCTCTCGACGATGCGCGCCTCGGGAAAACCGCCCTGCTTCAGATTATAGGCGAGGATCGGGTAATCGGCGAAGCCTGCTTTCAATCGTCCGGCGTTCACATCGCGCAGAATATCCGGGATCGTGTCGTAGGCCTTCACCTCGCTGAACAGTCCGGACTTCTTCAGCGCATCGACGAACGCCGTTCCGACCTGCGCACCGACCACCTCGCCCTTCAGATCGTCCTGCTTGGCATAGGTCCTGGTGTCGCTCTTCGGCACCAGAAGTCCCTCGCCATAGCTGTAGAACGGTTCGGAGAAATCGATCACTTCCTTGCGTGCTGGCGTAACGAACATCGCCGCCGAGATGATGTCGATCTTGTTCGAGGTGAGCGAGGCGATCAGCGTCGAGAACTGCATCGGCTCTATCTGGACCTGGAAGCCGGCGTCCTTGCCGATCTCGGTGATGAGATCGACCATGATGCCCTGAATGCTGTTGGTCTTGGTGTCGAGGAAGGTGAAGGGCACGCCGGTCGGCGTCGAGCCCACTTTCAGCACCTTTTGCGCGGATGCCGGCATCGCGGCGGTCAGAACAACAGCCGCCATCGCGGCCTGGACGAGACGTTTGAGAGCCATGGCACCACCTCCTGGATCGAACACCGCCGCCCGCGTCAGACCAAAGAGTTGCGGGAAACGCCGTTCCGGCCTATTTTCACCATTATGAAATTGTGGTCACACTTGCCGCGGCATTGCAAGCAATTTTCATGCACATGAAGGAAGCAGACTGACGTGAGCGGTGGCAAGAGAATTAAAAAGCCGGCGCCCAAGGCCAAGGCAAGGGCCACGGCAAAGGCGGCGCGCAAGCCGAAGGCGAAGGCTGCCGCAAGGCCGGCCGAACCGGCGATGGACCTCGCCGTCGGCCGGCGCATTCGCGACCTGCGCCGTGAACACAAACTGTCGCTGGAGACGATCGCCGCGCGCACCGATCTGTCGATCGGCTTCCTCAGCCAGATCGAGCGCGGCCTGTCGTCGCCTTCGCTGCGCGTGCTCGCAACGCTGGCCGACGTGCTCGGCGTCGGCATCGCCGCGCTGTTCGGCTCGCGGCCCAGCGACGATGCGGCTTCAGGCGGCGTGGTGACGCGCCAGTTGCAGCGCGCCGAACTGAAATTGTGGCGCACCGGCATTTCCAAACAATTGCTGAGCCCGGCGGGAACGGAGAACCGCCTGAATCTGTTTCTCGTGCACCTGGAACCCGGCGGCAACACCGGCGACGAACTCTACACCCATGACGGCGAAGAGGCTGGTCTGGTACTGGAAGGCGAGATGACGCTGACCGTGGATGCCGAGACCTGGTCGCTCAAGACGGGCGACAGTTTTCGCTTCGCCAGCCGCCGCCCTCACCGCTTTTCAAATCCGGCGGAAGATGCGAAAGCGGTCGTGCTGTGGGTGAACTGCATAACGGCGGCGTCATGAGCGACGGTCTGGAACAACGAATGGATCAAGCCCGTGAGGATTGGAGCCCGCACAGCGCACATTGGGGCGCATTTTCCGCGCGATGGAACGGCGCGACGCTGGATATCAGGCCTTACGAGGAGGATCCTGCGCCCTCCTCGATTTTACAGAACTTCACCACCGCGATGCGCCACAAGGCCCGCATTCTGCGGCCGATGGTCCGCAAGGCATGGCTGGACCGGAGCGCACGCAGCGAGCGCACCTTCGACCAGAAATTCGTCGCGTGCCCCTGGGATGAAGTTCTCGATTTGCTTGCGAATGAATTATCGCGGATCCGAACCGAATATGGCGCCGCCGCGGTCTACGGCGGCTCCTATGGCTGGTCCAGCGCCGGACGTTTCCATCACGCGCAGAGCCAGGTTCATCGCTTTCTGAACATGGCATTCGGCGGCTATGTGCGTTCGGTGAACAGCTACAGCGCCGGCGCCTCGGCCGTGATCCTGCCTCATGTCCTCGGCGGCTACGAAGACGTCTCGCGCCGAAACGTAACGTGGGATCAGGTCGCCGAGCATACCGATACGGTGCTGGCCTTCGGCGGCATGGCGCTGAAGAACTCGGACGTCGCCAGCGGCGGCATCAGCCGCCACATCGAGCGCGACGCGATGCAAAAGGCCGCGCGCCGCGGCGCGGTCTTCTATGGCATCGCGCCGTTGCGCGATGACCTGCCGGAAGAAGCCGGCGCCCGGTGGCTTCCGATCAGGGTCGGCACCGACGTGGCGCTGATGCTGGCGCTCGCGCATACGCTGCTCGTCGAAAACCTGTGGGACAGCGCCTTTGTCGCGCGCTATTGCACCGGCTTCGACATCTTCGAACGCTATCTGCTCGGCCGCGACGACAATACGCCAAAGGACGCGGCATGGGCGGCCGGCATCACCGGCATTCCTGCCGCCACCATCGTCGACCTCGCCCGCCGGCTGCCGCGCGGGCGCACTCTGATCACGGTCTCGCATTCGCTGCAGCGGGCGCAATATGGCGAGCAGCCGGTGTGGATGGGCGCGGTGCTCGCGGCCATGCTCGGCCAGATCGGCCTGCCCGGCGGCGGATATAATTACGCGCTCGGTGCGCTCGGCCACACCGGCCGCCGCTTCAACGCGGTTCCGATTCCGACGCTGTCGCAAGGCAAGAACGGCACCAGCGAATTCATCCCGGTCGCGCGCGTTGCCGACATGCTCCTCAATCCGGGCGAGAGCTTCGAATACAACGGCCGGTCGATGCGGTATCCCGACATCAAGCTGGTCTATTGGGCGGGCGGCAACCCTTTCCATCATCACCAGGACATCAACCGGCTGCGGCGCGCCTTCAATGTTCCGCAAACCATCGTCGTGCACGAGAGCGCCTGGACGCCGATGGCGAAGTTTGCCGACATCGTGCTGCCGGCGACGATGACGCTGGAGCGCGACGACATCGGCGCCGCGGGCACCGATCCAAGGCTGATCGCAATGCGCAGGGCCATGGACCCGGTCGGCGAAGCGCGCGACGATTTCGATATTTTTGCCGCGCTGTCGCGGCGATTAGGCGTTGAACAGGCCTTTACGGAAGGACGCGACACCAGGCAATGGCTGGCGCATCTTTACGAGCCGACGCGGAAGGCGCTTGCCGAGGCCGGCTGCGATGCGCCTGATTTCGAAGAGTTCTGGGAGCGCGGCGAACTCGCGCTGCCGTCGGCCCCCGATGACGGCGGCTTTCTGCGCGCCTTCCGCAACGATCCCCTCAACAACAAGCTGCCGACGCCAAGCGGCAAGATCGAGATCTATTCGAAAGCCATCGCGGGCTTCGGTTACGACGATTGCCCTCCCCACCCGGCCTGGCTGCCCTCGACCGAACCGCCGGATGCACGCCGCCCGTTGATGCTGATCGCCAATCAACCGGCGACGAGGCTGCACAGCCAGCTCGACTTCGGCGCCTACAGCCAGTCGAAGAAAATTGCCGGCCGCGAACCCGTCCGTCTCAACCCCGTTGATGCGGCGCGCCGCGGTATCGCCGACGGCGACATCGTCCGCCTGTTCAATGATCGGGGCGCCTGCCTCGCTGCCGCCGCTATTACAGACGACGTCATGCCCGGCGTGGTGCAATTGTCCACCGGCGCCTGGTACGATCCGGAGCCAGGTGCGGCCGAACATCCGCTCTGCGTCCACGGCAATCCGAACGTGCTCACCCGCGACATCGGCACATCGCGGATCGCGCAAGGCTGCTGCGGTCAGGTGACGGTGGTCGAGTGCGAGAAATATACGGGAGCGCTGCCTGCCATCCACGCCTTTGATCCTCCCGAACAGGATTGATGCAGAGGCAACGACGACACCCGCATACCGACTGTCCCGCCCACCAGGGAACATCGTGAAAGAATTTAGACATACCCGAATGAAATCGAAAATCCGAACTTAGGACTGTCGATTCAGACGCCGTCAACACCCGAGGTCTACGCTTCCCAGGAGTTCGTATGGATACGTCAGGAGCTGAGCATGCCGAACCGAGGGAAACACGGGAAAGCACGAGCCGCAGCCGCCGAGACCAGAGAAGATATCATGAGCTCGGCGGCCTTAAGCACCATGAGCGCGGGCGCCGTAAATGCCATGGCGGCAGTAGGCGCCGCCGTCATCAAGCTGCACAAGGAGCCAATGGACAAAGAGCCGGAATGGTTCTGGCACCTGTTCGCGAAGTGCGAAGCCAAGGCTGCACGTATCGCCGCGCAGGCCGCGCGCGCCCCTCGCTCCAATGGCGACGCCACATTCATTGAGGTCTACGCCAGGACCTTGCCGAAGCTGATGAAGACGGCGCTAAGCGCCCGCGAACCGGCACTGCACTGAGTGAAACTCGGCGCGTCCCGCGCCTCTTGCCAACTGTGCTCGTCCGCCCCTCACCCAAACCGGTGATCGTAGCGGCTCACCGTGAGTTCGCTCACGTCGATCTCAGGCTTCCGCCCCGACATCAGGTCCGCCAGCACCCTCCCCGAGCCACAGGCCATGGTCCAGCCAAGCGTGCCGTGGCCGGTGTTGAGATGCAAATTGCTGTAGCGCGTGGCGCCGATGACCGGCGGCCCGTCCGGCGTCATCGGGCGCAGGCCGCTCCAGAACGTCGCCTTGCCGAGGTCACCGCCGCGCGGAAACATGTCGGTGAGGGAATGATCGAGCGTCGCGCGCCGCGCCGCATCGAGCCGGTTCGAATAGCCTGAGATTTCCGCGGTGCCGCCGACGCGGATGCGGTCGCCGAGCCGCGTGATCGCGACCTTGTAGCTTTCGTCCATCACGGTGGATACAGGCGCGCCGTCGTCATCGATGACCGGGACCGTGATCGAATAGCCCTTCACAGGATAGACAGGAACCGGAATACCGATGGGCTTGAGCAACCGCGGCGTCCAGCTACCGAGCGCAGCGACGTAGGCATCGGCCTGCAACAGCCCGGCGCTGGTGACGACGCCCGTGATCCTGTCGCCGTCCGCGACCACGCGATCGATGCTGGTATTGAACCTGAACTGCACGCCGAGCTTTGCTGCTTCCTTGGCGAGCGCCTGCGTAAACATATGGCAATCGCCGGTCTCGTCCTGCGGCAGCCGCAGTCCGCCGACGAATCTTTCCTTCACCGCCGCCAGCGCCGGCTCCGCACCGATGCAGCCTTCGCGATCGAGCACCTCGTAAGGAACACCATATTGCTTGAGCACCGCGATATCGCCGCCGGTACCGTCGAGCTGCTTCTGCTTGCGGAAAAGCTGCAGCGTGCCGCGGCTGCGCTCGTCATATTTGATACCGATCTCGGCGCGCAGCGCGCGCAAGGAATCGCGGCTGTATTCGGCGATCGGGATCATCCGACGCTTGTTGACGGCGTAGCGCTCTGCCGTGCAGTTGCGCAGCATCTTCATGCCCCAGATCCACATCACGGGATCGAGCTTGGGCCAGATCACCAGCGGCCCGTGCCGCATCAACAGCCATTTGATGGCTTTCACCGGCACGCCGGGGCCGGCCCAGGGCGAGGAATAGCCGGGCGAGACTTCGCCGGCATTGGCGAAAGAGGTTTCCTGCGCGGGCTCGGACTGGCGGTCGACGACCGTTACCTCATGGCCGGCGCGTGCCAGATAATAGGCTGTCGTGACGCCGATGACGCCACTGCCGAGAACGATGACTTTCACGATCCCTCACGCAATTCGCCGCGGCGTTCGCGCCGCGGCCGCTCTGAAGCCCGGCTCCGATAGAATCGGAACCGTGCTCCAGGTTTTTTTCTTGACGCGTTTTCTTCACGCGAACCGGGGGTCCACTTCGCTTGAAAACGCTATGGCTTCCTTGCGAGCAAGGATCAGGCCACGCGCTTGATGGCGTCGCCGAGGATCGAGACCATGTCGTCGATATGGCTTTTCTCGACAATCAAGGGCGGCGACATCGCGAAGGAGTCGCCGCTCATGCGGAAATAAAGCCCGCGATTGAAGCAATCCACCATCACGTCATAACCGCGGGCGCCGACGCCGTCGCTGCGCGGCGACAGCTCGATTGCGCCCATCAGGCCGACATTGCGGATGTCGATGACGTTCGGCAGGCCCTTGAGCGAATGCAGCGCATCGCGCCAATATTCAGCCAGTGACGCTCCACGCGTGAGCAGCCCCTCATCCTTGTAGATGTCAAGCGTCGCAAGGCCCGCCGCGCAGGCGACCGGATGCGCGGAATAAGTGTAGCCGTGGAACAGCTCGATCGTGCCCTCGGGGCCGTTCATCAGCGCGTCATGGATCTTGCGGCTGGCGAACACCGCGCCGCAGGGCACGGTGCCGTTGGTGATGCCCTTGGCCGTCGTCATCATATCAGGCGTAACGCCGAAATAGTCAGCCGCGAACGGCGCGCCGAGGCGGCCGAAGCCGGTGATGACCTCGTCGAAGATCAAGAGGATGCCGTGCTTGGTGCAGAGCTCGCGCAGCCGCTGCAGATAGCCCTTCGGCGGCGGCAGCACCGCGGTCGAACCCGGCACCGGTTCGACAATGACGGCGGCGATGGTGTCAGCGCCATGCAGCGCCACCATCCGCTCAACATCGTCGGCGAGTTCGGCGCCATGCTCCGGCTGATCCTTTGCAAAGGCGTTGCGGGCGAGATCATGGGTGTGACGGATGTGGTCGACGCCGGGCAGATGGGTCGCGAAGGCGCGGCGGTTCGCCACCATGCCGCCGACCGACATGCCGCCGAAGCCGACGCCGTGATAGCCGCGCTCGCGACCGATCAGGCGCGTCCGCGTCCCCTGTCCGATGGCGCGCTGATAGGCGAGCGCGATCTTCAGCGCAGTGTCGACCGATTCCGAGCCCGAATTGGTGAAGAAGATGCGATCGAGACCTTTGGGCGCGATCTCGGCCAGCCGCTCGGCGAAATCGAACGCCAGCGGATGGCCCATGTTGAACGAGGGCGCGAAGTCGAGGTTCATCAACTGCCGCTCGACGGCGGCGGCGATCTGGCGGCGGCCATGGCCGGCATTGACGCACCAGAGGCCGGCCGAGCCGTCGATCACCTTGCGGCCGTCGACCGTCGTGTAGTGCATGCCCTCGGCGGAAGCGAACAGCCGCGGCGCTTTCTTGAACTGCCGGTTGGCCGTGAACGGCATCCAGAACGAATCGGTTTGCAGGGTGTTCGGCTTCTGATGAAGGGTCACGGCGTAGCTCCTGTGCTGGCAGCTCAAGGTACCACCGGGCCACGCTCGGGAAGGCACAACAAGTCCTTTTCTTCACTCCTGCAACCCATTGATTTTACTGGCCCGGCTAGGGCATATTTGTTCGATCCGAAACACTTGCAACAGGGATTTTCGATGAGCGTCGATATCGGTGGGCGACTCCGCTTCGTTCGCGCCCGTCACAAGCTGTCGCAGCGTGAGCTCGCAAAACGCTCCGGCGTGACCAATTCGACGATCTCGCTGATCGAATCCAACCAGATGAACCCCTCCGTCGGTGCGCTCAAGCGCATCCTCGACGGGCTGCCGATGGGGCTCGCCGAATTCTTCGCGATCGAGCCGGAGCGGCCGCGCAAGGCGTTCTACCGCTCCGACGAACTAACCGAGATCGGCAAGCAACCGATTTCGTATCGCCAGGTCGGCGACACCATGTTCGGCCGGAGCCTACAGATCCTGAAAGAACGCTACGAGCCGGGCAGCGACACCGGCCGGGTGCCGCTGACCCATGACGGCGAGGAAGGCGGCATCGTGGTGAGCGGCCGGCTCGAGGTGACCGTCGACGACGAACGCCGTATCCTCGATCCCGGCGATGCCTATTATTTCGAAAGTCGCCGTCCGCACCGCTTTCGCTGCGTCGGCGCAAAAGCCTGCGAGGTGATCTCGGCCTGCACGCCGCCGACGTTCTGAGCAGCGAGGGCATTTTCAATAAATCCGCTGTAGCGCGGTGATGGTCACGATCCAGCGCTGCGCTTGCGTGGGGGGCAAAAAAGCTGAATAGTTTCCGTCATCCGACGGAGAGATCGGAAGCGTGCGGCTGCACGCATGCAGCCGCTTGTTGGAGCTTTTTCGCATGTCGAAGCTCACCGAGCATGGCGCGTGCCTGCTGTGGAAGCCGGAATTGATCTGGCTGAATGTCGTTTCCGACGCGATGGTCGCCGTCGCCTTCTTTACGACGGCGTTCGTTCTCGCGTTCTTCGTGTGGCGACGCCACCGTGAGCTGATGTTCTGGGGCGTATTCCTGATATTCGCGATCTTCGTCGCGGTCTGCGGAGTGACCAGCCTGCTGTCGATCTACACCGTATGGGTGCCGGCCTATGAAATCGAGGCCGTGGCGAAAGCTTTCCTGACCCTGATCTCGGTCCCGATCACGGCAGCACTCCTGCTGCTGCTGCCGCGGATCCTGGTGCTGCCGACGCGCATTCAGCTTGCCAATGCCAATGCCGCGCTTGAGGAGGAGGTCAGGCAGCGCCGCGAGGCCGAGGCCATGGTCAAACGTTTTGAGGAGAAAGAGGCCACCGAATCCAAGGTCCGGCAGGCGCAGAAGATGGAAGCCATCGGCCAGCTCACCGGCGGCGTCGCGCACGACTTCAACAACATTCTGACTGTTATCACCGGAACCATCGAAATCCTGAGCGATGCCGTCAAGGATCGTCCGCATCTTGCCCAGATCACCGATCTGATCAACGGAGCCGCGACAAGGGGCGCTGAGCTGACGAAGCACTTGTTGGCCTTCTCCCGTCGACAGCCGCTGCAGCCGCGCAATACCGATGTCAACGCGTTGATCATCGATTCAGCGCAGCTGCTGCGGCCGACCCTCGGCGAGCACATCGAAATTGAATCGATGCTGGCGCACGATTCCGCGCCGGCTCTGATCGATCCCAGTCAGCTTTCGACCGCAATCCTGAACCTCGCCCTGAATGCGCGGGACGCCATGCCTAACGGCGGCAAGCTAACGTTGGAAACCAAGAACGTGGCGCTCGATGAGAACTACGCTCGCCTGAACAGCGAAGTCAGACCTGGCGACTACGTCATGATTGCCGTGAGCGACACCGGGGAAGGGATTCCGGGCAACCTGCTCGAAAAGGTGTTTGAGCCGTTCTTTACCACCAAGGAAGCCGGCAAGGGCTCGGGGCTCGGCCTCAGCATGGTGTACGGCTTCGCCAGACAGTCGAATGGACATATCAAGATCTACAGCGAAGAGGATCACGGCACGACCGTGAAGCTTTACCTGCCGCAGGCCACGGGCGGCGGCCCGGAGGAGCCCGCCGGCGAGACCGGCGGATATGCCGGAGAACATGGCGACCAGACGATCCTGATCGTCGAGGACGACCCGCTGGTCCGCGAATACGTCCTGGCGCAAATCACCCGCTTCGGATTCCACACGCTCGCCGCAGGCAATGCGGCCGAGGCGCTGGCCATCATCGATGGACCGGAACGCATCGACCTGCTGTTCACCGACGTCATGCTCCCCGGGGGAGTGAATGGCCGCCAGCTCGCGACCGAGGTCGTCAAAAGGCGGCCGGAGCTTAAAGTGCTTTATACCTCCGGTTATGCCGAGAATGCCCTCATCCATCATGGCCGTCTCGAGGCCGGTGTGCTGCTGCTGCCGAAGCCTTACGTCAGTGCCGATCTCGCGCGGATGCTTCTGACCGCGCTGGCATCGTGAGTTCTCCTGGATAGAGTCACGAAGCAGCCATGACCTGACCCGGCAGCAAGCGCTGCCTTCGCGATCACTTGTCCAGCGCGCTTGAAAGCACCAGTTCGAGCTCCTGCCTGACGTCATCGAGTGGCTGGGCGCTGCGCGCGGCGCGGCACATCGCGACCGTTCCTTCCGTCGATGCAATGACGAGCGCGGCCAGCCGCCGCGCGCGCGCGGGAGCTACGCCCTCGCGCCCCAGCGCTGCGAACATGATGCGCTGCCAGTCGGCGAATACGCCGTTCGCCAGATCGAGCAGGCGCTGTTGCGCAGCCTCGTCCGGCTCGCCGTCCTTCTCCGTCGCATCGTTGACATACTGTTCGACCGACACCGCAAGCACTGGACAACCGGCCTGGTATTTCGTCCTCTCCAGCGTCTGCCGCCACAAGGCAATGAAGGCGCGCAGGCCTGCAACGGCGCCGCGCGACTGCGTCAGGTGCTCCAGCGGTCCGCTGACCTGCTTGCCCGCAAACACCAGCGCGTCCTCGATCAGCTGCTGCTTGCCGCGCGGAAAGTGATGGCCGATCGAGCCCCGCGGCGTGCCGGTATGGCGGACCACCTCGCGCATGCTGGTGGCGTTCACGCCACGCCGGCTCATCAGGTCGGCGGCGCCTGCCACCATTTTTGCGCGGGTATTGGACGACATCGGAACTCCCCCTTGAGTCGCCCCATCATAGAATATGACGCTTGACATAGCCAGCCCCCCGCTCGCACTATGCCACTCGTCATAGGCGGCGGGAGGTAACGATCGATGACGTTTATCCACGTGATGACGCCGCAGGGGCGGCTGACTTCCGATCAACGGCGCGTATTGGCGAAGACGCTGACGGATGCCGTGCTGGTGCCGGAGGTCGGCAAGCTCACGCCGGAAGCCCGCCGCGGCTATCAGGTGCATTTTGCCGAGCGGCCGCTCGACATGATCGCGCACGGCGGAGAACTGCTTTCGGACAAGCCGAGCGACGTCATGGTGATCGATGTCGTCGCGATGGACTGCTGCTGGACGCGCGAGGATCGCGCCACGGTGATCCGCAATATCCATGCGGCGCTGGCGGACGCCTGCGGGATGAAGGCGCCCTCGCCGGGCTGGTGGATCAATTTCCGCATCATCGAGGAAGGCAGCTGGGGCTCGCGCGGCGGCGTGCTGTCGTTCCTCGACCTGCTTGAGCTCGGCGCATCGCACTTTTCGCCGGAACGCACTGCTGCGATCCGCACCGCGCTTGCCGTCAAATACGAGCGATAACCGCGCGGCAGCATTTTGAGACATCCAGGAGAGGAAACGAACATCATGAGTGCCGAAGGAACAATCCGCACCGAGACGCATGATCGCATTTTCAAGATCATCATCGACAACCCCGCGAAGAAGAACGCGTTCTCGCCCGCCATGATGGAGCAATTGTCGGATGCGCTGACCGAACTGCACAACAACGACAGCCTTTGGGTCGGCGTCATCTGCGCCGAGGGCAAGGATTTCACCGCCGGCCTCGACATGCCGAAATTCTTCGGCCCCAATGCCGAGAAGCGAAACTTCAAAGAAGGCAATGTCGACGTATTCGGCCTGCAAAAGCGCTGCAAAAAGCCGATCGTCACCGCCGTGCAGGGCATCGTCTTCACCATCGGCATCGAACTGATGCTGGCGGGCGACATCGTCGTCGCCGCTGATGACGCGCGCTTCTGCCAGATGGAATCCAAACGCGGCATTGCGCCGTTCGGCGGCGCGCATTTCCGCTTCCTGTCGCGCACCGGCTGGGGCAACGCGATGTATCATCTGTTCCTGTGCGATGAATTCACGGCGGCCCGCGCCCACGAGATCGGGCTGGTCCAGGAAGTGATGCCGGCGGGCCAGCAGGTCGAGCGCGCGATGGCGCTCGCCGCGATCATTGCTAACAATGCGCCGCTTGGCATTCAGGTCACCAAGGAGGCTGCCGCGAAATATGTCGAGCATGGCGAGAAGGCCGCCATCGCCTACATTCCGACCGTGCGCGAACGCGTATTGAACAGCGCCGACGCCCGCGAGGGCATTCAATCCTTCATCGAGCGCCGCGCCGCGGTATTTCAGGGACGGTGAGACGAACGTGAAATCAATCTCCGGAAAACAGGAAGAACTGGCGAACCTGCTCGTGCGGGCGCGGCGCAACGTCAGCCAATTCTCCTTGCCCGATGATCTCGTGCCGGACACGGCCCTTGAAGCCTATGCCGTCAACCAGACCGTGGCGGAACGTCTCGGCTGGGAGCCGCTGGGCTGGAAGATCGCCGGCACGACGGATGCGGTGCGCGGCAAGTTGCAACTGGACGGACCGATCTACGGCAGGACGTTCCGCCGCTTTGCCTGCGCTTCGCCTGCGCATTTCAAGGCCGCCGAGTTGCTCGACCCGCTGATCGAATGCGAGTTCTTCGTCACGCTCGCGCACGACCTGCCGCCGAGAGACGCGCCCTGGACGTTTCCCGAAACCATCGAGGCGATCGCCGAGGTTCATGCGGGCATCGAAGTGGCGGAATGCCGTTATCCGCGAAAGGCCCTGCCGCCGCTGCCCGGCATTCTCGCTGATGGCAGCGCATCGGGACGTTATGTCTTTGGTGATCGCATCGAGACCTGGCGCGAGGGACTTGCCTCCGTACCCGTGCGGCTTGAGGTCGACGGCGCGCTGCGCCGCGAGGGCGTCGGCGCCGACGTCATGGGCGATCCGCTGCGGCCGCTATGGTGGCTGGCCGAGCAGCGCCGCCAATGGGGCGACGGACTTCGCGCAGGCGAGACGATCTCCACCGGCTCGATGACTGGCATGCTGCCGATCCGCGCCGGCCAGCATGTTCGCGCCCGCTTCGGCGACGTCGCAACCATCGAGATCACGATCGATCTCTGACGGTCCCGGCGGGCCGCTGAACTGAACCGATGCAGCGCAAAACTGTTTCCCGCCCGCCCCGCGCCCGATATCGACAATTTTGGCGGATCGATCCGGTAGGCCGGTGGACGCCCGGGTGATATGGCATGCCCGGGATTCGTAGCGAGAATGGCGCGGACAGGAAACCAGTTGCGATGTAAAACGTAGCTCATGGGCATCGCCAACGGAGCAACCCCATGCGCGCCATCGTCCTGCTTCTCGTGTTTCTGTTCGGCCTCGCCGCGCCCGCCACCGCCGACGACGTTTCCGCCGCGCAGAGCGTGATCCGCGCACAGGAGCAGGCATTCAGCCGCGATGACGCCGCAGCAGCCTATTCGCACGCCGCGCCCGAGATCAAACAGCTATTCCCGCAGGCCGACATCTTCATGCAAATGGTCCAGCAAGCCTATCCGCCGGTCTATCGCCACAAGAGTTTCGAATTCGGCGAGGCGCGCGCGGCCCAGGGGCGGATCGCCCAGCACGTCCACATCGTCGACGACAATGGCGAAGCGTGGGAGGCGATGTACACGCTGGAGCAGCAGCCGGATGGCAGTTTGAAGATCACAGGATGTTCGCTGCTGAAGGCCGGGCAGTCGGCCTGATCTCCATCGCGCTAGAAGAATTCGCCCAGGAACTCCGCGGCCTCGTCCGAGACGCCGACGATCTTGTTCGTTGCCTGACGATAGAATTTGAAGCTGAGTTCGGTCTGGGGTCGACCGTCATCCCACTCGCTGAATCGTTTGAGTTCGCTCCGCCCGAGCGGCCGCTTCGCGAGTGCAGTGCGTCTGATGGCGATGCTCACACGCGGAGTTTGCCTGACGATGCCGCGCCTCTTTGCAATCGCCTGGGCTGAGGTGACAATGCCGCGCGCGATGAGGCCTTGCCCGCCCTCGTTCTCGCTTGCGAACACAAAGACCGTGTCGCCTTCGGCGATATGTTTGCCGCCATACATCGTCTTTTGCGCGATGAACGAGAACGACTTGGCGCGCGGATCGTGGATTTCGGCTTTGATCGCGAACGGCATGATTGCCCTGCCAGGTTCCGGGGTCGGCCCTCACGCCATCGCCAGCCGCTGCCGCGCGCGCATCAACAGCAGCAGCATGATGCCGATGTTGAGCGCGTTCCACGCCAGCCCGTTGGCGAAGGCCGCGCCGTAGGAGCCGTAGGCGTCGAAGATCGCGCCCGAGACCCAGCCACCGAACGACATGCCGAACACGGAGGCGAAGATCACGATGCCCACGCGTGTCGCGGCTTCCGACGCCGGCATCGCCTCGCGCACGATGATCGCGTAGCTCGGCACGATGCCGCCCTGGAACAGACCGAACATCGCGGAGATGATGTAGAGCGAGGTCAGGCCGTCGAAGAACAAATAGAACAGCAGCGCGGTGCCCTGCGCCACCGAGCCGATCAGCAGCGTGCGGATGCCGCCGATCTTGTCGGCGAGGAAGCCCGAGCCGATCCGGCTGATGATACCAAAGCCCAGCATCAGCGACAGCATTTCGGCGCCGCGCGCCACGCCATAGCCGAGATCGCCGCAATAGGCCACGATATGAACCTGCGGCATCGCCATTGCCACGCAGCAAGCAATGCTGGCGAGCCCCAGGATCGCGGTCAGCGCATTGGTGGAAAGGCGCAGGTCGACGCGCGGCGGCGGCGCATTCTCGTGGTCGCGCTGGGTCGCCGCCCCCATCAGCATCCGCAAGGCGATCAGCGCCAGGGCCATCGCCACCGCCGTGAAGATGCCGATCGCGATGTGGGTGGCGCGCCACTGATAGGTCTGGATGCCCCAGTTCACCAGCGGCGGCCAGATCGCACCGCCGATGTAATTGCCGCTGGCGGCGATGGCGACCGCGAGCCCGCGGTAGCGGTCGAACCAGTGCGAGGCCTCCGCCATCAGCGGGCCGAAAGTAGCCGAGGAGGAAAGCCCGATCGCGAAATGCACCAGGATGAATTGCCAGATCGAGGATGACATTCCCGCGACGACATAGCCTAAGCCCAAAATGCCGATGCCGAGCCCGATGGCGGTGACGATGCCGTAGCGGTCGGTGATCTTGCCGGTCAGCACCCCGCCGGAACCGAATCCGAGCATGATCATCGTGAACGCCAGCGAGGCGGTGCCGCGGCTCGCGGCGAACTCGGTCTGCACCACGGGAAGTGCGACCACCACCGACCACATGCCGACGCTGCCGAGCGAGCCGATCAGGACGGCTACGGCAAGCCGGATCCATGCCCGGCGCGAGTCGGGAACGAACAGATCGGAATCTCCGGTGAGTTCAGAAGAAATTGCCACGGCCGACGCAATTTCCTAGGCTATTTGCCTAACGTCAAGCCACATTGCCGCGATATTGGGCATGCAGATGTGATGGGGCAGCGCCTGTCGGCACCTTGGCTGAATCGGCCGCGGGTATTAGTTTCCCCGCCATGTTCGTTCGCTTGACGAGGCCGATGCGCGCCAAGGCGGGGTGGTTTGTCGCCCTGCTTTATCTGTTTTGCGTGCTTGCGCCCGGCGTGGCGCTGGCGCTTGGCGATGCCGCATCGTGTTTCATGCATCAGCCCGGAACGGCTACCGCTGCACATGTCCATGAAGACGCGCAGCCGGAGCATGCCGCCTCGCACCGGCATCATGAGATGCAGGCGGATCAGCATGCTGTGCGTCAGGCCGATGCCGGTCACGCTATGCCCGAGCCGGCCAAGCATCAGCACGACGGCAAGGGCGCTATGGAACCGTGCTGCGCCATGCTCTGCGTTTCGGCGATCGCGGCCGATCTGCCCGCCATCGCAAAGCCCTCGCCGCCGATCTCGCTCTGCGTCTCCGA